>PXRX01000001.1 GCA_003023195.1 Halobacteriales archaeon QS_8_69_26
ATGGAACAGCCAGCGGTGCGCTTGTTCGACAAATCCACGGGGCGAGTCGCCCCACAAGAGCAGGTGCGCCGCGAACCATAATATCCCAACGCTTGGGAACCCCCGGCGTTCACGCCGGGGAGGATGTCATACTTGTGCTCGTCGGTCAGTTCCACTCCCGTTTTCGCTTCCACTCCCGTTTCCGCTTCCGCCCGCCGTCGAGACCAAAATTTGAATCTCCGTCGCTTCGACGGGACGAACATGGAACTGTCGAGGATCGGCGTCCACGAGTCCGTCGGGGAGGTGTTCCCCCCGGAACGACTGGTCGAGGCGTTGTCGGACCTCGACCGGGACGTGGCCGTGGTCGGGACCGGCGACCTCGCCGACTACGACGCGGTCGTGACCTTCGAGTACGACGACGCCTTCGCGGATCCGGTGGCGTGGATCCACTCCATCCAGGCCGGCGTCGACCGCTTTCCCTTCGAGACCCTCGAAGAGCGGGGCGTCGCGCTCACGAACTCGACGGGGATCCACGGTGAGTCGGTCGGCGAGATGGTCGTCGGCTACATGATCGCGCTCGCCCGCCAGTTCCCCCAGTACGTGCGGAACCAGCGCGACCACGCCTGGCGACGCCCGGCGTGGGACCGCCCGTTCACGCTGGACGGTGAGTCGATCTGCGTCGTCGGTCTCGGGACGCTCGGACGGGGGATCGCGACCCGTGCCGCGGCGCTCGGGATGTCCGTCACCGGCGTCAGGCGGTCGGGCGACCCGGTCGAGGGCGTCGAGACCGTCCACCCGCCCGGCGACCTCCTGGCGGCCGTCCGGGACGCCAGGTTCGTCGCGCTGGCCGTCCCCCTGACCGACGAGACGCGGGACCTGGTCGGCGCCCGGGAACTCGCCGCGATGGACGACGACGCGTACCTGATAAACGTCGCCCGGGGTCCGGTCGTCGACGAGGACGCCCTGGTCGAGGCACTCCGGGAGGGCGAGATCGCGGGGGCCGCCCTCGACGTGTTCGAGACCGAACCGTTGCCGGCGTCCTCGCCGCTCTGGGACCGCGAGGACGTCGTCGTCACGCCCCACGTCGCGGCGACCGTGCGGAGCTACTACGAGGACGTCGCCGACCTGGTCCGGGAGAACGTCCGCAGGGTCGACGACGGCGAGGAGATAATCAACCGGGTTGTCTGACGACGCGGCCGACCGGTCGCCGTCCCGACGTCGACGGGGCCTAGGCGGGCGTCTCGACGCCGAGTTCGGTAAGCAGCGTCCGTGCCGCCTCTTCGGAGGACTCCGGACCACGGGCCGTTACCAGGTCGCCGTCGACGGTGACGCTCGCGTCCTCGTCGAGTTCGGCGTCCCAGTTCGCCCCGGCGGCCCGCACCTCGTCCTCGACCCAGTAGGGGAGCTTTCGACCGTCCGGCATCCGATCGTCGTCGTCGACGATCCCCTCCTCCCACTCGTTGGGGAAGCCGGTGACGTCCCGGCCCTCGACGAGGAACGACCCGTCGCTGGTCCGGGTGAACGCCAGGATCCCGACCGCGTGACAGACTACCAGGGCCGTCCTGTCGCCCTCGACGGCGTCCCGGAGGGCCGCCCGGGCGTGGCGGTCCTGGTTCACGTCCCACTCGGTGCCGTGGCCGCCGGGGAACACGACCGCGTCGTAGTCGGCGCCGTCGACCCGCGCGAGTGGTTCGGGGTCGTTCAGGCGCTCGTCGGACTCGTGGACTCGCTCGACGCGTTCAGCAGTCTCCTCGCCGACGGTCTCGGGATCGACCGACCGGTCGTCGACCACGGGCGGGTCGCCGGTGGGCGTCGCGACCGTGACCTCGACTCCCGCGTCGGTGAGCGTCTCCAGGGGCGTGATACACTCCTCGCCCCAGTACCCGTGCTCGCTGACGACGAACAGTGCCGATACCATGTCGGGACCTACGTGCTACGGACATATATTTCGGATCCCGGGGCCGGTGGTGCCGGTCGCCGGGAGTCACCGCAAGACGAGGAGGTAGGTCGCCACCATCAGGAAGACGGTCGCCAGCGCCACGTTCGTCCAGTCGAACGGGGCGACGTTTATCACCGAGAACCCCCAGACCACGACCGCGCTGAAGGCGAACGAGAGCACGAGGTTCATGAGAAACAGGACTCGTGGGTCGCCGTCGGAAGCCATACCGGCGGTAGGGCGTCCGGGGGCTTAGGAATGTGGGACCGGTCGGGCCGTGGCGCCGGTTCGTCTCTCGCGTGCGGGCCTGCCCCCGTCGTTTCGACACAACTAACTCGCGGTCGACGGAACTACGTGACGAGTCACCGATGAAGCTACACGAATACCAGGCCAAGGGCGTCTTCGCCGACGCGGGGATCCCCACGCCCGACTCGGAACTGGCCGAGACGGTCGAGGAGGTCGTCGCGGCGGCCGACCGGATCGGGTACCCGGTCGCGGTGAAGGCGCAGGTACAGGTGGGCGGTCGCGGCAAGGCCGGCGGGATCGAACTGGCCGACGACGAGGACGAGGCCCGGTCGGCGGCGGAGTCGATCCTGGGCATGGACCTGAAGGGCTACCACGTCGACCGGGTGCTCGTCGAGGACGCGGTCGACTTCACGAACGAACTGTACGTCGGCGTGACGATGGACCGGGGCGAGGGCAAACCCGTCGCGATGGTCTCGACCCGCGGCGGCGTCGACATCGAGGAGGTCGCCGCCGAGGACCCCGACGCCATCGCCCGGGAGCACGTCGACCCGTCGTTCGGCCTGCACCCCTACCAGGCCCGTCGGGCGGTCTACGACGCGGGCGTCGAGGACGCCGTCGCGCGGGACGTCGCCTCGGTTCTCACCACGCTGTACCAGCTCTGGGACGGGCGCGACGGTGCCGACGCCGAGATCAACCCCCTGATGGTCACCGCCGCCGACGAGGTCGTCGCGGCCGACGCCGTCTTCAACGTCGACGAGGACGCCCTCTTCCGCCAACCGGAGATGGCCGACATGGAGGAGGAGTCGGCGTCCGGCGACGAACTCGAACGGAAGGCCGACGAGTACGGCTTCGACTACGTCCGCCTCGACGGCAACGTCGGCATCATCGGCAACGGCGCGGGCCTCGTGATGACGACCCTGGACCTGGTCGACCACTACGGCGGGGCACCCGCCAACTTCCTCGACGTGGGTGGGGGTGCCAAGGCCGAACGGGTCAGCAACGCGCTGGACATGGTGTTCTCGGACCCCAACGTCGACTCGGTCGTGTTCAACATCTTCGGCGGCATCACCCGCGGCGACGAGGTCGCCAAGGGCATCAACGCCGCCCTGGAGGGGTTCGACGAGATCCCCGACCCCGTGGTGGTCCGGCTGGCGGGCACCAACGCCGAGGAGGGCATGGAGATCCTGAACACCGACCTGGTCGAGGTGGAGTCCACGCTGGAGGACGCCGTCCAGCGTGCGGTCGAACTCGCCACGGAGGTGGAAGCATGAGCGTGCTCGTCGACGACGACACCCGGGTCGTCGTCCAGGGGATCACCGGCGGCGAGGGGAAGTTCCACGCCGAGCAGATGATGGAGTACGGCACGAACGTCGTGGCCGGCGCGGTCCCGGGCAAGGGCGGCCAGGCGGTCGCCGGCGTCCCGGTCTACGACACCGTCGAGCGTGCCGCCCGGGAACACGACGCCGACGCCTCGGTCGTGTTCGTGCCGCCGGCGTTCGCCGGCGACGCGATATTCGAGGGGGTCGACTCCCCGCTGGACCTGGTGGTCGCCATCACCGAGGGGATCCCTGTCCAGGACATGAGCCTGGTCAACGAGAAACTGAACGACGTCGACACCACCCTGATCGGCCCGAACTGTCCCGGCGTGATCACGCCCGGCGAGGCCAAACTCGGCATCCTCCCGGGGAACGTCTTCTCCTCCGGGTCGGTGGGGTTCGTCTCGCGGTCCGGCACGCTCACCTACCAGATCGTCGATAACCTCACGAACCGCGGCCTCGGCCAGTCGACGGCCATCGGGATCGGGGGCGACCCCATCATCGGCACCGACTTCGTCGACGCCCTGCGCCTATTCGAGGCCGACCCGGACACCGAGGTGGCGGTGATGTGCGGCGAGATCGGTGGCGAGGACGAGGAGCAGGCCGCCGAGTTCATCGACGAGCACATGGAGACGCCCGTGGTCGGCTTCATCGCCGGCCGGACCGCCCCGCCCGGCAAGCGGATGGGCCACGCCGGCGCCATCGTCTCCGAGGCTGGCACCGGCACCGCCGAGTCGAAGATCGACGCCCTCAACGACGCCGGCGTCCACGTCGGGTACACCCCCGAGGAAGTCGCCGACCACGTCGAGAAGTACCGCTAGGCCCGGAGTACCGGTCTCGGGATCCGCCGGTGACCGGGACCCACCGGTTCCCAGGAGGGATCCGCCGATGACTGACCCCCTGGTCCACGTCGAGAACCTGCGGAAGTACTACTCCGAGCAGGACACGATATACGACCGGCTGATGGGGCGCGAGCCCCAGAGCGTGAAGGCCGTCGACGGCGTCTCCTTCCAGATCCGGGAGGGAGAGACGCTGGGCCTGGTCGGGGAGTCGGGGTGTGGCAAGTCCACCACCGGCGAGACGCTCCTGCGACTGCGCGAACCGACCGACGGGACCGTCCGGTTCGACGGGGTGAACGTCTACGACGAGGAGGACCTCACGGCGTTCCGCCGGGAGGCACAGATCGTCTTCCAGGATCCCTTTTCGAGCCTCGATCCCCGCATGACTGCGGGAGGGATCATCCGCGAACCGCTGTCGATACACGGTCTCCCCGACAGCGGACGGATCGCCGACCGGCCGGTCGACTGCACCGTCGACGGGAACATCTCGGTCGCCGTCGACGTGTACGGCGACGCCGACATGTACCTCGGGGAGCGCGACCTCGGCGTGTCGGTCGCCTACAGGCCGGACCTCGACCCGGCCGATGCCCGCGGCACGAACGAGGGCGGGGAGACGGTCGCAGGCGACGGGTCGGGTGCGGACCCGGCGGCCGACGGCGGGTCGGACGCGTCCGGGAGGGCGGTCGGGGAAGGGCGGACGGCGCCCACCACCCCCGCCGGCGATCCCCACCAGGTCGCGGCTGTCGACGGGGGGACCCTCGCGGTCACCTTCGAGACCGAACTGGCCGAGAACCTGGACGCGACGGTGACCGTCACGGAGAGGGACCCGCTCTCGGTACGGGTCGAGGTCCGTGCCGGCGTCTCGACCAAGGCGGTGCGGGACCGCCGCGTGCGGGATCTCCTGGAGCGGGTCGGCCTCTCCGAGGGGCAGATAGACCGCTACCCCCACGAGTTCTCCGGCGGCCAGCGCCAGCGGATCGGCATCGCCCGCGCCCTCGCCCTGGAACCGGACTTCCTGGTGCTGGACGAACCCGTCTCGGCGCTGGACGTCTCGGTCCAGGCACAGGTCCTCAACCTCCTCAGCGACCTCCAGGAGGAACTGGGGCTGACCTACCTGTTCATCGCCCACGACCTCTCGGTGGTGCGCCACATCTCCGACCGGGTCGCGGTGATGTACCTCGGCGAGATCGTGGAGATCGGGCCGGTCGAGGAGATATTCGAGTCGCCGAAACACCCCTACACGCAGGCGCTTTTGGAGAGCGTCCCGCGGGCCGAGGCCGCGGAGGCGGGGCGGGACGTCCAGGTGTTGCAGGGCGACGTGCCCTCGCCGCGGAACCCGCCCTCGGGGTGTCGGTTCCGGACCCGGTGTCCCGAGGTGATCCCGCCCGAGGACGTCGAAATCGACCAGGCGGCCTTCCGCGAGGTGATGGACCTGCGGGACCGCCTGGCGGGCGACGGGATCCCGGAGGAGGTGCGGGGGACGGCCATGGAACGGGTCGAGACCGGGACGGACGCCGTCGACGCCCTGGAGGCCGAACTCTTCGATGCGGACCTGAGCGGTGCCAACCGGGCGGTCGTCCGGGAGGCCCTCGAACTGGTCCTGGACGACGAGCGCGAGGCGACCGCCGCCCGCCTCCGGGACCGCTTCGAGAGCGTCTGCGAGACGACGTCGCCGTCCCTGGACGAGGGAGAGCCCGGGGTGTCCTGCCACCTCTACGGCCCCGGCGGGGAACGGGTCTCCGGATCCGTTGAAGACTGAGATCGGACCTCCCGAGGCTTTGCTGCCGACGGACCGGCGGGAGTCGCGCCGGGCACCGATCGCCGGCCATTTCTCCGTGGGACCCCTCCCGCCGGGCATGGGCTACGCGTGTCCTGTCTGTGGGACGCCCCAGGCCGACGAGCGCCACCTGGCGGACCACCTGGCGGTGACGGCGATGACCCACGGCGACGACCACGAGGACTGGCTGGACGAACACGTTCCGGACTGGTCGGAGTACGGGCCGTCGGACCTGGGTCCGGTCGTGGCCGGGGAGGCGGCCGAGACGGAGTACCCGCAGGTGTTCGAGGACACGACGGGCCACGACCACGGCCCGGACCGCGGGGAGACCCTGGAGGACCACCTCGCGAGCGAGGGCCGCCGCGGCCCCCGCGGTGCCGGGCGGGGCGACCTCACCGGCGAACAGGCGGGGATCCTCGCCGAGGCCCGGGAGATGACCCGGCGGATGATGGGCGAGGCGTCGGACCGCGAGGACGGCGAGGAAGGAGAGGGCGACGACCCCGCCACTGGTTCGACCGACGGACCGGACGAGGAGGGGGCCGCCACCGGGGGATCGGACGGCGCCGAGGAACGGGACCGCGGGGACGACGCCGACGATGAGTGAGGAGTGGCCGGGCGACCCGGAGTGGCCGGTCGTCGAGTCCGCGGTCGAGTACGAGACGCCCTGGTACACCGGGGGGTACGACCTGGTCGAACAGCCCGACGGGTCGCGAAAGCGGTACTACTGGGCGGAACTGCCGCCGGCGGTGGTGGTGGTCGCGGTGGCCGACGGCCGGGTGGTGTTCGTCGAGCAGTACCGGCCGACGATCCGGGAGACCCACCTCGAACTGCCGGCGGGGATCGTCGAGGAGGGCGAGTCGTTCACGACGGCCGGGGCCCGCGAACTCCGCGAGGAGACGGGGTTCGACCCGGCAGGGGTGTCGCTGCTGGCGGACTACGCCGTCGCCACCGGCGTCCTGCGCCACCGTCGGGGGATCGTCTTCGCCGAGGGGCTGGAACCGGTCGAACCGGACCTGGACGGCAACGAGTTCCTCCAGGTGCGGTCGGTGCCCGTCGACGAGGCACTGGCCCGGGCCCGCGAGGCCCCGTCCAACGACGCCACGATCACCGGCCTGTTGCTGGCCCGCGAGGAGGGGCTGATCTGACGCCACCCGCTCCGCCCGCTAGACTCGCACGGAGAGACGGGTCCGGAGCGACCGCTCCGCGCCGGTAACGTGGTCGTCGCGTCCGGATCTTCCGGCCGTCGAGTTGCTGGTTTGACGAGTTCTCGCCCGCTGGCCGCCTGTAGTCTTCCGATCCTCCATCAAGTCCTATGTTAACCTAATAATTTTAATCCAGATGGGAAGCTTTATGAAGGGTTGGGATCAGTGAACACGCATGCAACGGCGGCAATTCCTGAAAGGCGTCAGCGCGTCAGCGTTCGGTGTAACACTCGCATCGCAACAGGCGGCGGCGGAGTGTAACTTCGAACCCGGCGTGTGGTACGACGGGACGGTCGTCGACGTGACCGACGGGGACACGTTCGACGTCGTCCTCGACTGCGACGGCCAGGAGTACGAGATCCGGCACCTGGGGCTGGACACGCCCGAGACCAAGAGGAACAACAGGTACGAGGAGGTCCGCGAGTGGGAGGGCATCGAGGACGACAACTACCTCGCCGACTGGGGCGAGAACGCGAAGGACTACGCACAGAACGAGTTCCCCGACGGCACGCCCTGTCAGATCGCGGTCGACGAGAACGAGGACACGTTCGACCCCTTCGACCGGCTACTGGCATACGTCCGCTACGACAAGGACGGCGACGGGTCGATGGACACGGTCTACAACTACGACGTCGTCCGCAAAGGCTACGCCCGGGTGTACAGTTCCTCGCTCACGAAGCACGACGAGTACTGGCAGGCCGAACACGACGCCCAGTCGGAAGGCCTGCGGGTCTGGCAGCAGAGCGACCCCGAGAACACCTCGGAGGTGGACAACGACCCGGTGTCGACGGTCTACTTCCCGAACGCCTCCAGCGTCCGGACCAGCGACGGGGCCATCGCCGACTCGCGGGTGCCGGTCTACGCCGAGTCGACCACCACCCAGTCCCTCGACTCCGGCGGGATCGACTACTCGGAGATCCCGATGGTCGGCGTCGACGAGGCCAACAACACCGCCGTGATCGGCGGCCTGTTCATCAACGAGGCCAACGAGGGCGACGACGAGGGCGAGCACAAGGTCTTCCTCTCGAACCTCATCGACTACCTCTCCTCGAAGGCGGGCAAGGTGCTCATCGAGGGCGGCCACCGGCAGTTCAACGCCGACTACGGCCTCTCGTGTGAGGACACCGTCGTCTACCAGCGGTTCCTGGAGGGCGTCGGCGTCGCCCACGAAGGCATCAACGCCGTCGACTCCGACACCTACGAGAACCGGCTCTCGTCGGCGCGAGCGATCATCGTCACGAACTCCCCGCAGTCGTTCACGACCAGCGAGAAGGACGCCCTCGCGAACTACGTCTCCAACGGCGGCGCGGTGATCCTGATGGGATCGGCCAACGCGTCGGCCACCATGCGCTCGAACCTCCACGACGTCGCCGCCGGCATCGGGACGGATCTGCGCCTGAACGCCGACCAGGTCTACGACGACTCGAACAACACCGGCGACTCCTCGTTCGTCACCACCTCGAACTTCGACACCTCCTTCCCGCTGTTCGACAGCTATACGCCCGACAGCGGTTCCAGTAACTCCTCCCCGACGACGTCCTGGGTCAACCCCAGTGACGGCGAGACGGTGTCGGGGACGGTCACCGTCCAGATCGACGCCTCGGACAGCGAGGACAGCGACGACTCCCTGGACGTGACTTACAGCGTCGACGGCGGCTCCGAGCGATCGACGACCTACAACTCCACGTCGGGCTACTACGAGGACTCCTGGGACACGACCGGGGTGAGCGACGGCGACCACACCCTGGAGGCCACCGCCACCGACTCGAACGGGGCGAGTTCCTCCTCGACCATCACGGTCACGGTCGACAACGTCGAGAGCGCCCCGACCGTCGACAGCCTCTCGCTGACCGAGGTCGAGACCAGCGACTCGGACGCGGAGTTCGACGCCGACTGGTCGGTCAGCGACGACGACGGCGACCTCGACTCCGTCGACCTCACGCTCACCGACGACACCGCCGGCGAGACCGAGGACACCGCGACCGTCAGCGTCAGCGGGGACACTGCCTCCGGCACGACGCGCCTCGTCGCCGCCGGCGACGACGGATCCGGGAACTCCTACACCGTCGAGGCGACGGTCACCGACTCCGACGGGAACTCGTCGTCGGACACGGCCTCGACGAGCGAAACCGAGGACACCCAGAGCGCCCCGACCATCGACCAGTTCGACGTCTACGACGACAGCAACCCCCAGTGGAACCGCTATGACGTCGACTGGGCCGTATCGGACGGCGACGGTGACCTCGACACCGTCGTGACCGAGATGCTCGACTCCTCGGGCAACGTGCTGGACTCCGACTCCGATTCCGTCAGTGGCAGTAGTGCCTCGGGCAGCCACTACGTCCGATCGAAGCAGACCGCGAGCGAGGTCGTCCTGACGGTCACGGACGCCGCCGGCAACTCAACGTCGGACTCCCAGCAGGTCTGACCGGGCGAGGCCGCCGACGTCGCACGTCGCTCTTTTCTTCCCGCTCTCCGAAACACACGACAGCCGGTGATCCGGACCCCCGTCTACCGGATCCCCGTGGTCGAGGCGTCGATGACCCGGGGTGAAGCCGCGGCTGGCGGGCGGCGAGAACCGGTCGACCCGTCGCCGGCGGCGATACGGGCCGAGAAGGAGGGGTCAGGTCACGATCAGGCGACGTTGAAGCCGCGCTCTTCGAGATAGTCTTCGACGCGCCCGGCGTGGTTGCCCTGGAGCTCGACGTGCCCGCCGTCGACGGTGCCTCCACAGGCGAACTTGGACTTGAGTTCCGAGGAGAGGCTGTCAAGGTCGACGTCGTTCGGGTCGAACCCCTCGATGATCGTTACCTCCTTACCGTATCTGCGCTCGTCAATGCGGACCGAGATTTGCTGTGACTCCTTGGCGACGTCCTCGCAGACGCACAGCTCATCGGGTAGCCCGCACGTCGAGCATACCTCTGCCATTACGGCTACAAATTACGCCCGGGCAGTATTAAATACTATCGCCGGCGGGTCGCCGTGGGACACGACCGCAGGGACCGGGGACTATCCCTCGTCGGTCCCGGACTCGTCGAGGGGGTTCTCGGCGACGTAGACGAACGCGAGCAGCGCCGCCAGTGCGAGCGCCAGCGCCACCAGCGCCCGCCCCTCGTCGGGCGGTGCCAGGCCGGCGGGGCCCAGCAGGAACATGGCCCCCGTCGCGACGACGACCGCGAGGACCCCAACGACGGCACTGCCGACGGCGTGCGTGAGTTCGACCTCCCGGGTGTCGACGCCCCGCCCGAGCTGTTCGCGGAGCGTGGTGGTGTTCTCGCCGAGGTCCCAGACCAGCAGGGATCCGGCGGCGCCGGCGAACACGACGACTGCGGGTGCGTCGCCCACTGCGGCGGCCAGCGCGGCGACGAACAGGAGGGTCCCCCCGGCCGCGTAGCCCGCTGCGGAGTCGGGGACCGCGCCCAGCACCGTCGCCGCGCCGAAGGCGAGCAACAGGGTCCGGACGACCACCAGTGCCCCCACGACACAGAGCAGGACGACAGCGGTCGCACCGAACGTCCCCGGGAGGCTCCCCAGGCCCGAGGCCGAGGCCCACCGGCCGAGTGCGGCCCCGACGGGGGGAATCGCCCCCAGCCCGGTCACGACGACCGCGGCGAAAGCACCCCCGGCGGCGTACGCGAGCGCCGTGGCGGGCTGGGGGCCGGCCCACCACATCACGACCACCTGGAACCCGCGCGCGACGAGGACCAGGACCGCGAGCAGGGCCACGGCCACCAGGGGGAGGTGGAAGACGCCGTACACCAGGACCAGTTCGATGGCGGTCCCGAGGTCCGAGAGGACGCCGAGCACCGCCCCGAACCAGCTACCGGAGGGGTTCACCAGCAGGACGAGGACCTGGAGCATCAGCAGCGCCCAGTAGGCGACGGGGACGTCCTCCAGTCGGAAGCCGAACCGTTCGAGGGGCGACTCCGACCCCTCGCCCAGGTCCGGGATCCACCGGTCGAGTACCGGGATCGCTTCCCCGACCAGCACGATGGTGACGACGGCGAGGAACTGGAGCGCCACCAGGGCGAGGAAGGCGTTGACCGACGTCCAGAGGACGACCACCGCCTCGGGCGCGAGCAGCACCGTCGGGAGGACGCCGAGGTGCCAGGTCGCCGCCAGGGCGGCGGCGGGAACGATGACTGCGGCCGACCGCTTGACGGCCTTGCCGACCGGGGGGCTGGCCTGGACGGGCGACTCGACGAACGCGTCCAGGACGACGACCGCCACGCCCAGCGAGGCGGCCGGGACGAACGCCGCCGCGACCGAAGAGTGCCGCAGGCCGACGGCGATCCCGCCCAGGAGCGCCAGGCTCCCGACGACGAGTCCGGCGCTCCCGGCCGCACGGGTGGCGTTCTCCTCGCGCACCAGGGCGCGGGCACCGGCAGCCAGGATCACGCCGCCGCCGACGCCGCCGAGGGTCGCACCGGGGACGCCGATGGCGACCCCCAGGACCAGCGCCACCAGCGCCGCCAGGACCGACGCCAGGCGGGCGCCCAGTCGGACCTGCCGCTCCGCGGGGTCACGGCTCATCCCGACCACCTCCGCTCGGCACGCGCGACGGCGGTGTGGAGCGGTTCGTCGGGCGACCACTCCAGGACCCGCGTCTCGCTCTCGCGGAGTTCGTGGACGCGGTGGGCCCGGTCGATGCGGGCCAGGGTGTCACCGGGCGTCTCGCCAGCGGTGACGTCCGGGCTGACGACCGTGACCGGGTGGCCGTGTGCCCGGAACCGGTTGACCAGCCCCACCGGGTCGTCGTCGAGCAACGGCGAGACCAGGACGACCTGGGCCTCCGGCGGGATCCGCCGGTCCAGTGCCGAGAACCGGCGGCCGCCGAAGGCCATCCTGTCACCCTGGCCGTCGCCGAGGGCCCCGGGCCCGTCTTGCAGCAACTGCCGCACACGGAGACGCTGTGGGTCCCCGGCCGCCGGGGAGAGGTACCCCCCGTGGCCGCCGTACATGGCGAGGCCGACGCGGTTGTGTCGCTCCAGCAGCGTATCGACGACTTCCTCGGCGGCGTAGGCACCCAGTTCGACGGCGTCGGGTTCGACGGGGTCGCGGGCGACGGAGGCCTCCATCCGGGCGTCGACCACCACCACCACGACCGCGGCCTGCTCCTCGCGGTACTGGATGGTGGTCAACTCGCCGGTCCTCGCGTACCGGTTCCAGTCGATCCGTCCCATCGGGTCGCCCCGCTGGTAGCTGCGCGTGGCGTAGAACTCCACGCCCTCGCCACCGTCGTCGGTCTCGATCCGACCGGTGTGGGGGATGGTGCGCTCCGCGAGCGGGAGTCCCTCGGGAGCGGACCGGCAACTGAGTTCCGTCCTGGCCCGGACGAACTGGCGGCGCTCGACGCCGCCGCTCAGGTTCCGGGTGACGACGACCGCCCCGTCGAACGCGTGGTCGCCCCGCCGGCCCCGGACGCTGTAGGTGTGGGTGGCCGACTCGCCGGGCGACAGCGTCGCCGTGAAGGCGGAACCGTCGTCGACGACCTCCAGTTCCTCGGGGATCCGGTCGGTCACCCGGAGGTCCGGGAGCGGGTCGTCCCCGACGTTGGTCACGGTGAGGGTCACCGTCACCTCCGCACCGGGCAGCGGCGAGTCGTCGTCCAGGGATCGCTCGACGGTGACCGTTCCCGGCGGCGGCCCGGTCACGTAGCCGTAGACGGCGTACACCAGGCCGACCGTGGCGGCGAGGAAGACGGCGGGGTTGCCGGTGACGACGCCCGCACCGCCGGCGAGCAGGGCCGTCGCCAGGCCGACCTCCCACCGGCCAGTCTCCCTCGTCTCCTCGGTCATCGGGATCCCTCCCGTGCGGCGGAGCGCTCGACTTCGGGAGCGTCGGTCCCCTCCCGGTCGCCCCCGTCCGCGGACTCTCTGGCGGTCGGGTCACCGTCCGTACCGGCGTCCGGTGGGACGACCCTCCCCCCCGGTGCGACCACGTCCTCGGGCGACCTCGCGTCGTCGTCCCCGTCGCTGGTCCCATCGCCGGGACCGGATCCCTCCTCGGCGGCGAGGTCCGTCTCCCTCGCGTCGGCGGTCGGGACGCCGGATCCCCCGGGGCGGCCGGTCTCCGTCGTTTTCAGGTCGACCGGCTCCGGGGCCATCCCGCTCCCCGTCTCGACCCCGGCCATGTCGGCGAGTTCGTCGACGGCCGCCCGGACCTGGCGCTCGAACGGTTCGCCGCTCAGCCAGTCGCGGATCCGGACCTCCAGGGGGAGGTTCGTGGCGTCCCCGCCGAGGAACGCGGCGGCCCGGGGCCGGTCGGTCCAGGCGCCGGCGTCCACGCTGTCGCGGGCCTCGCGCCGACTGTACCCGCGGGTGTCGACCAGCACGTCGACCGCGGTTTCCCGGACCGCGTCCTGGACCCGGCCCTGGTCGATCAGCCGGTCGACCGTGGTCGCCTGCCCGTCGGGGGTGGCGATCCGTTCGAGGAGGTCGTCGATGGACCGGCCGACGATCCGTACCTGGCCCTCCCGGCGGCGTTCGCGCTCGGCCGGGGTCGCCGGCAACTCGACGGACCCCGAGGCGGTCCCGTCACTGCCGCGGTAGACCGCCCACAGGCCCAGCAGGCCGGTCGCCCCGGCGAGGACGAACACCAGGCCCCGCACCGTACTCGACAGCCCCTCCGCGAGGCCCGCGGGGACGACCCCCGGGACCGCGGCGACGGCGACCGCGCCCGCCAGGGCCGCAACTCCCGCGAGCATCACCGTGTCGACCCCGAACACCGTGCGGTTCACGACTCCTCACCCCCGTGACGTCGGATCTCCTCCAGGGCCGACAGCGCCGCCCGGAGCCGGTCCTCGGAGGGCGGGACGCCCCCGTAGCGGACCGCCCGGAAGGTCCCCGTCAACCGCTCGACGGCGTCAGACGGGAGTCCGGCATCGACGGCGGCCCGCGCGAGTTCGCCGGGGGTCCGCGCGGCGGTGTTCCGGGCCCCCAGGTGCTCGACGAAGGCCGCCCACGCCTCCTCGACGGACTCCGGCGGGGTCTCCTCCTCCTCCACGGCCTCCTCGCTGGGCGGTACCGGCGAGGCGTCGCGGGGGTCCCTGCTCGGGGTCGCCCAGTCCGGGGTGCTCAGGCCGCCGAGGCCGCCCACCAGCGCCCCGAGACCGCTCGGGATCGCGACGAGTGCGCCACCCAGCGCACGGGTCGACCCGGCGAGGACCGTTCCCATCGCCGTCGGGAGCGACGACAGCGCACCGCTGCCCGACCGAACGAGCGCCGACAGCGCCGGTCCGAACCCGGACCCGGCGGCGCTCATCGCAGTCCCGACCTGGTCGACCAGCCGCGCCGCCGAGGCGGATATCGCCAGCACGTACGACATCGTCGACCTGGAGATGCCCTGGACGGCGCTGCCGACCTGGAACTCCACGCTCCCGACGGTCAGGACGGTCCCCGTCGCTGCCCGCTCGACGGCGACCGTGCCCGTGGCCATCCCGACCAGCCCCAACACGAGGCCGAGCACCGTGATGGCTCCGAGGGCCCACACGACCGCACCCAGCAACAGCGACACCAGTGGCGCCAGGACGGAGTCGTCGTCGCTGTCCGAGGGGTCCTCGGTCGTCGTGGACTTGGTCGTCGCCGTCGGCGTCTCTCCGGCCGTCGTGGTCCCGTCGCTCTCCGTGGTCCCGTCTGTCGTCGTCTCGCCCCCGTCCTCGGTGGTCGTGTCGGTTCCGTTCCCCTCTCCGGTCGAGTCACCGGGGACGGTGGTGGCCCCGTCTCCCCCTGTCGTAGGCGGGCCGTCGCCGCCCGGTCCCTCCGCCACCCCCGTGTCGCCGTCCCCGCCGCCGGGGAGGGCGCCGAAACCGGCGGCGGGGAAGGCGGAGGCGGCGATCAGCACGGCGAGGACCGAACAGACGGCGAGGACCGCGCGACCGAGATCGTATCCCACAGTCGTCTTCACTTACTTGCCGTCAATTATGTGTTTTTTCATCGCGTAATTTATGACGCCCCCGTACCACGATCCGGGCGTGAACGGTGTGGGTCGGGGGTCCCAGCCGTCGTCCCCGCGGCACCGCCCGGCCCGCCACAGCGGAGGCCCGACGCAATGACCCGTGACTCCGACCTCGCCCGGCCGATCGCGCTCACGCTGGCGCTCGTGCTCGCGATAGACCTCGCGTTCGTGCTCGTGGTCGCGTACCTGCTCCGCCCGTGGTTCGCCCCGCTGGCGGGTGCGCTCGGCGGGACGACCCTCCCGGTGTGGCCGCTCGCGGCGGTTCCGGCGCTCGTGGCGTTCGTCTGGGCACAGCTCCGGTACACCCGCCGGGGGACCCTGGCGGAGGTCGACGCCCGCGAGGTCGGTCCCGACGAGTACCCCGACCTCCACGGCCGCGTCGCCCGGCTGGCACGCGGCGCAAACGTCGCCGTCCCCGCCGTCGCCGTCGCGCCCACCGCGGTACCCAACAGCTTCACCGTCGGCGGCCCCACCGACGCCGTCGTCGTCGTCTCCGAGGGCCTGCTGGACGCCCTCGACGACGACCAGCTAGACGCCGTCCTCGCCCACGAACTCGCACACGTCAAGAACCGCGACGCCACCGTCATGACCCTCGCGAGCTTCCTGCCCTCCCTCGTCGACGACGACTACTCGCTGCTGGCGGACCTGCTCCCCGGCGAGTGGGAGGGATCCGGCAGCCTCGCGTTCTGGGGTGGCGTCCTCGGGGTCCTGTACGTCCTCGGCCTGGGGGCCTTCGACGCGCCCGCCTTCGGGCTCCAGTACACCGGCGCGTTCGTGGTGCTCGTGGTCTTCAGCGTGCTGTTCGGGAGCGCCGTCCTGGGCCTGCTGGCGGCCCCCGTGCTCGTGTTGAGCCGGCGGCTCTCGCGCTACCGGGAGTTCGCCGCCGACCGCGCGGGCGCGCTCCTCTCCGGCAAGCCCGGTGCGCTCGCGAGCGCGCTCGAATCCCTCGACGGCGGGGGGCACCCGGGCGCCGACCGCCGTGCGGTCGCGACCACCCAGTCGGTCCGGGGACTCTGCCTGCTTCCCCACGGCTTCGACCCCGACGAGTCCGCCGAGGCGGCCGACGACCCCGTCGACGCCGAGGACGGCTTCTACGTCCGCACCCGCTCGCACCCACCGACCGGGGATCGGATCGCCCGACTCCGGGAACTCACCGCCGAGATGGAGTCCGGGGCGGTGACCGCCTGACGGGCGGACCCACCATCCCTCGCTCCGCGACGGCCGCGGGCCGGCACACCCACCGCTCTCGGGGGATCCGCCGTCGGTCATAAATCCGTACGTCTCGTGCTCAGACCTGACGCGACAGCGTCAGCAGCACGAATATCAGCCAGACGGTGAGTGCCAGGACGAACACCGGCTTCCCGATGGGCTTCCCCAGGGCGATGAGGCCAGCCCCGATGATGAGCAGGAGCTGGATCCCCGACACGTCACCCAGATCGACGTTCACTGTCATGGTTGGCCGCTGCTCCTTGACCGTGTGCTTCACCGCTCTATCGGGCGAATTCACCGGAGGAACAGCAACAGTCCATACGCGGCCTGCACGAATAAATCTCATCGAAACGCGGGGCGAAATTGAAACTGGTTCGGGGATCACCCTGGACAGTCAGGGTTGATCCGTGGATCGGCGGATCCGGGCGGATTCGAACCTCGTCGAGACGATCCGGGTCGCTCGCTTCGCTCCCTTCCCGGGCTGCGTCTCCCCTGGTTCGAACCGCCCTCCATGCCCTTCCTGCGGCTCGCGGATTGCTCGCCGCAGGAAGTGGGTCCGGGCGGATTCGAACCACCGATCTCGGCCTTGTAAAGGCCGCGTCATACCCAGGCTAGACCACGGACCCGCAGACGGGGAAAGCGGGCCGAGGGGAATAATCCTTGTCTTCTCGGGGCGCGTCTCCGAACCTGTCCGCGGCCGGTCGAGGGGATCCGTGCCGGAACACGCACCTCCCGCCCGACTACAGTAATCTTACTGTAAACTGGCGCGTCCCCCCGATCGAACCACGCCCGGTATTCGCCCCGCCATCCGGGGTGTCCGGAACCCTTACCCGAACTGGTCCCCGACCGGGGCGCATGGAGCGCGAGCGGATCCTGTCGGTGGCAGTCCTCGTCTTCCTCGTCGGGGCCGCCGGCCTCGTCGCCGTCCAGGCCGGCTACCTACCGAATCCGGCGGCCGACGCCCACGACCGGGCACGGGTGACCGTCGTCGACGAGGGCGGCGAGGAACTGGCCGTCGTCGACGCCAGGGTCGCCGACACTCCCCGCGAGCGCCGGATCGGACTGGGCGAGACGGACTCCCTGGAGAACGGGTCGGGGATGCTGTTCGTCCTCGACGCGGAGGACGAACACGTCTTCGTCATGCGGAACATGGACTTCCCCATCGATATCGTCTACGCCGACGCCAACGGCACCATCACCCGGATCCACCACGCCCGTGAACCACCGCCGGGGGTCGACGGGGAGTCACTGCGGTACCCGGGGTACGGGAAGTACGTCCTGGAGGTCCCCCGCGGCTACGCCAACGCGACCGGGATGGACGAGGGCGACCGGATAGAGATAGAGTACGCCGACTGACCGGATCGAAATAGAGTACGCCGACTGACCGGATCGAAATAGAGTACGCCGACTGATCGGCTCATCCCTTCGGGGGATCGGAGAGAGGGTAGTTTGAAATACACCATCCACGAGGCGTTCACTGTACGGCGCTCATGGCACCCGACGCAGAATCCTCACGAATGCCGATACTGGATCCGATCAGGTCGCTCCTCTGGAGCACGGACGGCCCCCGCCTCAGGGCGTCGTGGCGTCTCCTCCTCTCGTGGGGACTCCTGTTCGTCTGGAGCGTCGTCGCCGCCCTCGCCGCCGGCTTCACCAAACCGTTCTGGAACACCTTTCCCGGGCCCGCCCGACAGATCCTCAACATCGGCGTCGGGACTGCTGTCTTCCTCGCGCTCTTTGCCCTCTTCGCCCGCTACGTCGATCGTCGGCCCCTTTCGAACTACGGCTTCGCACGCTCTCCCACGTGGGTTGCGGAACTCGCTGTCGGCTTTCTCGCCGTCCTCGTCGGGACCGCGCTCTGGCACGCGCTCGGCGTCGTCCTCGGCTGGACGACCCTCGAGTTCGTCCTCGATACCTCCGACGTCACGGACGTCCTCTGGCTTCTCGCCCTGCTGTTGCCGTGGTACCTCTCCGGGTTGACGCAGTCGCTCCTCTCGGTCGCCCTCGTCACGAAGAACGCCGCCGAAGGCCTGCACGCCCGAGGAGCGTCCCTCGCGCACGCGGTCGCCGGAGCCGTCGTCGTCGCCTTCCTGTTTTTCACCCTCCGTCACTCCCCGACCACCGCGACGCGCGTCCTCAGCCTCGTGTTCGGTGGCACCGTCTTCACCCTCCTCTACGTCCACTCCGGGAACCTCGCCCTCTCGATCGGTGCCCTCGGCAGCGCGAACTACACCAACCAGTTCGTCTTCTCGAACCCCTCCGGAGGCCCACCGGGGGACTGGCCGGAGGTCGTCCACCTCTCGCAGTCACTCCCGGAGGCAGTCGACCTCGTCGCCCAAACGAACCTGCCCGCACTGGTGTTCACGTATCTGCTCGCCGTCGCGTGGCTCGCGTGGCGACGGGACGGCCTCGCGATCCACCCGTCGCTCGCGCAGTGGCGGCCACGCGAGGATACCCGTCCGGAGTGATCTCCGTCGCCGCTTTCTTACCGGGACCGACCACCGATCTCCGGGTTGGACGAACGCGTCGACCCCGTTCGGTCGCTCCGGACGGTCGCACGGAGACGAAACGCCTACGGCGCGCTCCCCCCATCCCCGGTCATGGGCGAGAAGGTGGCGGCGCTCGCCGACCAGGACGGGTGGCGGGGCGAGGAGTACGCGGCCCGGGTCCACTACGAGGGGGCCGACGACTACTACAGCATCGAGTACTACGAGCCGAGCGACTGCGTCCTCTACTGGAAGGTCAAGGGCGACGGCGAGACGGCGGTGCCGGTCGGACGGGAGACCGTCCCCGAACCGCTCCGGGAACGGATCCGCCTGGACCTGGAGGAAGCCGGGGTGGACCCCGCGGTGGAGTCCCGGTCGCTGTAGGTTCCGTCCCACCCGCTGTCGGTTCCGTCCTGCCCGGCGCCCTTCGACGGTCGTCCGGTACCGCGTGTGATCCCGTCACGGGGCCGGAAAAGACCCTTATCCCACCGGTGGGAACCGCCGGTCGCGCCGAGGGAGGTCAGGGAGTGATGGGAGGCCGGTGCCGAGCGGTTCCAGGAGACGGCCGACATCGACGTGGGGATCAACTGGGGGTACGACGGGGTCGACGGCGGCGAACTCCTCGGGGACCTGGCGGGGGCGGACGTCCTGGAACTGGGCTGTGGCGGCGGCCAGTGTACGGTCGAACTGGCCCGGCGCGGTGCCGACGTGGTCGGGATCGACTTCACCCGGAACCAGCTCCGGTACGCGCGGGACCTGGTGGTCTTCCACGAGACGGTCAGCGGGGTCCACGCCGCACCCCGGGACGCCGGTTTCGCGGTCGAGACGCTCCTGGAACCCGGATCCCCGGACCCCGACGACTACGAACCGGGCCCCTGGGACGATTCCCCGCCGGAACTCCGGGCGACGGTCCCCCAGGTGCTGGTCGTAGCCGCGAGCGCGCCCGCCTGAGTGGTGCGGTCGCCCGCGGGGACGGTGCAGGTGTTTCGACTCGAAACCCTTTTTGACGCGGATCCACTGGTGAGCATCAATGGCTATCGCGGACGAAGACGACGACCCGTTCGAGGAACAAAAGGAGAAGGCCGAGGCCCCGATGCGGCGGCTGTTCGCCGAGTACGGCCGGGAGAACGCCTTCCAGTTCCTGGTGGGGGTCTTCGGGAGCGTCGTCGCCCGCCTGCTGGACCTCATCCCGCCGTTCCTGCTGGGGTTCGCCATCGACGCGATCCTCCGGGACGACAAGCCGTTCACACTGCTGTTCGTCCCCGACTCGTGGACGACTGAGTTGCCCCAGGCCACACAGCTGTGGATCGCCATCGGGATCATCGGGCTGGGCTTCTTCGGCGGCGCCGCCTTCCACTGGATCCGCAACTGGGGGTGGAACTCCTTCGCCCAGAACATCCAGCACTCCATCCGGACGGACACCTACGACAAGATGCAGCGGCTGAACATGGACTTCTTCGCCGACAAGCAGACCGGCGAACTCATCTCCATCCTCTCGAACGACGTCAACCGCCTGGAGCGGTTCCTGAACGAGGGGATGAACTCCGCGTTCCGCCTGTCGATCATGGTGCTTGGGATCGCGGTCATCCTGTTTATCCTCAACCCGCAACTGGCGCTGGTCGCGCTGTTGCCGGTGCCGCTCATCGCACTGACGACCTACAAGTTCATCGAGATAATCCAGCCCAAGTACAAGGCGGTCCGCAAGACCGTCGGGCAGGTCAACTCCCGGCTGGAGAACAACCTCGGCGGCATCTCGGTCATCAAGACCGCGAACACCGAGGACTACGAGTCCGACCGGGTCGACGACGTGTCCGGTGACTACTTCGACGCCAACTGGGACGCCATCGGCACCCGGATCAAGTTCTTCCCCAGCCTCCGGATCCTGGCGGGGATCGGGTTCGTCGTCACGTTCGCCGTCGGCGGGTTCTGGGTCCTCTTCTGGGAGAACTCCCGGACTGCCCCGCTGTTCTTCTCGGGGCGGCTCACCGTCGGGGAGTTCGTCACGTTCATCCTGCTGACCCAGCGGTTCATCTGGCCGATGGCTCAGTTCGGATCCATCATCAACATGTACCAGCGGGCCTACTCCTCGGCCTCGCGGATCTTCGGGCTGATGGACGAGCCCTCCCGGATAGCCGAGGACCCCGCCGCCGAGGGACTGGCGGTCGGCCGGGGGAACGTCCGGTACGACGACGTCACCTTCGGCTACGAGGACGAGGAGACCATCGTCGAGGACGTCACCTTCGAGGTTGACGGCGGTGACACCGTCGCGCTGGTCGGTCCGACGGGAGCCGGAAAGTCCACGGTCCTCAAACTACTGCTCAGGATGTACGACGTCGACGAGGGAGCGATCACCATCGACGGCCAGGACCTCCGCGAGGTGACCATCCCGTCGCTCCGGAAGGCCATCGGCTACGTCTCCCAGGACACGTTCCTGTTCTACGGCACCGTCGAGGAGAACATCCAGTACGGCACCTTCGGCGCCTCCCGCGAGGAAGTGGTCGAGGCCGCGAAGATGGCCGAGGCCCACGAGTTCATCACCAACCTGCCCGAGGGCTACGACACCGAGGTCGGCGAGCGCGGCGTCAAACTGTCGGGCGGCCAGCGCCAGCGCATCTCCATCGCCCGGGCCATCCTCAAGGACCCGGAGATCCTCGTCCTCGACGAGGCGACCAGCGACGTCGACACCGAGACCGAGATGCTGATCCAGCGGTCGATAAACGACATCACCGCCGACCGGACGACCTTCGCCATCGCCCACCGCCTCTCGACCATCAAGGACGCCGACAAGATCGTCGTCCTGGAGGACGGGCGGATCGTCGAGCGTGGCACCCACGAGGAACTGCTGGACAACGACGGCCTCTACGCCAACCTCTGGGGCGTCCAGGCCGGCGAGATCGACGAACTCCCCCGGGAGTTCATCGAACGGGCCGCGCGCCGGCGCTCGCACGTCGACGTCGACGAGGACGGGATGGACGAGGTCGAACCGGAGATCCTCGACGACTGACCGCCGCTCCGGGGTCGTCGGGGTCCCTACCAGGTCACGATCCGGGGGTCGGACGCGACTACCCGCTGTGGTCGGTTCGTGCCGGACAGACGTCCCCGGAACGTGCCGGAGACTGTGTCCCGGGAGCCTACCTGCGGTGACCCCCGGACGGTTACGTGGCCACGATCAACGCGAGTCCGATGGCGGGCCCTACGATGAGGGCGAGTGCGATGAGTCGTACCGCCATTCCCAGTGGGTTCATGGTTCCTCCCGACGGCCCCTCGATTCCTCCCTCGGAGCCGTCGAATGGTCTTACGTTCCCTCTCCCCTTAATTTATGCATCTATGTGTCTAGATTCGGTGCCGGATCGGTCACCCCGACGGATCCGGGCGGAGCGCCCGCAGTAGGAAGGTCTAAGGAACTACCGCGGCAGGTTCGAGTATGGACTTCAGTCTCACCCCGGAGCAGCGCCAGATCCGGGACATGGTCGCGGAGTTCGTCGACGAGGAGGTCGTCCCCCGGGCGGCCGACATCGACGCGACCGACGAGTTCCCCGAGGACCTGGTCGCGGAGATGGGCGATCTGGGGCTGATGGGGATGCCGTTCCCCGAGGAGTACGGCGGGGCCGGACTGGACTACCACTCCTACGCCATCGGCCTGGAGGAGATCTCCCGCGGGTCGGGTGGCCTGGGGACCGTCGTCGCCGCCCACACCTCGCTGGCGGGCAACATGGTCTACGAGTTCGGCACCGAGGCCCAGCGCGAGGAGTACCTCACGCCGCTGGCCGAGGGAACCGACGTCGGCGCCTTCGCCCTCTCGGAGGCGGGAGCGGGGAGCGACGTGCCCGCCATGGAGACCCGTGCCCGGAAGGACGGCGACGAGTACGTTATCGACGGCAACAAGCTCTGGATCTCGAACGGGTCGGTCGCGGACACGATCGTCCTCTTCGCCAAGACCGACCCCGAGGCGGGGAGCAAGGGCATCTCCTCGTTCGTCGTTCGGCCCGACGAGGACCCCGGCTTCCACGTCGAGGGCACCGAGGACAAACTCGGGGACAAGGGGTGTCCGACGGCCGAACTCCGGTTCGACGGGATGCGGATCCCCGAGGACCGCCGCCTCGGCGAGGAGGGCCGGGGGTTCGTCCAGGCGCTGAAGACGCTGAACGGCGGCCGGATCACCATCGCCGCCCGCGGGGTGGGCATCGCCCGCGCCGCCTTCGAGGCGGCCCGCCAGTACGCGGGGGACCGCGAACAGTTCGACCAGCCCATCGCGGAGTTCCAGACCATCCAGCACAAACTGGCGGACATGGACACGAAGATACAGGCGGCGAAGATGCTGATGCACAGGGCCGCCGACCTGAAGATGCGCGACGAGCGGTTCATCAAGGAGGCCGCCCAGGCCAAACTGTACGCCTCGGAAGTCTCCCGGGAGGTGGCCAACGAGGGCATCCAGATCCACGGCGGCTACGGCTACACGAAGGACTTCCCCGCCGAGCGGTTCTACCGGGACGCGAAACTCAACGAGATATACGAGGGCACGAGCGAGGTCCTGCGCAATACCATCGCGGACCAGGTACTGGACTGACCGCCGTCGACACGGGTCGACTGTCTTGCGGAAACCGGTACCTTCGACTGTCTCCGGCCCCGAGTGGCGCGTATGAGCGACGACGGGGACTCTCTCGGTGAGGACGGCGAGGGCGTCGTGACCGCCGCGGAGGGACCGATCCGTGCCGAGTACGAGGAGACGGAGTCGGAGCGGATCCTCTCCTTTCTCAACCGGGACAACGGCCACACCGCCGCCATCGCACAGAACCGCGAGGGGTACGCCATGCTGAAGGTCCGGCCCCGGCCGGACGGGGACGAACTCGAACGCTACTACGGGTTCGAGATGGCCCTGGACCACGCCGCCGAACTGATCGGGGTCCAGACCGGGGACCTGCCGGTCCCGGAGGCCGCCGCCGACATGGGGATGTAGCGGCTCCGATCCCGGACCAGATCGGCCGGTCGAAGCGGCGGGCATCCGGCAGACTGCACCGGCCCGCTGGCATCCGGGGAACCGACCCAGCCCGGTGGCCCCGGGTCGGTCACCCCGTCCGGTGCCCGGTGGACCGAAGTACGCCCCGCCCGTCCGAGAGGGCATGGAAGCGATCAACCCGGACGGACTGATCGACGCCACAGAGATCGGATACAGCCAGGCGGTCGTCGCCGGCGACACCCTCTACGCCTCGGGCCAGGTGGGCTGGGACGCCGACTTCGAGGTGGCCGGCGACGACGTCGAGTCCCAGGCACGCCAGGCCTTCGAGAACGTCGCGGTCCTCCTGGCGGAAGCGGACGCGGACCTGGACGACGTGGCGAAGGTGACCTCCTACCTGGTCGACCCGCACGACCGGGTGGAGGACTACCTCGCCGTCTTCTCGGAGACGTTCGACGGGGAGCCGTACCCGGCCCACACGATCCTCGGGGTCGAGGCGCTGGCCCGCCCGGAGTTCCTGGTGGAGGTCGAGGTGGAGGTGCCGCTTCCCGAGGGCGCGGATCCGGAGTGACGAGGGACGTGGAGGCGGAGTGGCGAGGGACGTGGAGGCGGAGTGGCGAGGGCCGCGGATCCGGAGTGACGGTAGCCGGCGAGGGTTCCGGAGTGACGGGGGCCGCGGATCCGGAGTGACGGACCCGTCGGGAATCGTCCCCGGGTGGTCGGAACTCAGAGCCCCTCGGGGTCGACCCGCTCTATCCCGATCCGGACGATCAGGTACGCCGCCACGCCCAGGGCGGCGTAGGCCGCGACCGCGAGGTAGGTCCCCAGGGTCGGACTGCCGATGGCTAGCTTGGCGACCGTGTTGGCCGGGTGTTCGGGCAGCAGGAAGGTCAGCGTCGCGACCGCCAGGATCGCGGTCGAGTAGAGGAACTGCGCCTGGCGGCGCTCGGGGGTCAGCAGCGAGATGCCGACCCCGACGGCGACGACTGTCGTCGAGATCCCCGCGACGAGCACCACCAGCGGGAGCCAGCCGGCGATCCGGGTGCCGTTGAGTTCCAGCAACAGGAGCCACAGCGCCGCCTGGACCGGTGCGAGCGTGGCCGTCGAGAGCATCTTGGCGTCCAGGATGGCCGCCAGGTCGACGGGCGCGCTCCGGAGCAGTTCCAGGGTGCCCCGCTGGGTCTCCTCGGTGATGGAGTCGACGGCTATCGACCCCGAGATGAACGCGGGGAGGAACATCAGTAGCGGGATCAACACCGTGTAGGTGAAGCTGAAGTAAGGGCTGGACTGGGTCCTGTCGGGCACCGACAGCGGCTCGACGTCGAGGCGGTCCTGCATGCTGTACTCCTGGCGGAGTCGCTCCTCCATCGATTCGAGCGTCTCCCGGGTCTTGACGACGATGAGCGTCGTCCGGAGGCTCTCGCTCGGGACGATCACCACCGCCCGGATGGTACCGTCGGCGGTGTAGTTCGCGCGTATCACGACGTCGATGGCTCCGCGCTCGAAGGCGTCGGCGGTGCCGTCGGGCGACCCGAAGGTACTCGGATCGATTCCCTCCTCGCGGCTGATCGACTCGCGAACCTCGCCGCTGGCGTTGCCGGACAGCCCGGCCTCGACGGTGAACCCCTCGACCGACCCGGGGTCGTACAGCGACACGAGGCCGACCACGAGGAACGACGAGAACGCCGCGACGAACAGCTGGATCAGCAGGGCCAGCACGATGGTCTTCTCGCTCTTCAGCGAGGCGACCTCCCGCCGGGCGATCACGAGCCGGGGGTCCCGCCACCACGACCTGTCGCCGTCACTGTCGTCGGGGTTGCCCGCCATCGGCGGCGGGTCCGGTCCGTCCCCGTCCAGGGGGCGCTCCACACTACCGCCGGACGGGCCGTCGGCGTCCGGATCGTCCGGGTCGGAGGGATCGCCCCGTCCCGCGGACCCGTCTCCCGGGGGCGTGGGGTCGTCAGACACCGCCGACCACCGCCAGTGTCCCGAGGTTGTACGCGGCGTGGACGACCACGGCACAGACGAGTGCGACGGCGTAGGCCCGCGGTCCCCGGCGGGCACCGAACGCGGATATCGTCGCGGTCGTCGCGTGCAACAGCAGGGGTGCCAGCAACAGTGCGGCGGCGGTCGGCCCGCCGACTGCGGCCTCCGGGACCACGGCCCCGCCGAGCGCGAGCGAAGGGAGGCCGACCACCTGGGCGACGATCATCCCCTTCTCGCCGAGGAAGAAGCCCACCCCCGAGAGAGAGCCGACGACGACCGCGACCCGGTCGGTCCGGTCGAAGCGGGCGTGCTCGAAGCCCGCGTAGAGGTGGGCGCTCTTGGCCACCTCCTCGATGCCGGCGATGATCACGATGAGCACCGGCACCGATAGCTGGAGGGGGAGCGCGAACAGCAGTGCCACGGCGAGCAGTTCGGCGACGAACACGAACGGGATGGACAGCGCCGAGAGGAGCACGACGGACCGCTTGCGGCGGATCCTGGCCGCCAGGGCGTCGAGCGCCTTCAGGCGAACCGACCGCTGGGTGAACATGTCTTCCTCGCGGTAGACGCCCGCTCCCAGCGCGAACAGCACCGTGGTCGCGAGGTAGAAGGGGCCGGTCGAGAAGGCGTACTCGCCCAGGGTGACCCCCGTGTTCTGGAGGTCCCGGACCACCAGGGTGAGCGGCGAGATGAGTGCGATGGGCGTTATTTCGGTGAAGATCGCCGGGACGAACGCGTAGGAGGTGAGGAACACCGAGATGGTCAGGGTCACGAAGGTGAGTTCCTTGAACGACCGGGCGAACATCGCCCCGACGAAGGTGGCCGCCAGGAACAGCGCGGCGATGGGAACGACCGCGGCCACCGACAGGGGACCGCCGCCGATGAGGACCGCCGTTCCGACGCTGATGGCGAGCAGCGTCCCGAAGTACGGCAGGGTCTTGCCCGCGATGATGTCCCCACGACTCACCGGCGAGACCAGCAACAGTTCCCCACGGCGGTTGATCCGCTCGTCCATTATCGTCGACCCGTAGGCCTGGATGACGAAGTTCATCGGGACGATGAACAGGAAGGCGAGCACGAGCGACCCGAACGGGAACGGGGGCTGGATCGACGAGGGGGTCCCCTCGCTTGCCTCGGCGTTCCCGCCGCCCAGGTTCGGGATCCCGAGCGGACCGCCGCCGCCCCCGCCGCCCCCGTCGCCGCCCCCGTTGCCGCCGCCACCACCGCCCCCATTGCCGCCGTCGCCGCCGCCACCGCCGCCGGTGCCCCCGCCGGGCACCTCCCGGACGGTCACCCGGGACCGGAACCGGACCGACACGTCGACGGGGAAGGCCGCGGCCGGGTCGCTGCCGCGCTCGGCCGCCGCCTGCATCGCCCGGTCGTTGTGGGCCTGGATCGACCGCCGGAACGCCGAGTAGGCCGCCCGTCCCTTCGGCGTGCTCCGGTGGACGACCAGGGTCCCCCGGACGAGTACGTCGACGCTCTCGGGCATCTCGCCGTCGGCCAGGGCGTCGTCCGGGACGTCGACCGCGACGAACTTCGGGTCGTCCTCGACGACGTTGTGGTACCGGCTTCGCTCGTCGACGCCGACCCGGTAGATACCCTCGTCGACGGTGACGCCGCCGCTCAGGACCGCGGGACCGACCAGCAACGCGAGCATCGCCCCGACCAGCGCCAGGACGAGGGTTCGGCCCTTGACCTGCCCGGCCGTCTCGGTCAGTTCCCACCGGGCGATCCGGGCGACCTTCCGCGGGTCGATCCGGCCGATCACGCCCGGGTCCCCTCCAGTCGCTCCCGCGGTTCCCCTGGTTCTGCCCGATCCCGGCGGGCTCGTTCCGGTCCCTCCCTTTCCCCCTCCCGGTCGGGACGGGATCCCTCCAGCCCGGTGCGGGTCCCCCTACCCGTCACGTCTCCGCCTCCCCGGTCGGGGTTTCGTCCGCGATGTCGAGGAATATTTCCTCCAGGCTCGGCTCCTCGGTTCGGATGTCGGTGACTTCGCCGCCCCGGTCGGCCGCCAGTCCCCTGGTCTCCTCGACTGCGCCCATGTCGTCGACGACGCGCTTGTAGCGGCCGTTCTCGCGGACCGCCTCGGGAACGTCGACGGTGGTGTAGACGTGGTACTCGGTCGTCCCGTGGCGGTCGCGGATCTCTTCGAGGGTGCCCCGGGCGATGATCCGCCCGCGGTTCATGACGATGACCCGGTCGCAGATGGACTCGACGTGGTAGAGGTTGTGGGCGCTGAACACGACGGTCTTGCTCCGGTCGCTGAGTTCGCGGGTGAAGTCGATGATGTAGTTCGTCGTCAGCGGGTCCAGCCCCGAGGCGGGTTCGTCGAACACCAGCACGTCGGGGTCGTTGACCAGCGACCGGGCGATGGCGACCTTCCGCTTCATCCCCTTGGACATGTCCCCGATCTTCCGCGACCGGTGGTCCAGGTCCAACCGGTCCAGGGCGTCGTCGATGCGGTCGGTGGCGACCGACCGCGGCACGTCGTAGAGGTCGGCGAAAAAGGTCAGGTAGGAGGTGGCGGTCATCTCCTCGTAGAGCGGTGACTCCTCGGGGAGGAACCCGAGGTTGCGCCTGGTCTCGGGGTCGTCCGTCGCCCGGCCACCCACCCGGGCGGTGCCGCTCGTCGGTTCGACCAGGCCGGCGAGCATCTTCAGCGTCGTCGTCTTGCCGGCCCCGTTCGGGCCGACCACCCCGAACACCTCCCCCGGTTCCACCGTGAAGGTGCTCCCCTCGACGGCCACGAAGTCGCCGTACTCCTTCCGAAGGTCCTCGACTTCGATCATCTGCTAATGCCTGTGGTTCCGTCGTAATTAAAATGCCTGCTGTGTTGAATAGCGATCTGATCGACCGATATCGCGGGTTAGATGGGTGAAGTCGAGGAAGTCGACTCTGTCCATGGAAGTCGATATCCTCGACTTCGTCGAGCGGTGTCGGCACCTATCTAAACGAGCGTTGGGGAAGCACGCGGGCGGTACCGCCCCAGGCCGCTTGCGGGTGGCCCGGACCGTTGTTCCCGTCCGGAGTCGTGACTGTGGTGAGGCCCCGAGCGATCGGCCGTCGCCCCGGCGCATCGGTCGGCCGGATCCGGCAACACTAATTAGGGCCGACTGATCCCTTCGGGCATGGAGCGGTACGACGTCGTCGTCGCGGGTGCGGGGCCGGCCGGGGCCCAGTGTGCGCGGGACCTGGCGGCGCGGAACTACGACGTCCTCGTCCTGGAGACGGAGTCGGAGGAGGATTTCCCGGCCCGGAGCAACAAGTCGACCGGGGGCACCTTCCCGTCGATGATGGCGTCGTTCAACGTTCCGGACGACGTGGTGATGAACTTCACCGACGAGGTCGTCCTGGAATCGCCCAACGACCACTACGCGATGACCCAGCCGGGAGCCGTGCTGGAGTTCGCGGAGTTCAAGCAGTTCCTCGTCGACGACAGCCGGGAGAAGGGGGCCGAGTACCGGTTCGACGCCCGCGTCTCCGGGCCGGCCACGGAGGACGGGGACCTCGTCGGCGTCCAGTACAACGGTTCGGAGACTGCCTACGGCGACATCGTCGTCGACGCGACGGGGCCGAGCGCCCCCATCGCCAAGGCCCTGGGAGTCAGCGACCTGCAACGCGAGAAGCAGGCGATCGGCATCGAGTACGAACTGGAGGGGGTGGACGTAGACCCGCCGGGGTACGCCGACCTGACGGACGCGATGATGCTCCGCCTGGACCACTCCATCGCCCCGGGCGGCTACTCGTGGATATTCCACACGGGCGGTGACACGGCCAAGGTGGGGCTGTGTTACATCCAGAACGAGCGCCACCGCGAACACGCCGAGGAAGGGATGACCGTCGACGACTACCTCCAGCGGTGGATGGACTCGGACCCGCGCTTCGCCGACGCCGAGCGCATCGCGAGCAAGCAACACCGGGGGTCGGCCCACATCCAGCCCCCGGGGAGCCTGAGCACGGACAGTTTCATGGCCATCGGCGACACGGTCCCGACGATCGACCCCCTGTGGGGCGAGGGGATACACCAGGGCATGAAGTCGGGCCGGGCGGCCGCCGTGACGGCCGACGCGTGCTTCACGCCCAGGACGAAGGAACCGGACACCTCCGCGGAGGCGATGTCGGTGTACGACGACCTCTGGCACGAGGAGGTCGCGCCGCAGATGGATTCACGGCTGCTGTTGACCGAACTGCTGTACCTGGCGTCGAACGACCGCTACGACACCCTGATGAAGGACCTGAAGCGGGCCGACCAGGCGACCCTCAGCGGTGCCAACAGCGGGAGCAAGCGCGCCCTCCTGAAGCTACTGCACCTCGGCGACCTGCCCGACCTCGTCAAACTGGGCAGGGAGCGACTGGCCGGCTGACCGCCGCCCAGGATCCGGGGGGAGAGGCGATGGATCGACCCGAGCGATCGCCCCATTTATGTCTTCCCGGCGTCGAATCCCGGCTGGCACGACGTCCGGCCTTCGCCGGGCGACCCAGGAACCATGTCAGAACTGCCCGACGAGTTCGACTGTACGATCACGAACTGGCAGTACATCTACGACCTCTGCCGCGGGGTCGCCGACGACGTGAAGGCCGACGAGTTCGAACCGGACGTGGTCGTCGCCCTGGCGCGTGGCGGGTGGTTCGCCGGCCGGTGTCTCTGTGACTTCCTCGGGCTGGACGACCTGACGAGCCTGAAGATGGAACACTACGTCGGGACCGCCCGGAAGTCCGGCGAACCCACCGTCCGCTACCCGATGCCCGAGGGCAGCGTCGAGGGCAAGGACGTGTTGATCATCGACGACATCGCCGACACCGGCGGGTCGATCCGCCGGGCCGACGAGTACGTCAAAGAGCGGAACCCGGGCGAGGTCCGGACCGCGACCCTCCAGCTATTGCAGACCAGCGAGTTCGAACCCGACTACGTCGGCGAACACCTGGAGGAGTGGTCCTGGATCGTCTACCCCTGGAACTTCATCGAGGACATGGTCGACCTGATCCCGGGCGTCATGGAACGGTCCGACCGGGAGACGTTCTCGAAGGAGGAGATCCGCCGGGCGCTGGCCCACCACCACGACGTCCAGCGCATCGAGATGGAGATCGCCCAGCCAGGACGCCTGGACGAGGTCCTGTCCGAGGCCGAACGGCGCGGCGAGATCGAGTCGACCGGGGACGGCTACCGGCTCCCGGCGGAGTGACGAGACCGCCACTGCCGGTCCCCGCCCTTCTCCCGAGTGGTACCGATCCACGCGATCGTAATTATTAATAGTGATCGAAACGGTTCCACGAGTGAAGTTCAGGAACAATCATGTACGAAGTCAACTGTGACAACTGCGGCCAGATCGGCTTTCACCCGTCCCGCGTGGGTGCCGAATCGTGGGCCGAACGCCACGTCGAGGACACCGGCCACGACTGCGACGTCGGGCCGATGGAGGCCTGACGGCCCCGGTTTCTCCGCCCCGCCCGGCGGTGGTCCCTCGCCCCGGGATGCGCGACCGGCAATGGGAGATCCCTGCGTCTTTAGTGGGCACCGGGCGAGGGGACGAGTATGGCCATCGGCTTCATCGGCGGCAGCGGCATCTACGACGCCCTGCCCCTGGAGGGCGTCGAGGAACACGAGATAGACACCCCGTACGGCGAGCCCAGCGCCCCCGTCTCGGTCGGGGAACTCGCGGGCCGCGAGGTGGCGTTCGTCCCGCGACACGGCCGGAACCACCAGTACTCGCCCACCGAGGTCCCCTACCGGGCCAACGTCTACGCGCTCAAGGAACTGGGCGTCGAACGGGTCCTGTCGAGCAACGCGGTCGGGAGCCTCCGGGAGGACCTCCCGCCCCGGACCCTCGTGTTCCCCGACCAGGTCTTCGACCGCACCCGGCGTCGCCCCTACTCGTTCTTCGGCGACGGGGTCGTCGTCCACCAGGAGTTCGCCGAACCGTACTGCCCGCACGTGCGCGACCACCTCCACGAGTCGGCGCGGGCCGCCACCGACGCCGGCCTGGAGGACGGCGGCTGTTACGTCTGCATCGAGGGCCCGCAGTACGCCACCCGCGCGGAGTCGGAGTGGTACAAGTCCCAGGGCTGGGACGTCATCGGCATGACGACGATCCCGGAGGCCAAACTCGCCCGGGAGGCCGAGATGTGCTACGCCACCGTGACGGGGGTCACCGACTACGGCGTCTGGAAGGGCACGGCCGAGGACCGCCTCCAGGAGGTCCTGGAGAACGCCGCCGCCAACGAGGAGGCGATCAAGTCCCTGGTCGAACACGCCATCCGGGAGATGCCCGACGAACGGGACTGCGACTGCGGGCACTCGCTGGCGGGGACGATCAACACCCCCGCCGACGCCATCCCCGAGGAGACCCGCGAACGGGTCGAGTTACTGCTCGGGGAGTACCTGGACGACTAGCGGGGATCGAGTGCCCGTGGGGTAGTGGGTAGGGGGATCGAGACGGGCCGGAATCCGACCCGGGTCGTCGCCCGGCCTGGATCGCCGCCGAACGTCGGGCCAGTCGCCACGCCCTCCCCGGCCGACTCCCTCCCTCGCGATGCTCGGTCGGTCGTCCCTCGCGCGTTGCTCGCGCGCCTGACGGACGTTCGGGCCGGGTGGATCGTGCGGTACCGTCCGGAGAACGGGGTTCTTCCCGAGAAGCGGGGTCCGTTTGGCGTCAGTCCGCGACGCCCTTCGACTCCGCGCCCGTGGCGCCCGGGTCGCGGATCCACAGGTCCCCGAAGAGGTCGTCCTGCTGGAGGCGGACGTGGCCGCGGTGGGAGAGGAAGAGGAGGCCGAGGTAGGTCTCGACGGTGGATCCGGCGGCCTCCCGTATCTCGGCGAACAGCACCTCCTCGCGCCCGGCCTCGTAGTGGCGGCGGAGTTCGGCGTGGACCTCGGCGACCAGGGCCTCGACGTCCTCGGTGTGGGTGTTGGCGGTCACCTCCGCCTCGGTCGGTTCCTCGTCGGCGCGGAGGCCGTCGTTCGCCCGGTAGTCCAGCGTCTGGGTGCCCCGCCGGTAGCCCCCGCCGGTGGTGTCGTACTCCCGGGAGTCCTTCCAGCGGGCCTCGCGCTCGGCCTCCCGGAGTTCCCGGACGAGTTCGTCCAGCGTCTCGGGCGTGCCCCGGGCGCGCTTGCGGTCGAGGCGGCGCTCCAGTTCGCCTTCCAGCCCCTCGATGGGGTCGAACCCCTCGGGCGGAGCCTCGGCCCCGGGACCGAAGCCGGGCTCTTCCCAGGGGTCGGGTTCGGGTTCCTCGTCGTCCTCGGACAGCAGTTCGTCGCCCTTCATCCGCAGGAGGACGCTCGCGTAGAACAGCGCCCGGCCCGACCCCCGCAGGTCGGCCTCGTCCAGGCGCGCCAGGAACTCGTCGGTGACGGTCACGATGTCGATGTCCCAGGGGTCTATCTCGCCGTCCTTCGCCAGCCCCACCAGGACCTCGACGGGTTCGACCTCCGCCTCGTCGGTCGTCTCCTCGCCGGCCCCGTCCTCGCCGTCCGCCATCTCTCCCGGGAGCCCCACGTCCGCCTCGCGGTCGTCCGGGTCGTCACCGAGGCCGGGGATCGACGGGTCAGTCATCGGCCGTCACCTCCTCCGGGGCGTCCGACAGTTGGATCCCGGTCACCGCCGAGGTGTTGTCCTCGCCCATCGTGACGCCGATGGCCCGCTCGGAGCGGTCCAGCATCGCGGAGCGGTGGGAGACGACGACGAACTGGGCCTCCTCGGAGAGGTCGTCGACCATCTCGCCCACGCGCTCGGCGTTGGCCGCGTCGAGGAAGGCGTCCACCTCGTCCAGCGCGTAGAACGGCGCCGGGTTGTACCGCTGGATGGCGAAGATGAACGCGAGCGCGGTCAGGGACTTCTCGCCGCCGGACATCGCCTCCAGGCGCTGGATCGGCTTGTCGCCGGGGCGGGCCTTCATGGTCAGGCCGCCCTCGAACGGGTCGTCCTCGTCCTCCAGGTGGAGGGTCCCGGTCCCGTTCGAGAGGCGGGCGAACACCCGCTCGAAGTGGTCGTTGATCCCCTCGAAGGCCTCCATGAACGTCTCCTTCTTCTTCGCCTCGTAGGCGTCGATGCGCTCGCGGATCTCCGACCGCTCGTCCTCCAGGGTGGCCTTCCCCTCTTCCAGTTCCTCCAGTTCGGCCTGCACCTCGTCGTACTCCTCGATGGCGAGCATGTTGACCGGTTCCAGGGCCTCCATCTCCGCCTCGATCCGACCGATCTCCGAGACCACCTCGTGGTGGTCGGGGACGTCCTCGGGGTCGTAGTCCCCGACCGCGTCCTCCAGTTCGTCTATCTCCCGCTCCAGGCGTTCGGCCCGCTCCCGTGCGTCCGCCATGTCGGACTCGACGCCGTTGACCGCTTCGCGCTTCTCGTCGCGGGCGCGCCGGGCGTCCTCCAGGTCCGCCCTGGCCTCCTCGCGCTCTTCTTTCAGGTCGGCGAGTTCGTCCTCTATCTCCTCGACGGCGGCCCGCTTCTCCGCCAGGACCTGTTCCTGGTCCTCGATCTCGCCCTCGAGTTCCTCGATCCGGGCCTCCTTCTCTGCCTTGCGGTTCTGGGCGGATTCGACTTCCTCCTGGAGGTCCTCGATGGACTCCTCGGCGTACTCGCGTTCGAGTTCGAGTTCGTTGCGCTCGGCCTCCAGGTCGTTCAGGCGCTCCTCCAGGTCCTCGATTTCGGCCTCGATGGCCTCGGCCTCCTCGGTCAACTCGGGGATCTCCGACTCGGCGAGTTCGGCCTCTATCTCGTCGATCTCCTCCTCGAACTCGGCCATCTCCGCCTCGACGTCTTCGATCTCCTCGTCTATCTCGCCCATCCGCTCGTCGATGTCCTCGCGCTCGGACCGGAGGTCGTCGAGTTCGTCGCCGTAGGCATCGATGTCGCCCTCCACCTCGGCGAGGGTCTCGCGGGTCCGGTCGAGTTCGGCCTCCAGTTCGTTGACCGCCTCCGTGGCGTCGGCCCGTCGCTCTCGGGCGTCGTCGATCCGGTCCTCCACGTCGGACAGGTCCTCGCGGAGGGACTGGCGCTCGTCCTCCAGGTCCTGGATGGTCTCGGCCAGCCGTTCCAGCTGACCCTTGCCGCTCTTGGAGAACGAGTAGCGCGATCCGCCGCCGGAGCCGCCGGTCATCGCACCGGTCTTCTCGACCAGGTCGCCCGCCAGGGTGACCAGCCGGTACCGGCCCATCAGGTCGCGGGCGGTCTCGATGTCCTCGACGACCAGGGTGTCGCCCAGCACGTAGGAGAACACGCCGGCGTACTCCTCGTCGAAGTCGACCAGGTTGTACGCGAAGTCGACCACGCCGGGGTAGTCCGGCGTGTCGGGCACACCCCGGTCGTCCATCTCCGTCAGCGGGAGGAACGTCGCGCGGCCGGCGTTGCGGGACTTGAGGAACTCGATGCACCCCTGGCCCACCTCGTCGTCGTCGACCACGACGTTCGCCATGCGGGACCCGGCGGCCGTCTCGCAGGCGGTGGCGTACTCGCCGTCGACGCCCCCTAACTGGGCCACCGCGCCGTGGACGCCCTCCATCCCGGCGTTCAGCACCGTCGAGACGGCGCGGCCGAACGAGTCGTCGCCGTTCCGGTCGGCCTTGGCCTCCAGTTCGGCGTACTCGCGCTGCTTGGCGTCCAGCCGGTCCTCCAGGTCCTCCAGTTCCGCCGCAGTCTCGCGCTTCTCGGCCGTGAGGTCGTCGACGACCTCGGCGATCTGTTCCCGGTTGGCCCGCGCCTTCGCGAGTTCGGCCTCCAGGTCCTCTATCTCGGCCTCCACCTCGGGTACCCGGTCGCGGGCCCGGTCGAGTTCGTGTTCGATGGACTCTATCTCCTGGGCCTGCCGGCGCGCCTCGTCGGTCAGGCGGTCCCGCTCGCGCCGGAGCTCGTTGCGCTCGTCCTTGCGCTCTTCCAGTTCTTCCTTCCGGTCCTGGAGCCGGGACGTGAGTTCGTCGAACTCCGTGTCGGCGGCCTCGATCCGTTCTTGCACCTCCGCGAGGTCGACCTTCCGGTCCTTGCTGTCGGCCTTCACCGACGAGGCCTCGACTTTCAGGTCGCGTATCTCCCCCTCCAGTTCCTCGACGGTTTCCTGCTTGTGGTCTATCTCGAAGTAGGCCTCACGGCGGCGTGTCTCGGCGTCCTCGATGGCCTCCTCGGCGGCCTCTATCTCCCCTTCGAGCCGGGATATCTCGCCCTTGACCGTCTCGATTTCGGACTTGATCCGGAGTTGCTCGTCCTCGCCCTTGTGCTCTATCTCGGCGTTCAGGTCCTCCAGGTCCTCCTGGAGGCGGACGACGCGGCCCTGTCGCTCGTCGAGTTCGGCCTGGAGGTCCGCCAGTTCGTCCCGGAGGTCCTCGGCCTCGGCCTCGGCGTCGGCCAGTTCCTCGCGCTTGTCCTCCAGTTCGGCGGCCTTCCGGTAGGACTCGTACTCCTCCTTGCGGTCCTGCAACTCGCGGTACTCCAGGGCCGTCTCTCGCTCGTCCTCCAGGCGGTCGAGGCGGTCGGTCTTCTCCTCGATCCGGAGTTCGGCTTCCTCGATGCGGTCCAGGACGGTGTCCAGTTCCTCCAGGGCGTCGGCCTTCTTCTCGTCGAACTGGGCGACGCCGGCTATCTCGTCGATTATCTGCCGGCGCTCCCGGGCGGACATCGAGATGACGTCGGTGACGTCGCCCTGCATCACCACGTTGTACCCTTCCGGGGTGACGCCGGCGCCCGCGAGCAGGTCCTGGATGTCCGAGAGGTTGACCGAGCGACCGTTCAGGTAGTAGTAGGAGTAGTAGTCCTCCTCCGTCTCCTTGACGCGGCGCTTGACCGTTATCTCGTCGGGGTCGCCGACGTCCTCGGTGCCGGCCGCGGCGACCAGTTCGCCGCGTTCGACGGCCCGGTCGGCGTTGTCGAGCACCACGGTCACGCTGGCTTCCCGCGGACCGGGGTCGGGCCCGCCGGCCGACTCGTCGTCCTCGTCGTGGCCGGGGTTGTAGATGAGGTCCGTGAGCTTCCGGGCGCGGATGCCGCGTGCCCGCGCCAGGCCGAGGGCGAACAGGACGCCGTCGATGATGTTCGACTTGCCGCTGCCGTTCGGGCCGCTGATGGTCGTGAAGTCCTCGTAGAGGGGGATGCGGGTCTTGCCCCCGAAGCTCTTGAAGTCCTCGAGGACGAGTTCTGTGATGTGCATGGGGGGATCGGGTCGTGTTTCGGGTCGATCCGGGGTGGGGTGGCGACGGTCGGTCCGCCGCCGGGGTGGTTCTCCGACGGTCCGCCGGACGGGTCGTCGTCGCGTCCAACGATCCGCCGTTCGGTCCGGGGTGGGTCGCCGTTTGCACCGATCCTGTGCGTGCAACGGTGTATGCTTTCCGTTCGACCGGGGCCCGATCCACCCGGGAACGGGTCCCCGGGATCAGGCGACGATGATGTCGTCCTTCTCGCCGTCGTCGGCCTCCTCTTCTGTCGGGGTGCCCGACTCGCACTGCCGGTCGTCGCGGACCGGTTCGGATCCCTCGGCCCGGCCGTCGGGCTCCACCAGTTCGGCGTCGCCCTCGGCGGCGTCGCCCGTCTCCTCACGACGGGGTTCCGGCTCCTCCGTCGCGAAGCCGGTTCCGTCGGCCGGCTGGGGCTCCAGTTCCGCCTCCAGGTCGCGGATCCGTTCCTTGGCCTCGACCAGTTCCTCGGTCAGTCCCGCCACCGTCGATTCGAGTTCGGCGACGGTCGATTCGAGTTCCTCCACCCGGTTTCTGGGCATACGCGCTAGGGGCGGTTCCGGCCCCATAAGCCTTCGTCAGACTTTCTAAAATCATTCGACACTATCTGGTGGGGGATCGGTCCGGGTGCGGAGGCACGTGCCAGCGGGCGGATCGCCCGCCTCTCGAAGTATTCTTCCTCCAATACTTCGGTCGGGGATCCGCCGGTCCGACGTCGACGGGGGCGCGGCGCGACACCGTTCGGGCGAGAATCGTGGCCGAGGGCGAGGGGACGGGTCCGGGGACGCTCCGGTCCCGTCCGTTCCCTCCTCTACACCGAACGTCTCACGCCAGGACTTAATCGTTTTCTATTATAAGCCGTTCGACAGTATTTTGGTCGACCTGGCCCTTGGCTGGCGTCCATGCCGGACACGGACACCGCCGAGGCGTTCGCGCGACTCCCGACGTTCGCGTTCCCGACCGTTTCGAGGGACGGGGGCGAGGTAGCACTCTACTACGACGGCACGGGCCGCCGGGAACTGCACGTCGTCGACGTGGAAACGGGAACCCGGGAGCAGTGGTCGAACGGCGAGGTTCCACGGGACGGCAGTGCCGGCCTCAGGTGGGCGGCCGACGGCGACCGGGTGTTCTTCCACGCCGACGAGGACGGCGACGAACGGTACGACGCGTACGCCATCGACCGCGAGGGGGTCGTCGAAACGGTTCTCGCGACGGAGGGATCGGTCGGGGTACAGGACGTCGGCCCGGACGGGGACCGCCTGTTGCTGGGAATCACCAGCGACGGTCAGCCGAACCTCCACGCGTACGACCTCGACGGCGGGGAACTGACGCCGCTGACCGACTTCGACGGTCCCGGCGGTGGCGGCCGGTTCTCGCCCTCGGGCGACCGGATCTCTTACGGCGTGATCGACCCGGAGGACTACCTCGGTCGGACGCTCTACGTCGCCGACGCCGACGGGTCGGACCCGCGGGCCCTGGACGTGGGCGAACCGGATTCGCGCTCGCGCGTCGCCGACTGGCACCCTGGAGGCGACCGGTTACTCGTCCGGGACGACGCCGGGGAGTACGTTCGCTCGGGGGTCTACGACCTCCGAACGGAGTCGGTGACCTGGTACGGCGACGCCGAGTTCGCGGAACGACCCCGGTTCTTCCTCCCCGGCGGCGACCGGTTCGTCGCCGTCCGGATCCGGCCCGTGACGACCGTCCCGGTCGCGTACGACCTCGAAACCGGCCAGGCCCGCGAGTTCGACGTCCCGGAGGGGGTCACGTGGTTCGGGCGCATCCCCTCCGGGAACTACGTCGTCAACGACGACCGCGTGCTCCTGACCCACACCGCCCCGAGGACCAGGCCGGAACTGTGGGTCTACGACCTGGCAGCGGACGACTACCGGGTCCTGGTCCCGGCCGACTACGGCCCCTTCTCGCCGTCGGACTTCGCCGACGTCGAGCACGTCCGCTTTCGCTCCGACGGCGTCCCCGAGACACCGGCCCGGGCCGTCGACCACGACCCCTCCGACGAGTACTGGATCGACGCCCTCCTGTGGGACTCGGGTGAACGCCCCTCCCCGCTGGTGGTCTACCCCCACGGCGGCCCCCGGGCACGGAACGCGAAGGAGTTCCACCAGTACACCCAGTTCCTCGCGCTCCTGGGCTACTCCGTGTTGCACGTCAACTACCGGGGATCGACCGGCCGGGGTCGCTCGTTCCACGAGGAACTGTACGGCGACTGGGGCGGTGCCGAGGCGGGCGACGTCGCCACCGGACTGGAACACGTCCTGGCGGAGTACGACCGGATCGACGAAAACCGGGTCGCCGTCTTCGGGCGGTCCTACGGCGGCTACCTCGCCTACTGGCAGTTGCTCCAGTACCCGGACCTGTACGACGCCGGGGTCGCCGACCTCGCGGAGAGCGACCTGCCCGACATGCACGAGAACTCGGTGCTCACCGGGTGGGTCGAGAAGCACCTGGGCACCCCGGAGGGGAACCCCGACCTGTACGAGGAGCGCTCCCCGACCACCCACGCCGACGACCTCGACGCGCCGCTGTTTATCCTCCACGGCGTCAACGACCCCAGGGTTCCGGTTTCGCAGGCGAGGCTGATGCGCGAGGCGCTGTCGGACGCCGGGTACGAGGAGGGACCCGGCGGGGACGTCGAGTACCTCGAACTGGAAGGCGAGGGCCACGGGTCGGGCGACGTCGAGCGGACGGTCCGCCGGTTCGAACTCCTCCGGGACTTCCTCGGTCGTCGGATCGGAGCCGACTGAGTTCGGACCTGCCGCACTGATCCGGTCGCCGTCCCGGACGCATCCTTTTTACAGTAGCTTTACTGTAAACAACGCCAGCACCGGCTGTCGGGCCGTCGCCGGTGCCGTCACTGGAACGTGCTCGGCTCGCTCTCCGGGGGTACCGACTCGAGTCCCTCCCTTACCGCAGTCTGTTGCATACGGCGCGCCATCGCCTCCATCTCGTCCACGAGTTCGTCCGCGCGCCGTTCGAGCGGCGTCGTGTCGAACGCGACGTCGACCAGCGGTTCGATCCCACCGCTGACGAGTCCGCTTGCCGTCCGCGGGTCCGGCCGGTACGGTTCGGACCGGACCACCAGCGCGACCGCCGGCACCTCGGTCCGGACGCAGGCGGACACCGGTGCGCCCGCGGGGCCGCCGATGGCCCCGACCCCGGGTTCCGGTTCGACGCCGGCCTCGCGGAGCTCCGACTCCAGCGCGTCGGTCGTCGCGACGGCGGTCCGCGCCACTCCGGGCGTGAGCGATCCCCTCCGGCGCCGGGAGTCTCGGACGGTCCCGATAGTCTTTACTCCCGGCGTACCGAACCGCGGCCAATGACCGCTCAGGCAGTCGCGGAGGACCTCGCCGTGGTGATCGGACTGGAGGTCCACGTGCAACTGGAGACCGACACGAAGATCTTCTGTGGCTGTTCGACCGACGCGGCCGACGCCGACCCGAACACCCGGACCTGCCCCGTCTGTCTGGGTCTCCCGGGTGCCCTGCCGGTGCTCAACCGCGGGGCCGTCGAGGCCGCCGTCGAGGTGGGGAAGGCCATCGACGCCGACATCCCCGAGGAGACCAGGTTCCACCGGAAGAACTACTACTACCCCGACCTCCCGAAGAACTTCCAGATCACCCAGTACGACGCCCCGATCTGCCAGGACGGCGAACTGGAGGTCACCGTCGAGGGCGAGACGAGGACCGTGGGGATCACCAGGGCGCACCTGGAGGAGGACCCGGGGAGTCTCCTGCACGTCCACGAGGGCCGCCGTGACGTCGCCTCCCGGACCACGTCCATCGACCGCGCGGACTACACGCTGGTCGACTACAACCGCGCGGGGACGCCGCTGCTCGAAATCGTCACGGACCCGGACTTCCGGTCGCCGAGCGAGGTCCGGGCGTTCCTCTCGAAACTGGAGTCCGTCCTGGAGTACCTGGGCGTGTTCGACAGTTCACGGGACGGATCCCTCCGGGTCGACGCCAACCTCTCGGTGGTCGACGCCGACGAGGTGGGCGAGGACGGTGCGATCGACACGGACACCCTGGAGTCGGCCAACCGGACCGAGGTGAAGAACATCTCCAGCCACAAGGGGGCGGAGAAGGCCCTGGCCTACGAGGAGAGCCGCCAGAAGAACGCCATCGAGCGGGGCCGCGAGGTGGCCCAGGAGACCCGCCACTGGGACGAGTCCAAGGGCGTTACAGTCTCCATGCGCGCGAAGGAGGAGGAGAAGGACTACCGCTACTTCGAGGAGGCCGACCTCCCGCCCCTGCGCGTGTCCGACTGGAAGGAGCGCCTCTCCATCCCGGAGTTGCCCGACGAACGCCGGGGGCGCTTCCGCGAGGAGTACGGCCTCGACCGGGAGGCCGCCTCGAAACTCACCGCGACGAAGGCCGTCGCGGACTTCTACGAGGCCGTCGCCGAGACGTTCGACCCCGGGATGGCGGCTACCTGGGTGGCCGACACCCTGCTGGGCGAACTCAACTACCGGGACGTGGAAGTCACGGACGTCGAGGACCGCCTCGACGAGTTCGAGCGCCTGATCGAACTCGTCGACGAGGACGAGATAACGGTGAAGAACGCCGAGGAGACGGTGCTCCGGACGATGCTCGACGAGGGCCTCGGCCCGGACGAGGTGGTCGAACGGGAGGGCCTGGGCAAGACCTCCGGCGACGAGGTGGCCGCCGCCGTCGAGGCCGCCATCGAGGACAACCCCGGTGCCGTCGAGGACTACCACGACGGCGAGGGGGATGCGATCAACTTCCTGGTCGGACAGGTGATGGCCGAGACCGGCGGGAGCGCGGACCCGGGAACGGTCAACGAACTCCTGCGCGAGCGTCTGGACGACTGATACCCCCGGTCTCCGGTGAGGGGCCGCGGTACGGGTCGGCACCTATTTGAATCGCCCGGCCACATGATCTTTTACGTGCGGGGTGCTATGACACGGGTAGGATGTCACACCCGTCGCCCTCCAGCACCGAACGCCCCGAGCGGGCGGACGCCGAAAGCGCGCACGCCGAGGCTCCGGAGGAAGGGGAACTCCGGACCCTCTGGCTCGACAGCGACGACACGGGCGATCTCATCTCCTCGCTCTCCTCGGAGACCGCCCGGTCGATCCTGGTGCGCCTGCACGAGGACCCCGCGACCGCCTCCGAAATAGCGGAGAGCGTCGACACGTCCGTCCAGAACGTCCGCCACCACCTCGACAGCCTCCAGGAGGCCGGCCTCGTGGAGGTTACCGATATGCGCTACTCGTCGAAGGGGCGGGAGATGGACGTCTACGCGCCCGTCGACCAGCCCCTCGTGGTGCTCGTCGGGAGCGAGGACGACGGCTCCGGGTTCGTCGACTCGCTCAAGCGGTTCCTCGGCGCCATCGGTGTCCTGGCCGCGGCCAGCCTGCTGATCCAGTACCTGGTCGTGCTCCAGTTCAACGCCGGGAGCGCGCCGGGGATCCCGCGGGTCGGGGAGGGAGCGGGTGCCGGCGGCCTCGCGCCGCTCGGGATGCCGCCGGGACTGCTGTTCTTCGCGGGCGGGATGCTCGTCCTGGCGATGGCCTCCGCGTGGACCTACTGGCGGAACCGCCCGGACGCCACGCCCGCCTGAGGTTTCCGGACCGCTTCGGGGATCCGGACCGGTCCGGCACTTCCCTTCTGGTCTTTTCGATGCCCACTACAGGTTCCCAAGCGTGCGGGGAGTCGTCCAGCGACTCGCAAGGAGTGATCCGTCGGCGTCACTGGCGGATCCGGGGTGGTGAGCGATCCCCGATCCGTGGAGCCGGGTCCTCCCGGCTGGGCTCTCTCTTCGCCGTCCGGCGGGCCGACCGGGACGAGAAAGTAGTTGTATCCATACGTTGGTATCACGTAACAAGCTTTTTCCTCTAGGGGAGTACAGAGACCAACGTAATGCCCCGGGAGGGTGCGGCCCAGGTCGTCATCGCCCTCTTGCTCGTGGCGGCGGCACTCTCGCCGCTGGCGGTGAGCGTCGGGGAGGACGGCCGGGTCGTCGCGGGCCCCGCCGACACCTCCGACGTCCCGGCCGAGGTCGCACCCGACCCGGGATTCCTGGAGTGGGAGGGCCCCGGTGAGGAACGCCCGACTCAGACGGAGGTCGACACCGCCCCGTCCGCCCACGTCGACGACGAGGTGGAGGTGGTCGCGAAGATCAGGGAGAACGCCGAGGTCCCCGACAGGGTGCAACGCCAGTACGGCGACGTCTACACCCGGGAGGGCGCGCGCCGCCTGGCGGGGACCGTCCCCCTCACGGCGGTCCGCGAACTCTCGGAGGAACCGGGCATCGAGGGCGTGCGGATCAAGGCCGACCCCGGGATGGACGACGGCACGGGCCGACGCTCGCCCGGCCTCGACGACATCGGTGCCACGGAACTCCACGACCGCGAGGTCGACGGTGAGGGGGTCGTCGTGGGCGTCATCGACAGCGGCTTCCAGCTGAGCCACCCCTCGATCGCGAACAACGTCGGGGCCTACAACTCGTTCTCGGGAACCTCCTCGCCGCAGCACGGCACGGCAGTCGCCAGCGTCGTCGCCGACACAGCGCCGGCGGCGGAACTCCACCTGGCGGCGATCGGCCCCTCGACGTCGGTCGAGGAGTACCGCGCCGCCGTCACGTGGCTCCGGGAGTCCGGTGCCGACGTCATCGTCGACGCCGGGAGCTACTTCGGCCAGCCCGGGGACGGGAGCGGGACGATCGCCGCGGTGGCCAGCAACGCCTCCGAGGACGTCGCGTTCGTGACCTCGGCGGGGAACTACGCCGAGCGTCACTGGTCTTCGACCCACTACCCGTCGAACGACTCGAAGTACGTCGACGTCACCCCGGACGCCGAGGGGAACCACCTCGGCGTCGGGGAACGGGTCGAGGGCCGGATCGAACTGGGCCTCACCTGGAACGGGACCGGGGACTACGACCTCTACCTGATGCGGGACACCCGCGGCGGCGACATGGCGGTCGCGTCCTCCGCCTGGGAGTCCGAAAACGAGGGAGCGCGCGAACAGCTATCGGCGGTCGTCCCGGAGGGCCGGTACTACGTCGCCATCCACCCCAACGAGAGCAACCCGCCGGCCGGGCCCACGAGCCTCGAACTCTTCTCGAACCGCGACCTGGACTACCGGACTCCGGAGGGAAGCATCACCGCGCCCGCCTCCGCCGAGGGCGTCGTCGCGGTCGGTGCCTACGCCAACGGGAGCGTCGAGTCGTTCTCCTCGCGTGGACCGCTCGACGACGACCGCCGGGGGGTCGACGTCGTTGCCCCCGACGGCGTCCGGGTCGACGGCGTCGAGGCGGTGGGTGGCACCTCCTTCGCCGCCCCGTACGTCGCCGGGACGGTCGCACTCCTGAAGGCGGAGTTCCCGGACCTCTCGACCGAGGAGATAGAGGCCATCGTCCGACTGAGCGCCGTCGACGTGGCTGCCGACGGTCCCGACCCGACTACCGGCCACGGCCTCGTCGACGCCGAGGCCGCCTACGAGACGGCACTGAGCACGACCGACGACGCCGACGACTCCGGCGACGACTCCGACGACGACACCGAGAACGGGGAGGACGACGGGTCGTCGTCGCCCGAACGGCCAGGCCACTGAGTGCACGGTCGGCCCCGCGGACCGATCGGATTCCTGCCGTCCCGCCGGATCCGCCCGTTCGGGATCGCCGAATCCGTTCGTCCCCGATCGTCGAGTCCGCCCGTTCGGGATCGCCGAGTCCGTTCGTCCTGAACCGTCGAATCCGCCCGTTCCGGGGCTCGACGTTCGCGTCGTCCGCGTGCGCGTACGTCCGCCATCCTGCGGTTCTCCCCGCCATCGACGGAAAGCCTTTTGGACCGACCGTAGCCTACTGCCCGGCACGATGAACACCGGCGTCGAGCTAATAGTGACCGAGAAGGACAACGCCGCCAGGCGGATCGCCGACATCCTCAGCGGCGGCGATTCGACGGTCAGGGACGCTGGCGGGGTGAACGTCTACGGGTTCGAGGACGGACGCCGGCAGGTGGTGGGCCTCTCCGGACACGTCGTCGGGGTCGACTTCCCGCCGGAGTACGAGGACTGGCGGGCGGTCGAGCCGGTGGAACTGATCGACGCGGAGGTCCGCAAGACCCCGACCAGGGAGGACATCGTCTCGACGCTGCAGTCCCTGGCGCGGGAGGCCGACCGGGTCGTCATCGCCACCGACTACGACCGGGAGGGGGAACTGATCGGCAAGGAGGCCTACGAACTGGTCCGCGAGGTGACCGACGTCCCGGTCGACCGGGTCAGGTTCTCCTCCATCACCGAACGGGAGGTGACCGAGGCCTTCGACGACCCCGACGAGATAGACTTCGACCTGGCGGCGGCCGGCGAGGCGCGCCAGGTGATAGACCTGATGTGGGGGGCAGCACTCACCCGCTTCCTCTCGCTGTCGGCCCGCCAACTGGGGGACGACTTCATCTCCGTCGGCCGGGTGCAGTCCCCGACCCTGCGACTGCTCGTCGAGCGCGAACGCGAGATACGGGCGTTCGAACCGGAGGACTACTGGGAGCTGTTCGCGGACCTCTCGCGGGACGGCGAGTCCTTCGAGGCCCAGTACTTCCACCGGGAGGACGGCACCGAGACCGAGCGACTGTGGGACGGCGACGAGGCGGCGAGCGTCGAGGCGACGCTGCGGGAGGCCGGCACCGCGACCGTCTCGGAGGTCCGGCGGCGCACCCGGACCGACGACCCGCCGGCGCCGTTCAACACGACGCAGTTCATCAAGGCCGCCGGGTCGCTCGGCTACGCCGCGGGCCGGGCGATGAGCATCGCCGAGGACCTCTACACTGCCGGCTACCTCACCTACCCGCGGACGGACAACACCGTCTACCCGGAGGACTTAGAGCCCGACGAGTTGCTGGCGGCGTTCGAGGGGCACCGGACCCTCGGCGAGGACGCCGCCTCCCTCCGGGGGGACGACGTCGAACCGACCAGGGGCGACACGGAGTCGACCGACCACCCGCCGATCCACCCGACCGGCGAGATACCGGACCGCTCGGAGCTGAGCGACGACGAGTGGGAGGTGTACGAACTGGTGGTCCGGCGGTTCTTCGCGACGGTGGCCGACCCCGCGCGGTGGGCCCACCTCCGGGTGGTCGCCGACGCCGGCGGCTGTTCGCTGAAGGCCAACGGCAAGCGCCTCCTGGAACCGGGCTACCACGCGGTCTACCCCTACTTCTCCACCTCGGAGAACTACGTGCCCGACGTCTCGGAGGGCCAGCGACTCGACGTCGAGGACGTCCGCCTGGCGGAGAAGCAGACACAGCCACCCCGCCGGTACGGCCAGTCACGGCTCATCGAGGTCATGGAGGACATGGGGATCGGGACGAAGGCCACTCGGCACAACGTCCTCGACAAGCTGTACGCCCGGGGGTACGTCGAGGGGAACCCGCCGCGGCCGACGAACCTCGCGATGGCCGTGGTCGACGCCGCCGAGGAGTACGCCGAACAGATCGTCTCCGAGGGCATGACCCAGCAACTGGAGGCGGACATGGCGGCCATCGCGCGGGGCGAGGCGACCCTGGAGGAGGTCACCGACGAGTCCCGGGAGATGCTCCGGGAGGTGTTCGAGGCGCTGACCGAGTCCCGCGAGGAGGTCGGCGACCACCTCCGGGAGTCGCTGAAGGCCGACAAGACCCTGGGCGAGTGCCCGGAGTGTGGCGACGAACTGCTGGTCCGCCGGAGCCGACACGGGTCGGTGTTCGTCGGCTGTGACGGGTTCCCCGACTGTCGGTTCACCCTGCCACTGCCGGACAAGGGCGAACCGCTGGTGCTCGACGAGCGCTGCGAGGACCACGGCCTCCGGCACGTCAAGATGCTCGCCGGCGAGGACACCTTCGTCCACGGCTGTCCGATCTGCGCCGACGAGGACGCCGGCGAGGGGCCGGTCATCGGGGCCTGCCCCGACTGCGGCGAGGAACACGGCGGCGAACTCGCCCTCAAGACCCTCCGGAACGGCTCCCGGCTCGTGGGGTGTACCCGGTACCCCGACTGCGAGTACTCGCTGCCACTCCCGCGCCGGGGAGAGATCGAGGTCACCGACGACCGCTGTGCGGAACACGACCTGCCCGAACTCCTCGTCCAGGACGGGGACGACCCGTGGGAACTGGGCTGTCCGATCTGCAACTACCGGGAGTACCAGGCCCGCCAGGCCCGGTCGAACGGCGACCTGTCGGCCATCGACGGCATCGGCGAGAAGACCGAGGCGAAACTCGCCGACGCCGGCGTCGAGACCCCCGAGGACCTCGCCGGAGTCGACGCCGACGACCTGGCCGGGCGCGTCGACGGCGTCTCCGCCGACCGGATCCGGGAGTGGCAGAGCGCCATCGAGGCGGCCGCCGAGGCCTGACGGCCGCCGACTCGCCCGGCGGTCCGTCCCGCCGTCCCGTTCACGCTCCGACCGCCCCGGTTCGCCGGACGGTCCGTCCCGTCACTCGGTTTCCGCCCTGACCGTCCGCAGTATCTCCTCGACGAGGTCGGGGTCGTAACCAGAAGGGATCGAGCGAGCCGTCGTCCGGGGCCTCGGTCGAGGTGACGGCGACGTTCCGGGACGCGGACGGGATGTCGCTCGGGGTCCGGTCCGAGGCGGTCTACTTCGACCCCGACGAGGCCGTCGCGTTCCGGATGGCCCTCGGCGAGGGGGACGCCTGGCGGGACGTCGAGACGGTCGAACTGAGCGTGCGCCCCTCGGCGTGTCTCGAGGCCAGGAAGTGAGTCGGCTGGCCCCGGTACGGAGAGGCCGCCGGAACCGAAGGTGATTTTACCCGGATCCCGCCTATCGACCCCCATGACCGCGGCCTGGACCGAGTGGGACCACGTCGTGAAGGTCGACCCCGACAAGGACCTGGTCGACGGGGAGACCTTCGCCGACGTGGCCGCGACGGGAACCGACGCCGTCGCCGTCGGCGGTACGACGGGGATGACCGAGGAGAAGATGAGCGACGTGATAGACGCCTGCGGGCGACACGACGTCCCGGTGTTCCAGGAGCCGTCGAGCCCGGGGGTCGTCGTCGAACACGACGCGCTGTCGGGCTACCTGGTCCCGACGGTGTTCAACGCCAGCGACGCCTTCTGGGTGACCGGCGCACACAAGGAGTGGGTGCGCGAGGACGACGTCCTCGACTGGTCGCGCACGGCCACCGAGGCCTACGTCGTCCTGAACCCCGACTCAGCCGTGGCCCGCTACACGGAGGCCGACTGCGACCAGTCCCCCGAGGACGTCGCCGCCTACGCCGCCGTCGCGGAGCGACTGTTCGGCCAGCCCATCGTCTACGTCGAGTACTCCGGCACCCTGGGGGATCCCGAGGTGGTGTCGGCCGCCGCCGACGCCCTCGACGAGACGACGCTGTTCTACGGGGGCGGGATCGGCGACTACGAGTCGGCCAGGCAGATGGCGAGCAACGCCGACGTCGTCGTCGTCGGGGACCTCGTCCACGACGAGGGGGTCGACGCCGTCCGCGAGACGGTCGAGGGTGCCAAGGACGGGGCGGACGACTGACCCGCGGGTAGCGAGGACCGATCCCGGCCTGGAGAACTGCCCCGGGGATCGCGTGAACCGATCCCGGCCTGGAGAACTGCCCCGGGGATCGCGGGAACCGATCCCGGCCTGGAGAACTGCCCCGGGGATCGCGGGAACCGATCGCGGCTCGCAGGAAGGGTGGAGGGCGGCCGATCAGGTCTCGTGGGTGGCCACGACGACCTCGGTGGCACCGATCCAGACGACCTCGACGGTCGACCCGGGGGCGACCTCGACGCTGTTCTGGTCGCTCGGTTCGACCGGTAGCTCCCAGGTGGTCCGCTCCTCGCCGTCGACGCGGATCACCAGGCGATCGGTGTTCTCCTCGGTGAACGCCTCGACGCCACTGTTGACCATCATCAGGGTCTCCTCGTCGGCGTCGTAGACGAACTGGATCTCGGCGTCCGGCGGGCTGGTCGCCTCGGTCGTCCCGTCGTCCGTGGTCGTCCCGCCGTCGGTCGTGGTGGTCGTCCCGCCGTTCCGTGTGGTGGTCGTCTCGCCGTTCCGCGTCGTCGGTTCCTCGTCGGTGGGCGTCGGCGTGCCGTCGTCGCCGCCGTCGCCCGAACAGCCGGCCAGGGCGACCAGCGTTCCGACGGTCGCAGCGGTCGTGGAGAGCAGTCGTCTGCGGGTTGGGGACTCCATGCGCCCCCGCCTCCGCGGTCCACCCCTATAATCCCCCCGAGTTCGTCCGACGGGTGTCCGCCGCCGGGAGTTGGCCAGGGTTTTACCCGGGCCTTCCCGATCCGTCCCCATGACCGACGTGCCGCCCCTCGCGGTGGACATCGACGGGACGCTCACCCGGCCCGACGGTCCCGGCATCGACGCTCGCGTCTTCGCCGCCCTCAGGGGGTGGGAGGCCCCGGTGGTCGTCGCGACCGGGAAGGCCTTCCCCTACCCCGTCGCGCTGTGTCACTTCCTGGCGATCCCGGAGCGCGTCGTCGCCGAGAACGGCGGGATCGTCTACGCCGAGGACCGGATCGAGGTGGTCGCCGACGGGGAGACGCCCCGGCAGGTACTCGAGGCCTACCGCGAGGCCGGCGGGGAGGTGGGGTTCGGGCGGGCCGACACCGCCAACCGCTGGCGCGAGACCGAGGTGGTCGTCCACCTCGACGGCGACGAACGGCTCCTGCGTGACCTCGCCCGGGACCACGGCCTGGAGGTCGTCGACACGGGCTACGCCTACCACGTCAAGGACCCGGGCCGGGACAAGGGGACCGGCCTCCGGGCGGTCGCCGACCTCCTGGAACTGGACCCCGGGGCGTTCGTCGCCGTCGGCGACTCGGAGAACGACGCGCCCGCCTTCGAGGTGGCCGGGTACGCCTACGCCGTCGCCAACGCCGACGGGGCCGCCCGGGACGCCGCCGACGAGGTCCTCGACGCGGCCCACGCCGACGGGTTCCTGGCGGCACTGGACCTGATCCGCGACCGGTCCTGACCCCCGACTGCGGGTCGATCGGGGACCGCGACAACCGGACAGGAAGCGCCGGGAACTGGGGGCGCGGATCCCCCGTCAGGGAACGGTGATGCCGTGCTTGGCGAGGAAGCCGCTGACCCCCTTGATCTCGACGGGGCTACCGATGATCCGGCAGTAGCCGTCCTCGATGGTGACGACGGTGACGGTGAACTCCTCGGTCAACGAGTCCCGGAGCCCGTTGAGTTCGTCGCAGGGGACCACGATCTGAGTGCTGTCGCGAAGCCGCGACGGGTCCGGGGTCATTCGATACCGTACATCCGTCGTGGGTGACGTATTAATCTTTACAAGACTCTCGGGCACGTCAACCGATGACGTGATTTTCTGTGGCAATTACTGGCACGGTCCCCGGGAGGGGTCGCGCGGTCCCCGGGCCGGAAGAAAGGGTTTTTCGGCGGGGGTCGACGACGATCCGACCAGATGGGGCTCGAAGAGGAGATCGAGGAGATCCGCGAGGAGATCCGTACCACGCCCTACAACAAGTCGACCGAGCAGCACATCGGCCGGCTGAAGGCCAAGCTCGCGGAGAAGAAGGAGGAACTGGAGCGCCGGCAGGCCTCCTCGGGCGGCGGCGGTGGCTACGCGGTCGAGAAGACCGGCGACGCCACCGTCGCGATGGTGGGCTTTCCCAGCGTCGGCAAGTCCACCCTGCTGAACGCCCTGACGAACGCCGACAGCGAGGTCGGGGCCTACGAGTTCACGACGCTGGACGTCAATCCCGGGATGCTCAAGTACAACGGGGCGAACATCCAGATCCTCGACGTGCCGGGGCTGATCGAGGGTGCGGCCTCGGGACGGGGGGACGGGAAGGCCGTGCTGTCGGTGGTGCGCTCGGCCGACCTGGTCCTGATGCTCCTCTCGCCCTACGAGATAGAGCAGTACGACCGGCTCCGGGAGGAACTGTACGACAACAAGGTCCGGCTGGACGCCGAGCCGCCACGGATCTCGGTGGCCCGGAAGGGGAAGGGCGGACTCGACGTCACCGCGTCCGTCGACCTGGATCTGGAGGAGGACACCATCACGGAGGTGCTCCGGGAGCACGGCTACGTCAACGCCGACGTGACCATCGGGGAGCAGGTCGGGGTCGACAGGCTCATCGACGGGGTGATGGACAACCGCGAGTACATCCCCTCCATCGTCGCGGTCAACAAGGCCGACCTGCTCGACGAGGCGTACCTCGACACGCTCTACGAGGGGCTCAGGGAGCGGGACCTCGACCCGGAGGAAGTGACGTTCATCAGCGCCGAGCAGGGGAAGGGGCTGGACGCCCTCACGGAACGGCTCTGGGACGCCCTCGGGCTGATCCGCGTGTACATGGAGAAGCCGGGGCGCGGAGTCGACTACGAGGAGCCGCTCGTCCTGGAGGAGGGGGCCACCGTCGACGACGCGTGCCGGAAACTCGGCGGTGACTTCGAGGAACGGTTCCGGTTCGCCCGCGTGTCCGGCCCGAGTGCCAAGCACGACCGCCAGCAGGTCGGCACCGACCACGAACTGGCCGACGAGGACGTCCTCCGGCTGGTGTTACGCAGGTGACCGGCCCCGGCGACGACCGGTCCGAGCGGAGTGGCGATAGGGCCGACGACGCGGCTGGCGACCCTCGGTCCCTCCTGGTGGTCGTCCTCGCCCTCCTCCCGTGGACCGTCGTCGTCCACCCGGGGGGCGTCGACCTGGTGTTCGGGTGGGGACTGGTCAACACGAACCCCCTCGGCGTCGTCGACCTCCCGTCGTACCTGTTCGTCTACACGCCCGGTCCCCGGAGCCTCCCGTCGAGGCTGGTCGCCTGGCCCGGGTCGACCGCGCTGTTCGTGCTCGCCGTCGCCAGTGCGTCCCTGGGGGTCGTCGGCCGCGAGGACCGCCGGGTCACCGCCGCGTTGCTCGCACTGGCGGGACTGGTCCACCTCCGGGTGGCGCTCGGACTGGTCCGGGTCGGCGGCACCGCCCTGCCGGTCGGGTCCGCGCTGATGCTCGGGACGGCCTGGTGGGTCCTCGGCCGGCCGGCGCAGTGATCGCTACCTATAATCTCCCCGACCGGTACCCGGAGCGCAACGCGGCGGTTCCCGGGGGTCCGATCCCCGCCACTCGCACGTCTGTAAGGATACCGTCAGCTTTGCGTGCGAGGGAGCCATCCCCGCAGAGCGGGTCAGTTGGGGGAGCGATCCGTCCGCGTTCGGCGATCAGGATCGCTGTCGTGTATCTTCCTCATCCGGCCGACAGGAACCGGACAGATCCCCGGGTATCGGACCGAAACTTTTCTAAAGTCCTCCCGTGATGCCTCACATGGCGGTTCAAGCATGAGGCGTCGAGTTCCCCCCCGTCGGCGTGGTGACACGAATGCGTGTGGGGGAGCTGTCAGACGCTTACAGAAAGTATTTAAATCATGGATGAGTCACTGAACCTGACTCCAGCCAATGGAGGTTAATAACACGGCATGAGTTCGAACAACTATCGGAGAACAGACGATCGCGCCTTCCAGCGCGTAGGAAACGATGCACCAATCGAAAATGGAGGTGTGAGCTAACGCATGAATATGACGACTGAAACACGCAAGAAGATCAAGTCACTGTTCCTGTCGTGGCTGATGGTCATGTCGGTAACTGCGGGCGTAGCGGCCTTCTCCGGTGGCGCCGGCGCGGCGCCGTCGGACGGCCTGTCCGCGGCGGACCCCGTCGCGTCCAGCGTGGACGACGGCGGCGTCACCGCGGCCTCGCTGTCCCCGCCATCGGGCGTCGGCTCTGACGATACGCCCTCGGACACCGTCGTCCCCGGCGAGCGGACGACGGTCGCCGACGTCACGTTCTCGACCTCAGGCAACGTGAGTAGCGTCTCCGTCAATCTCGCGGCCGGTACCGAAGCGGCGAACATCACGGCGGACGACGTCGACAACGTCAACGTCACGCTGTTCAGCGACACCTCCGGTGAGCTGGCGTCCAGCGGTGACGTGAGCTACGACGCCCTGGTGACGACGGTCGACTTCAGCAACGACAGCGCTGCCGTCGCCGGCAACGTTACCGGCGTCGACAGGGTCGTGATCCGGGCCGAGACCAACGAGTTCAACGCCGAGAACGGCGACGTCATCGACGCCGCGTTCAATACCACGGACGCCGCCGGCGACGACGCTTCGTTCAGCACTGCCGAGAACCAGACCATCGAGACCGACACCGACGCTCGGCTCCGTGGCGAGGTCGTCTGGCAGAACGGTTCGCCCGCCGACAACGTCACGATCCAGATCGTCGACACGGACACGGGCAACGTCCTGATCGACGACATCGTGACGAACGGCTTCGACACGAACCAGCCCGGCGTCTGGTCCCCCCAGACCCGCTCGCCCGGCAACTACACGGTCGAGCTCGACGACACCGGGGGGACGGTGAGCGGCCTCCTCGGTTCGGTCCAGGTCTTCTCGACGCGCGTCGAACTCGAGCGTGGCGAGACGGAGAAGATAGAAACCGTCCTCGACCCGCTCGAACAGGTCGGCCCCCTCGAATGTGAGGGCGTCGTCGCCTTCGCGGGCGAGGAAGGGACCCTCACCATCACTGCAGAGAACGAGGAGAACAGCCTCCTCCAGGGCGCTTCGGTCCAGGCCGTCGGCAAGGACGGCTCCGAAGCGGTGACCCTGCTCAACAACGTCACCAAGACGACGGACGCGAACGGGCAGGTCACCTACAACGCGACCGCCAACATCACCGCCTCGGCGACGTTCACCTTCGAGGTCTCCAGCGGTGGCGACACCGGGACCGTCGAGTGTAGCGCGGTCTTCGTCCAGAACGGCGAGGGCCAGATCACCGGCGACGTGCGCGACGAGGCGACGACCGACCCCATCGAGGACGCCCGCGTCTGGGCGGTCCTCGCGAGTAGCTACGTCCAGAACGAGCGCTACACCCGGATCAACCTCTCCGCGGTGTACGACAACCTCGGCGTGACCGGCGACAACCGGGACGACGTCGTCTGGATCCGCCTGGTCGACAGTGACACCGGCGAGATCGTCGACAACGACGACTACGACGTCCGCAACGAGGAGTTCAACCGGACCAACGACGGCAACACGAGCGTGACCGCGGGCGAGGGCGGATTCAACCCCGAGAACGACACCGGCGTCCGGCTCGTCGAGGACTTCAACGTCACGAACGCCAGCGAGGGCGAGGGCTTCGCGGTCGTCGACCTCGACGGTGACGGCCTGGTGGCGTTCAACCACACCCGCATCGCGCCCGAGGACTACTACGTGCAGATCTCGCTGGACGCGCCCAACGCCTCGCGCAACGACGGCGTCGACCGGCAGAAGCAACAGCTCCCCGAGGACGACGACCAGGTCACCCAGCCCTGGCCCGGCGACGAGTGGCGGAACGTCACGAGCGTCGACGCCAACGGCACGGTGACCTCCAGTACGGCTGCTGCCACCTCGAGTCCGGTCGGGAGTGGCAGCATCGTCGCGGAGTTCGAGCCGCCGGCGAACCTGACCATGGCCCAGACCGCGCGTCTGGCCGACCTGGCGGACTCGAACCTGGTGGACGCGCCCGGCTTCGAGAACAGCTGGGGCGAGAACACCGCCGGGACCGACGTGAACGGTGACTTCGAGCTGAGCAAGCTCTTCACCAACTTCCAGGACGGCCGCGCGTACGTGGTCATCGCCGAGAAGGCCGGCTACTCGACGGACTTCCACGACGCGTTCGTCCGCGAGGACGGTACCCTCCGGCTCGGCGACAGCGAGGAGGTCGAGTCGTTCAACCTCCTGCCCGAGCCGCCCGAGCCCGGCCAGGTGAACATCACCCAGGTCGGGACCCACCCGGACGCGGCGTTCAACGAGAGCCTCGTCACCCGGTTCGACGAGGTCAACGAGAACCCCGGTGACGACATCTTCCAGCGGATCCCCCGTGACGGGCGGACCATCGACGTCATCCAGGTGACGACCAAGACCGAGGACGGCAGCCTGGAAGTCGGTGGGAACGTCACGGTGACCTTCGACGAGTACCCCGGCGAGGACCCGTTCTCGCCGACGGTCGTCGGCGTGGTCAACGGCACGTTCGAGAGCCAGACCGGGCCCAGCGGGAACAGCATCAAGATCAACACCGGCGACGGCGTCGAGAACGGCACGGCGCTGCTGCTGGTCCAGACGGACCTGGACTCCGAGAGTTCGCGCGTCAACAAGACCGCCGAACTCGAGGCCGACCCCTCGCGGGACCACTCGAACGCCACGTTCGTCGGCGTCATCCAGTTCCGGGAGGCATCCATCTCCGGGAAGGTGACCGACACCGACGACGACCGCATCGAGGACGCGGCGGTGTGGGCCAACCAGTTCTCGTTCGGCCCGAACTTCGCAGTGCGCATCCGGCCCACTGCGGGTGACAACGCGGACGCGGTTGACGAGGACTCGGACACGTTCAACGTGACGATCTACCGCGACGTGGACGCCGACATCGACCTGGAGCCCCAGGAGAGCGCCATCGTGACGGCGGGAGGACTGCGCTCGTTCACGTTCTCGCAATTCGACTCGATCGACAACGTGAACAACACGCAGTTCCGGCTGTACGACCGGACCGAGGACACGCAGGGGTCGTACACGCTGGACCCGGTGCCGGCGGTGAACAACTCGTTCGTGGAGACGGACTACCGGATCCGCGGGATCAAGCTCGACGAGCCCAACAAGGACGAAGTGTCCAACGACGGGCTGGCGTCGGTCTTCCCGCTGACGACCGACGACGCCAACGTCGTGATCCCGATCAACATCACGCAGTCGAACTTCGAGGTGTCGAACCTGTCGGCCCCGTCCGCGGCGAGCCCCGGTGACAACATCACCGTGACCGCCGACGTCACCAACACTGGCGGGCTGGACAGCCAGGAGGTCGTCTTCCGGCTGGACGCCAACCAGAACGGTGACTTCACGGACTCGGCTGACGTCGAGCTGTCGGCCGGGACGGTGCAGCTGGACAACGGCGAGACCAAGCAGGTGTCCGTCGAGGTGACGGTGCCGGACGTGAACGGCACGTTCGAGCACGGCCTGTTCAGCGAGGACACCGCCGCGACCGACACCATCGAGATCAGCAGTGACGGCGGAAACGGGACCGTCGTCGAGCAGTACGACGCGAACGACGACGGCGACATCAGCACCGACGAGCTGAACGCCGCCATCCAGGACTGGGGTGCCGGCGACCTGGAGACCGACGAGCTCAACCAGGTCATCCAGGCCTGGGCGGCCAGCAGCTAACGGTCCCGGTCGCCGACGCCCTTCCGACTACGGATCGCGCACGTCACGCGCCTTCTTCCATTTATTTTTCGGCCAGCGGCCGCACCGGCCTCCGGTCGTGAGTCCGACCGACGGCGTCCGAGGACGGTCCGTGCGACGGCCGGTCGGAGTGGCCCCGGACCGGCCACGGGGTACCTCTCGGGTCGGAAGACGTGATTCCAAACCAGCACATCCCGGTTTATACGTCCCGGTCGGTCAGGATACGGAGTGAAAAGCGCCGGGGCTCGCGTCCGGCCGACCGCCCGGCCTCGGCGAGCGACCGAACACCCAGAACCGCACGGTGTAACCGGGATTTCGGTCCGTCGGGTGGATCGTGCGACCGTCGTGCGCACGGTCGAACTCGGGGAAGGAAGACGACACATTACACAAAGCATTTACCATATGGTTTCGAGGATGGGAATGATGGTACCTGTCCCGATGTTTACCGTACCTTTCGCGGTAGCATCGAGGCAGGTGCCTACACGCAAAACAAAGCTATGACAGGGATACAGACAGACAAGCTACGTAGCGTATTCCTCGCTGCGCTGATGGTGTTGTCGGTTGCTGCTGTCGCCTCGCCGGCGGCGGCCCAGCCGATCGATTCTGCCGACCGGACGGTTGACCAGACGGAGGTCAACGCCGGCGGCAGTACGACGGTAACACTGACGGTCGAAGTCGGGGAAGACGCAGACTCAATCTCGATCCAGGATTCGTTCGATCCTGAGTTCGCCGAGGTATCGAATCTGAACGTGGAGTTCCAGAACGGTGACGGCAGCACGGTGTTCACTAACGCGGAAAACGGTAGTGTGACCGTCGCTGCGTCGGCCGACGCGGGCACGACTATCGTCGTGACCTACGACGTCACCGTGGTCGACGAGGCGCCCGCCACCCACACGATTTCCGGTGAGGTCGTCTCCGGTGACCAGACGGTGACGCCGACCGGCGACACCGAGGTTAACGTCGTCGAGCAGGTCGGCCCGTCGATCACGTTCGACGGCCAGACCAGCGCCGGCAGTAGCGTCAACGTCGCCAGCTACAACCTCGGCGACAATGGCTCGACCGTCGCCGTCTGGTCGACCGACGACGCGGGTAACCCCGACGAGGTCCTGGGCTCGGTTAGCCCCTCCTCGTCGAGCGGTAGCCTGAACGTCGCGCTGAACCAGCAGATCAGCGGCACCCAGACCCTGGTCGCGGCCGTCCACAGCGGCGACACTTCGACTGAAATCCTCGCCAGTGACACCGCCGAGGTGACCGTCGAGACTCCGCCCGGTGACGCGGAAGTCGTCGACGGCGGGACCTTCTTCGTCGGTCAGGTCCTCTACACGAACGCGTACGACACGGGCGACCAGGTCGTCCTCCGTGACGGCGACGGTACCTTCCAGAGTGACGTGCCCGTCGAAGACGGGACCGTCACGCTGCGTACCGCCAACCGTAACGAGGGCATCTTCCAGCTGACCAGCCCGACCGGTCCGACCATCGAGTTCGAACTGGTCGAGCAGGACTACGACATCTCGCCGAGTGAGGTGGAGGTCACGAACGAGGGCGACGGTGCTGCCGCCGAGATCACCGTCGCGTCCAACCGCGGCACGTACACCCACGTGCTCTCCTCGGAGAGCCTCAGTGCCTCGGACCTCCAGAGCGTGCTGGGCACCGGTACGATCGGCCCCGAGGGCGAGACGCTCCTCGTCTCCGGGACTGTCGACCAGACGCTCGCCGCAGACTTCACCGGCGTCCCCGCCGGCGACTACCAGATCGACTTCGGCGTCACCGACACGACGGCCAGCGACACCGTCAACGTCTCCGTCGAGGCGGCCGCTCCCGGCCAGGTGACGTTCGACTCCGACACGAAGGTCATCCAGGAGCAGCTGGGCGACCGGGCGCGGATCCCGCTCAGCTTCCAGAACTCCGACACTGCCCAGCTCGAGCTCGGCAGTGACGACCTGCGCTGGCGCGTCTCGCTGACGGTCACCGACGCGGACGACGACGGCTCCGCGACGGTGCTCGTCAACACGGACAACATCCGCCAGACCGGGACCGTGTTCGCCGCCGCTGGCGACGACACGGTCTCGAACGTCGAGGTCCTGACGGGCGGGCAGTTCACGAGCCCCGACCGCAGGATCGCCGCGACCGCCTACCCGATGAGCGTGTCCGTCAACGGTGACGAGACCGACGTCGCCACGCTCTCGCTGCAGGACCCGTCCCAGGTCGAGCGCTCGCTCAGCGTCTCGCGCGCCCGGGCCGGGCTCTCGTTCGAGGACGCGCTCGCCAACCAGGAGGAATCCAGCACCGTCGCATCGAGCGACTGGGTGGTCATGGAACTCCAGGCCGCGGGCATCTTCGGTTACATCGGTGAGGACGCCGCTGCGGACCTCGCCGCGGGCGAGGACGGCGTCTCGCTGAGCATCAGCGAGACCTCGCTCGATCGCAACGAGGAAGGCGACAGCGTCGACCCGTCGGTCTTCGTGACCAGCGTCGACGAGGCGAGCAACACGATCACGCTGGCCGCCAAGGTCAACGAGGCTAACGGCTTCGAGATCGGCGAGACCTACCGCGCCACCTTCCAGGTCGCGGAGGCCAACCCCTACGTCGACGCGGCGGTGACGCGCTCGGTCCAGTTCACGACCGCGCCGCGTGCCGTCTCGATCGACTTCGCGGGCGACCGGCTCCGCGTCCAGCAGGCGGCCAGCCAGACCATCTCCGGTAGCACCACGATGGCGACCGGCACGCAGGTGACGGTCACCATCCGGTCGACCGGTGAGAGCGTCGAGGGCGGTCAGCCCTTCCTCCGCTCGAAGACCACGACGGTCCAGAACGGTGCCTGGAGCGTCGACTTCGACTTCGGAGACATCCCGCCCGGCCAGACCTTCACCGTGGCCGTGCGGTCCGCGGGTGCCAGTGACGACGCTGCGGGCGTCGTCACCCAGGCCGCCTCCGTCTCGATGAGCAGCCAGATCTCCCAGAACGGTCAGGTCCTGCTCGTGGACAGCGTCTTCCTGCCCAACGCCGGGTTCGTGACCATCCACGACGAGACCCTCCAAGACGGTGAGACTCTGGGCAGCGTCCTGGGCACCTCGCGGTACCTGCCGCCGGGCTCCCACGAGGACGTCCGCGTGACCCTCGACGAACCGATCGAGGAGACGCAGAACGTCATCGCCATGGCCCACCAGGACACCAACGGTAACGCCGTCTACGACTTCGTCGACCAGGAAGGCGGCGCAGACGGGCCGTACACCCTGGGTGGCGAGGCCGTGACGGACGACGCCCAGGTCCAGATCCCGACGGAGGAGACGCCGACGGCCACGCCGACGGCCACGCCGACCGACACCCCGACCGACACGCCGACGGCCACGCCGACGGCCACGCCGACCGAGACCCCGACCGAGACCCCGACCGAGACCCCGACCGACGGGGACGGCGACGGTGACGGTGCGCCCGGCTTCGGCCTCGGCATCGCAGTCCTCGCGCTGCTGGCTGCTGCGCTGCTGGCAGCCCGCCGCCGCGAGTAACGACGGCTAGCTAACCACCGGACTTCGTCCGGTTTCGACCTGCGGTTTCTTTTATCGGACTGTGCGCCAGCGGCGGCACCGCGTCGCTCCCGGAGGGTTTATTCCCCGTCCCGATAGATCCCTGGGGCGTGTCCGACCGACGCAGTTTCCCGTGGGCGGCGCTATCCCGCCGGTTCGGGGTCGACCCACGCGCCCTGGCGACCCTGCGGGTCGCGGTCGGAACGTTGATCCTCGCCGATCTCGCGCTCCGTTCGCAGAGCCTCGTTGCGTTCTACACCGACGCCGGGGTGTTGCCCAGGGCGGCCCTGCGCGACTCGTACCCGGGGATCGCGCGGCTCTCCCTGCACGCCCTCTCGGGATCCCTCGCGTTCGAGGCGGCACTGTTCGCGGTCGCCGGGGTCGCCGCGGTGGCGCTGGCCGCCGGCTACCGGACCCGGCTCGCGACGGTCCTCTCGCTGGTGCTGCTGGCGTCGCTCCACGCCCGCAATCCACTGGTCCTGAACGCGGGCGACGCCGTGCTCCGGCGGTTGCTCCTGTGGGGTGCGTTCCTCCCGCTGGGCGAGGTGTGGTCGGTGGACGCGCTCCGGGGACGGACGTCCAACGGTCGCGTGCGGGCGGACGGCTCCGGGGACCCGGACGGTGACGCCGATCCGGACGGACGGTGGACGGAGCGGCGCGTGGCGACCCTGGCCTCGGCGGGACTGCTCTGTCAGGTGGTCGTCGTCTACCTCGCCAACGCGGTCTTCAAGCTCGGGTCGGACGCCTGGACCGAGGGCGTCGCGCTCCGGTACGTGTTCGGGCTGGACCGGATCACCGTCGGTCCGGGCGACGCCCTGGCCGGGCACCCCGAGTTGCTGGCCGTGCTGGGGGTCGCATGGCTCGCGTTGCTCGTTTCCTCGGTCGGTCTGGTGGCCCTGACCGGGCGGGCCCGGACGGCCCTCGTGTGCCTCTTCGCCGGCGCCCACCTGGCGATGGCGCTGACCATGGCCCTCGGCCTGTTCCCGCTCGTCTCGGTCGCCGCCCTGCTCCCCTTTCTGCCGCCGGCGGTCTGGGACCGGGCAGAGCGGGTGGGCCGACGGCTCCGGTCCCGGGCGAACGGGGAACTCCCCGGCGCGCCCCGCCTCGGTCGGCTGGTCGACCGCCTGGCGACGGGTGACGGACCGCGGGTGCGACAGGCGCGCGCCCCGGACCCGACGCCCGGACCGACCGATCGATACGGGCCAGCCCTCGACCGGTGGCGGGGACGGATCGCCAGGGCAGTCGTCGCCGTCCTCCTGGTCTCGATGCTCCTCTGGAACGGGGCGACGCTCGGGTACGTCGACGCCCCGGACGCGGTCGAGGCGACCGTCGACCCGGAGGAGCGGCGATGGGACATGTTCGCCGAACCCTGGCGGTACGGCGGGTGGTACGTCGCGTCCGCCGAGACGGCGTCCGGACGGGAGGTGGACGCCATGTACGGTGGGAGCGTCGACTGGGACCGCCCGCCGGAGGTGGCCGAGGCGTACCCCACACACCGGTGGCGGATGTACCTGGTCGACCTCCTGCGGTCCGGAAACGCCGACCTGCGTCCCCACCTCGCCGCCTACCTCTGCCGGGACTGGAACGGGAGTCACGAGGAGGGACTACGGTCGGTCTCGCTGTACTTCGTCGAACTGCACACCCGGTTCGACGGACCCGACGAGGCCCGGCGCCGACACCTCCTCGACCACCGGTGTTCGGGGCGATAGCGGCGTGGATCGACCGCGTTCGCAGTCACGCGACGACGGGATCGACTGGCGTTCGGGGCGGTAGCGGCGGGGCTCGCCGCGTGAAACAAAGTATATGGTCCGGCCGGACCTACGGTCGGTCGTGCCCGACCCACTGACGACCGGGATCGAACTCCTGGCCGCCCTCGGGGAGGCGTCGGACCCCCTCGCCTGGGTGGTCGTCGCCGTCTTCCTGGCCGCCGCGGTCCTGGAGGCCGACGACCGGCCCTGGGCCCGCCACGTGGCCGTCGGTGCCTGGGTGCTGTTCGGGGTCTTCTGGCTGACGCTGATCCACCACTTCGCGTTCGTCCAGAAGAGCCTCGTCGAGGGAGTCCTGACGGTCGTGGCGGTGCCGGCCTGCCTGTCGGCGGGCGCCCTGCTCTGGCGGGGCCGGGACTCGCTGTTCGTGCTCACCCGGTCGGTCGCCGTGATGGGCCTCATCGTGTTGCCCTTCGAGGCCGTCCCGTTCCTCAGACGGACCCTCATCGAGACGGTGACCGCCCAGACGGAACTGCTGATCAACCTGCTAGGCTACCACCCCGAGGTCGTCGCCGGGACGACCATCGAGGGCTGGGGGATCCCCGCCAAGGAGTACCCCTACCACAGCACGTTCCTGTTCTACAGCGAGAGCGGGGACCCGCTCACGCTGACGATCAAGCTGGCGTGTACCGGGCTCGGCTCCATCGCCATCTTCGCGGGACTGATCGCCGCCGTCGACGCGCCACTCTCCCGGAAGCTCCGGGCGTTCGCCGTGTCGGTGCCGGTCATCTACGGGTTGAACCTCGTGCGCAACGTCTTCATCGCGGTCGGCTTCGGCACCCAGCAACTCCACGTCTTCCCCGACCTGGTGATGACGCTGTTCGCCGTCGAGAGCAGGGTGATGGTCTCGTACTACGTCGCGGACCGGATGATCGCACAGACCCTGTCCGTGTTCGTGCTGGTGGGGATCACGTGGCTGGTCGTCCGACAGCTCCCGGAGGTCCTCACCGTCGTCGAGGACGCCCTCTACGTGCTCACCCGCACCGAGTACGACCTGGAGGGGGCGATGGGTGCGCCCGAGGTACGCGCCGACGGCGGCCCCGACCGCGGGGACGATTGAGGGATCCGCCCGTACCGGGTCTTACCGGCCGTTCGACGTTTACGGTAGAATTACTGTAAGCCGCGAGGACGAGATTCCTCCTTCCCACCGGATCGCACGCCCCTCAGTCGACGTCGACGAGGTCCGTCGGTGCCCCGGCGAGTTCCCTGAGCGCCTCGGCCTCCAGGTGGTGGAGGTCGCCGGGGATCACCAGCAAGTGAAGGGGGTCGCCGAACTCGCGGTCGGCCAGCGCCGAGCACCGGTCGGCGGCAACGACCGGGCCGGGGCTCCCGGCGCGGGCCACGGCGACCCCCAGGCCGTCGCCCCTGGCGTCGGCGAGGAGGCCCGCGGCCGTCGCGGCGGTCATGTACTCGTCCTCGTCGGCGCGGATGTCCAGGTAGACGAGGGTGTGCAGGCCACGGTCGGCGTTGTCCGAGAGGGTGTCGAGGACGCTGTCCGGGACGCCCCCGTGGACGTCCGGGAACGGGAGGGTGGTGGCCTTCCCGAACCGGTAGTTCTGGAGGCCGGTCAGGCCGGCGGCGGCCGTCGCCGCCGAGGTGCCGTGGACGACCCGCGTGTCGATCCCCCGCCCGTGGGCCCGCAGTCTGAGGTCGACGTGGGTCGTCGAGACCATCGGGTCGCCGGCGGTGAGGAAGGCGACGGTCCCCGACCCGGCGGCGTCGAGGACCGGTCCCGGTCGCTGCTCGACGCCCGCCCGGTCCCGGAGTTCGATCTCGATCCCGTGGTAGTCCTCCAGGTCCGCAACCGTGGTGCCGACGAGTTTGCTGGTGTAGAACTCCGCGAAGACGCGGTCGGCCTCGGCGAGGACCTCCCGCCCCTCGACGGTGATCGACCGCTCGTCGTACAGTCCCAACCCGACGAACGCGAGCATGGGGGTCGATCCGCGGCGCGGGGTTAAGAACCCACGCAACCCACCTCTCCCGGCACTCACCGCAAACGTGCCGGTCGCTCCCGACCAAGCGTCAGCGTTAGGGCCTCCCGGCGGCGAGTGGTGGGCATGACAGGCGGGGATCGAACGGGCGAAACCGGGGAAGCGGAGGGACCGGTCGCCCCCTGCGTGCGCGTCCCCCGGGAGAACGGCGAGGAGACCCGCCGGGACCTCGCCGAGGCGGGAGTGCTTGACGACCGCTACGAGATCACGGTCGAGGACGGGTGGATCTACGTCCCGGTCCTCGAACACCCGGAGGGGTACGAGGTGGTCGAGCGGCCGGTCACGGAGCGGGACGGCCAGACGACACCGGCGGACCTGCTGGCGTTCGACCCCACCTACGAGCGTCTCGGTGACGTGGTGATACTCGACGAGGAGGACCCGGACCGCGCCCGGCGGGCCGCCGAGGCGGTCATGGAGTCCGACGTCCCCGTCGCGACGGTGGTCAGGCGGGCCAGCGAGGTCCAGGGGGAGTTGCGCCTCCGGGAGTTCGAGGTCCTGGCCGGCGACGGCACCGAGACGGTCCACCGCGAGTACGGGTGCGAGTACCTGCTGGACCTCCAGGAGGTCTACTTCTCGCCCCGCCTGGCGACCGAGCGACACCGGGTGGCAGAGCAGGTCCGGGCGGGCGAGCAGGCGTTCGACATGTTCGCGGGCGTCGGCCCCTTCGTCGTCCCCTTCGCGGCCCGCGGTGCCGACTGCGTCGGCGTCGACCTCAACGAGGCCGCCGTCGAGTACCTCCGGGAGAACTGCCGGCGCAACGGCGTCGTCGACCTCGTGACCGTCCACCACGGCGACGTCCGTGAGATAGCCCGTGACCCCGAGTTCGGGTACGAGGGGTGGGCGGACCGGGTCGTGATGAACCTGCCCCACTCCGCCGACGAGTTCCTCGACACCGCCGTCGGCCTGGCGGGCGAGGACTGCCTGCTCCACTACTACGACATCCAGTCCGACGAGGACCCCTACGGCCCCGGCGAGCGAGCGATCCGCGAGGCGGCCGGACCCGAGTACGACGTCGAGGTGGAGACGCGACGAACGGTCCGGTCGCACGCCCCCCACGAACTGAACGTGGTGCTGGACGTTCGGCTGACGCGGTGAACTCTCCGATCACTCCCCGGTCGCCTCCGTTCCGGTGGCCGGTCACTCCCCCTCGACGGCTCCGCGGAACGCCGACTGGAGGCGGCGGTTCCCCTCGACGAGGAACTTCGCGTCGAAGCCGACGATGGCGAACGAGAACCCGAGCGAGAGCCAGTCCTCGACGCGGTCGGGGTCGGTGACGAAGACCCCGACCGGGGTGTCCCGGTCGTCGGCGGCCGCGGTGACCGACCGGACGGCCGACCGGAACCCCTCGTCGTCGTAGTCGAGGTGGACGTCCAGCGCGGCCGAGAGGTCCGCCGGCCCGACGAACAGGGCGTCGACGCCGTCCACGGCCGCGATGTCCCCCGCCTCCGCGACGGCGTTCTCGGTCTCGACCTGGAGGATCCGCGCGATCGAATCGTCGGCCCGTTCCAGGTACTCCGCGAACGACTGGCCGTAGTCGACGGCCCGGCCGGCGGCGGTGCCGCGGATCCCCCCTGGCGGGTACTTCGTCGCCGCGACCACCTCCTCGGCCTCGGCGGCCGAGTCCACCCTGGGAACCATGATCCCACCGACGCCGGTGTCGAGGACGCGCTTGATCCGGACCGGGTCGCTGGAGGGGACCCGGACGACCGGCGTACTCTCGCCGTCGGCGGCGTCGACCGCCCGGACCAGGGTCTCGACCGTCTCGATGCCGACGGCGGCGTGTTCGGTGTCGATGGTCACGAAGTCGGCCCCGACGCTCCCGGCTATCTCGGCGACTGCCGGGTGGCCGATGGAAACCCAGTTCCCGACGGCCGGTTCGCCCGCCCGGAGGTCCTGGCGGAACTCGTCCATACCGCCCACGACGGCGTCCGCGGTGATATGTTCACGGCTCGCGGATCCGAGTCTCCAGGCCGGTTCGTCGGGGCCGTCCGGGACCGGCGCGGTGGGGATTCGATCCGTGCGGACGTTCCCGCTGAGCGGCGTCGAAATCCGCAACCCTTATCGGGGTGATCGCGCTACGGGAAACTGCGCCGGTGTAGCTCAGACTGGCTAGAGCGATTCCTTCGTAAGGAATAGGTCGAGGGTTCAAATCCCTCCACCGGCTTCGGGCTTCAGGTTCAAAGCCATGTTTTTAAAGCCCATACAACGATATCGAAGAGCGCTGGCACTACCCAGGGGGTGGTCGCGTGACGCCGAAGCGTCGCGTGGAGGGCGTCGGGATCGATGACTCCTGGCAGTACTGGGACGAGCGCCCAGCAGCGCAGGGCGAGACCGTCGACGTCGTCGACGAGGACCTCGACCAGACCGGCGAGATTTCTACCGACGCTCATCCCGATACATTGTAACGTAGGAGTTTCTCGAACCAGTCCTCGGATGAGTTGAGTTTTAGTGCGAGGAAGTCGAGGTACTTCTGGAGGTGAT
>PXRX01000002.1:0-2549 GCA_003023195.1 Halobacteriales archaeon QS_8_69_26
GGTCGGTGCGAGATCCATCAGCGACTCCCGATGGGTGCCAGTCACTCGCCCTCGTACTGCGACCCGGTCGTCAGACGCTATCACGTCCTCGACGTGGACGTCGACGTCGGCGCCGGCGAGGGCGTGCCAGCCCAGCCCGGCCATCGTTTCCTTGCTCCGTGCGCCGTCGAAGACGAGGGGGTGGTCCTCGGCACCCGTTACGAGGAGATCCGCCACGGCGTCCGTGTCCCCACGCGTAACGACCTCGGTGAGGAACCGCCTGACGAGCGCCGCGTTCTCCTGTGCTGTGGGTAGCATGGTGTTTTCTGTCCCCACGGACCGGCCGTCCCGGCCACGATGGGACAGAAGGACAGTATGAGCGGGAGCTGATAAACATCATTTTTATAATGATAAAACAAGGATGTTGACATGTTTCCGGTTCGGTGCATTCCGCGTCGAACGGTTCAGGTCGCGGTCGAAAAAGCGGGGCAAGTCGTCGGTCGAGCCCTATCGACTCACGTCGACGATGCTCGCCGTGTCGTCGAACGTCACGCTGACCTCCTCGCCGTCGACCGTGACCCTGACAGCGACGCGGAGCGGGTCTTCGGAGACGAGTTCCTCCTCGTGGCCGGTCATGAGATCGAAGAGACGCCGCGCACTCTCGGGATCGTCGGCATGAAATCGCGTCGATATCCCGTGGTTCTCGTAGAACGCGACCACCGCCGGATGGAACAGCGCGAGCTGTTTCGTATCGATGTCGACGTACTCCTCACAGGTCCGGCACTGGAACTGTGCGAACAGGCGCAACATCCACCCGCAGGTGTCACAGACCCCGTTCGAATCGTGATCCCGACAGTACTCCAGCCGACCATCGACCCGTCCCGAGCAGGTCGGACAGAGCCCGTCGAACATACTCCGGGCCCGCTGGTGTTCGGCGACCGCGCTCGCGGCCCGCAGTTCAGCGGGCGTCCGGTCGGCGACACCGGCCGGCTCGAACTGCGCGAACCCCAGCACTCCGTCCATGTGGTCCTTCAGCGTTCCCCACTCCGAGACGTCCGGTGCGACGCCCTCACACTCGGTGCAGGTCCACAGGACGACCCCGTCCTGATAATTGATCGTCGTCGGAGCCTCGCAGATCGGACACAGCTCGTCGATCCCAGCACCGTTGACCGAGACGTCGTCGAGTCCGGTGCCGGCGATGAGCGACCGGACCAGCTTGAGCCCGGACGTCCGGAGTTCGTACCCACCGCGCTCGGTGTGCTGGGTGACGAACTGCCCCTCCAGTTTCTCCAGGTGGTAGCTGAAGTTCCCCCGGTTGTCGTAGTCAACCCGGTCGAACAGCCGCGAGAAGGGGACGGCGTCGTCCGCGTGGGGTTCGTGTTCCTCCCAGAGCGCCAGCAGAATCGCCAGCCGGGTCTCGTCGGCGAGGAGTTCGAGGGCATCGGTCGTGTCGATGCCGACGGTTCTGGCTGCCGCCTCCAGTGGTGACTCGGTGGATGCAATGTCGTCCATGGACGGTCAACTCGCGGTCACGTCATCAGTCGCCTCCGTGAGACTGGTCGGGATATCTTCGCCTCGGAGCGTGTAGCCCGTCGCTCCCAGAGAGATAGCGATGAGCCCGTTGGCGACGGCCCCGACCCATGCCGGGGCCGGGTCACCGAACACCAGCATTCCAACCATGACGACGGCCATCCCTGCCCCCGTCACCAGCAGGAAGCCCCCGACCGGGCGCGGGTGGGCGCGACTGCGGAGACTGGCGGTGCCGAACGTCGTGACCGTCAGCCCGGACCCGGCCAGCACGGCCATGACGATCGCCGCGATTGTTGACTTCCCGAACGTGGGCCCGACAGAGAGCACGGACGCAGCGAGGGCCAAGACGATGATGGCCGCGGTCGCTGCAAGCAGGGCAGCACCCCCCTTCGCCAGCGTTGCGTCGTGTGCAGCGAGTCGGGGATACAACCCCAGCAGGCCGACGAAGATGACCAGCACGAACAGGAACACGACGGCAGGCGAGACGTCGATTGCTATGCCCGCCACCGCCTCGAAGCCGAAGGCAAGTACCGGGAGTGTGAACAGACCCGCTGCGACGAGAAACGTCAGTGGACTCCACTGCTCAAGCGTTGTCCAGAGAGTGCTACCGTGTGTCATACGGTACAATCGACGGCCATCTATATGGGATTTCGGGACCTCAGTTATCTGGCCTGTGATACGTTTGGACGGTGCTACTAGTCGTTCTCAGCGTTTGTCGGGCTCGCAATCGTGATGGTGTTTCCGCGCTCGCGGCGGGTTTCGTCTGCGTCCTCGTCGATGACGGTGCAGTCGCCGGCCAGGATGCGCAACGGCTCGGGCATGCGACGGGGTGGTTGCGGCTTCGGACTTGAACTCTCGGGCGAGCGGCAGCGGCACGGTACTACTAGTAGCTTTTCGGTTTTGCTGAGTGCGGATGTTGGAGCAGCACCCTCGTAAACTACTACTCAGCTTTGCACGTTGGGTGGTTGACATACATTTCGGAGTAAGAGGCGGATGAGGTGGTCTATCACCGATTTCAAACGTCAGCAGTTCAGCGGATT
>PXRX01000002.1:2582-59825 GCA_003023195.1 Halobacteriales archaeon QS_8_69_26
GCGAGCCGTTCGAGTCGGTTGAACCACTTCGAGGCCCAACTGCTGGAAAATCCGTAGAGTTCGGCGGCTTCTGCCTGCGTTAGATCATCGATCTCCTTGTAGGTGATCGCGGCCATGAGCCGCTTTGTCGCATCGGCATCGTCGACAGAGACGTTCTCCAACGTCGCCATATTGTCCCTCGTGTCCAGAGGTCCATGAAAATTTAGCCTCCAGTATCAACTTTTGATTGATCCGTCGCATGGTCTGTAAGATTATCGTACAACATATAAATATACTGCATGGATATACAAGTGTTACTAGAGATTTATAACAGGATTAGTAATGGTTATCTGGATATTATTTAAGGCAAAGGGTTTAATTTCACGGGCTTTTAATATAACATGATGACTAATAACACTGCTCGAAGAAAGTTATTATCCATCGCAGGAGCCGGCATTTTTGGAGGATTAGGGGGCTGTCAGGAGCAATCAACTATCGGTGAGACGTCAACGGAGTCGGGATCCATTGCTACGGCGACAGCTACAGAAGTGGTCGATGCCAGCGTCGCGATCGATAACCTGACCGACGAACCACGCGAGCTATCGGTGGTAGTGTGGCGCGGGGAGCCTGGATCCGACCCTGTCTTCGAGTGGGAGGAGACCCAGTCGACGGGACGCGTGAACGCAGTTGAGGACAGTTCGACTGCGTTCGGGCAGCCGGGCCGGCACACCGTCCGTGCGATGCCCGCGGCAGGCGAAGGTACAACCCGGACGGTCGACCTCCCGGCCGGCTTCGACGGGTACGTGGATGTCCTTGTGCGGGAGGGCGGCGTGGGACTGTGGATCGCGGAGCGGTGTTCGCCGGACTGTCCCGGTGCCGGTACGGACGCAATGGCAACTGACCTCCCCTACGCCGCCCCGAACCGCCCCAAGACCTACCGCACGTCGACCGGACGGATCGAGAACCCGACCGACCACTCGGTCGACCTGGACCTTCGCGTGACCCACGGCGACGACCGGGTTCTCGCCGCCACCTACCGCCTCCCGGCGAACGGGCGGGTGATCCTACCGGACCTCACCGCGACCGCTGGCGAGTATGACGTTAGAGCCGACGTGGCAGGTGGCGGGACCGAGCGCTCGTTGTGGTCGGTGCCGCCGGACCACGCGTACCCGGAACTCCACGTCCGGGTCGACCCCGGCGGGGACCCGGTCGTCGGCTGCCGGGAGACCGGCGGGACCGGCTCCGTCTCCCTCCGGAACGACGACGCGGTTGAGCGCGACGTCGCCGTCCGCCTGGAACGCGACGGCCAGACGGTGGCATCGGACGAGCGGTCGATCCCGGCCGGTGCCGACAGCGAGTTCGCGTACGAGTTCCCGGTCGGCGACCGGGAGTGGGCCGTCGAGATTCCGCCCAAGGCCGACTCGGCCCCGGCCGTCGCCGACGGGCTCGTCTACGTGGCCGCCGACGCCGGGGTCTCGGCGGTGACCACCGACGGCGATCCACGATGGCGGACGACGTGTTCCAGGCCTCGCTTCACGGATCCGTCGAAGTCGTCGCCGGCCGTCGCCGACGGGCGGGTGTACGTCGGGTGCCAGGACGGTGCCCTGTACGCCCTCGACGGGGCGTAGAGACCTGCCCGGGACCGGCCGCCGGCGGAACTCTCGGGACGGATCGCCCCCCGAGGCCGGGAGACGGGGCGCTCGCGAGCGGTCGTGATAAGAACGGGATCGCGGAAGGGGCGTCAGTCGCCGGCTGCGGCCGATCCGCCGGCGCGGTCGGCGGCCGTCGCGAGTGCGCGCTCGGTGTAGACCTCCAGGAGGTGGGCGCGGAAGTCGGCGGAGGCCTGGATGTCCTCCATCATCATCGCGGTGTCCAGGTCGTCGGTCGCCCGGGAGGCGGCCTCGGCCATGGCGTCCTCGTCGTCGAGCGAGACGCCGGACAGCGCATCCTCGACGGGGCCGAGGCGGACGCCGTGGTCCATCGCGCCGTTGGCGCCGACGCCGGCCGACTGGACGGTGTCGCCGTCGGTCCGCAGGGTGGCGGCGACGCCGACCATCGCGTACCCCGAGGAGGGGCTTGGCTTCTTGGCGTAGGCGCCGGCGCCCTCCTCCGCCTTGGGGACCTCGACCCGGGTCAGCAGTTCGCCGGGCTGGACGTCGGTCATGTACATCCCCATGAAGAAGTCGTCGGCGTCGACTTCTCGCTTGCCGCCCTGGCCGGTGACCGTCATCGTCGCGTCGCTGGCCAGCGCCGCACCGGGCAGGTCCGAGGCGGGGTCGGCGTGGGCGATGTTGCCGCCGATAGTGCCGCAGTTGCGCACCTGCCGGTCGCCGACGTGGGCCGCGGCGTCGGCCAGCGCCGGCGCCGCGTTCCACACCGTCTCCGAGTCGGCGATGGTCGCGTAGGTCGTGGTGGCCCCGATCGACACCGAGTCGCCGTGGTCGTCGATGCCCGAGAGCGCGTCGATGTCACCGATGTCGATGACGACGTCGGGGTCCGCGAGGCCGGACTTCATCGTCGGCAGGAGACTGTGCCCACCGGCCAGCAGTTCGGTCTCGGCCCCGGAGTGTTCGTCCATCAGTTCCAGCGCGTGGTCGACGGACTCGGCCTCGTGGTAGTCGAACTCGCCGGGGTACATCACGCACCACCTCCGTTCCCGTGGACCGCTCGCCAGACTGCCTCGTTGGTCAGGGGCATGTCGATGTGGTCGACGTCGAACGGTTCCAGCGCGTCACAGACGGCGTTGACGACCGCCTGCGGTGCCGCGATGGTGCCGGCCTCGCCGACGCCCTTGACACCCAGCGGGTTGTGCGGGCTCGGCGTGACGGTGTGGTCCGTCTCCATCTCCGGGACGTGCATCGCCTTGGGGACGGTGTAGTCCTGCATCGATCCGGTCACGAGCTGTCCGTTGTCGTCGTACTCGGCGCCCTCGTAGAGCGCCTGGCCGATCCCCTGGGCGATCCCGCCGTGGATCTGGCCCTCGACGATCTTGGGGTTTATCTGGGGGCCGACGTCGTCGACGGCGACGTAGCGCTCCACCTCCACGTCGCCGGTGTCGGGGTCGACCTCGACGACGGCGACGTGAGTGCCGAACGGGAACACGAAGTTGTCCGGGTCGTAGAACGAGGTCTCCTCCAGGCCCGGCTCCATCCCGTCGGGGATGTCGTGGGCGAGGTAGGAGGCCTGGGCGACCTCCTGGAAGGTCATCGAGCGCTCGGGCGCGCCGGCGACGTGGAACTCGCCGTTCTCGAACTCGACGTCCTCCTCGCTCGCCTCTAGCTGGTGGGCCGCGATCTTCCGGGCCTTCTCGACGACCTTCCCTGCCGAGGTGGCGATGGCCGAACCGCCGACCGCCGCCGACCGGGACCCGTAGGTCCCCATTCCCTGTGGGATCTCGTCGGTGTCGCCCTCGGCGATCTCCACGTCCTCGTAGGGGACGCCGAGTTCGTCGGCGACGATCTGTGCGAAGGTGGTGTCGTGGCCCTGGCCGTGGCCGGAGGTCCCGACGTAGACGGTGACGCTCCCGGAGGGGTGGACCCGGACGAGGCTGGACTCCCAGAGGCCGGCCTGTGCGCCGAGTTGGCCCGCGAGTTCCGAGGGGGCCAGCCCGCAGGCCTCGATGTAGTTCGAGAAGCCGATGCCGAGGTACCGGCCCTCCTCGCGGGCCTGCTCCTGGCGCTCGCGGAACTCGTCGTACCCGATTTTCTCGATGGCCCTGTCGAGGGTGCCCTCGTAGTCCCCGGAGTCGTAGACGACGGCGACCTGCGTCTCGAACGGGAAGTCGTCGTCGCCGACGAAGTTCTGCCGGCGGAACTCGGCAGGGTCCATCCCCGCCTCCGTGGCGGCGAGGTACATCAGGCGCTCGACGACGAACGACGCCTCGGGCCGCCCCGCACCGCGGTAGGCGTCGACCGGGACGACGTTCGTGAACGCGCCCTCGACCCGGCAGTGGATCGCCGGGATGTCGTACTGGCCGGACAGCAGGGTGCCGTAGAGGTAGGTCGGCACCGACGGGGCGAACGTCGAGAGGTAGGCCCCGAGGTTGGCCTTGGTGTCGACCTTCAGGCCGGTCACGTTGCCGTCCTCGTCCATCGCGACCTGCCCGGTGGTGACGTGGCCCCGGCCCTGGGCGTCGGTGAGGTAGGTCTCCGTGCGGGTGGCCTGCCACTTCACCGGCCGCTCCAGGAGCTTCGCGGCCCACGCGGTCAGGGCCTCGTCGGCGTAGTGGTGGATCTTCGACCCGAAGCCGCCGCCCACGTCCGGTGCGCGGACCGAGAGCTTGTGCTCGGGGTGGCCGATCACCCCGGACATCAGCAGGCGGTGGAGGTGCGGGTTCTGGGTCGTCATGTCCACCTCCAGTTCGTCCGTCGAGGGGTTGTAGTCGGCCACGCAGGCCCGCGGCTCCATCGCGTTGGGGATCAGCAACTGGTTCTCCAGTTCGACCTCGGCCGTGTGGGCCGCGTCCTCGAAGGCCTCGTCGACGGCGTCGGCGTCACCGATCTCCCAGTCGAACGCCTGGTTGCTGTCGGCGTCCCGGTGGACCGTCGGCGCGTCGCCGTCCAGGGCGTCGTCGGGGTCGACGACCGCGTCCAGGCGCTCGTACTCCACGTCGACCGCGTCGGCGGCGTCGTGGGCCGTGTAGCGGTCCTCGGCGAGGACGATGGCGATCCCGTCGCCCTGGTAGCGGGCCTTCCCGTCGACGAGGATCGGGTGGTCGACGTTCTGCAGGCTGTCCAGCAGCCACCCGACCGGGAGCAGGAACGGGAGGTCGCCGGGGGTCTCGTCGGCGGCGAGGTCGTCGTGGGTGTAGACGCCGATGACGCCGTCCATGTCCTCGGCCTCGGAGGCGTCGACGTCCTCGATCCGGGCGTGGGCGTACTGGCTCCTGACGACCGCCATGTGGGCCATCTGGGCCTTCTGGATGTCGTCGGTGTACTCGGCGTCACCCGTCAGCAGCGCCGGGTCCTCCCGTCGCTCGACGGCCGAGCCGAGGATCTCCTCGGGGTCGACGTCGGTCGCCTCCATCGTCCGGACCCGTTCGCCGCGGGTGTCCGGTTCCTCGGTCGCCATCTCAGTCACCCCCGGCCTCGGCGCGGTCGTCCATCAGGTCCGAGGCGGTCTCGACCGCCCGGACGATGTTCTGGTAGCCGGTACACCGACAGAGGTTCCCCTCCAGCCCCTCGCGTATCTCCTCGTCTGAGGGATCGGGGTTGTCCTCCAGCAACTCCGTGGCGGTCATCACCATCCCCGGCGTGCAGTAGCCACACTGCAGGCCGTGTTCGCGCTGGAACCCCTCCTGGACCGGGTGGAACTCGCCGTCCTCGCCCAGTCCGGAGATGGTCGTTATCTCGCTGCCGTCGGCCTGTACCGCCAGTTGCGTGCAGGACTTGACCGCGTCCCCGTCGACGTGGACGGTACAGGCCCCACAGAGGCTGCTCTCGCAGCCGACGTTCAACCCCGTGTGGCCCAGTTCGTCGCGCAGGGCGTGCACCAGCAGGGTTCGCGATTCGACGGTCAGTTCGTGGTCCGTTCCGTTTACCGTGAGTGTGATGTCGTGTTCTGCCATCGTGTCTGTCCGGTTTGCCGCTGTCCGTTTGGTCGTCCGTGCCTGGTGGCGTCGTCGTCCGGCCCGTCGGGGCCGGCCGGGCGTGCGGTCGTGGTCCGGTCCTCAGCTTCCGACCGGGGTCCGGAACCGTCGGGATCGCTCGCCCTATCCCCCCAGTCCGAGCAGGCGCTTGATACGGGCGACGATCCCGCCCTTGGACCCGGAATCGTCCCCTGAGTCCCGGTCCCCGGACGTGGCCGTCTCACCGTCGGTGGACGCCTCCGCTCCGGACTCCGACTCCGCGTCCTCGTGCATCGCGGCCTTGAGTTCCTCGATGCGGTCCCGGATGTCGCCGAAGAACCGCTTGACGACGCGGTTGGCCACCGGGTTCACGACCCGCTGGCCCATCTGGGCGATCCGGCCGAACACGTCGGCCTCCGCCCACCACTCGACGGCCACGCCGCCGTCGGTCTCGACGAGTTCCATCCCCGAGGACATCTCGAAGGAACTGTTGCCGCTGGATCCCTCGCCGGAGGCGTTCATCTTCGGTTTATCGCGCTCGTCGATGGTGACGACCGTCTCGAAGGTGGGGTTGACCGACCCGACGGAGATGGACATCACCGCCGCGTAGTGGTCGCCCTCCTCGAAGGCCCGCGATCTGATCACCTCCGGGTCGACGGTCGTTTCTTGCGTTTCCTCCTCTTCGGCCCGCTTGCGCAACTCGTCGAAGTCCGGGTCCTCCGAATCGACCTTCAGGAGGAACTGACAGCCCGGGAGTGCCTCCCGGACCATCACCGGATCCGAGAGCGCTAGCCACACCTCGTCTATCGTCGCGTCCGAGAGCTCGAACGTGCCATTGAATTCCATGGATATTCGACCGCCGTGGTCCGCGCACCTCCCGTGTGCTAACATCCACCGTAGCTATCAAAACTCTTGTGTCGCAAATCCTGTCAGTTTCCCGCCGCCGACCCCCGATCACTTCCCCCGATCACGGCGCACCCCCTGATCACCCCCGGGTCCCGGTGAGATCCGCCGGGGAGGGGAAGACCAATGACCGGGGACGCGCAAGTGAACCCATGACCGACGCCGACCCGGAGAGCGAGGCGAGCCACGCCGGTGGATCGCACGATGCAGACGGGGACGACCACGAAGGGGGCAACGATCACGGCGGGGATCACGACCACCGTCACGGCCACGGCGGGGATCACGACCACGACGACATGCTCCCCCGTTCGGCGGCCGTCGACCGCGTACTGACCCTGCGCGAGGAGGCCCTCGCCGACCGCGCGGCCGAGACGGTCGACCTCGACGCCCTCTCGGGCAGGACCCTGGCCGACCCGGTCGAGGCCCCGGGCGACCTCCCGCCCCACGACTACGCGACGATGGACGGCTACGCCTTCGACGCGACCGACGAGTACCCCCTCGACGTCGTCGAACTGGACGTCTACCCCGAGGACGATCCCCCCACGATAGGCGAGGGCGAGGCGGTCCGGATCGCGACGGGCGCGCCCCTCCCGGAACGGGCCAACGCCGTCCTCAAGCGCGAGGAGTCGACGGTCGAGGACGGTCGCCTGCGCGGGACCGACCTCGACCCCGGCACGTACGTCTACAGTCGGGGGTCGAACGTGGCGGCCGGGGACCGCCTCTTCGCGGCCGGCGAGCGACTCTCGCCCAAGGACGCCGTCCTCCTCCGTGACCTCGGTATCGAACGGGTCGACGTCCACCGGCGGTTCTCCGTCGGCGTGCTGGCGACCGGCACAGAGATCCACGAGGGTACCCAGTCCGACCTCGACTCCCCCATGCTGGCCGGCCTCGTCGAGGCCTGGGGGGGCGAGGCGACCTACGAGGGGACCGTCCCCGACGAGTACGACCGGGTCCGGGGCCGCATCGCCGACCTGGCCGACGAGTACGACGTCGTGATCACTACCGGCGGCACCAGCGTCGGGAAGAAGGACTACGTGATCCGCGCCCTCTCGGACCTGGGCGAGGTGGACTTCCACCGCGTGCCGGTCCGGCCCGGCAAACCCATCGCCGCCGCCCGCCTCCCCGAGGGCGGCGCGACGGCCTTCGCCATCCCCGGCAAACCGGTCGGGGCCCACACCGTCGCGACCCTCGTGATGCGACCCTTCTTCACCGGCGAGGCCGGCGATCCCCCCTCGGTCCCGGCGACGCTCGCCCGCGACGTGGGCCTCGGCCCCGCCGGCTTCGAGTACGTGATCCCGGTCACGTTCGAGGACGACCCGGGCCACGCCGCCGGAACCACCGACGGCCACGCCGACCGCGACCACCCCACTGCGATGCCCCTGGGTCACGCCGACTCGTCGCTGTCCGTCTACGAGGAGACCTTCGACCCGTCCGTCCTCTCCTCCAGCACCCGGGCCACCCGCGCCGAGGGGTTCGTGATCACGGAGTCGCCGCTGTCGGCCGGCGACGTCGTCCGGGTCCACCCCTACCCGACCGTCGAGCGATGAGCGACCCGTCCGGCGACGAGGGGTCGCCCGACCGCTCCCCGGAGGGGATCCCCGTCGTCGATCCGGCGGACCTCCGGGGAGGGGAGAGCGGTCGATCCGGGGACGACTCCGGATCCCCGACCGTCGTCGGCGTCCTCCTCGCGGCCGGCCTGTCCACCCGATTCGGGGAGCGAAACAAGCTACTGGCCGACCTCGACGGCGAACCGATCGTCCGCCGGTCCGCCCGGACGCTGTTCGGTGCCGACCTCGCGGCGGTCGTCGCGGTCGTCGGCCACCAGGCGGATCGGGTGATGCGAGCGATCCGGGATCCGGGGACGTTCGGGACTGCCGGAGATCCATCGAATTCCCGGGCGAGCGGACGGGTCGCGTTCGTCGGCAACCCCGACTACGCCGCGGGCCAGTCGACCTCCGTCCGCGCCGGGGTCCGGGCGGTCTGTGGTGCCGACGCCGCGGTCTTCGCCCTCGGGGACATGCCGCGGGTTCGACCCGCGACGGTCGACGCCCTCGTCGCCGCCTACCGGGCCGGCGCGGGCGACGCCCTGGCCGCCGCCCACGGGGGCCGGCGGGGGAACCCGGTGCTGTTCGACGCCCGGCACTTCCCCGCCCTGGCCGACGTGGCGGGCGACATCGGCGGCCGCGAGATACTGCTCTCCGGGGACCGGTCGGTCCTGGTCGAGACCGGGGACCCCGGCGTGGTCCGGGACGTCGACACCGTGGAGGACCTGGATCGGATCCGGTGACCGACTGACGATCCCACCCGAGGCCGACTTACTGTACGATTACTGTAGGCGATCGTTCTCCGCTCTAGCGATGCTCCCGGCCGGCGATCCCAAGGCAGTTACCCGTGCCGGGCGTTCGACCGGGCATGATCGACGACGCCCGTGCCCTGCTCGCGACGGGGCCGCTGTGTGACCCCTGCCTGGGTCGCCCGTTCGCGGACCGGAGCTTCGGGCTCACCAACGCCGAGCGCGGGAAGGCCTTCCGGGTCACCGCCGCGATGGACGACGACGAGCCGTACGACCCCCCGGAGCCGGACGCGTGCTGGGTCTGCGAGGGCCAGTGCGACCGCTACGACGAGTGGGCCGACCGCGTCGTCGACGCCCTCGATGGGGTGGACTTCGCGACCTACCAGGTCGGGACCCGCGTCCCGCCCCTGGTCGAGGAGAACGACCGCCTGCTCCGCGAGGACGCGGGCATGGACCCGGAAGCGGGTGAGCTGTTCAAGTCCGCGTTCAACCGCGAGGTCGGCAAGCGCGTGGGGCGGGCGACCGGCACCGAGGTCGACTTCGAGCGCCCGGACGTCGTCGCCCTCCTCAACCTGGAGCGCGGCGACGTCGACGTCCAGGTCAACCCCGCGTTCGTCTACGGCCGCTACCGGAAGCTCGAACGGGGGATCCCCCAGACAGAGTGGCCCTGCCGGGAGTGTGGCGGGTCGGGCGTTCAACTCGGCGACGACGGCGAGGAGGACTGCGACCACTGCGGCGGGTCGGGCTACCTCTACGAGGACAGCGTGGAGGAACTCGTCGCGCCCCACGTCCGGGACGCCATGGACGGAACGGAGGCGGTCTTCCACGGCGCCGGCCGGGAGGACGTCGACGCCCGCACCCTCGGGAACGGGCGTCCCTTCGTCGTCGAGGTGAAGGAGCCACGCACACGCCGCCCGGACCTCGACGAACTGGCGGCGGCCATCGACGACGCCGCGGCCGACCGCGTCGAGGTCGAGGGCCTACGCCTCGCGACACACGGGATGGTCGAACGGGTCAAGGAACACCCGGCGAGCAAGACCTACCGGGCCCAGGTCGAGTTCGCCCGACCAGTGGATCCCGCCGACCTCGCCGAAGCCGTCCCGACCCTCGACGGCGCGACGATTGAGCAGTACACCCCCGAACGGGTGGACCACCGGCGGGCGAGCAGGACCCGGACCCGCGAGGTGTACGCCATCGACGCCGCCCCGGGGGACGACGGCCGGACCGCCACGGTCGAGGTCCACGGCGAGGGCGGCCTCTACATCAAGGAGCTGATCCACGGCGACGAGGGCCGGACCGACCCGAGTCTGGCCGGACTGCTCGGCGTCGACGCCGAGGTCACCGCCCTCGACGTGACCGGCGTGGAGGGCGAGGACGAACCGTTCGAGGACCCCGACTACTTCGTCGAGGACGAGGAGTGAGCCGGGACGGACCACGGCCCAGTCCCCGGGACCGGACTCTCAGTGCTCGCGGCCGGACCGGTCGTCGCCGGACTCACCGGTCCCCGTTCCGTCGCCGGACCCCTCGTCCCTGGCTCCGGGGTTCCCGGGCTGTGGTCGGTTCGCCGCCTCCATCCCCTCCTTCCGTTCCTCGTACTCCCTGCGGGAGATACCCCAGCCACCACCGGTGACCTGCCAGTAGCCCCAGGTCAGCGCCGTCACGGCGAACACGACGGTGACTGCGGCGACCATGTCACCGTTCCAGGGTCCGGACGGACCGATCGCCTGGACGCCGAGGAAGATGGCGATGGCGACGGCGAACTGCGCGACCGTCAGCAGGAACGGTCCGACGATCCCCCGTGACATACCCCCCTCTGGGGCGTCGGTCCCTATAACCCCACCGCGATGGAGCGGTCGGCGGTCTCCGGGAAGGACGACCGGTCACACGGAGTCGGCGGTCTCCGGGAAGGACGACCGGTCACACGGGGTCGGCGGTCTCCGGGAAGGACGACCGGTCACCCGGGGTCGGCGGTCTCCGGAAGGGACGACCGGTCACCCGGAGGCAGCGGTGATCGAGAGACTCGGTCGGTCACGCCGATCCGGCCGTGCCCGGGGTGGTCGGTTACATGAAGTCGCCCAGCCCGGATTGCTGGTCGTCGGGTTCCTCCTCGGTCCCGTCGTCGCTCTCCGTGGCTTCCTCGTCGCCGCCGGCGGATCCCTCGTCGGTCCCCTGTGATCCGTCCCTGTCGGCCCCGGCAGTCTCGCCGGCGGCACCCGTTGCGTCCGGGTCCGTCCCGACGACGGGGTCGCCGTCCGTGCCGTCGTCGGCCGAACCGGTGCTCCCGCCCGGGTCCTCCCCCGTGCCCAGGGAGCCGAGGTCGGTCTGTCCGTCCTCGGTGGGGCCATCGGCGGCGGTGTCCCCCTCGTCGGTTCCCGCATCGTCGGCCTCCTCCTGGTCGTCCCCCTCCTCGCCCGGATCGAACGCTCCCTGCGTCGCCTCCGCGGCGGACTCCTCGCGGCGGCGCCGGGCCTCCTCGACGATCCCTTCGACCTTGTTGGTGGACTCCCCGCTGCCGGTGACGTAGCTGACCTCCTTCTCGTCCATGTCGTAGCGGGCGGCCATCCGCACGGTCAACTCGCGGGGCTTGCAGTGGTGGGTCATCTCCTTGAGGAACGGAAGGATTTCGCGGCGCGCGCCGGCGACGCTGGTGCCGGCCACGGCGGCGACCTTCCGGGCCACCTCGTCGCGGGTTCCGCCACCGGAGTACCACTTCGGTGGGGCGTACCGGCTCCACCCGCCCTTGGGTTCGCTCCGTGCGGCCGCGACGCCGGCGGTCATGTTGTCCCCGGCGTACCGCCAGTAGGAGTAGTTCTGGGTGGCGTAGACCCGCCCGAGCCACCGGTCGGCGGCCGCCAGGCGGTCGTAGGCCTCCGCCAGTTCCCCGCCGGCGTACTCCTTGGGCAGGTTCCGGTCGATCCACCGGATCAGGTCCGGCGGCGACTCGTCCACCTCGTAGGACCACTGCTGGGCGTCCCGTGCCGAGGCGTCCTGCAGGAGCGACTCCAGGAAGTCGAAGATGCCCCGCTCGCGGTCGCGCTCCCCCGTCTCGACGTCCTCGACGGTCAGGCGCCGGTCGCCCTCGGCCGCCGCCTGGAGGTCGTTGACCGCCGAGCGCAGGTCGCCGCTGGTTCGCTCGGCGATCAGTTCCAGGGCCTCCTCGTCGAACTCGATACCTTCCTCCCGGCAGATGTTCCGCAGGGCGGGGACGATGGAGCGGGCGGAGACGTCCCGGAACTCGATGTCCTGGCAGGCGTTCCGGAGTCCCCGGGACATGTCGTAGTAGTCGTTGGCGATGAGGACGATGGGCTGGTTGGCCTCCTTGACCACCTCGGTCATGGCGGCGGCCCCGCCCCGGTCGGCGTGGCGGTGGAGGCTGTCGGCCTCGTCGAGGATCACTAGCCGGCGGTGCCCTCCCTCGGTACCGAAGTTCTCCAGCGTTCCGGACTTGGAGGCCTCGCCGGCCACCCGCTCGATGACGTCACGGCCGCGCTCGTCGCTGGCGTTCATCTCCGTGACCGGCCACCCCATGTCCGCGGCCAGCGCGTGTGCGGCGGAGGTCTTTCCGATGCCCGGCGACCCGTGCAGGACCACCGCCTCCCGGTGGTCGTCCCAGGTCTCGGCCCACTCGCGTAGCTTCTCGCAGGCCTTGTCGTTGCCCCGCACCTCCGTGAGCGTTTTCGGGCGGTACTTCTCCGTCCAGTCGGCCATCACCGGCCCTTGGCGGGTCCGCCGCTTAGTGGTTCCGGAGCGCCCTCCGGTCAAGGTCGGGACGACGTCCCCGAGGGGTACTGCCTACCGGGCGCGGATCGAGTTGCCACCCCCCTCCGACGGCGTCCGCTGCGAGGACCGATCCGGCCGTCGGCCGGGCCGCGGTGGGACGGGCTGGATATCCCCCTCGGAAGGATTCAGAGGCGTGAACGGGGGCGATCCGGCGCTCCGAGGGCGTCTGACGATCCGGTTAGCTGTGGGCAATAACTATCACGGAGCCGCGAGACACCCCTGTGTGGGACCATGAGTAACGACAACGAACCGGAGGGCGAGGCCGACGAGCCGAGTTCCTGGGAACCCGTCGACGAGGACGACGGCGAACTGGAGGAACGGGCCCGTCGCCTGGAGGAGAAACAGGAGCGCCTCGAACAGAAGGAGCGCGAACTCAACAAGCGAGAGCGCGAACTGGAGAAGCGCGAACAGGAGATCCTCGAACGCCGCGAGGAGAACGTCGACACTCGCGAGGAACTCGAACAGCGCGAGGAGCGCATCGAGGAGAAGGAAGCGGCCCTGGACGACCGGGAGGAGGCCCTGGAGGAGCGCGAGCGGGACCTCTCCCGGCGAGCCGAGGAGATAGAGACCAAGGAGGAAGCCCTCTCGGAACACGTCGGCGGCCAGCTCAACGACTTCGGGACCACGCTCGTCGACGAGATAGAGGACAGCGTCGAGACGGCGGTCAAGGAGCACTCCGGGAGCGGTGGCGGCCGCCTCGGGACGATCGGCGGCCTCCTGCTGGGGCTCGTCGGCCTGGTCCTGGTCATCGTCGGCGTCGGGAACGGCCTGGTGACCTACTTCGTGGCCACCTACGACGTGTCCACGACGACGCTGCTCGCCGGCGACGCGGCCAACTACGGCGCCAGCGCCGTGATGATCTTCAGCGGCCTCGCGGCCAACCTCGCCGCGGCGGCGGGCAGGGCCTGAAGGCCCCGCACGGCCCCCGACGCGACCGGTTCGAGACTCCTTCTCCGGTTTCGAGCGTTCGACAGTCCGCGACCGGCGACGGGGGGGAGGGCTCGCCCCCCAACTGGCCGCTACCGATCCCGCGGTTTCGATTCGTCGACCGCTCCGATCCACTGCAGTCGCTGGCGTCGCCGTCAGAGGTCCCGGGCGACCATCTCGCCCCAGTGGTCGAACCCGTGACGGTCGTAGAAGGCACGGGCGCGGTCGTTCTCCCGGTCGACGTCCAGGACCGTCCTCTCGAGCGGCGGATCCTGGTCCCGGGCGACCGAGAGCGCCCGCTCCATCAGGTCGTCGCCGACGCCCGTCCCCCTGTACTCCGCGGCGACGAATATCTCGTTGAGCACCGCCGCGTCCCAGACCATGCCCAGGCGCTCGGGGAGGACGAACGAGTATCCCGCCAGATCCACGCCGGAGCCCTCCCGTCCCGGATCCTCGTCCCCCGCAGTAGCGTCGTCATCCGGAACGGCGACGGTGACACACCGGGGGTCGTCCTCGACGCACCGATCGACCCACGAGAGGTACCGCTCCCGGTACTCGTCGGTCAGTTTCCCCTCGTAGGCGCGTCGCTTCTCCTCGTCTGCGCCCCCGAGTTCGAGTTCGAACGACCGCTTGCACCGCCACAGCCCCTCGCGATCCCGGTCCGGGTCGTAGGGACGAACCTCCATGTGCTCCCAACGTGGGGACTGCCCTACTGGCTGTCGGTCCGACCGGCCGCCGATCCGACTGGCCGCCGGTCCTACTGACTGTCGCTTCCCTCGGACGGTACTTCCACCCAGGGATCGTCCTCACCGGCCTCGCCGTCGGCGTCCACGTCCTCCTCGCCGGGGGCTGTCTGCCCACCCTCGGTTCGGTCCGTCGTCGGATCCGCGTCGGGGGTCGGGCTGGTGGGGGGAGAACCGCTCGCGCCGGTTCCCGATCCCCCGTTCTCCTCGACGGCCGGGGTCGGGCCGGGGGTGGCGGCGTCGGCCGCCCGGGAGAGTCGCTCCTCGACGACGCGTGCGCCGGCAGTGAGCGTCCCGACGACCACCACCAGCAGTTCGAAGCCGGACTCGACCACGAGGAACACCCGCTCGGTGTTCGTGTCGGCTCCCGACTGCTGTGGGTCCGGGTCGGCGCCGGTCCGGTACTGGACCTCCTCCGAGGAGCCGACGCTCGGCTCCGACGGTTCCTCGACGAACGTCTGGAGGATCCCGCGCTGGTCGGAGAGGCGGATCCGCCCGTCGAAGACGTAGAACTGGTCGTGGACGGGGTAGAACAGGTTGGCGCCGTTGTTCACCAGGTCCGGCCCGATGGCCGCGAACACGACCGCCGCGACGGTGGTCCAGGCGACCCGCGGAGCGGTCCGCCCGAACCGGGCGGCCAGCGAGGACTCCTCCCGGAGGACGGTGTCGTAGAGCAACAGGGCCGCCGCCGCTCCCGGCAGCAAGAGGTTGTGGAAGGCGGCCCTGTGGGCACCGAGTACGTAGTAGCCCAGGAAGACGTCCAGGTCGACGACCACCACCGCCGCGAGGACGACGGCCAGCGCCCGGGTGCTGAAGGCCCGTCCCAAGAGCGCCGTCGCCAGCAGGCCTGCGATTGCAAGGTGGACCAGCGTCGATGGCATGGCACCACTGTCGTCCCGACGATAATGAGTCTTCGGAGCCGTCTCGGAGGCCGCGAGCGGGAACGGGAGTCGTTTACGGTAAAGTTACTGTAACCGACCAGTGCCCGGACCGGTTCGATCCGACCTCTTCCGGCAGTCCGGGGACCGGACGGAGCGGCGGCGCGTCCGACCTCACCGCGGGGCGGCCCAGGCCTCCGAGAGCACGCGCCGCCAGTTCTCCCGGGCCACCTTTGCCAGGTCCTCGTCGTCGAACCCGCGGTGTTCCAGTGCCGCCAGCACCGCCGGCAGGCCGGTCACGTCGCCCACCTCGTCGGGCACGGTCGCCCCGTCGAAGTCCGACCCCAGGCCGACGTGGTCGATCCCCGCCCGGTCGGCGACGTACTCGACGTGGTCCGCGACGGCCGCTATCGGACCCATTCCGTCCGCGTACCGCCGGGAGGGGTAAGTATCGAACGGTGGGGACCCCAGGTTGCCTCGACCCGGACGGTGACCCCGGATCCCCCGGTGACCGGGACCTCCGCCCGTCGCTCCAGCGGTCGGGGAACGTCGCTCCCGACGGTCGCGACGGGAACGATCCGGCGTCGCGTTCCGGCGGTACGCCGGGGCACCCGGGGAAATACTTACCTGGTCGTGCGAGAATCACGGTGGCATGACGGGCGCAGTCGTCGCGCAGGTGGGGCCGCCCGTGGAACCGGCCGCGGTCATGGCCGCCTTCGGGGCGGTGGCCGTCCTCCTCGGTCTCGGTGCCCTGTTCCTCGGCGTCCGGACGCTCCGGGCCTCGGCCGACCTCGACGAGTTCGAACGGGTCGACGCTCGCGTCCTGGAATCGGAACTGGAGGAGAACACCCGGGGAAAGGGCACGACGTACTCGCCCTCCATCGTCTACGAGTACACGGTGGCGGGCGAGACGTACACGAACGACGACGTCTCACCCGGACTGGTCCAGGGATCGAACCTCAGGAGCAAACACGAGGCGGTCGTCGAGGACCACCCCGAGGGCGAGGTGGTCGAGGCCTACTACGACCCCGGGGATCCCTCCGTCGCCTACCTCGAGGACGGGTCGGGGAACCTGGAGGCCTACGCTCTCGTCGGCGCCGGGGGGATGGCGCTACTACTGGGGGTCGCCTTCGTGGTCCCGTTCGCTCTCTCGTCGCTCTGATCCGACGGAGGCCGTGGGCCGGTGTGACGGGCGGGACCGTGGTCCGACAGACGATCGGGGACCGTGGTCCGGTACGACGGAGGGACCGTTCCTGGTGTGTCGGGCGAACGCGACTGGATCCCGCCTAGAAGCAACGGTGCGTCCCGGGAGCGCGGACGCCTAGGGCCAGTTGCCGCCCTGTTCGTAGGCGTCGACGACGCGGCCGATGGCGACGGCGTAGGCGGCGACCCGGAGTGTCGGCGCGTCGGTGGAGTCGAACGTCTCGACGAGGTCGTCGAAGGCGTCGACGATCACCCGTTCGAGTTCCTCGTTGACCCGCTCCTCGGTCCAGTAGAACCGCTGGCGGTTCTGGACCCACTCGAAGTACGAGACGGTGACGCCGCCGGCGTTCGTGAGGATGTCCGGGAAGACGTAGACCTCCTTCTCCTGGAGGACGTCGTCGGCGTCGGGCGTCAGGGGACCGTTGGCGGCCTCGCAGACGACGTCGGCCTCGACGTCCTCGGCGAGGTCGGCGTCGATGGCGTTCTCCAGGGCGGCGGGGATGAGGAGGTCGACGTCGAGGGTCAGGAGGTCGTCGTTGGACATCTCCTCCTCTGCCTCGTCGTAGCCCGAGACCGACCCGGTCTCGCGCTTGAAGTCCTTGAGAGCACGGGCGTCGAAGCCGCTCTCGCGGTAGACGGCACCGGAGGAGTCGCTTGCGGCGACGATGTTCGCCCCGAGGTCCTCCAGGAGCTTCGCGGCGTTCCAGCCGGCGTTGCCGTAGCCCTGGACGGCGACCGTCGCATCCTCCATGTCCTTGCCCAGCCACTCGAACGCCTCGCGGGCGGTGAGCATGGTCGACCGGCCGGTGGCCTCGACGCGGCCCAGCGACCCGCCGGAGTCGGGGGCCTTGCCCGTGATGACGCCGGGTTCGGTGGTCCGTTCGAGGGTCTCGTAGGTGTCCTTGATCCAGTTCATCTCCCGCTGGCCCGTGTTCACGTCGGGCGCGGGGATGTCCCGGTCCTCGCCGACGATCGGTCGCAGTTCCGTCGCGAACGACCGGGTGACCCGTTCGAGTTCGCTGGCCGAGTACTCCGACGGGTCGATGACGATGCCCCCCTTCCCGCCGCCGTAGGGGATGTTGACCATCGCGCACTTGTAGACCATCCACCCCGAGAGGGCCTTGACCTCGTCGCGGTTGACGCCGGGGTGGTACCGGATACCGCCCTTGTAGGGCCCGCGGTCGCCGTTGAACTGCGAGCGGTACGCCTTGAACAGTTCGATCGACCCGTCGTCCATCTCGACGGAGAGGGTGGTCTCCAGCACCCGTTCGGGGTGTTTGAGACGCTCCAGTACGTCCCGCGAGACGTCCACGTACTGGGCGGCGTCGTCTATCTGCTCCTGGAGGCTCTCGAACGGGTTGACGTCCTCGGACATGCTCGCAAGATTTGCCCACCCGTCGAATAAGGATAGCGGATCGGTCACGCGTCGCCGCCGTCTCCCACGCCACGCCGTGACGTCACAGGGGACGGCGATAGGGTCCGGTCGAGGCACACCGTCACGCCGGCGGGGGATGGTAGTGTCTCGGTCCGGGATCGGGCGATCCCAACCCCCGGGTGACTGGCGGTTCGGCGGGACCGTCGTCGGTACCGCGAAGTTCGTTCCTACCCCCTGACCAGTCGGAGTCTTCCAGTCCAGCGATCCGGATAAGCCGACCCTAGACGGCCGAATTTGGACCAGGATACCGGCGGACCGCGGAGGGATCGATACCGTATCACCGCCCTTATTTTCCCCTTCCCCCCGGTGGCATAAATTATATCATAAATAACTTATGGCCGATGTGTAAAAGGTCCGGGTGGATCGGTTTCCAACGGACTGCGGTTCATACAACGAATGAGTTCGGACAACTCGCGCGAGACGGTCGAGGAGCACGGACAGACGGGCGTATCCCGGCGCGACTTCGCCAGGGCGGCGGGCGCGACGGCACTGATCGGTGGCCTCGCGACGGGCGGCGGGAGCGCCGACGGGACGTCGCCTGCCCGGGACCTCGCGGCACCGGGGGACGTTACACCGATCGGGGAGTCCTACACCCCCGGGGAGTGGCTGACGATCGGCCCGTTCCAGTACCAGCGACGCGATACATCGGTCGGGTCGCTGTTCCCACTCGGCGGATCGGACGACGTTTCGGAGGGACAGGTGGCTCCCTCGTCGGCGGGAGAACTCCAGTCGGCGTTCGCCGGCGGGAGCGAACTGACCTGGGAACGGGTGACGGCCAGTGGATCGACCGTCGGCTTCCCACAGGCCCTCGATGAGATAGACCCGACCGGCGGCGACCTGACACCCCTGACCAACGTCCTTGGCACCTCGCCCGGCCTGTTCGACGACGTCCAGGACTGGTTCGGGGTCGGCGGTGCGCTGTACGGCAAGGGGTATGCCTTCACCACATTCGAGGTGGACGGCCCGAAGCGGGCGGTCCTGGAGACGGACTCGACGGTGTGGCTCAACGGGCACAAGCACGAGGAGAGTCCGAAGGGCGTCGTCCTCCGGGACGGCACGAACTACCTGCTGGCGAGTACGTTCCTCTTCTTCGGGTTCAGCGGATCCGTGAGCATCGAGTTCCGGCCGCCGCGGGCGCCCGTCGAGGTGAACGACCCCGACCCGTTCCGGGGGATCCCACAGAACGTCGTCGCGCCGGACCTCCAGGTGGGCGAGGAGACGGACCTGCCGGCCTCGGTCCGGGTGACGAACACGACGGCCGAACCCGTCTCCGATGCCACGCTGACCTTCGCCCCCGAGAGCGACCATCTCGTCGAACAGGAGGTCGACGTCGACCCGCCGCTGGCACCGTTCGAGACCCGGCGGATCAACACCCGCGTGCAGACGAGCGGTGGCGCCTCCACCCAGGGTGAGGGCGGAAATGGCCCGGGCGCCCTCGGGAAAGGCGCGAAGGACGACGCCCGGACCGGCACCGACCGCTCGGAGGTCCCGGCGCGGTCGCTGACGACCGTGCCGCCCGGGGACGGCGTCGACGCCCGCCGGGAGGCCGAGGCGGTGAAATCGACGGCCGACGGCCCGGAGACGCGGACCCTGGTGACCGAGCGTGACGTCCTCGACGTCGTCGTCCGCGCGAGCGTGGCCGGCCAGAGCGACGAGCAGTCGGTCGAACTCCGGGTCGCCGACGAGGACGCCAACCGCATCATGACCACCTTCGAGTCGGCGGTGGACGGGAGCGTCCAGTACTTCACCTACCGGCTCCCCGCGAACGTCGAGTCGAGTTCCGGCCCCTACGACGCCGTCTTCTCGCTGCACGGCGCCAACGTCAACTCCTGGAACCAGGCCGGCGCCAACCTCCCCCGCGACGACGCCTACGTCGTCGCCCCCGACGCCCGGGGTCCCGTCAACTACGACCACGAGGACCTCGGTCGGATCGACGACCTGGAGGCCCTGGACGTCGCGCTGGAGCGGTTCGACATCGACGAGAACCGGGTCTACATCTCGGGCCACTCGATGGGCGGGCACGGCACCTGGCACGTCGGCCTCACCAACAGCGAGCGGTTCGCGGCGATGGCCCCCTCCGCCGGGTGGACCGACCACGAGACCTACATCACGACGGTGTGGGGTCGCGACAAACTCCACACCTTCCCGGGGCTGAAGGCGGTCAAGGAGACGGCACTCCAGAAGAACCTCGCGATGCCCAAGACCGAGAACGTCCGGGACGGCAACACCCCCATCTTCGTGCTCCAGGGCGGGAAGGACACCTCGGTGCCGTCCATCCAGCCCCGGAGCTACGTCCGGACGCTCCGGAACAGGGGACTCGACGTGGACGGCGAGGTCGGGCGGCGCCACCGCGTCACCCCCGACGACACCGACGTCGCCTACCTGGAGGTCCCCGGCCAGGGCCACTACTGGGACGACGGGATCGGTCCCGGCACCGACACCGTCAACCACCCCGACATGTTCGAGTTCGTCCGGTCGGCGGAGAACGACCCCTACCCCGAGGAGGTCACGCTATTCACCACGAACCTCCGGGTCGAGGACTCGAAGCACTGGGTGACCGTCCGCGAACAGGAACAGGTCCACGCCCCGACGAAGGTCCACGCCCGCGTCACCTCCGGCGGGATCGACCTGGAGACCGAGAACGTCGCGCAACTGGAGGTCGACACCCGGGTCCTCGGTGAGGCCGACACTGCCGCCCACCGACGGGTGCGCGCCGGGGGCGATACCGCGCGTCTCCCCGGTCGGGGCACGGCCGTCGTCGACCTCACCGGCGGTGGCGTCTCCGCCCGGCCCGCGAACGCCGGCGACCCGAACCGGCCCCGGACCAAGGACGCCGACCAGTACGGGCCGATGAAGGAGGTCCACCATGACCCCTACCGCCTGGTCTACGGCACGCAGGGCTCGGATGCCGAAACCGCGATGAACCGGAACCTCGCGAACATTCGGTCGGGTCGCCTGGTCAGCCGGGCGCGGGCCCCGGCGACCGTCGTCCCCGACACGGCCGTCGACCGGGAGACGGTGGCGGAGTACAACCTCGTGCTGTTCGGTCGGCCGTCCTCCAACGCCGTGTACGGGACGATGGCGAACTCGTTCCCGGTGAAGGTCCGCGACGGCGAGGTCCGGATCCGCGACCAGTCCTGGACCGGCGACCTGGCGGTCTCGTTCCTCTACCCGAACCCCCGGAACGAGGACAGACTGGTCCAGGTCGAGACGGGCACGTCGATGGCGGGCGCCCGCCTGACCCGGGTCCGCGACTGGACGCCCACCCAGACCGCCGCCGCCGACTACATGGTCTTCGACGAGTCGGTCCGGTACCAGAAGTGGAACGCCTGCCTCGCGGCCGGCTACTTCGACAAGCACTGGAACGTCGACGAGTCGCTGAGCTACCACCGGACCGTCGACCGGTAAGGATCCCTGTCGCGGCGGTTCCCTACGGGTCCTCGCCGGCCTCGCCGGCCTTCGCGGTCTCCCCAGACGGCGTGATCGGTGCGTCCTGGCCGTCCGTCCGTCCCAGTCGGCCCGCCGCCGAGGTCAGGTTACCGTCCGCCGCCCGGGTGATCCCGGCCGCCGCGAGTCCCTGCCGTGGCATGTTGTTGTAGACGGTCTCGTGATCCCCCGGTCGGACGCGGTAGGTCTCGTGCCAGATGCCGACCCCGCCGGAGTCCGCGACCTGGGTGTTGTACTCCACCCACGCCGGGTGGTGTTCGCCCTCCGGGTCCTGCGCGTAGGCCCGCAGCGACTCGAAGCCCTCCCAGTACTGGATCACCGTGACCCCCCGCCAGGAGACGGTCGTCCGCGATTCCAGGAGCCCGGCCCGGTCGCGGGACCGGATCTCTCGGAGCATCCTGGGCATCGCCAGGAACACCGGCAGCCACTCGTGGACCCGCCAGAGGGCGTTGATCCGCATCCCGATGAGGAAGACGACGAACTCCTCGTCGAGTTCGGCGGTGTACCGGCCGTCGTCGCTCACTTGCGGTCCTCCGTCGCGAGGACCGTCTCGACTCGCTCCTCTAACTCGCCCTCGTCCAGCTCGCCGCGGGCGTAGCGCTCGCGCAGGGTCGAGAGCGCGCTCTCGGCGTCCTCCTCCGCCGCATCGTCCCCAACGGTGTCGTCGTGGGCCTGGTCACCACTCGACGCGTAGGCCGCGAGGCCCGTGGCGAGTGGCATCACCCCGCCGAACCCCACCGGGAACGCCACCCAGAAGGCCTCCACGCCCAGCGCCATGGCGCCGAACGCTACCGCCAGAGTCAGTACCGTGACCGTCGAGGCGACCAGGCCCACGAGGGGACCGGGATCGCCGTCCATATCGAAGCCGTTCGCGTTCACGGTTGGAGATATGCTGTCGGTGAACTTAAGATTTATGAGTAAGTACTTACTTAGAAGTTCGGTGGGTTCTTGTCCCCCGCCACCGACCGTCCGACGATGGCCGACGGATCCGACCCCGGAACCGCCGACGAGGACGAGGGAGCGGTGCCGGCGGCGGCCCGCGAGGAGGTGGTCGAGTCGGTCCGCCGGGCGCTGGCGAAACACGGCTACGCGGACCTGACGACCGCCAAGGTGGCCGCCGAGTCCGAGAAGAGCGAGGCGTTCTTCTTCTACCACTACGACACGAAAGACGACCTGATACTGGCCTTCGTCGACTGGGCGGCCGACCGGCTCACCCGGCGGCTGTCTGACCTCGACGGCGAGGACCCCGTCGTGCGACTCTACGCCGCCTGCGAGGTACTGCTGGGCGACTACGAGGACGAGACGTCCCGTGGGATCAACGTCGCGATGATGGAACTGCTCTCGCACGCCCCGCACGAACCGGCGTTCCGAGAGCGCCTGGAACGCTACGAGCGCGGTGTCCTGGACGACCTGGCAGGGATCCTCCGGGACGGGGTCGATGCCGGGCAGTTCCGCGAGGTGGACCCGGAGTCGACCGCCGCGTTCCTGCTGATGGCCACCGACGGGACGGCCGGTGCGGTGATGGCGCTGGGCATGACCGACGTCGACGCCGGGGTTCGCGAGGGGTTGTTCGACTACCTCGAACGCTCGGTGCTCGCGCCGGGCGTCTCGCCCCCGGAAGGGTATCGCTGAGTCCGGTCGGGCGCACCGGTCGGTTCCCCGGACCTACTCGGACCCGTCCTCGCCGTCGACCCCGGCCGCCCGGGCCCGCCGCATCACCCGTTCGGCCTGGGCGATCAGGGGTGCGTCCACCATTTCGTCGTCGACGCGGAAGACGCCGCGGTCCTCCTCGTCGGCCCGGTCGCGTGCGTCGAGCACCTTCCGGGCCCACTCCACCCGTTCGGGGTCCGGCGTGTAGGCGTCGTTGATCACGTCGACCTGTGCGGGGTGGATGGCCATCTTCCCGTCGTACCCCAGTTGCCGGGCGAACGCGGCGTCCTCGCGCAGGCCCTCGCGGTCCTCGATGTCGGTGTGGAGGGTGTCGATGGCGTCGACGCCGGCCGCGGCGGCGGCGAGGACCACCCGTTCCCGGGCGTAGAGGACCTCGTTCCCCTCGTCGGTGCGGGTGGCTCCGAGGTCCGCGGCCAGGTCCTCGGCGCCGAACGCGAGGACGTCGGTCGGCTTCAGGTCCGCGATGTCGTCGGCGTTCTGGACGCCGCGGGCCGTCTCGACCAGCGCGAACACTGCCAGGTCGTCGGCGTCGTGTTCCGCCAGCAGGTACGACAGCGTCCGGACGTCCTCGGCGCGGTCGGCCTTCGGGAGCATCACGGCGTCCGGGCGGGCGTCGCCAGCGAGCACCGCGTCCAGGTCGTCGTCGATGGTCCGTTCGTCGGGGTTGACCCGCACGCAGACTTCGGGGTCGGGATCGAACGAGGGATCGTTCAGCACCTCCCGCACTGCCGTCCGGGCCTCGTCCTTCCGTTCGGGTGCGACGGCGTCTTCCAGGTCGAACACCACCACGTCGGCTCCCGATTCCGGTGCCTTCCGGAGCATCTCCGGGCGGTCGCCCGGCGAGAACAGCACGCTTCGTCGAGCCATGTCCGGGCCTGGACACCCGGGGAGCAAAAGCCCACGGGAGTCCCGGGACTGGATGGCCGTCAGTGACCGGTCCAGCCGCCGAGACTAATCAGTTAGTTATTATTTACATTAAACTTTAAATGATTATTCGATCCGCCCTAAGGGGTCGAGGAACTAACGCCTTCTAGGATGGCTGTCGGTGGGTCACGACCGCGGAGGGGGTGCCATGAACGTGGGGATCGGGTCGTCGGCTAGCGGGTTCGACGACCTCTCGCGGAGCGAGGTCTTCGCACTGCTAGGCAACGAACGACGGCGGTACCTGGTCCAGTACATGACCAGCGTGGACCCGCCTGTCGAACTGGGAGAACTGGCGACGCGCATCGCCGCGAGGGAGCACGGGATCGCGGTCGCCCGGGTGAGTTCCTGCCAGCGAAAGCGCGTCTACACCACGCTCCAGCAACTCCACCTGCCCAAACTGGACGAGGCAGGGATCGTCGACTACGACGCCGACCGGGGACTGGTCGACCGCACGGAACGGACCGACGACCTGGCGGTCTACCTGGAGGTCGTCCCCGACGAGGAGTTCCCCTGGCGGGAGTACTACCTCGCGCTGGGTGCCGTGTTCGCCGGCGTCACCGCCGCGCTCTGGGTCGGGGTGTACCCGCCCACCCTCCTGTCGACGCTCGGGTGGGCCACCGTCCTGTCGGTCCTACTGACGGCCTCCGCCGCCGTCCAGGTCCTCCGCCAGCGTCGGACCCGGCTCTCGGCGGCGGAGTTCGGTCCGGATCCAGAGGAGGAGTGAGCGGGAGCGGCCCCGCGGTTCACTCCCTGATCCAGGCGAGGACCGAGCGGCCCTGTGGTCCACCCGGGCTCCCGGCGAGGACTGAGCGGCCCTGTGGTCCACCCGGGTTCCCGGCGAGGAGTGAGCCGGCCGACAGTTCCCCCGGGATCCCGGGGAGGACTGGGGCAGCCAGCGATTCCCCGGCGGGATTCAGTTCTAGCGGCACACCTTTGCTCCCGGGGTCGGATCCTCCGCCCGGACATGGCTCACGTCGACTCGCTCCCGGAGGACGCGACCCCCGAACTGGCCGAGGACTTCGAGACGTTCGAGGACATTCTCGGGTTCGTGCCGAACAGCCTGCTCACCATGCAACGCAAGCCCGCGGTCGTCGAGGGGTTCCAGGCCCTCACCGAGGCGGTGATGGAGGAGGCCGACGAGGTCGACCCGGGCTTCAAGCGCCTGGCCGCGCACATGTCCAGTCACGCCGCGGGCTGCCAGTACTGCGAGGCGCACTCGCTGATCGCGGCCGACCTCAACGGGGTCAGCCAGGAGAAGATCGACACCCTCTGGGACTACAGGGAGAGCGACCTCTACACCGAGAAGGAGCGTGCCGGCCTGGACTTCGCCCTCGCCGCGGGCCAGGTCCCCAACGAGGTGGACGAGGAGATCATGGCGGCGATGCGCGAGCACTGGACCGACGACGAGATCGTCGAACTGCTCGCGGCGATCAGCCTCTACGGCTTCCTGAACCGGTGGAACGACACGATGGCGACGGAACTGGAGAACGTCCCGCGCGAGGTGGGCGAGCGAGTGCTCTCGGACCGGGGCTGGGACGGGGGCGAGCACGTCCCCGACGAGGACTGATCGCCGGGTGCGACCCCGGAGACAGCCGGCGAGATCCGGTCGGGTGGCCTGTCGGCTGGCGGGATCCCGTTCTCCGGAGTTTACAGTAATCTTACTGTAACACTCAGTAGTACGGGTGTCCGGGGAAACCCATTTTCACCGCCGCGCACAGGTGGTGGTATGGTTGGCAAGGTCGACCCCGACCGCCTCGAACTGGCGCTGGACCGCCTCGGCGCGCCCGACGAGGACGTGATCCAGGGTCCCGCGTACGGCGAGGACGCCGCCGCGCTCCGGGTGGGCGACCGGACGCTGGTGGTCAACGCCGACCCGATCTCGCTGGCGGCCGAGCAGGTGGGGACGCTCGGGATCCCGGTCGCCTGCAACGACGTGGCCGCCTGCGGCGCCGACCCCCGGTGGCTGACCGCGGTGGTCCTGGTGCCCGAGGCCGATCCGGGGACGTTCGAGACGGTGACCGAGCAACTGGACCGCGCGGCGCGGTCGGCCGGCGTCGCCATCGTCGGCGGCCACTCGGAGTACAGCGTGGACCTCCCCCGTCCTCTCGTGGCACTCACGTGCCTCGGGATCGCCGAGGAGTACGTCCCGACCGGCGGCGCGCGGCCCGGTGATGCCGTGATCCTCACCAAGGGCGCGGGGATCGAGGGGTCGGCGATCCTGGCGACGGACTTCCGGGGCGACCTGGCCGGGTCGGTGGACGCGGAGACGGTGGCGGCCGCGGCCGACTACTTCTCGGAGGTGAGCGTCGTCCCGGACGCCCGGGTCCTCCGGGAGTACGCGACGGCCATGCACGACCCCACGGAGGGCGGGGTGATCGACGGCCTCCTCGAACTCGCGGTCGCCTCGGGGGTCGAGGTGGTCGTCGACCGCGAGGACGTCCCGGTGCGGGAGCCCACGCGCCGGGTCTGTTCGGCGATGGACGTCGATCCCCTCGCCATCTTCGGGTCCGGTGCGCTGGTGGCGACGGTCCCCGCGGACGCGGCCGACGACGCCCTCGTCGCTCTGGAGGAGGCGGGCATCGAGGGGACGGTGATCGGCGAGGTCCACGAGGGCGACGGCGCCCTGAACCTGGACGGCGAGACCCGCCGGGAGCCGATCCGCGACCAACTCTACGCACTCTGGGAGTAGTCGGGGGCTAGACGGTGCGAGATCGGGGAGTGGCCGAACGTCGGGCCGGTCGCCACGCCCTCCCCAGCCGACTCCCTCCCGTCTCCCGGGGTCGCTCCCTCCGGTCGGACCCTCGCTCGACGGTCGGTCGTCCCTCGCGCGTTCCTCGCGCGCCGGGCGGACGTTCAGATGGGCGGATCCCCGCGTGCCAGTACTCCGGGGATTCGGCGGCCGGGACCACCAACCGTTTTGGTGCAGTCGATCCCATCCGGTGGTATGACGGGCCTCTACTACGAGGAGTTCGAGGTCGGCGAGACCCTCGAACACGAGAAGCGCCGGACGATCAGCGAGCGGGACAACCAGGTGTTCTGTGACACGACGATGAACCAGCAGCCGCTCCACCTGGACGCCGAGTTCGCCGCCGAGTCGCAGTTCGGGGAGCGCATCGTCAACGGCCTGCTGACGATGTCCCTGGCGGTGGGGCTGACCATCGACGACACGACCGACGGCACCATCGTCGCCAACCTCTCCTACGACGACGTGGAGCACCCCAACCCGGTGTTCCACGGCGACACCATCCGCGCCCAGTCCACCGTCACGGACAAGCGCGAGACCTCCGACGGTGAGCGTGGGATCGTCACGATGCGCGTGGAAGCGTTCAGGGTGGACGCCGAGGAGGAGACGCTGGTCTGCGAGCTAGAGCGGACCGTGCTCTCGCTGAAGAAGGAGTACTACGGCGAGGAGTGACCGGGCGCGGGGGCCGCCGCGTTCCGCGCAGGGCGGGACGGCGGATCCGCGACCGTTTCGGGGGGTGACCGACCCGCGAATATATGACGCAGGGGGACCCATAGAATACCGGATGGCCATCCGCGACGTCGTCCGGGGCCGAATCGACTGGGACCGCCTGGCGGGGGTCTTCAGGGAGTTCGCCCGGCGTCACGACAGGGAGTACGTCCGCGTCGAGTTCGTCGAGGCGGACAACTGGCTGTCTATCCCCTGCGTGGTCGACGACGAATACTTCGTAAAGGTGATCACGCCCCAGAACTCCGTCGTCCAGAGCCTGTTCACCGCCGGGCGTAACCTCGGCGCGGTCTCCTCGGGCACCGGCGGCTTCTTCGAGCGTGCGGACGACCCGCTGACGATGGCCGAACACGAACTCGCGGCGACGGAGCGCATGCGGGAGGCGGGCATCGACGCCCCCGAACCGGTCGAGGCGTTCGAGGCCGAGGGACTGGGGGTACTCGTCCTCGAGTACCTCAAGGACTTTCGCACCCTGGAGGACTGCCCGACCGAGGAGGTCGCGGACCTGGCACCGGAGCTGTTCGACACCCTCGCGCGGCTCCACGAACAGGGGCTGGTTCACGGCGACCTCCAGGGCGACAACGTCCTGGTGCTGGAGGACGCCCTCTACCTCATCGACGCCACCCACGTCAGGGACGCCGGCCCCGACGCCCGCGCCTACGACCTGGCGTGTGCGATCGGGATGCTCGTCCGGTTCCTCGACGCCTCCACCGTTGTCGAGGCCGCCCTGTCGGCGTACTCGCCCGAGGAGTTGCTCGCCGCCCGGGAGTTCCTGGACTTCGTCAACCTCCGGCCCGACCACGAGTTCGACGCCCCCGAGGTCATCGGCGAAATCGAGAAGGTCGCGGCCTGATCCCGGCTTTTCGCCCCGGACTGGCCCCGAACCGACCGGCGACGAGACCCGACGCTCCGGGGACCGGATCGGAGCGAGAAAAGCCATCGAGCCCGTCGTGTCGGGATACCGTACCCCTGACGATCCCGGAGGGGGTCGGGCTGTACTCCTCGACGGAGTCAGCTAACGTCGATGTCCGCCGACCCCTCGGCGCGGTCGAAGACGACTTCCAGGACGCCGTTGTTGTAGGTGGCCGTGGCGGAGTGCTCGTCGACCCGGGTCGGGAGCGGTACTCGCTCGTCGTAGCTGCGGTAGTCGCTCTCGGCGTGGATGGTCAGCACCTTGCCGTCGCACTTGAGGTCGATGTCGTCCTTGACGACCCCCGGAAGGTCCGCCACGACCCGGACGTCCTCGGTCGTCTCGTGGACGTCGACGTGGGTCTCGCCGGCCGTCTCCGGTCCCCCGGTCTCGACGTCGACGTCCATCTCGAAGTTGCCCCCGCCCATCATCTCGTTCATCATCCGTTCGATCTGGTTGAAGATGTCCTCGAACGGGTCGTCGCGGTCGTCTCTGTCGTCGCCCCTCATGGTGTGGAGTTAGACGGTGCCTGGGAAAAACCTTCGGCCCTCGGCCGGTCTCGTCCGGGATCCGAGGGGTCTCGGTAACCGACCCCCCGTCTCGTCGCCCGGTCGCCGGTCCCGGCCCGGCTACAGCCCCATCCCCATGTTTTCGTCGGTGGTCGCCATGCTCTCCTCGCGGTCGGCAGCGCCGGTCACGGCACGGATCGCGTCGACGTTTTCGGGGACCACGTCGGACTCCTGGTGGATCGCCTGGAACAGGTAGAGGTCGGTGCCGCCGGGGCCGTCCTCGGTCGTGACCGACTCCCCCCAGAGGCAGTTCTCCCAGAGGTCTCCGCGGGGCCGGCCCCGGTCGAGGGCGTACTCCTTGAGTGCCCCGGCCCCGTCGATGCCGGTGTCTTCGGGGATGACGTGGATCCGGTCCTCCCCCGCGAGCAGGTCCCGGACCTCCGGCGCGGTGGCCCCGGTGGAGAGGGTGACGTTGACCGAGTGCATGTGCATCAGGGTCGCGGGAACCTTCAGGCCCAGTGTGTCGATGTCCAGGTCCGGGAACACCGTCTTCACGTCGGGGCCGTGGTGCGAGGGGAGGGTGACGGGGTCGGGGAGGATGTCGTTGATGGGTCCGCGGCCGGACTGGGCGGGGTCGCCGCCCCGCCGGACCAGCGTCGCCCGGACCTTCTCGACGCCGTACTCCTTCCGGAGCGGTGCGACGAGCCGCGAGAGGCCGGTGGTGTTACAGGAGACCACCCGGACGTAGTCGGCGTCGACGGCCTCCCCGTAGTTCGACCGGGCGTTGAAACTCACGTCGGCCACCTCGGCGTCCTCGCCGCCCTGGAACAGCGCGGGGGTGTCGTGTTCCTCGTAGAGCTCCCGGTTCTGGGCACCGATCCCGGACGGCGTAGCGTCCACCACGACGTCGCTGTCGGCGACGAGTACGTCGACGGTCCCGGCGAGTTCGATTCCAGCCTCCTCGAACAGGTCGAGGCGGTCCTCGACGGCCCCGTAGAGGGGGAGACCGTTCTCGACGGCGAGTTCGGCCTCGTGGTTGGGACTGGTCTTTGCGACGCCCCGGACCCGCATGTCCGGTTGCTCCCGTACCGCGTCGGCGACGCGCTTGCCGATGGTGCCGTAGCCGTTGATGCCGACCGCTATCATGATAACAGATGCCCGCCGGGGAGGAATAACGGTTTCGAGGCGTCGCTTCGACCAGCGCGGGGCGTCGGTTCGATCCTACGTCCCCGAACCGGGATCGCTCTCGCAGTCCCCCGGGCTCTCGGTCGTGCCGACGGCCGCACGGAGACAGCCGACCCAGGCGGCCGTCGCGGCGACGGCGGTCAGCCCCCAGAGGATCCAGGCCGCTCCGACAGCGTCGGCGACGTGTGGGCTCGTTCGTCCCCTGAGCCGGACCAGGGCGCCCAGCGCCAGGACCACTGCGGGCGTCGCGACCGTGAGGCCGTCGACGACGCCGCCGTACCGGTCCGCTCGGGGGGAGTCCCGCTCCGCCCAGGCGGTACCGTAGACCGCCAGGACGGCAGCCCCTGCGCCGGCCGAGAGCACGACCGCGAGGTCCTGGTCCACCGCCCAGGATCCGGCCGAGAGCCGGCCGACGAGTTCCGGCAGGACCGGAATCGCGAACGAGAGCAGCGGTCCGCCGTTCCAGACAGCGTAGACGAACCCGAGGCCGACCGACGCGACCACCGCCAGGACGGCGGCGGCGACCACGCCGTCGACAGTCTCCACGCGGTGCCAGGTCCCCGGTCCGGTGACGAGGAGGTGGGGGACCCACGTCCCACCCAGCACCAGTACCGTCAGCCCGGCGAGGACGACTCCGCCGACCCGCCGACGGCGTGGCTGGCGGCCACACGTCGCCAGCACTCGCTCGACCGGGGAGCGAGCGACGCCGCTCATCGCCGGATCACCGACGCGAACCCGTCGTGGTCCGGTACCTTGTCGTTTCCCAGGTGGACCGGGTCCGCGACGGTCCAGCCGGCCTCCCGGAACAGGCGCTCGACGGCGTCGCGCGCGCCGGAGTAGGTGTGGATCCGGTGTTTCGGCGTCGCGGCCGTGTCGACGTGAGCCTGCATCGAGGCCGTCCCCGCCAGTTTCCAGCAGCGGACGTGTAACCGTCCCGAGACGCCGACGGCCGTCTCGGCGGCGGTCCACTCCTGTCGCCGGTACCGCTCCCGGTCGCGGTCCCAGGCGAAGCGCACGTACTCCAGCGGCGGTCCGGCCAGTCCGGCCCGCCGACAGGTGGCGGTGACCTGCCCGAAGGTCGCCGCCTCTAGCGGGAAGACGACGTTTATCGGCGCGGTCGGTCGCATCTCGCCGCCGACGGGCTTGTAGTGCCAGACGCCGTAGGGCACCTCGTCCTCGGCCAGTGCCTCGGCGTCGGCGTCGACGCCCCGGGTCTCGGGGTCGGAAGTGTCGTGGGACCCCGTGGCCTCCGGGAGCGCCAGGGCCCCTGCGCCCCCGACCCCCAGCGACGCCCCCGCCCGGCGGAGGAGCGTTCGGCGGGAGAGCCGTCCTCCCGGGAGTTCGGACCCACCGCCATCGGATCCCCCCAAATCCTCGGGTGGATCGGATCCCCCCAAATCCTCGGGTGGATCGGATCCCCCCAAATCCTCGGGTGGATCGGGTTCCCCCATTTCCCTGGGTGATAACGTGGGGATCACATAGCCCCTCCGATCGAACCGCTCCGGTACCGGGTCCCTCCCGTCCGATACCCGGATTTCGCGGATCACTCACCTCGGTCGCGGGGATCACCCACCCCGGTTGCGGCGGAGGGCCTCCACCCTGTCGACGTCGCGTTCGAGGAACGACGGCACGTCCTCGCGCGCCCGGATCGCCCCGGGTGGGAGCCAGTGGACCGCGGTGACCTCGTCGGTCGCACGGGGGTGGGCCTCGCCTTCGACGTCCTCACAGAGCGTGACGACGTTGATGCAGGGGGTCCCGTCGTCCGCCTCGAACGTTCTGCTGTGGACGTACTGGACGCCTCCCACTGCGAGTCCGACTTCCTCTCGGAGTTCGCGGACGGCGGTCGCCTCGACGGCGTCGCCGTCCTCGTCCGGCGGGTGCTCCACCTTCCCGCCCGGGAACGCCAGCGACCCGGTGGCGTGGTTCGCTGCCGGGGATCGCTCGACCAGCAGGTACTCGCCGTCGCGGACGACGACGCCCTCGACGTTCACCACGTGGGCGTACTCCTCCATGGTGCGGGCGTTGCGTGTGGCGGGCGAAAACGGTATCGGACGGATCGCCGACGGGGTCGTTCCGGCGGGCCGACCCCTGCGTGACTCCCCGGATAGGTCCCGAATGACCGGGGGGTGTGCCGGTGACGGGTCCCGGACCTCCCGGAAGGGGAAAGCATAATCGGCGGCCCGCCGAACCGCCGGCCATGAGCGACGACCTCCGGGAACCCGCCGAGACGGCCGTCCACCAGTGCATGAACCTCGGGAGCGACGAGTCCTGTGCGGTCGTGACCGACGACGAGCGACTCCCCATCGGGGAGGCCCTCTACGACGTGGCGAGGGAGGTAACCGACGACGCGGTGCTGGTCCGGTACCCGCCGGGGGACCAGCACGGGTCCGAACCACCGGAGCCGGTGGCCGCCGCGATGGCCGGCGCGGACGTGGTGCTCGCGCCGACGACCAAGAGCCTCAGCCACACCCGCGCCCGGGGCGAGGCCAACGAGGCCGGCGCCCGGGTCGCCACCCTGCCGGGGATCACGCCGGAGGTGTTCACCACCGGCCTGGACGCCGACTACGAGTCCATCGCCCAGGAGTGCGCGGCGATGCTGGAGGCGGTCCGCGACGCCGAGGAGATACGGGTCACCACCGACCTGGGGACCGACCTCACCGTCCGCCCTGGTGACCGGGAGTGGCGCGAGGACACCGGCCTGGTCCACGAACCGGGCGGGATGTCCAACCTCCCTGCCGGGGAGGTGTTCGTCAGCCCCGAGACGGCCGACGGCACCTACGTCGTCGACGGGACGATGATGCCCCACGGCAAGCTGGGCGAGGGCCAGACCCTGGAGTTCGAGGTCGAGGACGGCTACGTCACTCACATCTCGGACGACGCGATCCGACAGCAGGTCGAGGCCGCCGCCGAGGCGGTCGGCGACGCGGCCTACAACCTCGCCGAACTGGGGATCGGCACCAACCTCGCGGTCACCGAACTGGTCGGGAGCGTCCTCCTGGACGAGAAGGCCGGCGGCACCGTCCACGTCGCCATCGGCGACGACGCCGGTATCGGGGGCGACACCGAAGCGCCCATCCACTTCGACGGCATCGTCACCGGCCCGACCGTGTTCGTGGACGGCGAGCGGATCGATCTGCCGTCGCCGTAGGTCTCTCGGTGCCCGCCTCCGGACCTCGCACCGACAGACTCGTCGCTCGCCGGTCGTGCGACGACCGGGGGAACGATTCTGGGCCGGGGATCGATAAACGGGAGAATGGGGGATCGGCGGGTGGTACAGGCGGTCGCGCTACTCGAACGGGCTACTCCTTACCGACGAAGTGGCCCTGTTTGTCCCGCTCTTGCTGCTGTGCGGAGTGCTTCCCGCCGCGCCGGCGGGCCTCCTGGGTCAGGCCACCGGTCTGCTGGCCGCCTCCCTGCTGTTGCTGGCCCTGCTGTCCCTGGTGGCTCTGCTGGCCATGGTGGCCCTGCTGTCCCTGGTGAGATCGTTGGCCCTGCTGGCCGAACTGCTGGGTGCCCTGCTGACCGTACTGCCCCTGCTGGCCGTGCTGTTGGCCTTGCTGGCCCCGATGTCCAGTGAACTGGCCGGTCCGGGGATCGCGCTGCTGGGACTGGGCGGAGTGCTGGCCCCCGATGCTGCGGCCCTGTTGACCGCCGAACTGCTGTCCTCCGCCCATCTGGCTCTGCTGGCCGTACTGGCCCTGTTGTCCCATCTGGCTCTGCTGGCCGTGCTGCTGGGTACCCTGCTGGCCGTACTGTTGGGTGCCCTGCCGGCCTTGCTGGCCCTGGTGACCCGTGAACCGGGCGGTCTGGGGATCACGCTGTTGGGAGTGGGCGGAGTGCTGGCCGCCGATGCTGCGGCCCTGCTGGCCGCCGAACTGCTCTCCGCGCTGCTGGGTCTGCCGACCCTGCTGGCCCATCTGGCCCTGCTGACCTATCCCCTGCTGACCCATCCCCTGCTGACCCATCTGGCCCTGCTGACCACCCTGTCGGCCGGTGAACCGGCCGGTCCGGGGGTCGCGCTGCTGGGACTGCGCGGAGTGGCGACCGCCGCGGCTCCGGCCCTCCTGGCCGCCGAACCGCTGGCCTCTCTGCTGTTGCTGCCCCTGGTGGCCTTGTTGACCTTGCTGGCCGACGAATCGGCCCGTCCGTGGATCACGCTGGCGGGAGTGCTGACCCCCACGTGTTCGTCCCTGTTGCTGCCGGTCCTGCTGTCGTCCGCCTCGGTTTCGTTGACTCATAGCTGATCACTCCGTTCGGGGACGTCATGCTAGACGCGCCACGCGACCGGAACGTCCCCAGTCCCAGGGTCCACGGCGAGGTGGATAGTTATAAACGCGGTAGCGAAGAGTAATCCGGACTAGATGTGAAGTAGGATTGTTTGCCAGGCAAAAAGGTCCAGTTATGTAATGTAAATGGTGTTAGTCTGGCGGTAAACCCAGATCTACCGGTCGTTCCGGGCGTGAAACGGTGGACTGGACCGTCGGGAACGGGGTGGTGCCGTGGGGATCGGACTGGCAGGATACCCTCCTGGCACGTCGGAATCCCCGCTTCCCCGGCGAGCGGAGAGCGGGGGAACTCCAACCTTTTACTCAGCTTTGCACGTTGGGTGGTTGACATACATTTCGGAGTAAGAGGCGGATGAGGTGGTCTATCACCGATTTCAAACGTCAGCAGTTCAGCGGATCACCTCCACTTACGTCGCTCCGTCTGCCATTTTCGCCCAAGGAAGTGTAGAATACTCAACGTGCAAAGCCGAGCTTTTACGTACTGGAACGCTACCGTCGATCATGACCGAGGTATCCGAACGGGTGGGCGCGACCTGCCCGTCGTGTTCTCCGGACGTCCCGACGGCCCACGAGGTCCTCGCCCAGGGCGGCCAGTGGACGGTGCGGTGTGGCGAGTGCGGGCACGTCCACAAGACGCGCATCGACGACGAACTGGTCGAGCGAGACGTGGTCGTCTCACAGGACGGGGAGTCGTTCACCGCGTCGGTGGAGGTGCCCCCGGACGAACCCCTCGCCGAGGGCGACGAGTTCGTCCTCGACGCGACCGAGGGCGTGTTCACGGTGCGGATCACCAGCCTCCAGGTGGGGACCGAGGAGCGGACGGACGCGGCCGCGGCCGGCGACGTCGACACCATCTGGACCCGGGACGTGGGCAACGTCGCGGTCCCGACTACGGTCCACCCCGCCACGGGTGCCCGGGACGAGACCCGGTCGGTCGAGTTGCACGTCCCCGGCGACGAGGAGTTCGTCGTCGGCGAGAGCCACTCCGTCGGCGACGAGGAGTTCGAAGTCGAGGGGATCGCCCTCCGCGACCGGGCCGTCGGCTACGAGTTCGACGACCTGGACCACGAGGGCGACGTGGCCACGGCGAAGGACATCAAGCGCCTCTACGTCAGGGAGGCCGGCCCTGCCCTGGAGGCGTGGTCGGCGTGGTAACATGTGGGGCCGCGACCGGCACGACGACGACCCCGAACGGGACTACGAGACCCGCCGGGCGAACCTCGTCGACCGCCTGGTAGAGGCCGGGCGGATCACCGACGAGCGGACCGCGCGAGCGCTCCGGGCGGTCCCGCGCCACGAGTTCGTCCCCCAGGGGCGGCGCTCGGAGGCCTACGCCGACCGCCCGCTCCCGATCGGCGACGGCCAGACGATAAGCGCCCCGCACATGGTCGGTATCATGACCGAGCGCCTCGACCTGGATCCGGGCGACCGGGTCCTGGAGATCGGAACGGGCTGTGGGTACCACGCGGCCGTCACCGCCGAGGTGGTCGGCCCGGAGAACGTCTTCAGCGTCGAGTACTCCGGGGAACTCGCGGACCGCGCCAGGCGTACGCTGGCCGACCTGGGGTACGGCGCGGTGTCGGTCCGGCACGGCGACGGCCACGAGGGGTGGCCCGAACACGACCCCTACGACGCCGCCTACCTGACCTGTGCCGCCGAGGAGTTCCCGACGGCCGTCGTCGACCAGGTCGAGACGGGCGGCCGGGTCCTCGCGCCGATCGGAAACCGCCGCCAGACGCTGGTTCTCGGTCGGAAGCGCGCCGACGGGTCGCTCGACCGGGAGCGCCACGGCGGAGTGCGCTTCGTCGAGATGCGGGGTGGCTGAACGGTGGCCGAAGGGACGGCGGTCGGCCGGCAACGACCAGGGAGGGCCGCGAGTGGGATCGACCGGGGGTACGGACCGTGAGGCGGATCCGGGAGACCGAACCGTGAGAGGGATCGACGACGAGGTGGTGCTCCTCTGGGTGGCCCGCGAGACGGGGGTGCTCCCGGCACTGCTGTCGAGCGCGGACACCCCCGAGGAGGCCGCCGCCGAGGCGGGGGTGAGCGAACGGGCCGCACGGATCCTTGCCCGGGGGCTGGCCGACCGCGGCTTCTTCGAGCGGGTGGACGGGGTCTACGAACCGTCGAACCGGTCGCTGGGATTTCTCACGCGCCGGGACCTCCGGTCCGTCGGGACCCTCCCCCACCGTGCGGACCTCCTGGCGCGGTACCTCGCGCTCCCGGAGGGGGTCGAAACGGGGGACGGGGACGGGCCAAAGCCGGAGCACGGCGACGGGTCCGACGGGGAAGACGGCGTCAGGGCCGACGGGGAGGACGGCACCGGTGCTCCCGCGACACCGTCGCCCACTCCGGTACCCGAGTACTGGACGGTCAACCGCCTCGGGGCGGTCGCGGCGACGGACAGGGCGACGGTCCGGGCACTGGTTACCGCCACCGTCCGGGAGCATCCCGGGGCGGAGGATGTGATCGACGTGGGCGGGGCACCGGGCGTCTACGCCCGCGAGTTCGCGGAGCGAGGGTACGAGGCGGTACTGGTCGACCGGCCCGACGCTGTCGGACCGACCAGGCCGCTCCTCGCGAGGGAACCAGTGGAGGTGGTCGCCCGGGAGTACGCCGATGAGGGTACCGACCTCCCGGCGGCCGACCTCGCCTTCCTCCCCGACGTGACCCGCCGCCTCGGGCCGGCGGCCAACCGTCGCCTGTTCGCGAACGTCGCGGCGGCGCTGTCGCAGGGCGGCACGGTCGTCGCGGTCGACCACCTCCGCGACCGGTCCGATCGCGGGACTGCGGCGGCCCTCGTCTCGCTGGCGACCACTACGGCCGGCGACGTCTACCCTGCGGAGCGGTACCGCGAGTGGCTGGAGGACGCGGGGTTCGTCGACGGGGCGGTACGGCCGGTTCCCGGGACAGACCGGTGGGCCGTCGTGGGGCGGATCCCCGAGTAGACCCTACCCACGTCGCTGGATCCCGACCGGATCCCGCCCCGCCCCACGCCGCTCGATCCCCAACCGGACCTCCACTCCACGCCGCTCGATTTCCGACCGGAGCGGCACCCGTTCCGTATCCGTCGACACCCGACTTACAGTAGATTTACCGTAAAGATGTCTTCCGTTACAGTAGATTTACTGTATGACTCCGATCCGGCCCGGGGATTGCCGGCGGCCGCATGCGAGGTATTGATTAGGGATCGCCCCCAAGCGGGGGGGCATGGAACCGGCGGTGTTGCGCGACGACATGGTCGACGGCCTCGAACACGAGGCCAAGGGGGTCGTGCGGAGCGACCGCGTCAGCGCGGCGATGCGGACGGTCCCACGCCACGAGTTCGTCGAGGACGACAGGGCCGCCTACGCCGACACCGCCCACCGCCGCCTGGGGACCCGCGTGCTCGCCCCGTCGACGGCCGCACGACTGATAGAGGCCCTCGACGTCCGGGAGGGCGACTCGGTGCTGGTCGTGGGCGCCGGCGTCGGCTACACGGCGGCGGTACTGGCAGAGATAGCAGGCGAACACAACGTCCACGCGGTCGACATCGCCCGCCAGGTGGTGTACGACGCCCGCGAGAACCTGGAACGGGCGGGCTACGGCGGGGTGCTGGTCGACCCCCGGGACGGCGCCGACGGCCTCCCCGAGTACGCGCCGTTCGACCGGATCCTCGTCGAGGCGGCGGTCGTGGACCCGCCCCGGCGGCTGGTCGACCAGTTGACCGACGACGGGCGCATGGTGATGCCCCAGGGGGCGTCCGGGCAAACGCTCGTGGCGGTCGACGCCGACGGTGCGATCGAACGGCGACACGGCACCGTCGCGTTCGCCCCCTTGCTCGTCGAGGGCGAACAGGCGGGGGCCATCGAGCGCAACCGGACCGAGCGCGAGGACCGCGAGCACGCCCGCCGGGCCGCCCGCCGAAAGCGGGGCTGGGAGCACGACTGGATCGACTGGGAAGGGGACTGACGCCGCCGTACTCGTTCCGGCAGGGGGTCAGCTTTCACCGACCGGCGATCCCCAGGGGATCCGGACCAGACCGGCCGGTTCCGCGACCCGGTACATCGCCAGGCCCAGTAGCGAGAGGTTCCCCCAGATGCCCGGCTGGAGGACGGGGGCGGCCCCCTTCAGGGTGCTCGCCAGCGGCAACCACGCGGGGAGATGGTAGAGGAGTAGCCGGAGGCCGAAGGCGTGGACCGCCAGCAGACCGACTGCCAGGACGGGGACCCAGGGCAGGCCGTCCCGGCGGTCGAACTCGACGGCGACGAGGACCAGGGCGGCGACCAGCATCGCCACGAAGTCCTGGGTGTACGCCTCCGGGGCCACCAGGGGATAGACGGACAGGCCGAGCGCGAACGTCGCCCGGCCCACGTCGGCCTCCCGTGCCAGGAAGGCGAGGCCCGCAACCGCGACGACGAGCGAGGCCCTGACGACGGTGGCGAGCAGCGTCGACCGCTGGGAGACGGCGTACAGCGGTTCGTAGTAGCCCGGGTGCCAGAGGTAGATGGCCAGCGGTTCCTCGCCCCATCCCTTCCCCCACAGGAGGACGTCGAGGTAGCCGAGGTGGTTCTCCACCCCGAAGACCAGAAGCGAGAGGACGCCGATACCGACCAGGCCGCCTATCGCACCCGCGAAGCGGTCGCGGTCCCGCAGCAGGTGAGCCCCGGCGGTCGCGTAGTAGGGTTTGATCCCCGCCGCGAGCGTCGTGAGGGCGCCGCTGGCGAACCGCTCGACCGGTCCCTGTGCACGCTCACCCCGCTGCATCGCCACGTAGGCGAAGCAAAAGAGGGCCGCGACGAGCGCGGAAACCTGTCCGAGCTTCACCGAGAACAGGAGCGGCTGGAACCCGACCAGCGCCCACAGCGCGACGAGGCGGTCGTACCAGGCCAGTTCCAGCCCCGCCTCGCGGGCGAGGGCCTGGAGGGCGACCCACAGGAGGCCGACCGAGAAGACCTCGAAGAGGAGGCCGCTGACGTCGGCGGGGTGTTCAGTCAGGGGGAGCCCCTGGAGGAACCCAAACTGCCCGAGTTCGAACCAGGGGAGGAAGACGAGCAGGTACACCGGCGGGTAGAGGTAGGTGCCGAAGTAGCCGCCGTCCGCCCGCTGCCAGTAGACTGGCTCCCCGTTGTACCACCGCGCGATGGCCACCGCGTAGGCGCCGAAGTCGTTGAAGTGGAACGGCGACACCCAGTCGTAGCCGGTCCCGGCGGTCTTCAGGTGCCGGAGGGAGACGTCGAACAGCGGCCAGGCCAGGAGCATCCCCAGGACCACCAGGGAGGCGGCGACGAACCGGGGTCGCTCCGTCCGGAGGGCGATCAGCCGTCTGAGCGCTGACATCGTACTATCCGGTCGTCGGGAAGGACGGAACCCCCGCGCAAGTACCTTGTGGACCCCACTTCCGGGGTCGAATGGTCATCGTCCTGTTCCCAGGGGCCGAAGGATTATCCTCCCGGTCCCCGAACGGGGGGCCATGCCCACCGCGACGCACCGACCGGGGCCCGACCGAGGGAAGGACCCGACTACGACGCGCGGACCGGTCCCCGCCAGGGGTGATCCACCGTGAAGATAGACATCTCGGGCCGGGCCGACGAGGAGACGGCCCGCGCCATCGCGGCCGCCCTGAGCCAGCACCTGGACGAACCGGTGGAACTCGTCACCGGGGACGGCGAGGTCACCGAGCGGCCGGACTGGGAGGACCCCGTGATCACCGACCGCGAGGAGCGCCTCCGCGAGGACGTCGCGTCGATACTGGAGGGCGGCCCGGAGCGAGGGCACGACAAGATCCGCGAACTCGGAAAGCTGTTCGTCCGGGAGCGCCTCGAACTGATCTTCGACGAGATAGCATACGAGGACGGCACCTTCGCACGCTTCGAGGACGGCGAACTGCCGGCCGACGGCCTGGTGACGGGCGTGGGTCGGATCGACGGTCGGACCGTCTGCTTCGCGGCCAACGACTACACGGTCAAGGCCGGGTCGCTCGGCCAGATGGGCGTCGAAAAGGAGATACGGATCGCCGAGCGCGCCGCCCGGATGGGCGTGCCCATCCTGCGGTTGATCGACTCGACGGGTGCCCGCCTGAACCTGGAGGAACGAGAGGAGGGGGACAGCCACGCCGACCGGTACCGGGGCGGGAAGATGTTCTTCAACCAGTGCATCCACTCGGGACAGATCCCCCAGATCGGAGTGCTGTACGGCCCCGACATCGCCGGGTCGGCATACACGCCGGTGTTCTGTGACTACCTGATCATGGTCGAGGACATCGCCGGGATGGCCATCGCCAGCCCCCGGGTGGTTGAGGCGGTCACCGGCGAGGACGTCACCATGGACGAACTCGGCGGGCCCGGGGTTCACGCCGTCCACAGCGGATCCGCGGACCTGGTGGTCCCCGACGAGGAGACGGCCGCCGAACGGGTCCGGGAGTTGCTCTCGTACCTCCCCCAGAACTACGAGGCCGACCCGCCGGTCCGCGAGCCACGGCCGCCGGCGCTCAACCCGAAGGGCCTGGACGCCGTCATCCCGGAGGACTCCCACGCGGGTTACGACGTCGAGGCGGTGATAGAGCGCGTCGTCGACCGGGACTCTTTCTACGAGGTCAAGCCCCGGTTCGCGCCGGAACTCGTCACCGGGTTCGCACGGATCGACGGCCGACCCGTCGGGGTCGTCGCCAACCAGCCGTCGGTCAAGAGCGGCGCCATCTTCCCGGACTCGGCGGAGAAGGGGGCGGGCTTCGTCTGGGGGTGTGACGCCTTCGGGATCCCGCTGGTGTACCTCTGTGACACGCCGGGGTTCATGGTCGGGTCCGCCGTCGAGACGGAGGGCGTCCTCCAGAAGGGCCGGAAGTTCATCTACGCCACCTCAAACGCCCAGGTCCCGAAGCTGACGGTCCTCACCAGGAAGGCCTACGGGGCAGGGATCTACGCGATGTGTGGTCCCTCCTTCGAACCCGACGCCGCCCTCGCACTTCCCTCGGCGGAACTCGCGGTCATGGGGCCGGAGGCGGCGGTCAACGCCCTGTTCAGCGAGCAACTGTCCGAGATGGACGACGAGGACCAGCGGGAGGGGTTCAAGGAGGCGATGCTCGACGAGTACGAGAAGTACATCGACATCCGGAAGCAGGCCGCCAGGATGCAGGTGGACGAACTCCTCCCGGCCGGGGACCTCCGCGAGCAACTCGTCGAACGGCTCCACGCCCTCCGGGGCAAGCGACGGGTCGACCGGCCGCGCCACCACGGAACCGTCCTGTTCTAACCATCCCCCGGGTCGTCCCCGTCCGACGATCCTTTGGGGCCGTTCTCTTCTACCGATCCCTCGGACCGTCCTCCTCCGTCGATCCCTGGGGTTACCTCCTCTGTCCGTGCCGCGATGGCCCGCCCGACGACCGGATGAGCGTCGTTCATTCTCCCCACCGGAGATGTAATAAACCGTAATATCTACCCTTCTCAGTTTATCCAAGCTACGATCCACGGACGGGACACATAATTAAATTTCGATCCAGTAATCAAAATAGTAATCAGGGCCCCCGGACACGACGGTCGTAGGTGTCACGCGTGACTGAGGAACGCTCCAACCGACGCGACGGGTCGAGCGACCCCGACGACGTCGAGGCGGTAGACGGAAGCACGGACCGGGCGAACGGGCGAACTGACGGGCGGATCGGCCGGCGATCGGTGCTGAAGGCGATCGGTGCGAGCGCGGCCGTCGGCGCCGGACTGTTCTCCGTGCCGGCGGCGGCGACCGCCGGCCCGGAGGGTGTGCCAGTGACGCCCGACGAGACTGAGGTCCCAAACCCCGACGTCCAGGTCCGGAAGGTCGCCAGGGACGTCCAGGAACTGTCCCGGCACTACCCGGTGTTGACCCTTCCGGAGGACACCGTCCTGGGGTACATCGACGACAGCGGTCTCTCGGGCCGGGAACGCGGGGAGGCCCGGAAGGCGCTGGCCGACCTCCGGAGCGAGTTCCCGGTGAAGCGAGAACGCGAGGGCAACGTCACGTGGCTGACCCTCGCGAACGACCGCGGCCGTGGCACGCCCAGCCAGGAACACGCCGACAAGTTCGAGATAGCCGGGACGGCGTTCGCGAAGGGTGCCACGGGGCTGGCCGACGACGAAGGCCCCTCGATCCAGCAGTGGGGCAACATCCACCGGAAGATGACCCGCAACGCCTGCGAGGAAATGGGCGTTAGCTCCGACACGGCAGACGAGATAGCCGCCTACGCCGACGACCCCGACGACCCGGACGTCGACATCGGCGTCCCCAGCTGGATCCCCCACGCCGACACCGTCGAGGACGGCCTGGAACACGCCCTCAACGAGTTCGTCCACCACTTCGGGCAGTACTACGACGAGGACGCGTTCGAGGTCTACCACGACGACGACCACGCAGAGTCCCTCGGAGCCGTCGGGGGTGCCCCGACGGCGGCCGACTGGCACATGGACCGGGCCCACTCCTACTGCTGCTCCTCGGAGAACGAGTTCCTCGGGAAGGCGACCCACTACCCCCAGGACATGGGCGTCCCACTCCACACCGGGATGGGCTGGGAACAGGTGAACCTCGAGATCTATTACGACGTGTGGTCGCTCAGTTACGACTACGACTTCGACCCAATGTACTGGCTCCACAGCGAGTACGAGGAGTTCGTCTCCGACAACTGGTCGTACTTCGAGTACGACTACGAGTCACACTGCGGCGACGACTGCTTCTACTACTACCCCATCGACGACGTCGAGCAGTCCGTCCGGGACCTCGCCGCCTACACCGGGGACTACTCCTACGAGGTCTACCACCGGATCGTGGACGAGGGCGACGTCGACTGGTCGAACTGGTCATCCGACACGCGGAGCTACATGTTCGACATCACGGAGAACTGCCTCAACGAGACCGGTCACTACACTCGCGGGTTCATCCACGACGTCAAGTGGTGAGCAACGTCAGGTTCGCCAGGTAGGCGGTGGCGTCCGCTTCTCGCTTCCGACTGTCCGATCGTCTTCTCCCCGGCCCTCGTTCGTTTCGTCCAGGTAGTCACTCCCCGCCCGGAGCGCCGTCGGGCAGCCATGTCTCGTGGAGGTGGATCCACTCGACGCCGTTGGGCGCGTCGTCGGCCGCCCGGAAGACGGCAGTGCTGTACCGCTCCGTCCACGCCGCCCCGGGGGTCGGTCGCTGGTGTTCCTCGTAGGTCACCAGGCAGGCCGCCTCGTCGCCGAATGCGAACCGCGAGTCCAGGTCCGCGACGCGTATCGAGAAGTCGTCGCCGGCGCTCCCGTGGGCGGCTTCCATGTCCCCCAGGATCGCAGCGCTCGACCGGGTCTCCCCGGAGGGAGACGTTATCTCGAAGTCATCGGCGAGGGCGCTCCGGGCGCGGTCGTAGGTCCCGTCGTCGTCGGGGATCCGACCCGCCAGCCAGTCCTCGATGAACTCGTGGAACTCGACGACCTCACGTTCGGCACGGTCGGCGATGGTCATGGGTCGGGCTTGCGCCGGACGGGACTTGTAGGTCCCGGGTGTCGTCGGACGCCCCGTTCGGGTCCGTCGATGGTTGTCCGCCTCCGGTCGGCTCCGTCAGTCGTGGACCCGCATCCGAGTGGATCCCTCAGACCACGTCCCGGCGCTCGCGGAGTTTCTCCTTGTGGTCCACCCTGCGGTAGGGCACCAGCAACAGGAGGGAGCCGTCGCCCGCCTCGACGAGTTCGCGCCCGTCGTCGACGTCGCTCACGCAGGACCGCCAGTCGCCGTTCTGGAGGCGCTCGACCACCTCGCTCGGCGTGTAGACCCGGCCGTTGGAGGCGACGAAGACCGCCATCTATCCGGCGTCGGACCGGCCCCCGTCGGGGGACGCGGACACCGGATCGGCCCCGGTCCCCAGGGCGTCGATCCGGTCGCGAACGCTGCAGGTCGTGTCACCGTGCGTGCTGGGAGCGACGAACGCGAGGTCGTCGCCCCGATACTCGGCCAGTGCCCGCACTGGCAGCACCTGCACGGTGTAGGACTCGTCGGTGACGGCCGAGGTGGCCTCGCGGGTCCGGAAGTACGGCGTCAGCTCCCTGTCCCGCCTCGCGGCCCACTCGCGGAACGACGCGACAGTGTCCAGTACCTCACGTGCCCGCTCGGTCCGTGCGGCGGTCGTCGAGGTTCCGACCGCCTTCCCCCACAGCCGGACCGAGCGATCCGATAGCACCCCGTCCCGGACCAGCGAGTCGAGTCGTTCGACCGACTCCCTGCAGGCGCTCTCGGCGGCGACGGGCGAGGACGACCGCACCCACAGTTCCACGCGGCGTTGCTCCACTGTGTCGTTGTGGTCGGAGTTCGGCACGCTGTGTCTCCCCTCGTTCGCGGCGACGGACGGTCACGCCTAAAGCCTTGCTTCGATCGACATAGATTCTCACAGAATTATATTTGATCTATCGAGTCTATATATTGCCGACGGTGGCCGCCGGACGCCCCGCCGGTCAGGGACCCTCGCTCGTCAAGATCCGCAGGTCGGAGCGGGGGTAGCCGATGCAGGTCAGGGCGTACCCCCGCTGGATCTCGGGTTCGGTCAGCGCCGCGCCCTCGCTCTGGTCGATGTCGCCCTCGACGCGGGCCGAGCAGATGGTGCAGATGCCCATCAGACAGCTGTAGGGGATCTCGACGTCGGCCTCCAGGGCGGCGTCGAGGACGTACTCGTCGGCGGCACAGTCGATGGTCCGCCCCTCCTCGACGAACTCCAGGGTGTACGTGTCGGGGTCGCTCATTCAGAGTTCCGTCTCGTAGACGACCTCCATCGGTTCCATGCCCAGGTCCTCGTAGAGGGCCGCCTCCGCGACGCCGTGAAGGACGTGGTACCGGTAGAACGGGAGGTCACGCTCCCGGAACCAGGTTTCGGCGGCCCCGACGAGGGCGGTGCCAATCCCCTTTCGGCGGAACTCCGGGTCGACGAAGTGCCCGTACAACTGTCCGTGCTGGCCGAACTTGAACACGGGGTGGCCACCACCGACACGTACCTCGACCACTCCCATCACGTCGCCGTCGCGTTCGGCCAGCAGTACGTCCCCCCGCGAGGAGTTGACGAGGCTGTTCGTGAAGTAGTCCCGCCAACGGTCGCGTCCGCCCTCCTGGATGAGGTAGCGGTCGTCGTAGCTCGCCAGGACGGCTGCGTACTCGTTCCAGAGTCGCTCGACGGCGTCGGCGTCGTCCTCGACTGCGACCCGCACCCGGCCGTCCGCGAGGTCGGTGTCGAACTCCCGCATGGTCGAACCGACGGTCGGAGGGACCGTAGTTGTTCCTCGGAACGCGACCGGTGGGGACCCCTCCGTAGATGATCGGGATCGCTCACCCGTCGAACGACTCCGCGATCCGCCGGTAGATCCGGTAGCACCGCTCCAGGACGGCGAGGGAGACGCTCTCGTCGTCGGTGTGGGCCTCGCCCGGTCGTGCGGGACCGCAGACCACGCACTCGGTGCCGGCCGACGAGAGCCACCCGGCGTCGGTCGCGTGGGGCTTGACGACGTGTTGGGGAGTGTCCTCGTCGGCGACGTGTTCGGGGGTACCACCGGCGTCCGGATCGCCCGATGACCCGGCAGCCTCGCGGGCGGCCGCGAGGGCGGCGTCGGCGAAGGCCCGGTCATCGCAGGCCATCGGCGGGAGGTCCTGGTCGACGGTCCACTCGACGCCCTCGATTTCCTCGACGGCGGCCAGGTCGGCGCGGTCACCCGGGACCGTCCGTTCGTCGACGACCACCGAACACCGGTCGGGGATCACGTTCCAGGCGTCCCCGCCCTCCATGCCGGTGACGGTGAGGCTCCCGGTGACCTCCCGGTCGACGAGTCCGATCCGCGCCGACGGGGGGGACAACTCCCGGAGGACGTCGACGGCGTCGCAGGCGCGGTAGACCGCGTTCACGCCGGCCTCGGGTTCGGAGGCGTGGGCGCTCTCGCCGCGGGCGACGACGGTCGACCCCCGCCGGCCCTTGTGGGCGACCGCGACGTCGGTGACGCCGGGGGCGGAGTAGCCCGTCGACCCCTCGCCGACGACGGCGTAGTCGGGGGAGAAGCCCTCGTCGATCGCGTGACGCGCCCCCTCGCCGCCCGTCTCCTCGCCGACGAACGACGCGAAAACGAGGTCGAGGCGCGGGTCGGCGTCCCGGAAGGCGCACATCGCGGCCGCCACTGCCCCTTTCATGTCGGCGGTCCCCCGGCCGTAGAGCCGTCCGTCCCGCTCCTCGACCCGGTACTCGTCGCCCGCGACCTGGGACTCGTCGGGCGGCACGACGTCGTGGTGGCCCACCAGCGCGAGGGTCGGGGGATCGGGCTCGCTACCCGCGGTCCTCTCTGATCCGGAACGGCGTGCGATCACGTTCCCGACCCCGTCGCGGGTCACCGCGGCGTCCGTCTCGGCCCGGAGCCACTCCTCGATTCGGTCGCCGGCCGCCGTCTCGTCCTCGTGACTGGGGATCGCGACCAGTTCGCGGGTCAGCGATCCCACCTCCGCTCGGTCCATGTGACCGTCGGGGGGCGGGACCGACATGAAGGATCGGGGATCGACGTGCAGTGAACGGCCGGGTGGTCGCTCCGCCGGGGATCCGAACCGCTTTTGCCCGGGCCGCTCCCCCCGGGAGACGATGGGAACGGTCCGCGAACTGGCGGGCGAGGCGGTCCGCAACCTCCGGTACGGCGGGCCATCGGTGGTACTGGAACTGCTGGCCCGGACTTACCTCACCTACGGCCGCCGGATGGACGGCGAGAACGCCTACGACCGCGAGTGGGACCTGCTCGTGGTGCTGGACGCCTGCCGGGCGGACCTGATGGCGGCGGCCGCGCCCGACCACGACTGGATCCCCGAGGATCCGGAGACGACGGTGGCGCTCGGGGGCACCTCGACGGAGTGGCTGGACCGGACCTTCGGGGACCTCCCCGACGACGTCCTCGCGGGGACGGCCTACGTCACCGGAAACCCCTACTCGGACTCCCACATAGAGCACGACCGGTTCGGCCTCGTCGACGAGGTGTGGCGGTACGCCTGGGACGACGACCTCGGAACCATCCCCGCCCGACCGATCACCGACCGGACCATCGAGGCCTGCCGCCGCGGCGAGTTCGACCGCGTCGTGGCACACTACATGCAACCGCACTTCCCCTGCGTGCCCTGCGAGGACGCCGGCGGCGGGATGGACCTGGAATCGTTCGGCGAGGAACCGGTGTCGGTGTGGGAGGAACTGCGGTTCGGCCGCCGGACCCGGGCCGACATCTGGGCGGACTACCTCGCCAATTGCCACTACGCCCTGGAGGAAGTCGAACTCCTCCTGGAGAACGTCGACGCCGCCGTCGCGGTGACCGCCGACCACGGCAACGCCATGGGGGAGTGGCACCTCTACGGCCACGTCGAACGGGTCGCCCTGCCCGCCCTCCGGGAGGTCCCCTGGGTCGAGGCGGCGGCGACCGACCGCGGGACCCACGACCCCGCCGAGTACGACCGCGGGCGGGCGGACGACGAGGTGACCGACCGACTGGAGGCCCTGGGCTACCGGTGATCCCGGCGGGCCGACGGGTAGGTTTCCCCGGGGAAAGGTCGGCGTCGGGTGATCGCCGTTTACAGTAAAATTACTGTAACGTCACCGCAACCGATCGACCAGTTCGGCCAGGGTCGCCAGGTCGTACTGGCCGGGTGCGGTCGCCTGCGCGGGGACGACCGGCGCGTAGCCGATCCGCGAGCCGTAGGCTGGCGCGACGGCGCGGGTGTGCCGGCCGGCCTCGCCCATCGCCATCGTCGCCACGCGGTTGCCGGCGCTGGCCTGGCGCCAGGTCACGGTGAGCAACTGCAGGGCGTCGCCGGGGTCCTCGGCGGTCACCGCGAGTTTCGCCACGTCGCCGCGTTCGGCGGCCGCCCCGAGTACGCTGCCCATCCGCTCGGGGGAGGGCGTCCCCTCGAAGTCGTGCACGGAGACGACCGTATCGACTCCAGCCTCGTCCAGGTCCGAGAGGAGGTCCTCGCCCGCCGGCGAGTCCGCGACTCCCAGTTCCACGTCGACGGCCGCAACCGCAGGCTCCCGGGCGGCCGTCCGCAGGCGATCCCGTCGTTCTTCGCCCGGTGGTGAGTCGCCACCCTCCACGTCGATCCGGTCCGTGGCAATGATGGGCAGGTCGCCGTCGTAGTCGGCCAGGGCCGCCAGGGGGTCGGCGGCGAGATCCATCCGGAACTCCACGGCGTCGGCGTGTTCGCGTGCCGCGGGTTCCTCCGAGAGATCGGCCGTGACGCCCGCGAGCACGAACGACTCGAACGACAGGTCCATACTCACAGGGCGGGACGGGAGCGGAAAAATGGCGGGGACCATTCGGGATCGATAGCTCGCGTCCGGTTCCAGAACGGCCGGTACCGCGTGGAAAGCCCCCGACGCGCTGGACCCGCCGCGGCTCGCTGCGCTCCTCGCCTCACTCGCTCGGCTGCGGTGCTTTCTTCGCCGGGGCGGGGTCCGGCGCGTCGGCCCCTTTCATTCCCGCCCGTGATCGGATTCTCGGCCTCGCGACTCGTCTCGGATCCCCCGCCTCGCGACTCGTCTCGGATCCCCCGCTTCGCGACTCGTCTCGGATCCCTCGGGCCGTGACTCGCGCCGGATCCCCGGCCGAGTGTGGGGTCCCCGGACCTCCCCGCCCGGTCGCCGCGGGTTCGCGCCCGCCCTCACTGCCGTTCGGACGGGCGCGAGCGGGCCGACCGGGCGCTTCCTCTCGGGGGGATCGGCCGAGCGGAGCGGTCGCTTCCGTGTCGGGGGAACGTCGAAGAATTCGGTGGTGACCGTCAGGCCGCGCCGATGGACTCCTCGGCCTCGAGGAGTTCGTGGTAGCGGTTGCGGATCGTGACCTCGGAGATGTCGGCGACCTCGCTCACCGCGGCCTGGGTGGTCTTCTCGTTGGTGAGCAGGGCGGCGGCGTAGACGGCGGCCGCGGCGAGTCCGACGGGCGACTTGCCCGAGTGGACGCCCTTCTCCTTGGCGTTCCGGAGCAGTGCGCGGGCCCGGTGCTCGGCCTCGTCGGAGAGTTCGAGGCCGGAGGCGAAGCGGGGCACGTAGCTCTCGGGGTCGGCGGGCTGGATCTCGAGGTTCAGTTCCCGGACGACGTAGCGGTAGGTGCGTGCGATCTCGTTCTTCTCGACGCGGGAGACCTCGCTTATTTCGTCGAGGCTCCGGGGAACGCCCGCCTGGCGTGCCGCCGCGTAGGTGCAGGCGGTGGCGACGCCCTCGATGGAGCGGCCGGGCAGGAGGTTCTCGTCCAGCGCCCGGCGGTAGATCACCGAGGCGGTCTCGCGGACGTTCTCGGGGAGGCCGAGCGCCGATGCCATCCGGTCGATCTCGCCGAGGGCCTGCTTGAGGTTGCGCTCCTTGGAGTCGCGGGTCCGGAACCGCTCGTTCCAGGTGCGCAGCCGCTGCATCTTCTGGCGCTGGCGGCTGGAGAGGGACTTGCCGTAGGCGTCCTTGTCCCGCCAGTCGATGTTGGTCGACAGCCCCTTGTCGTGCATCGTCTGGGTCGTCGGCGCACCGACGCGGGACTTCTCGTTCTTCTCCTTCGTGTCGAACGCGCGCCACTCGGGACCGCGGTCGATCTCGTCGGTCTCGACGACCAGGCCGCAGTCCTGGCATACTGACTCTGCACCGCTGGCGACGATCCGGCCCCCGCACTCGGGACAGGAGACCCGCTCGTCTTCGGTCTCCTGTTCGGGGGCACGCGTTCGGGCTTGTTCTCGTTCGGTCATTGGTGTTGGAGGGGAGGGCAACCGCTACCGGGGTGTGTCTTTTTTTAAAACACCCGGGTCGTTCGTACGGATAAGTACCGATCCTAAGCGTAAAAGCGTTCCGGTATCCCGGCGGCCGAAACCGTTCCCTTGGGGTAGTTTCGCGTGGTGGTAGGTACCCCTTCACACGGTCTGGCCTGACGCGGTCCCATCGCGCGACCCCACACCCGGGGACAAACGACAAGGCCGGCCGGGACGAGGTGCCGGCATGCACGTCGCAGTCGGGAGCGGGAACCCCGTGAAGGTCGCCGCCACGCGGCGGGTACTCGACGCCGAACGGGTCGAGGCCGTCCCCGTCGAGTCCGGGGTCCCCGAGCAACCCGTCGGAACGGAGCAGACCGCACGCGGGGCGCGCAACCGCGCCGGACGGGCCCTCGCGGCCGACGTCGACCCCGAGCTCGGGGTCGGGATCGAGGGCGGGGTGGCGGAACTCGACGGCGCCGACGGACTGTTCCTGACAATGTGGGCCGCCGTCTCCGACGGGAACCGCACCGAGGTCGGTGCCGGGCCGTCGCTCCGCCTCCCGGCGCCGATCGCCGACCGAGTGCGCGACGGGGAGGAACTCGGCCCGGTGATGGACGACCGTCTCGGCCGGGAGGGCGTCGCCCGCGACCAGGGGGCGGCCGGGGTCCTCACCGGGGGAGCGATCGACAGGGAGACGGCCCTGGCGACGGCCGTCGCCGGGGCGGCCGGCCCCTTCCGGACCGACCACTACGGCGAGTGATCGCTCCCGACCGAGTTCGGTGGATCCCGTTCGGTACCGGCAGTCGGATCAGTCGTCGACGGGTGCCTCCGGGGACTCCGCCGCCTCGCGGTCGGCCTCCTCAACGGCGGCGGTCAGCGAGACGTTCAGGTACAGCATCGAGGCCACGCCGCCGGCGAGGGTGACGGCGTTCTTGACGGCGTGGTCGACGATGGCCGCCCCCAGGGCGACGCTCCAGCCGATGGGCGTCAGGCCGATGACCAGGATGGAGAAGGCGCCCTCGTAGAGTCCGATCCCGCCGGGCGAGAGCGGGAGCACCTTCGCGAGGTTGCCGACGCTGACGGCGAAGAAACAGACCGCGAGCAACTCGACCGACCCGATACTCACGTCGAAGGCCGCCAGGACGATGGCGGCGGTGAGGACGTCCAGGGTCCAGATGGCGAGGCTGGCGAGGCCCACCTGTGCGAACGACCGGCGGTCGCTCGCGACGGTCTGGACGTCCCCGGCGAACCGCTCTATCACGCCGGCGACGTAGTCGGCGTAGGTGTCCGTGCTCAGTCGGGCGACCCCGGCCCGGACCAGGTTGCGTTCGGACCGGGCGGTGACCAGGATGACGACCACCGTCAGGACCGTCGCGACGGCGACCCCGGCCGCGACGGCGACCCCGGTCTGCCCGGAGGCGGCCCGGCGACCGGCGGCCCCGAAAACCGCCTCGGCGAGGCGGCCGGTCGCGCCCGTCGCCGCCAGGCCGACGAGCATCACCCCGGCCATCGACGCGATGGTCAGCAGGTCGAACACCCGTTCGACGGCCAGCGACGCGAACCCGGACGGGTACGGCACCCCCCGCCTGGTCTTGACCACGTAGGCCCGCACGGCGTCGCCGGCGCGGGCGGGGAACACGAGGTTGCCGGTCTGGCTGATGAACACCGCGCCGGTGAGGAAGTCCCACCGCTCGTGGAACCCGATCTCGGCGAGGATGTCGCGATAGCGGATCCCCCGGAGGGGCCAGGACGCGGCGTAGACCAGCGCCGACGCCGCGACGAGTCGGGGGTCGGCCCCGGCCATCTCCTCGATGACCCTGGAGGGGTCCAGGTACTGGGTCATCAGCAGTATCGCGACCAGCGTCAGGAGGGTGCCCGCGACCACGGTCCGGCCCCTGGTAATCCGGGGCTGGACGGTCATCTGCCACCAGGTGCGCAGGACCTGGCTCCCCATGCCGAGGACGTCACGGACGAGGTCCACCTTCGAGTCGCCCTTCGGTTCCCAGTCGACGGGGAACTCGTCGACCCGGTACCCGGCCGCCTGGGCCCGGACCAGTACCTCGGTGTCCCAGAACCAGTGGTCGTCCTCGACGTCGTCCAGCAACGCGAACAGTACGGTCCGGTCGAACGCCTTGAACCCGCACTGGTGGTCCCGCAGGTCCGAGCGCAGGGACAGGCGCACGATCCGGTTGTAGACGCCGCTGGGGATCCCGCGCTTGGCAGGTCGGTCGGCCTCGTGACCTGCCATCAGCCGCGATCCCGTCGCAACGTCGTACTCCCCGGACCGGACGCTCTCTATCAACTCGGGCAGGTGGCGCATGTCCGTCGCCATGTCGGTGTCGAAGTACGCCAGCGTCCCGCCCTCCGCGTCCCGGAAGGCACGCTCCAGTGCCTTCCCGCGGCCCAGTCGCTCGTCGCTGTGGTAGTGGCGCACTCGCTCGTCCTCCCGGGCCAGCCGTTCGGCTATCTGGGGGGTGTCGTCCTCGCAACCGTCCTCGGCGACGATGACCTCGAAGCTCCCCGGGGGGAGAAACGACTCCAGGGTCTCCAGCGTGGCCGAGACGGTACCGGCGATGGTGTCGGCCTCGTTGTAGGCCGGGAGGACGACGCTCACCTCCACGCCCCCGTCGCTCATTGCCCCGAGTTCGGCCGTCCGGCGGCATGAACCTTCTGGAGTCGCTCTCTCCCCCGGATCGCCGGCTGTGAACGGTCCGATCCCCGGACGCCGGACGTCGTCGGCCCCTCCGGACTCCGGATCCCCACGTTACGGGTTCCCACGGGAGCGCCATCCCTTTCAACCGGGCACCGGAATGGGCGTCCATGTCCGACGTGACTGCCGAGAGCGTCAGGGAGGCGTTCGACGACGCCGACGACGGCTACGAGGTGCGAACCGTCGAGGAGAACCGGTCCCAGTTCAGGGTGCTCCTCGACGAGGGATCGGTCTCGCGGGACGAGGCCGAGGACATCCTGGAGGACGCGTTCGGGGAGGGATCGGTGTTCGGCGTCGGCGTCAGCGACGAACGCGGGGAGGACGAGGGGGAGACGGTCAGGGCCGTCTCGTTCCGGGTCCGGTAACTGTTCCTTCCGGACTCACTGGATCGGTCGTCCGGCCGGTGTCGGTTCCCGTTCACGGATCGCTCGTCTGGCGTACTGTCCCGTCCACGCCCGGAGTTTCGTCGGAGCCCGGACGGAGTTTGAACGAATTTTGAATAACGCTTAATCGAGGGGCTCGGGAAGCACCGCCCATGACGGACTCCGACGGCGCGAACGGCGACGATACGCACGCTACCTCGTCCAGACGGACGGTAATCGCGGCTGCCGGGGGGATCGGTGCGAGCCTGGCGGCCGGCTGTCTCGGTGGCGACTCCGGCGGCGGTGGCGACTCCGGCGGCGGTGGCGATTCCGGCGACGACGGCGAGGGTGGAATGGACGACGGGACAATGGAAGGCGACGGTACCACGGAAGACGAGGGCGGCATGGACGACGGAACCGACTCGACGGAGGACGGGAGCATGAAGCCCGACTCCTGGCGATCGGTCCAGTTGAGCACCGTCCGCGGTGACGAGACGTTCACCGTCGACGGGTTCGACAAACCCGTCGTGCTCCAGTCGTTCGCGGTGTGGTGCCCGAAGTGCGAACGCCAGTCGAAGGAACTGAAGAACATGGACGACCCGGCCGTCGTGGTCGGCCTCAACACCGACCCCAACGAGGACGAGGCGAAGGTCCGCCAGCACGCCGAGGACAACGGCTTCGACTGGCGGTTCGCGGTCGCCCCGACCGAGATGACCGACCTGCTCATCGACGAGTTCGGGCCGACCGTCACGAACGCACCGAGCACTCCCGTCATCGTCGCCTGCCAGGACGGCCCGGCGACGATGATGGCCGGCCGCGGGATCAACTCGATTTCGGACATCCAGGACGCGATGGACGACTGCTGATGGGCGTCGTCTCGGCCGCCATCACGTCGTTCTCGCTCGGGCTAGCGACGCCGCTGTCGGCGGTGTGCGTCATCCCGCTCTATCCCGGGTTCCTGGCGTTCCTCTCGAACCAGGACGACGACGCCCCATCGGTCGCCGTCCTCGGGGTGCTGGTGGCGCTGGGAGCCATCGCCTTCATGGCCGGGATCGGTGTCCTCTTCACGACGATACTGGGAACGTCGCTGACGACGGTCACCGGGGTCGTCTCACCGATCGCGTTCGGTATTCTCGCGGTCCTCGGGGTGGTCCTGGCCCTGGACCTGCACCCCCAGTCGCGCCTGCCGTCCGTCGAGCCGCCACAGACGCAGTACCCCTCGGTGTCGGCGTTCGCCTACGGCGCGTTCTTCGGCGCGATCGTCCTCCCGTGCAACCCAGGGTTCATCTCGGTGTTCTTCGCCAGGGCCTTCCTCTTCTCGGACCCGGTGTCGAGCATCGCCAACTTCGGGGCCTTCGGCCTCGGGATGGCGACCCCCCTGCTGGCGTTCGTGGTCGTCTCGGAGCCCTGGCGGGACCGGGTGCTCGGGATCCTGACGGGCAACCGCCGGGCGGTCAACGCCGTCACCGGGGTCGTGTTGCTCGCCATCTCGCTGTACTACCTCCTGTTTACCTTCGAGGTGCTGGGGCCTCTCGGGTGACGGGGCGTCTCGGACACCCTCCTGCCGAGGAGTCGGCGACCGCTGACATCCTCCAACGGCTAAAGCCGTGGGGTTCCCCCACTGGGGGTTGAATCCACGGAAACGGAGAGGTTCGCAGGTTCCTCGTCACGGTGGACAATGACCTGCGTTTCGGGCTGTGCCAGTACAGCCCCCGCCTCGGACAGCGGTTTCGAGAACTTGCCCAAGGCTCGTTTGCCGATGTTCAGCGCACCGTTCTTGTCTGCGTTATCGTCCAGCCCACACTCGGGACACTCGAATTGTCCTTGCGTTTCTCGGACGCCCTCGCAGGCACACCGATTGCACGTCTTCGACGTGTTGTATTCTTCGACCAACTGCACGTCGATACCCGTGTCGTGTGCCTTGTACCCGATGTAGTTGAACAGGCGGGCGAACGGCATCTTGTGGGTCTTGTCGTTGACGTACCGTCCCTTGTCGTTGTCCGTGCGAATCCCGCCGAGGTCGCCCACGACGATAACCGCGTTCCGCTCCTCGGCGTCCTCCACGATCTGTCGAGCAATCTTGTGGAGACGGTCGTCCACCTTCCGCGCTTCCGCGTCACCGATGCGGTCGACAACTTGCTGTCCCTGTCGGGGTTTCGCCTTCCCGATGGATTTCCGCAGTTGCTTGTAGTGTTCGCGGATGCGACGAACTTCCTCGCCGTAGAAGGTGGTCTTGCGGTCGGAGAGGAACGCGCAGGTGGCAACCCACCGTGCCCCCATGTCGATGGCGAGTACGTCGTCGTACTCGTCGGATACGGTCACAGACCGTTTGACGACGAGATGCACGTACCAGTCACCACCACGGCGCACAAGTTCGCTGTCCCGAATATTACCCTCACGGATAAGGGCTTCGTCCTTGTGCGGAACGTGGGCAGGACACCAGATGGAGTTGCCCTGTCCACGGTCAGGGTCGTAGACGGGTACTTTCACCCACCACGACGATAACACTGTGTCCTCGTCGTAGTCTATATCCAGTACGTCGTTGCGGAGAACGACGGGCTGTTTGGTGTCTTCGTTTGGGTCTTTCTGTTGCTGGACTCTCGACGCCTGCTGTTTGGTCGCGGAGTAGAGGTCGGCGTCTCCACCGTGAACTTCGGTCTGGAACGCCTCGTACTCGCGGGCGAGCAGGTCGGCTTTCCTGTTGGTCAGCGAGTGGAGTTTGACCCGCACCGTGGTTGAGACGTTCCGTTGCATGACTACTCACCTGCTTGGGCGTCGATGTACTCCTCGATGACCTCGCTGGACACGTCACCCGCAGTTGAGACGAAGTACGAGCGCGTCCATAACGAAGGCAAGCCGAAGTCGAACTCGTCGCGGAGGTGGCGCGAGGAGTAGCCTTTGACCTGTTGCATTATTTTGTTCGGGGCGAGCGTCGGGTCGCCCGTGATGAACAGGTGTACGTGGTCGGGACGAATCGCCAACTCCAGTATCTCTAAGTCGAGTTCGTCGGCCTTGTCCTCGATGAGTTCTTCGAGACGGTCACGTACCTCGCCGTCAAGTACCGACTTACGGTACTTCGGACACCAGATGAAGTGGTACTGGAGTTTGTGGATGTTGGTACGTGCCCTGTCGAACCCACGAGGCATCGTCAGTATATAGAAATAACTCACCTAAAGATGTTATGCAACCATCCAACCCCCGCCGTGGCTACGAACGTGGACAGATTCCCAGTTGTCGGCTTCATCCCACCCGTGAACGGTGGGCTTTCGCCTCGAAGCTCTGTAACTACCCCTTCCGATGGTAATCGAAGCGTTTCAGTAGAAATGAGCGATATTATAGGTCTGTCAAGAATACAACTGTGTAAAGTGGCCACAACGGCTATCCGCTCCCCTCCCGACTGGCCCCTGTGCGCGCCGTCCACGAGCCGGCCGACGGAACCCAGCGGACGCTCGCCACCACCGTCGAGTTCGCCGACGGCCTCCTCTCGCAGGGGCGGGGACTGATGTTCCGGCGGTCGGTGCCCGACGACTACGCGCTCGTCTTCCGGTTCGGGCGTGTCTCGGTCCGGGGCCTGCACATGGTGTTCGTCCCGTTCGACATCGACGCGCTGTGGCTCGTGGACGGTGAGGTGCAGGCGACGAAGCGGCTGCGGGCGTGGCGCGGCGTCGGCCGGGCGCGGGCCGACACCGTCCTCGAACTGCCCGCCGGCGCGGCCGACGGCGTCGAACCGGGTGACCGGGTCCGCGTGCTGGATGACGACGGGTCGGACGGAACGAGTGGCGGCGGATGAGACGGCGTCGCGAACCACCGAAACCGTCAGGTCGAACGCGCTCCTGCTCCGGGTATGCACAGCGACGGCGTCGTCAGCGGCATCCACGTCGCTCCCGAGGCGGGCGCGCCGGTGTGCCCTCACCCTCATCGAGCGCGAGGCCCTCGACGCGGTCGAGGCCGACTACGGTTTCGCCCTCGGACCGGGCGTTCACCGCCGCAACGTTACGACCGAGGGCGTCGCGCTCGCTCACCTCGTCGGCGAGCGGTTCCGGGTCGGCGAGGCGGTCTGTGTCGGCACGGAGCGGTGCGAGCCCTGCGCGTACCTGGAGCGGCACCTCGAGCGTGAGGGGGTCCGCGAGGCGCTGGTCCACCGGGGCGGGCTCCGGGCACGCATCGTAGCGGGCGGAACGGTCGCCGTCGGGGACGCGGTCGGGACGGCCGGTGTGGGCGAGCGAACGAACTGAACGGACGTCGAGTCTCGACCGGCAGACCGGTGGATTGAACGGCGCTGGGGCCTTCTCGACCCACATGAACGAGCCGGGATTCCAGTCGGTCATGGACCAGGCGACACTCGCCGACCGGGTCGAATCCGG
>PXRX01000003.1 GCA_003023195.1 Halobacteriales archaeon QS_8_69_26
TGCTCGATGGCACCGAAAGGGTCTCGGTCTCTTGCGCCCCATGTCTTGATTCACGCTCGCATGGCATAGCAGCGTTTCCATCGAGTCAGTCCCGCCCGAACCGCAGCCTCGATCCTCCCCAACCGTCTGCGCTTCTCACCCCTCACTTCGTTCGGGGCTGCGATGCTCGCCCCTCGCGCGCCTTGCTCACGGCTCCTTCCAGTCACCGTTCGCGTCGCACGCGCCGTGTGGCCAGTGGCGCTAGACTCGACGCCTCACGACGATCGGTCCCTGGACTCCGGCCCGCGATCAGTCCTCGCGCTCCCGGACGGTGCCCCCGCCCAGGCCCTCCCACTCGACCCGGTAGCCCAGTTCCGAGAGGACGGCGCTGGTCTCGCCGATCCCCCGCGCTTCGAGGGCGGCCTCGGCCTCCGAGAGGGCCATCCCCGGTTCGATCGCGTCGGCCAGATCACCGAGGACCGCGGGCCGCACCAGCGTCCGGCCGACCCGCCGGTGGTCGGGGAACGCGACGCCGTCGAGGGCGTCCTCGCTGACGCCGTGGCGGTCGGCCAGTTCCGAGAGGGTGACGGCGTCCTCGTCGGGGACGAGTTCGTCGGGCAGGGCCGCAGTGCTCTCGGCGACCAGGTCGTCCTCGTACTCCCGGAGGGCGGCCCGGACGTCCTTCATCCGGACCGTCCCGGAGTAGGTGATCACGCGGCCCCCGCGGGCCTCGACGTCCTCGCCGACGCCGAGGTCCTCGTCGACGGCGACCAGCAGTTCGACCCCCTCGACGGCGTCGAGTTGCGAGAGCTTCTTTGCGACGTACTCGGGGGTCCAGAAGCCCATTATCTCGAAGTAGACCCGGAAGTCGGCGTGGCGGTAGACGAACGCGAAGTCGGGCACCATCGCGCCCTCGCCGGCGGCGAGGACGTCCGGTTCCCGGACCAGGTCCCAGTCCAGGTCCAGGGCCTCGAACCGGGCGGCGAAGTCGGCCTCGACCCCGCTGTCGAAGGTGACCTCCGTGACCGGGTCGACGCCCGGCACCGAGACCGGATCCCGGTGGTCCAGCGTCATGGTCCGCTCGTCCCCCCGGTCGTCAATCGTCGCCTCCAGGGACCACTCGGCGGTCCCGGCCAGGGTCCGGAGCAGGCGGGCGAAGCGGGTGCCGTACCGCCGGGTCCGCCGGAACAGCGCCGTCGGCCCCGTGACCACCACCTCGCGGGTGCCCGGGCCCTCCTCCTCGACCGGTCGTATCTCGTACATCAGCCCCAGTCGCTTCACGGCCGAAACCAGACCGGCGGGGTCCGACGACCGCGCCCGGACCTCGACGGCGTCGAACAGCGCCGTCTGGGCCAGCGAGAGGTTGTACTGGGCGACCAGTTCGTCGGGATCCCACCGGGGGTCGAACTCGGCCAGCACCTGGCGGTCGGGCAGGTCTGCGTACAGCGACCGGTCGACCGCGTCCGGGTCGGCGTCCAGGCGCTCGGCGGCCGCCGACAGCGCCCGGGACCGCTCCTCGGGGGTGACGACGCCGGGGGGATCCAGCGACTCGGCGGCCTCGAAGGCCGCCCGGCGGGCGCGCTCCGGGTCGACGGGGGCCCGCGTCTCGAAGGTCGCTTCCCGTTCCAGGAGCTTCGCGAACCCCCGGACCAGTTTGAAGTCCTCGGCCTCCCGTTCCACCCCCTCGAGGGCGTCGTCCAGGTCCCCCTTCGGCTCCCCGACGTGACCCTGGTAGACGCCGATCAGTCGGGCCGCCAGCTCCCGGTCGTCCTCGCCGGCGAACTCCGGGCGGAAACCGCCGCCGCGCCGCGAGACCCGCAGGAGGTCCTTCGTCAGCACGCCCCGGCGTTGGCGGGCCAGCCCCAAAAGCCCGACCCACATTTCACTACCGGACCGGATCCTCCCAGATCCGCCGGAGGGGGTGCCCGACGGACGCGCCCGGTCGGATCCCCCGGTGCGGCCCGAGGCACCGCCGAGGGCCGCACCGGACGGCGATCGACCGGCGAAAGTCGGAGATTTTCTGACTCCCGAGCGACGCTCGGGGACGGGCGGGGAGGTGAGGGGCCGCCACGCTCCGGCGCACCCCCTGCGAGGAGTGGCCGCCCGGGGATCCGGCGTCTGCACTCCGCCCGGGATCCGGCGTCTGCACTCCGCCCGGGAATCCGGCGTCGGGCGGGAATGAAAGGGGCCGGGGGCTTTCCGGGTCGTCTCTTCGAACCATCCTGGGTCCACAGTCGAAACCACGAGATCCACCCCTGAGTGCCCGCTGGATCGGACATAGCTAAGGGGAGGGCGCTCCTACGGGCGGTCTAGCGTGAGCGGGGACCGGTACGTGGTCGAAATCAAGTCCTCGGCCCGGCGGGCCAACGGCATGGTCGGCCGGGTGGTCAACAGTCGGGGCGTCCACCACCGCTTCGAGAGCCGCGAGCACGCCGAGACGTGGGCGGCAGGGCTGTCCAGCCAGGGCGCCAGGCCGGTGTGGATCCGGCGGGCCAACCCCAACGACCCGTCGCCGGTCGACGCCTACCTGATGAGCCGCCGGCCGGCCGACGAGAGCGAGCCCTGGGGCGGGAACGGCACCCCGGGGACCGGCGACCGCGTCGCCGAGGGCGGCCTCGCGCGGGACTGGGAGGCCGTCGACCACCGGACCGACGACGACGGCGATCCCCCGGAGGGGCAGGCAGTGATCGGCGAATACGACGGAACCGGCGAGAACGGGACCGACCACCGGGGCGACGACGGGACCGACCACCGGGGCGACGACGGGACCGACGACTAACGCACGGGAGCGATCGGAGCGACCGCCCGGCCCGCGACCGGTCCCGGAGGAATACGCCTAAGCCACCGGCCGTCCAAGCCGGCGTATGGGCATCCTCGACGGGATCCGCGACGGGATCCGTGGGATCCTCGGCACGCGGGCCGAGGCCGACGCCACCAGCGGTGCCGACCCCGAGGACCTGTTCGGGATGAGCACCGCCTACGTCACGATGGGGGCGGATCTCGGCTACGAGGTGGGCGAGGCGGCCGCCCTCTGTTTCTCGGGCGTGAACTCGACGGACTTCGAGGACACCGTCGAGGAAGTGATCGACATCCTCGAAGTGGGACGCGACGAGTTCGGTACCGAGGCGTACCTCCACGAGGACGACCACGGCTACCACTGGGTCGTCCTGGAGGACACGAACTTCGAGGACCTGGTGACCAGCATCCACTTCGCGGCCGACACGTTCATCGAGCGGGGGTACGGCGCCCGCCTGCTCGCGGCGCTGTTCGCCTTCGAGAAAGACGACCAGCGGGCCTACTGGGTCTACTCCTTTCGCCGAGGTTCGTTCTACCCCTTCGCCCCCGAGGATCCCGCCGAGCGCGAGCGGGACCGCAACGCCGAGTTCAAACTCCAGAGCCTCCTCGAGGGGGAACTCGACGTCGAGGAGGACAAGGAGTACTGGTACCCCCTCTGGCCGAGTACCCGCCACGGTCACCCCTGGGAGTGAGGGGTTCGCGGGGGGATCCGCTGTTACAGTAATCTTACTGTAAAGGACGTCCGGTAGCCTGCGACGGTCGGATCGCCGGGCGATACCAAGAGTTATTTCCGGCGGAACCGGACCACTCGTCCATGACGGAGTTCTCCAGTCGCGTCGAGCGAGTCTCTATCAGCGGGATCCGCGAGGTGTTCGAGGCCGCGGGCGAGGACGCCATCAACATGGGTCTCGGGCAACCGGACTTCCCGGCGCCGGACCACGCCCGCGAGGCGGCCAGGGAAGCCATCGCCGCGGGCGAGGCCGACGCCTACACCTCCAACATGGGGACCCAGGCGCTCCGGGAGGCCATCGCCGAGAAGTTCCGGCGCGACCAGGGCATCGACGCCGACCCCGGGGCCATCATCGCCACGGCGGGGGGCAGCGAGGCGCTCCACGTCGCAATGGAGGCCCACGTCGACCCCGGCCAGGAGGTGATCGTTCCCGACCCCGGGTTCGTCTCCTACGAGAACCTCACCCACCTGGCGGGCGGCGATCCCAAGCCCGTGGGCCTGCGCGAGGACCTCACTCTCGACCCGGGGGCCGTCGAGGAGGCAATCACCGACGACACCGCCGCCTTCGTGGTCAACAGCCCCGCCAACCCAACCGGCGCGGTGGGGTCGGAAGCGGACATGCGGGAGTTCGCACGGATCGCCGACGAACACGACGTGCTCTGTCTCTCGGACGAGGTGTACGAGCACATCGTCTTCGAGGGCGAGCACCACTCTCCCATGAAGTTCGCCGACTCGGACAACGTCGCCGTGGTGGGCGCCTGCTCGAAGACCTACTCGATGACGGGGTGGCGCCTGGGGTGGATCCACGCCGCCGGGGACCGGATCGACCGGATGCTCCGGGTCCACCAGTACGTCCAGGCGTGTGCAAGTGCGCCGGCCCAGTACGCCGCCGAGGCGGCCCTGACCGGCCCGCAGGACCAGGTCGAGGAGATGGCCGCCGAGTTCGAGCGACGGCGCGACGTCCTCCTCGACGCCCTCGAGGACATGGGCCTGGAGACCCCCACGCCCGAGGGCGCGTTCTACGTGATGCCGAAGGTCCCCGACGGGTTCGTCGACGCCTGCATCGAGCGCGGCCTGGTCATCGTCCCCGGCCGCGCCTTCGGGGAACGCGGCGAGGGATACGCCCGGATCTCCTACGCCACCGACATGGCGGAGATCGAGGCGGCGATCGGGATCATGCGAGAGGCGGTCGCGGCGGTGCGGTAGCTTCCGGCAGAACCTCACGAACGGGGCGACCGGAGCGGGCGGTCAGCGGCGTCAGGGCGGAATCCACTGGACCGGGTACTCGACGTCGCCGGTACCGATCTTCAAGCCGACCCGCACCTGCTGGCGCGACACCGAACGGGGGAGGACAGCGACGGCCCAAAGCCGCCTGGTTTCACCGTAGTCGACGTGGAAACCCGACGCCTCGAACTGGTGCTGGTGCTCGACCCGACGTAAATCCCTGATGAGAACTTTGCGTTCGAACTCGGGATGGTCGAAGCTACGCTGGGTCTGGTAGCCGGTGTCGCCGTCGACGACGAACCCCATGGGAGCGGCCCAGCTATTGGGCGGGGAGGTGTTCTCGACCGCAACAGTTGCGACCGTCAGTTGCTGGCCGCCGGGCATCTCAAACGTCCGTTCGGCCTCGTCCGTCCGGAACGTCGTCGCCAGTTCGAGCGACCGAACGGTGACCTTCCAGTCCTCGCCCATCGCGTGCCAATCGTCGAACGGATACGTCGCCCTGTCGGCATACCGGGTCGTCTCAGTAGGCGTCTCCCCGCCAGTGGGAGAGGTCGCTGTCGTCCCGTCATCGGTCGGTGGCGTCACGGTCGTCGGTTCCTCGCCGGTGGACGACGACGACGTCGCCGGGCCGGACTCGGGCGTCCCCGTTTCCGACGGGGAGACACTGCCACATCCAGCAAGCAAGGAGAGTCCGCAAATCGAGACGAACGTGCGTCGGTTCATGATTGATCGTTTTCACCAATCAATAAATTGCTTGTGATATGAAAAGTGAGAGTTGAACCTATCGATGGCTATATTCACCCACAATTCCCAGATTACAGGCTTTGAATCCTCACAACGGACATTTCCCCATAGTCTTTTATTGAGACGGTTGGTACTGCTTGAACGTCGACTTCACCATATTCCGTTATCCGTCCTAACCGATGCTCAGGAATGTCGTCGAAATCGGCAGTCCTATCAGTTAGTTTAGCAGTCAGGGCGGTGACGCTACGAGTATCGAGTTGGAACCTCTCGTCGATTCCGATTTTAAGCGTCCTGCGACTATTCTCCACGTCAAGTGTGAGTTTGCCCCCCGCACCCTGTTGAATTCGGATACTCGGCGGTTGATGTGGATCAACGAGTTGAATCCTCTCGGTGGGTCGCCGTCCCCCGCCGATATCAGTCGTAATTGATCGTACTGGACCGGAGCGGGTAACGCTTACAGGGGCAGAGTTAACGCCGATCCCTCCAATAACGTGGTCGTTTACCTCGAACACACGCTCCACGTGATCTGGGAGTGAGGGCGTGAGAACAATCCGGTCTTGGCTCGGGTCAACGAAGTACCGCGGGTCGCCGTCCACGTTCGTTCGCTGGTAGTCGTCACGCTCGGGCAGGTCGTACTCAACGCCTACTTCAACGAGTCGGACCGCGCCGTAGTCAGTTTTTGTTGCCCGTACACTCCCGGCAAACACGAACCCACTCACGGCACCGGTCGTCTTCAGAAGTTTCCGTCGATTAATTTTGTTGTTTTTCATAATTTAACACCCTAGCACCTGTCTGTTGATTGTTCATTACACGAACTAGATGCAGTATAATAAACGCTGTCTTCAGTACATGTCGTCAAATGCTGGGTGTACCCCCCATCCCAGCTAGTATACTCAGATTTACACGTTCCACATTCATCATATTATGATTCATGATATGTTATCATTGGCGTTGCATCGGCAGAAACGCTATTGATATTGCCAAGTGAATGTTCGTCGTACTCTGTTCTGTGATTTGGATCATCACACATAAGATTATTTACACTTCTTTGCTCTGCTCGTATGAACTGATGGAGTGGTTCCTGGATGACAGAATTCTTCCCCTTCCCTGTGCTGATACACGAACCCGGGACAGGTGTCCAAGCCATCAGACCAGTTGAGAATGCCGACTCCCCACAATTCTGGGCCCCACCTTCAGCGCTCGCGTAGGTAGTAGAGCAGCCGAAATCGTGAACAAGGGTATGTGCGCCGACGATAGGCTTGATACTATCACATGTATAGTCGTCGCACCACTTCATGTCATCGTAGGCATCTCCACCTTTGAGATAGTCTAAAAACTCATTGCCGATATTATCATTCGAGTTAATATCCGGATAGTTATGGTGGCTGTCCTCGGCTCTGAATCGCTGGATCGCGTAATAGTTAATAGAACCTGCATTTAACAGCTGCTCTCCCGCATCTCGTAACGTCGTCGTAACCACCGAGTTCGCTTCCGTGTTTCCTTTTTCGTTACTAGTGTTCGGGTACAACATGATGTACATTCGTTTGTTATCCTGACACGAATCGCCATTCGAGTATACCGTTTCATATTTTCTTGTCATTATCTTTTTTACCTCCGCTTTTCTCGTCTTTCGACCAGTTTGGGAAGGGAGCCTCGTCAACAGCTCCCACCGACATCATCCAACTCCTCTAACTAATACATTATTATAATTATCATAGAAAATAAATAATACTTAATATATAATTAATTAATGTACGGATTTTATAAATAATCTCGAAGGGCATCGATGGGAGTTCGCCGGAGATGGTATTTCGGACCGAAGTCCCAAACTCTCAACCCGCATACTGATGGGGACGTTCGACGTATGGGTGCCCATGGAGATCACACGCCACGGATCGGGGGTGAGCGCGGCCGTCCGTGCGCTGGCCTCGCAGATCCACCCGGTGTTCATGCTGCCGCCGCTGGCCTCGTCTTGGTTCGGAGCGACTCTCGCCGGCGATTTCGGCCTCCTGGTGGGAGGGATCCACAACGTCGCCATCTTTGCGGCGGTGTACACCGCCCACGTCAAGGACGGCTACGTCGACTTCCACGTCCGGGGCGAGGACGACGACCATCCCCTGACCGAGCGAGGGTGCAAGCTCGCCCTCGGTGGGATCACGGCCGTCTTCCTCGCCTGCCTGGCGGCGCTGTGGTGGCTCGTTGGCCCGGGCGCGGCCCTGATCACCGCGCCGACCTGGGTGATCGGCTACCACCACGCGCCCCAGCTGGACACCAACCCGGTCACCGCCACGACGGGCTACCCGCTGGGGATCGCACTGGCCATCGCCGGCGGGTTCTACGTCCAGACGGGGACCCTGTCGGCGCTGGCCGTCGCCTTCGCGCTCGTCTTCCTGCTGTTGCTCTCGGGCGTGAAGGTCATCGACGACGCCCAGGACTTCGAGTACGACCGCTCGATCCGGAAGCGCACCGTCGCGGTGGTCGTGGGCCGCCGGAAGGCCCGCCTGACTGCCTACCTCCTGATGGCGGCCGGCCTCCTGGCGGTCGTCGCCTTCGCCGCCGGCGGGCTCTTCCCCCCCAGCAGCGTGCTCGCGGTCCTGGCCTTCGCGGCCGTCGCCGCCGCCACCCGCCGGGCCGAGCCCGAACTGGCGACGATGATCCTGATCCGCGGGTCGTACGTCTTCCTGGCCCTGCTCCTGGTCGCGGTGTGGTTCTCCCCGTTGCGGTGACCCAGGGACGGTTCACCCGGCCCCGACCGATCCCACCCCTGGAGTTCCGGACCGGTCAACTCCGCCCTGGAGCCCCAACGCCGACCCGCACCGACCCCTTTCTTTCCCGTCGATCGGGAGCGAAACGCTGAAACAGACGCCGTACCAGTGAGCGGGTGTGGACACGAGTCAAACCGTCTCGATCACTCGGCGGAGCCTGGACTACCGCGCCATCGCCGCGGGAGCCATCGCCGAGACGGCGGTCATCCTGTTCCCGGTCGTGTTCGACCTGTGGTTCCACATCGGACTCCTCGGCCCGTTCGTCGGCGGTGCCGTCGCGGGGTGGACCAGCCGTTCGTTCGAACACGAGGCCAACGACGGCGGCGTGGCCGCCTTCGCCGGTACCCTGTTCTCGCTGGTGGGGTTCGCCCTGCTGGTCTGGTTCGGCAACCCCGGCACCTCGGTCGACGCCCGCCTCGACATCATCATGTTCATGATGATCGGTGGGGTCTTCCTCGTGCTGGCGTTCGGCCTCGCGTTCGGCTTCGTCGGTGCCGTCGTCGCCCACGTCGTGGCGACGGCCCGTCGCCGGTCGCCGTACGTTCCCAGTCGGACGTAGACCGGGCTCACCGCGCCGTCGAGACCACCTTGATCACGTCGCCCTCCGCCAGTTCGTAGTCGTCGGAGACCTGGCGGTCGCTGCGGGCGTCGACGGCGTGGAGGTAGCCGTCGCCGATGTCCGAGTGGACGGCGTAGGCCAGGTCGACGGGCGTCGATCCCCGGGGGAGGAGGTGGGCGTCGGGGAGGACGTTCCCCTCGGCGTCGGTCCACTTGGTGGCGTCCTGGACCGGATAGACCGTCACGAGGTCCAGCAGGTCGTAGACGGCGTAGTTGATCGCACGCTGGACGCCGGTGCCGCCGTACTCGTGCATGGTCTCCCGGAGGGCCTCCAGGGTCTCTCGCTGGCTCTCGCCGACGTCCCCGACCAGGGTGAAGTCCTCGTCGCCGGGGTCGTAGTCGATGACGCCCTGTTCGGCCCCGCGGCGCAGGGCGAGTTCGCCCTGGGCAGTGGTTGGAATCGCGGGCGGATCCAGGTCCACGAGGCGGTCGACGAACTCCCCGGGGGCGACGTCGGCCTTGTTGGCCGCGACGACGATGGGCTTGGTCTGTTCGCGGACCTCGCGGGCCAGGGCCTCCCGGTCCTCGTCGGTCCAGTTCTTCGGGTCGTCGGGATAGTCCAGGCGCCGGAGGCAGGCGGTGACGTCGGCCTGGGTGGCCCCGAAGCCGGTCAGCATGTCCGAGAGGGCCTCCTCCATGTCGAAGTCCGGCGACCGGGACCGGCGGGTCACCGACTCCCAGTTCCCCTCGACGATGCCGGTCAGCCACATGTCCATCTCCTCCTCGACGAAGTCGACGTCCTCCATGGGGTCGTGGGTCCCGACGTCGACGGGTCCGCCCTCCTCGTTCGTCCCGCCGGCGGCGTCGACGACGTTGAGGATGGCGTCGGCGTTGGTGAGTTCGTCGAGGAACTGGTTGCCCAGTCCCCGGCCCTCGTGGGCCCCGGGGACCAGCCCCGCCACGTCGTACAGTTCGACGGGGACGTACCGTTTGCCGTCGTGGCAGTGCTCGTCGCCACAGCGCTCGTCGCGCGCCAGGCACGGACAGTCGGTGCGGGCGTAGGAGACGCCGTGGTTGACGTCGATGGTGGTGAACGGGTAGTTCGCCACGTCCACCTCCGCCATGGTGGCCGCCGCGTAGAACGTGGACTTGCCCGCGTTGGGCTTGCCGGCCAGGGCGAGCGTGATCATTGCCGGCAGTTCTCCCCCGGGGCGAAAACTGCTTTCGGTTCGGCGAACGACGTCGGTCCCGGCCGGCGGAGGAGGTCGGTCACTCCTTCCCGCTCGGCGGGACCGATCACTCCCCCTCGCGGGCGACGTCGTGCATCCGGTCGCTGAAGTCCCACGAGTACACCTTCGCGGGGTCGATCCGGAGGGTCACCTCCTCGCGTCCCTCGTCCAGCAACCGCCGCGCGAGTCGCGAGTCGGTCCCCCCGAGGTACCGCTCCAGCAGGTCCCGCAGCACCGCCTTCTCGGGGTCGGGCTCTATCTCCACGGTCCCCCGGCCTCGCACGCCCCGGTAGGGGGGATCGTTGGTCGACACCTCGAAGGCAACGCCGGGGTCCGACCGGAGGTACCGGACCACGTCGGCGTCGCGGCCGGTCGCACACTCCAGGCGACCGTCGCGGTGGCGGAACCACAGCGACACCATCCAGAGGTGGCTCCCGGGCGTCCGGCAGGCCAGTCGCAGGGGGATGGTCGCCTCCGCGAGGAACTCGGCGACCCCCGCCTCGTCCCAGGCGCCGGCGTAGTCGATCATCGTGTGGGATCACGCGGTCCCGATCCGTCAGTCCACCGCTCGTCGGGGGCGCTCAGACCGGGGGCTCGGGCGGACTGACCGGAGCGAGCGACCGAGCGTACCGACCGGCCCGGTCCGACGGGCTTCCGTCGACGGACCCCTCGGTCCGCCCTCAAAGCGGGAACTCCCGGACGGTCGAGTACTCCGGCCCCTCGGGGGTAAGTTCGCTCTCGGTCAGGCGGACGGCCTCGACGGTGGTCTCGCCGACGGTCGGGTCCTCCGTCCGGACCGTCTCCTGGACGAGGTCCTTGCCGCCGGCGTGGTCCATCCGGGCGAGCGTGACGTGGGGCGTGAACTCGTGGCCCTCGGGGTCGAACCCGACCGCGGTGGTCTCGGCCTCGATGCCCTCGTGGAGGTCGGTCAGTTCCTCGCCTCCTTCCTCGACGCCGAGCCAGACGACGCTGATGTAGTCCAGCGAGGGGAACACCCCGAGGCCGCCGTACCGGACCGTGAAGGGATCGACGCCGGCGCGGTCGACGCCGGCGGCGACAGCCTCCTCGACGTCTTCCAGTCGGTCGCGGTCGACCTCGCCGAGGAATTTCAGGGTGACGTGGGCCTGGCCTGGGTCGGTGAAGTTCAACCCGCTCGCCCCCCGGAACTCGTCCTGGACCGCCTCGACCGCGTCGGCCAGGCGGTCCGGCAGGTCGACGCCGACGAACAGTCGCATATCACGGTCTGGGGCGGCGATGCCCTTTTTCCTCCCGGTTCCGGCCGACGAAGTCGGGGATCGGCTCCCGATCGTCGTGGGCAGTCAGGGATCGGCACCACCCGTCGCGAGCGGCACGGGCTCCCCGCGCCCGATACGGGATCCACAGTGGTCACTGCGCCCGATACGGGGTCGGTCGTGCCGCAACGGGCGAACCCCACCGTCACGCACCATCCGGATCACCCGTCGAAACGCCACCCTTGATAATCAAGCCACCTCCGAATATAAGTGTAATAATTGCCATTTCGGTCTAGGCATCTAGATAGAGAGCATAAGGGGTACCACTCCCTACTAAGATGTGGGGGAACCGGGCAGGAGCCTGCAGGGACGTCCGGACCGGCGCCGATACCCCACGTACGGTCTGCGCCTCAGACCCCGGCGCCGGACTTGACCACCGGACCGCCCAGGTTCACCCCACGTGCCGCCGCCTTTCCTTTCGGTCCGACCGGCAGTCGCTGGACCGGACACCTCCGCGACGCTCACGGGACCGTCTCCGCCGGTAGAGCGCCCCGCCGGTAGAGTACCCTCGCCACCGCCGCGGACCGGCAGGACGCAGGCCTTAACCCCGTAGAGGCGAACCGATCGGTATGAACGACGACGAGCGGGACCACCAGTTCTCCGAGGGGCAGGGGTACGACGATCCCTACGAGGGGTTCGACCTGGAACCCGAGTTCGACGTCGACCCGGACCAGGTCGACCCGGTCGACTCGCGGGTGCTGGCGGACCTGCTCGACGAGCGCCAGGTCGCCGCCGACGAGGTCGACGCCGAGGGACTGCTGGAGGTCGGTCTTGGCTACATGCGGATCAACCGGTTCGAACAGGCCACAGAGACCTTCGAGCGGGCGGCCCGCTTCGCGGAGGACGACCGGATCGAACAGGAAGCCTGGGTCAACAAGGGGGCGGCTCACGCCGAGCTAGAGGAGTACGACGCCGCCATCGGGGCCTACCGCGAGGCGCTCCACGTCGACGAGGACGCGGAACACGCCGCGACCGCCCACACCAACCTCGCGTACGCCCTCTGGGAGTCAGGCCGCTCCGAGCAGGCCCTGGAGCACGCCGAGCGGGCGGTCGAGATAGACGAGCGGTTCGCACAGGGGTGGTACAACCGCGGGTTCTTCCTCCTGGAGCGCGGCCTCGCCGAGGAGGCGGTCAACTGCTTCGACAACGCCGTCCGCCTCGGGATGCGCACCGCGACGGTCCTGGAGGAGAAGGCCCGCGCCCTGGAGGAACTCGGCGAGTACGACGAGGCCGAGGACGTCGCCGAACAGGCCCGGGAACTCCGCGAGGAGGCAGAGGCCGAACTCGTCGACGAGCACGGGGGCTGAGATGACCGGCGACCGCGACGACCCGGGCGGGTCGGACGGGGCCGACGGGGTGTCGACCCCCGCCGAGGGAACCGTCGACCGCGAGAACGGCCTGGTGGTCAACGAGCGCCAGACGGAGAAGGGCCTGCTGGTGTCGGTCTGTGACGGCGACCTGATCGGCCGGACCTTCGAGGAGGGCGAGGTGTCCCTGACCGTCTCCGAGGAGTTCTACGGCGGCGAGACCCTGACCGACGAGGAGACCGTAGAGAGCCTCTCGCGGGCCTCGGTCGCCAACCTCGTCGGGGTCCGCGCCGTCGAACTGGCGGTCGAGGCCGGCTACGTCGAGGAGGCGAACGTCCTCGACGTGGGCGACACCCGCCACGCACAGTTCATGCGGCTCTGACCCGGCGCGGACCCGAAACGATCCCCTGGGACCCGGACCGTCCTCCGGTCCCGTCGGCGGCGAGGAGGACTGCGAGAAACTGGTTCACGTTCACCTGCGCCGTCCCGGCGAGGGCTGACCGCTCGTGCCGGGGGTGACCGGTCGCGGTGCCCCACCGGAGGCGACCCGTTGCAGTTCCACACCCGGGTGCGGCCCCGTTCCACGGGAAACGATCCCTCGTGAGAAGACGGGGGGCCGGGGGGAAACCGGTTCCACGGGAAACGATCCCTCGTGAGAAGACGGGGTGTCGGGGGGAAACCGGTTCCACGGGAAACGATCCCTCGGGAGGAGTCGGGTGACTGGGAGGCCCGTTCCACGCGAACCGATCCCTCGTGAAGGGGTGGCCGACCGGAGAAGCGGCCCCTCCGGAACCACGGAAGAAACCCATACCGATCCCCACCCTCGCGTTTCGTAACCACTTCCGGCTACGTTCGACTGCCAGGACCGAAGGAGTGTTGAACCCCGAAGCCCCATTGATCGCCAATGGGAGTGCAGGACGCCGAACCGCTGGACGTAGAGCGGATCCGCGAGGACTTCCCGATACTCGACCGGGAAGTCGGGGAGGGGACCGACCTGGTCTACCTCGACAACGGGGCGACCAGCCAGACGCCCGAGTCGGTCGTCGAGACGATGTCGGAGTACTACCGGACGTACAACGCCAACGTCCACCGGGGGATCCACCGGCTCAGCCAGGAGGCCTCCATCGCCTACGAGGACGCACACGACCGGGTCGCCGAGTTCATCGGCGCCTCCGGGGGGCGCGAGGAGGTGGCGTTCACGAAGAACACCACCGAGTCGATGAACGTCGTCGCCTACGCCTGGGGCCTCTCGGAACTCGGCCCCGGCGACGAGGTGGTCCTCACCCAGATGGAACACCACGCCGCGCTGGTGACCTGGCAACAGATAGCCAAGAAGACCGGTGCCGAGGTGAAGTTCATCCGGGTCACCGACGACGGCTACCTCGACTTGGACCACGCCCGGGAACTGATCACCGACGACACCGAGATGGTCTCGGTCGTCCACGTCTCGAACACCCTCGGGACCGTGAACCCGGTGTCGGAACTGGCGGACCTGGCCCACGACCACGACGCCCTCTTCTTCGTCGACGGGGCCCAGGCGGTCCCCAACCGCCCCGTCGACGTCGAGGCCATCGACGCCGACTTCTACGCGTTCTCCGGTCACAAGATGTGCGGCCCCACCGGCGTCGGCGTCCTCTACGGGAAACGGCACCTCCTGGAGGAGATGGATCCCTACCTCTTCGGCGGGATGATGATAAAGAAGGTCACCTTCGAGGAGTCGAAGTGGAACGACCTCCCCTGGAAGTTCGAGGCCGGCACGCCCCCCATCGCGGAGGGCATCGGCCTCCACGCCGCCGTCGACTACCTCGAGTCCATCGGCATGGACCGGATCCAGCGCCACGAGGAACGGATCGTGGAGTACGCCTACGACCGCCTGACCGACCACGACGACGTGACCGTCTTCGGCCCGCCCGGCGACGACCGGGTCGGCCTGGTGTCGTTCGACCTGGACGGCGTCCACCCCCACGACGTCTCCCAGATCCTCGACGAACACGGCGTCGCGGTCCGGGCCGGCGACCACTGCACCCAGCCCCTGCACGACGTGCTGGGGGTGTCCGCCACCACCCGCGCCTCCTTCTACCTCTACAACACCCGCGAGGAGGTCGACGCGCTGGTCGAGGCCGTCGACGCCGCGCGGGAACTGTTCGCCGTCTGATCCGGCGACCCCCCGGTTCGAACCGGTCGCGTACCGATCCGGGAACGCGGACCGACCGCGTGCGGAACCCTTTTGCGTGGATCGGTCCTACACGGTCCTACGATGGTCGGCTCGGATATGTACAGACAGCAGATCCTCGACCACTACCGCAACCCCCGCAACCACGGGGAACTCGAGGATCCCACGTTCTCCCACGTCGGGGAGAACCCGATGTGTGGCGACGAGATAACGATGGACGTCGAACTCGCCGAGGACGGCGAGACCATAGAGCGGGTGGCCTTCCGGGGCGAGGGGTGTGCGATCAGCCAGGCCGCCGCCTCGATGCTCTCCGAGCGCCTGCCCGGGAAGACCCTGTCCGAACTCCGGGAGATGGACCGCGACGACGTCCTGGACATGCTCGGGGTGGACATCTCCCCGATGCGGATCAAGTGCGCGGTGCTGGCCGAGAAGGTCGCCCAGGACGGGGCCGAGATCTACCTCGGCGAGAAGGACCTCGACCGGACCTCCACCGAGTAGCGCCCGTCGCGCTCTTTTGGCCGCGACGACCCCGCTTCCGCCGTTCTCCTACCAGTCGCGTCGATCCCTTCTACTCCGTTCCTCACGCCCGGCCACCGGGGAGAGGCTTACCACCCCCGGGACCGTAGACCGGATCGATGACGTTCCACCTCTCGGGGGACGCCGGGATCGGTCGCGTGGCCCTCCGGGTCGACGACGTCGAGGGGATGGCGGAGTTCTACGGGGAGGCGCTGGGCCTGGCCCGTCTGGGGACCGGCGACGGTGCGGCGGACGCCACGGACGGAAGCGACGACACCGGGCGACGCGGCGATACTCGGGGAAGCGACCGTACGACCTGGCTGGGCACCGGCGACGGCGATCCGATCCTCGGACTGGTCGAGGCAGCGGATGCACCCGCCCGCGGGGAGCGCGAGGCCGGCCTGTTCCACGTCGCCGTCCGGGTGCCTACCCGCGAGGCCCTGGCGGAGGGCGTCGCCCGCCTGCGGGTGGCCGGGGTGCGACTGAGCGGGGCCTCGGACCACCTCGTGAGCGAGGCGGTCTACTGCTCGGACCCGGAGGGCAACGGCCTGGAACTCTACCGCGATCGGCCCCGCGAGGAGTGGGAGGCGACGGCCGACGGCGGGGTGCGGATGGCGACCCTCCCGCTGGACCTGGAGGACCTGCTGGCCGGGGCCGGCGACCCGGGCGACCGGATCCACCCCGGCGCCGACGTCGGGCACGTCCACCTGGAGCCGACCGACCTGGACCGGTCGGTCGGGTTCTACCGGGACGACCTCGGGATGAACGTCCGGACCCGGATGGGCGAGGACGCCGCCTTCCTCGCCGCCGGCGACTACCACCACCACGTCGGCCTCAACCGGTGGGACGACCGGTCGGATCCCGCCGGCGACACCCGGGGCCTCGCGTGGTTCGAACTCGCGGTCCCGCCCGGGGACCGCCGGTCGCTGGCGGACCGACTGGACGGGGGTGCGACCGGCGACAGCCTGGAACCGGATGGAGAGAGTTTCGAGGTCCGGGACCCGGACGGGATCCGGGTCCGGATCGTCCCCCGGTGACGGGGAGCCCGACAGTTCTACCGCGAACTCGATCTACGGTAACGTTACTGTAAACCGATCCGCCGGCACACACCCCTGGACTCCCGGTCGGAGGGATGTCTCGGCGGACGGGCGGAGGGGCGGCCCGGTGGACGGGCGGAGGGGCGGCCCGGTGGACGGGCGGAGGGGCGGTCCGGCGGACGGGCGGAGGGGCGGTCCGGCGGACGGGCGGAGGGGCGGTCCGGCGGGCAGTCGAACCCGGCGGCTACCGGGCGGCGACGGGGATCGATGGACGCGACTGTCCCTCCGGTGGCGGGATCGTCCGGCGACGGGCGGGATCGGAGCGTCGGGGATCGTCCCTGGGGGCGGCGTCGATCGTGTGCGAGACAATCCCTAAGTCGCTGGAACCGCCAGATCGGGCCATGGCAACGGAGGAAGACGCCTCGCCACCGGAGACCTGTGACGGTCCGGGGGCCGGGCCGGAGTACGAGATGTCCGACCGGGCCCGACGGATCGTCGAGGAGCAGGGTCGGTCGCTCCGCGAGGAGGGGATGCTCCCCTCGAAGGTGTTCAACGACGACGGGATCTTCGAGGCCGAACTGCGGCAGATCTTCGGCCGACACTGGGTGTTCGTCGGCCACGAGTCCGAGATTCCGGAACCGGGCGACTACGCCCAGCGCCGGATCGGGCGGGACCCGTTCATCTTCGTCCGCGGCGAGGACGGGGAGGTCCGGGTGCTGTTCGACTCCTGTTCCCACCACGGGAGCAAGCTCTGCCGGGCCGAACAGGGCAACACCTCCCACTTCCGGTGTCCGTACCACGGCTGGACGTTCAAGAACACGGGCGACCTGGCCGGCGTCCCCCTCAAGCACCAGGCGTTCAAGGGCCTCGATCCGGAGGAATGGGGCCTCCACGAGGCACCCCGGGTGACCAACTACAAGGGGATGGTGTTCGCGTGCCTGCGCGAGGACGCCCCCGACTTCGAGGAGTACCTCGGGGACTTCGCGTGGTACCTCGACATCCAGCTAGAGATCGGCAAGGGCGGCATGGAGGTGGTCGGCGAACCCAAGCGGTGGATCGCCGACAGCGACTGGAAGTCCGGCGCGGACAACTTCGCGGCGGACTCCTACCACACCGGCGTCACCCACCGCTCGGCGCTGGACGTCGGCTTCGGGGCCGAGGAGATTTCGGGGACGGCGGGCCAGGAGACCCACCGCCACGTCACCCACGTCGACGCGGGGTCGACCAGCCTCCGCCTGCTCCACCCCGACGACGAGATATACTACGGCTACCCAAACGAGTTCGTCGACACCTCCTCGCTCTCGGAGGACCAGCGCCGCATGGCGGCGGCCTGTGGCGCAGAGACGGGGACCATATTCCCGAACCTCTCCTTTATCCACGTCGCCGCCACCGACGACCCCGACGACGACCTGGCGGGCTACCTCGCCTTCCGGCAGTGGCAACCCCTCGAAGCGGGCAAGATGCAGGCCTGGAGCTGGATCCTCGCGCCCGCCGACGCCTCCGACGAGTACAAGCAGCGAGCCCACGACGTGGGGATGGCCACCTTCGCCGGCCCCTCGGGCAACTTCGAGCAGGACGACATGGCCGTCTGGGACGGCGTCTCGGAGGCCGCCGGCTCCGTCTACGCCGAGCGCCACGAGTTCAAGCTCAACTACCAGATGGGCCGGCCGGGCATGAGCGAGGCCGAGATCGACGAGGACTGGTACGGCCCGGGCCTGGGCTGGGACGACAACCTGGAGGAGGGCACCCTCCGGACGTTCCACGGCAACTGGAACAAGGCCATGTCCGGCGAGGAAGTGGGCATGAGCTACCCCGAGGACCACATCTGAGCGCACCAGTCCGAACGACACCACCGATCCAGAACGAACAACGGACCACCCAGATCCAGCATGAGCAAACAGGAACCCGAAGACGCGACGGCCGGACGGAGCGACGTCGAACTCCAGCACGAGGTCGAGCAGTTCTACTACCGCGAGGCGGAGTTGCTGGACGACCGCGACCTGGAGGCGTGGCTCGACCTGCTGACCGAGGACGTCGAGTACGCGATGCCGACGCGGCTGATCAGAGAGAAGGCCGCCGAGCGATCGCCGTTCAGCGAGACGAGCTTCAACTACCACGAGGACCGCTCCACCCTGGAGTCCCGGGTCGACCGGTTCGGCTCGGAGTTCGCCTGGTCGGACGACCCGCCGGCCCGGACCCGCCACTACGTGACCAACGTCCGTGTCGGCGACCCCGACGGCGAGGAACTGCCCGTGAAGTCGAACCTCCTGCTGTTCTGGGCCCAGCGCGAGAACGACGACACCCTCGTCTCGTGCGAGCGCCACGACCGCCTCCGGCGGGTCGACGGCGACCTGAAGGTCGCCCGGCGGGAGGTCCGACTGGACCACAACGTCGTCCCGATGAAGAACATCTCGGTGTTCCTCTGACCATGACCGATCGCCGCACGCGGCCGGCGGGCGAACCCTTCAGGATCCGGGGGGACGGTCGGGTCGTCACCGTCCAGAAGGTGTTCACCCCCGCCGGCGAGCGCCTCGAACTGACCGCCGACCCGGGCGGCCACTCGGTCCGGCCGGACGCCATCGCCCTGGAGGCCGTCGCCTGGCAGGACCCCGAGGAGATGCGCAGGCGGGCGGCCGCCCTCGAACCCGCCACCGGGAGCCCCGACGAGTCCGGCGGCCCCGGGCGCGAGGAACCGATCACCGTCAGCAACGAGTTCGCCCAGGCCGCCGTCGAGCGGACCGACGACGGCGACGGGCCGGGGCTGACGGTGTCGGCCCCGAAGCTGGGCTACTCGATCCGACTCGACGCCCGCGAACTGGCCTGGCTGACCCGCCAGGACCACGAGACGTTCACCGAGTGGATGGAGACGCCCTTCGGCCCGGCGGGCGAGGAACACGAGCACTGATCGGCCCGACGGACCGGTGGGGCGGGCCGACGGAGGAGCCGTCGGGCCGGACCGGGCAGGAGGATCATTAGCGCCGGGCCGCGATCCGGAGGTAGTGAGCCCCTCGACGGATTTCTTCGAGCACGCGCCGGACCCGGTCGTCGCCGTCGGCGTCGAGGACGGCGCGGCGGTGGTCCGGGCGGCCAACCCCGCGTTCGAGGAGACGTTCGGGCGGGACGCAGACCGGGCCGCGGGCCGACCGCCGGCCGAGGCCGTCCCGGTCGAGGACTGACCCGCAGGCCCCCCGCGCGGCCGGGTCGGGGGGCGACGGTGGCCGCTTCCGCGGGCGTAAGCGTTAGCATCCCCGGGTCCGATCCGGGTCCATGGCCGACCGCCAGTGGATCGGTTCGACGTTCACCAGTTCCGCCGGCTGGAACCACCTCCTCGACCTGGTCGACATCGGGAACCGCATGGCCGGGTCCGAGGGCGAGCGTGTCGGGGCCGAACTTACCAGGGAGGCCCTGGACCGGGTCGGCGCCCGGGACGCCCGCGTCGAAACCTTCGAGACCCAGGGCTGGACCCGCGGGGACAGCGAGATTCGCGCCGACGGGACCGTCCAGGACTGCATCGCCCTCCCCCGGAGCCCCGCCGGGAGCGTCGAGGGCGAACTCGTGGACCTGGGGTACGGCCTCCCGGAGGACTTCGAGGACGCCGACCTCGAGGGGAAGGTGGTGATGGCCGACAGCAACGTCCCCGACTGGTTCGACCGGTACGTCCACCGCACCGAGAAGTACTACTACGCCGTCGAGGGCGGCGCGGCGGCGTTCGTCTACAAGAACCACGTCGAGGGGCAACTCCCGCCGACCGGGAGCGTCGGGAACGACGAGGACCCCATCGGCCGGATCCCTGCAGTCGGCGTCTCCAAGGAGGTCGGGGCGCGCCTCGGGCGGCGCTTCGAGGGCGACCCGGTCGAGGTCGACGTCGACGCAGAGGTCGGCAACGCCACCAGCGCGAACGTCCACGCCGAACTCGGCCCCGACACCGAGGAGGAGGTGCTGGTCACGAGCCACGTCGACGCCCACGACATCGCCGAGGGAGCGATGGACAACGGCGCCGGCACCGCGATGGTGGTCGAGGTGGCCAAGGCGCTGGCGGCCCGGGAGGACGAACTCGACACCCGCGTCCACTTCGTCGCCTACGGGGCCGAGGAGGTCGGCCTCGTCGGCTCCGAGCGCATGGCCGAGGAGTACGACCTCGACGACGTGAAGGCCATTCTCAACAACGACGGCGTCGTCCGGGGTCGGACCCTGAAACTGTACACCCACGGGTTCCCCGAACTCGCGGCGGCCGCCGACCGCGTCGCCGACCGGTTCGACCACCCGATAGAGACCATCCCCGAACTGGGCCCACACAGCGACCACTGGCCGTTCGTGAAGTGGGGGGCACCGGGGATCCACGCCATGTCGAAGACCGGGAGCGAGGGGCGGGGCTGGGGCCACACCCACGCCGACACCATCGACAAACTGGAGTCGCGGGACCTGCGCGAGCAGGCGGTCCTCCTGACCGCCCTGACCGTCGAACTGGCCGACGCCGACACCGGCGTCGACCACCGCGATCCCGAGGACATCGCCGCCGGCCTGGAGGACCAGGACCTCGCGACGGGCATGAAGGTCATCGGTAGCTGGCCCTACGACTTCGAGTAGGCTGGGACTTCGCGTAGGGGCCGGGTCGGCCGGATCCGATCGCCAGGACGGGGATCGGACGCCAGGACCGGGGTCGGGTACGTCACCCCGGCCGAACGTCCCCGTGGCGCGCGAGGAACGCGCGAGGGACGACCGACCGTCGACCGGCGTGACCGGGACCGACGGGACCGGGAGCGCCGGGAGACGGGAGGGAGTCGGCTGGGGAGGTCCGTGGCCCGAGACCCCGACGTTCGGACGGGTCGGGCGACGCGGTCGAAACCGCGAGCTAGCCCGGATCACTCCTCGCCCGCCGAGTCGTCGGCCTTTCGCTCTTCCAGGCGCTCCTCGGGGACTGGCGACAGTCGCTCGTCGAACTCCCCCTCCTCCTCGTCCTCGTCCTCCTCGGCCTCGGGGACGTAGTCCGAGGGCTCGAACCGGCCCTCCAGGCGCCGGCCGACGACGATCAGAACCAGGCCCCCGACGAACCCGAACACCGCCGCCGGCGCGGTCACCGGGTAGGCGTTCTGGACGAGCGTCTGGTGGAGCACCCCACCGATGACGAAGGCTCCGGCCAGTTCGATCGCGCTGCCGAACATCGCCGGAACGCTCCACTGCATCCCGTCGACCTATCCCTGGAGAACAGTTGAAGCCTTCGCTACTGACCGGGACGAACCGGGGACGGTGTGCCGGCTACAGGTCCGAGAAGGGCGAGACGATGTCCTCGGCCCGGTCGATGGCGTAGCCGGCGGCGTAGCCGGAGGCACCGCCGGCGGCGGCACCGATCCCGCCGCCGACCGGCCCCAGCGGCGTTCCGATCGTCGCGCCCACCTTCGCCCCCGTCGCGGCTCCCTTCCGCGCGTGTTTGCTCGACGTGCAGGGTAGCATCCTGGGGACCGCTTCGGGCCGGGGGACCAAAAGTCGTGTGCCGGGCACGGCCCGTCCCGGCGTCGTCGGGCCGGGTCTGGTGTCGAGGAGCGGATCCGGGATCGAGGAGCGGATCCGGGATCGAGGGACGGATCCGGGATCGAGGGACGGATCCGGGGCCGACGGACGGGTCCGGGGCCGACGGACGGGTCCGGGGCCGACGGACCGGGTCGCGGATGGAGAGCCGGATCGAACCGGCGGATCCAGGGGAGGCGGCAGGCGCCCTGGCGGGGCCGACCGGTTCCGCGGCGTCGAGACCGCCGCCACCACCGAATTGATAACCGTTCCGGCACCTAGGGAGGCGTATGCCAAAGACGATGGAGGTCAAGTGCAACGACGGGGACTGCGAACTCGACATGTTCGAGAACCACTACACCTACGACGTCGCCGACGACCACGGCGTCGACGACCTCCACTGCCCCCTCTGTGGGGGGTCGGAGTTGGAGGAGATCGTCGTATGACCGGGCCGGAACGCCTCGACGAGATCGGCGAGTCGGTCGGGAACGCCCTCCTGTCCCAGGCCGGGCGACTGAGCAGTCGCTACCACGAGAAGCGGGGCCTGGAGGCCGACGTCCTGGAGAGCGACGACGCCTACATGGTCGTGTTCGACGCCCCGGGCGCGACCAGCAGCGACCTCCAGGTCCGGTACCTCGACGGTCGGGTCCTGGTACGGCTCGACCGCTTCCGGGCGTTCCACGAGGGGTTCGAGATGCGCTTCCCCGGCCGGGGACTGTCGCTCGACGGCGACGTCGCACTCCCCGGCGACGCCGTCGTCGACGCCACCGCCGCCCGGGCGACGCTGACCGACAACGGCACCCTGCAGATCGAACTCCCGAAGGCGGCCGACCCGGGCGTCGACCGCGGGGGGATCGGCGGATCCGAGCCCGAGGAGGTGACCGAGGACGACGGGGACGAAACCGACGGTGGCGGTCCCGGCACGGACATCGAGGAGACCACCGACGACGAGGACGACGAGACCGAGGCCGGAGACGAAGACGGCGAGGGGGAGACCGACGACGGCGAAGGAGAGACCGACGAGGACTCTACCGCCGAGGAAGACGACACCGGATCCGACGCCGAGACGGACGATGGAACCGGATCCGACGCGGACGGAGAGGGGGCCGACGCCGACACTGACGACGACCCCGGATCCGACGCGGACGGAGAGGGGGCCGACGCCGACACTGACGACGACCCCGGATCCGGCGCGGACGGAGACGAGGGCGACGACGAGGAGTGACGTCCAGGCCACCGCGGGTGGCCGCCCCGTAGCTATTTTGGCCTCCCCGTCCGTGCCGTCGTGCATGCGATACCTCGTGGCGATCGACGGGTGGGAGCCGAGCCACCGGGCCCTTGCGTTCGCCGCCGAGCAAGCGGCGGCCAGCGGGAGCGACCTCGACGTCGTCCACGTCGTCGGCGAAGGGGGTGGCGACGAGGGGGCTAACGACCGGATCCGCGAGACGGTCGCCGAGGCCGTTGAGGGGGCCGGCGTCGACTACGAGGTCCACTTCATCGAGACCGACAAGCGAACGAAGCCCGCCAACAGGGTCGGATCGCGGCTCCTGGAGTTCGTCGAGGAACGCGACCACGACGCCGTCTTCGTCGGCAACGAGCCGACCGGCACCGCCGAGCGAATGATCGTCGGGAGCGTCGCCCGGACGCTCGTCGACGCCCGCGAGGTGCCGGTCGTCCTCGTCCCGTAGGCGCGGGGGCGTCCGGGACCGGACGATCGGCGGGGATCACTCCTTAGTGTCGCGGGACCGAGTGGCGGACATGCCGACTCTCCTGGATACCTATCTGGAGAACCGCAAGCGGATCCAGCCCAACGACGCCAACAACTACGAGACGGCCCACGGCGGGATCGTGATGAAGGCGATGGACGAGGTGGGCGCGATGTCGGCGATGCGCTTCGCGGGCGAGACCTGCGTCACTGCCGGGGTCGACGACCTCTCCTTTCGCCAGCCGATCCCGGTCGGGGAGGTGGCACGGATCGTCGCGTTCGTCTACGACGCCGGTCGGACGAGCGTCCGGGTGCGGATCCGCGCCGACCGCGAGGATCCCCGGACGGGGGAACAGGAGCGCACGACGGAGTCGTGTTTCACGTTCGTCGCGGTCGACGACGAGGGGGATCCGACCCGGGTACCGGAGTTGCGCGTCGAGAGCGACCGAGGACGCCGGCTCCGCGACGAGGCCCTGGAGGCCGAGGAGTCGGCGAAGGGCGGGAACTGATCCCGGGGGAGGACCGCCCGACGACGTGTCGACGGGAGAACCAAACTTTAGTGGCGGCCGACCCTCCCGGCGTGCATGGACGACCGGATCAGGGACCACGCGGCGGTACTCGTCGACTGGAGTGCCCGCGTCGAGGAGGGCGACAGGGTAACGATGGCGGTCGGGGAGGGGGCCCACCCTCTCGCGGTCGCCGTCGCCGAACTGCTCGGGGAGCGCGGGGCGACGCTGCACGCGAGTTACGCCTCCGCGGAGGTACAGCGGGCCTACCTGCTGGCGAGCGACGAGTTCGAGGAGCCGACCCACGAGCGTCGCCTGATAGAGGCGACCGACGTCTACCTCTCGCTCCGGGGCGGTCGCAACACCAGCGCGATGGCCGACGTGTCCGCGGAGACCCACCGGGCGGCGTCGCGGGCCGGGAGCGAACTCCGGGAGGCCCGGATGGACACCGACTGGGTCTCGACGGTCCACCCGACGCGGTCGCTGGCCCAGCAGGCAGGGATGTCGGTCGAGGCCTACCGCGAGTTCGTCTACGACGCGATCCTCAGGGACTGGGAATCGCTCGCCGAGGAGATGGGCCGCATGAAGGAGCTCCTGGACGAGGGGTCGGAGGTCCGACTGGTCTCGGGCGAGGAGACGGACCTCCGGATGTCCGTCGAGGACCGGGTGGCGGTCAACAGCGCCGCCTCGGTGGCCTACGACTCGCACAACCTCCCCAGCGGCGAGGTGTTCACCGCGCCCCACGACCTGGAGGGGACGGTGACCTTCGACGTGCCGATGACCATCCGGGGCAAGCGCGTCCGGGACGTCCGCCTGACCTTCGAGGACGACGAGGTCGTCGACTACGCCGCCGCCGAGAACGAGTCCGTCATCGGCGACGTCCTCGACACCGACGAGGGCGCGCGCAGGGCCGGCGAACTGGGGATCGGGATGAACCGTGGGATCGACCGGTTCACGGACAACATCCTCTTCGACGAGAAGATGGGCGACACGGTCCACCTGGCGCTCGGACGGGCCTACGAGTCGAACTTCCCGCCGGGCACCGAGGACGAGCGCAACGACTCGGCGGTCCACGTCGACCTGATCACCGACGTCAGCGAGGACTCCCGCCTGGAGGTCGACGGCGAGGTGGTCCAGCGCGACGGCCGGTTCCGCTGGGAGGACGGCTTCGAGGGGTAGCCGGCCACGGTGACCGGTCGGCCCCGACGCCGCCGGGATCCGATCGCCCGATGGCGAATCCATTAGCCGGCCACAGCGGGATACCGACGATAGCTAGCCACCATCAATAAGTACCGATATGACGAACAGTAGGTGTGATCGACCGATGAAACCGGACCAGCTCCGGGAAACGGAAAGGGCAGTGGCCCCGATCGTCGCCCTCGTCATCATGGGTACGGTAACCATCTTCGTAACGGGCCTCGCGGCGGCACTGCTGTTCGGGCTGTTCTGATCGGTCCGCGCTCGTTCTCGGCGTCGTTCCGTCGCAGTCACCGGGTTCTTCGGAGTCGGCTCCGCGCCGCCCGGCCCCCGAATGGTGGGGACGCCGACCCCGACGGTCGTTCGGTACGGGCGAGGAACGACCTTCCTCCCCGGCGACAACTGACGGCGAGTCCCACAGCAAAGCCCTACCCTCCACGAGCGAACCCGTCAGGGTGAGCGAAGTAGGGTGGGGTCGGTTACTCCTGGACCTGTTCGAGCAGGCAGGTCACCGAGCAGTAGTAGTGGCGGACCTCCTGGGTGTCGCCCTTCCACTCCATCGGCTTGACGACCTCAATGCGGGTGTCCTCGTCCTCGTCTATCTCGTCCATGCAGACGTTACACTGGGGCATCACGATCACCCCGTCCTCGCCCCGGTCGGTCGACCGGGATGGTGGCTCGGATGGCGTCGCCACCCGGTCGCGGGGTCCGGGCGTCGGACCCGCCGGGCTCGGACCGAACGGGAGCGGTGACGGTCATTTAACGGGAACTGTTTTTGCGTGGAGTACCATTTCTTTGTCGGCTAGGGGAGGGATCGCCGGTTGATCGGCGGACGCGGGTCGCTCCGGGGACCACTCGCCCCGTCCGAGGGGCCGGTCGGGGGTCCCCGGGGAGGTCCGCACGCGTCCCCGGACTCCGTGGGGGCCGTGCTCCCGGGAGAGTCTCCCTACCCCCCGTCACCGGAAGCGCCCTCCTGCCCCGTGGCACCGGGGGCGCTCTCGCGCCCTCCGTCGCCGTAGGCACCCTCCTGCCGGAGCCGGCCGCGCACCCGGACGACCGAGGGGGTGCGACACAGCCCCGGTGCACCGGTCGCCTGGGGCACCGTGCAGTTGTTGCAGTTCTCACAGAGGACCGTGGCCTCGCCGTCGTCGAGGATCCGGGCCGGCAGGCGCGGTTCCGCGTAGAAGGGCCGGCCCATCCCGACCAGGTCGGTCGCGGGGGGATCCCCTCCGAGCAAGCGGTCGATCCGCGGGCGCTCGCGGATCCCGCCCTCGCAGAGCACGACGGCGTCGGTCGCCTCGCGGACCCGCCGGCAGAAGTCGGCGTTCCAGGCGGGTTCGAAGTCGAACTGGAGGGACTGCAGGCGGTTGAGCAGGGCCACGGCCCGCGTCCGGGCCCGGGACCCGAACGCGTCGGCGTACCCCTCACGGAACCCCTCGTCGTTCCAGGCCCGGGCGGGGTAGGCCCCGCGGACGATGGACATGTCCCAGAAGGTCGAACACTCGACGGGAACCAGCGCCTCGAAGCCGGCGTCGTCCAACAGTTCGGCGATCCGCACCCCGTCCTCCAGGGTGAGGTGCCGACGGACGACGGGGGGCGCGGCCGTCTCGGCAGGCACCTTCGTCATCACCGGCAGGTCCGTCCGCTCGCGTACCTCCTCGCGAACGACCTCGAGGAACCGGACCCGGTCGCGGAGCGACCCGCCGAACTCGTCGTCCCGGCGGTTGTAGAACGGCGAGAGGAACTGCTGGACGATGCCCATGTTGGCGCCCGCGAGGTGGACGAGGTCGTAGCCCGCGTCGGCGGCGCGACCGGCCGCCCGCCCGAAGTCGGCCGCCAGGTCGTAGACCGCTTCGGTGCTCATCACCTCGGGGTCGTACGACAGGAGGCCGGCGCGGTCGAGCAGGCGGAGTTGCCACGGCGGCTCCGAGACCGCAAGCTGGGTCGGGTCCCCGTGCGCCGCCCGGTAGCCCGCGTGCCAGGTCTCCATGCTCCGGAGCCCGCCGTGTTCGAGCTGGATCGCTATCCTCGCCCCGTGGTCGTGGACCCGGTCCGTGAGCCGGTCCAGGCGGGCGACGAACTCCGGGTCGTGGACCCGGGTCATGTTCGGGGCCGCACACCCGCCCTCACCGCGGACGATGGTCGCTCCCTGACAGACCAGTCCCGCCCCGGCCGCGGCGGCCGGTTCGAGGTCCGCGACCAGTCGGTCGACCGCGTCCGGCCCGTTGCCCGCACACTCCAGCAGGGGTGCGCGGTAGAGCCGGTTCGGGACCTCGACGCCGCCGATCGCGACGGGGTCCTCCAGGCGGGCCATTCACTGGGGGTACGGTCCCGACGGCTTAAACCGTGGGATCGGGGGGAGCGACCCGGGGTCGCCCCGGAGGGAGAGTCCGCGACGAGCCGGGAGCTACCGGTCGTGTTCGAGAAAAGTCGAAAGTGCCGCCGGTGACCCTACCGGTGCTGTTCGAGCAGCGCCTCGATCTCGGCAGTGCGGTCCTCGTCGGTGAGGACCCGCCCCAGCGTCCAGTCGAGCTGGTCGAGGACCGTCTCGAAGCCGGCCTCGGTCAGTTCGTACTGGTTGGTCCGCTTGTCGAGTTCGCTCTTCTCGATCAGCCCCATGTCGACGAGTTCGTCGAGGTTGGGGTAGAGGCGACCGTGGTTGACCTCGGTGCCGTAGTAGTCCTCGAGCTCCCGCTTGACCGCCAGGCCGTACATCGGTTCTTCGGCCAGGATCACGAGGATGTTGCGTTGGAACGCGGTAAGGTCCCGTGCGATCTGCTCGGTCGTGCCGCCCGTCGATGTCTGCGCCTCAGACATACATCCGGTAAATGTCATCCAACTATATAACTCTTACCAACTAATTTAGGGACCTCCGGTAATCGTTTCCTACGCGCCTGATAGTCCAGGCGTCATCCACCGGATCGTTCCCACGCCGTGGTCCCGTCCCGCGGTCATTCGCACCGTTGGTCACACGTTTCGATGATATGAAATTTTATACTCTTTCCGATCAGACTATTTCGGCTCCGAGTTAATATTATGCTCCTGCCCGGTACCGTCGGTGCCGGAGGCAAATGCGGACCGACACCGTGACGGATGTCGAAAGGACTTTGCGTCGTCTGCGTGGAGTCGGGGGTATGCCGAACCTCTGGGAAGACCTCGAGACGGGACCGGACCCGCCCGAGGAGATCTACGCCGTCGTCGAGTGTCTGAAGGGCGAGCGCAACAAGTACGAGTACGACAAGTCGATTCCCGGCGTCGTCCTCGACCGGGTACTCCACTCGAACGTCCACTACCCTTCGGACTACGGGTTCATCCCCCGGTCGTACTACGACGACGAGGACCCCTTCGACGTCCTCGTCCTGGTGGAGGACCAGATGTTCCCCGGCTGTGTCATCGAGGCCCGGCCGGTGGCCCTGATGAAGATGGACGACGACGGCGAACAGGACGACAAGGTCATCGCCGTCCCCACCGAGGACCCGCGCTACGACCACGTCGAGGACATCGACGACATCCCCCAGCAGACCCTGGACGAGATAGACGAGTTCTTCGCGACCTACAAGAACCTGGAGGAGGGCAAGGAAGTCGAGACCCTGGGCTGGGAGGACAGGGAGGCGGCGATGGAGGCCATCGAACACGCGATGGACCTCTACGAGGAACACTTCGGCTGACGCCACCGCCGTCCTGCGGTAATCCCGATCCCATTATTCCCGGTGATAGCCACTCGCCCACGCCATGAGTTATGAGCATGGGTAATTACTTGTCCGTCCGGCCCGTACTACCGACCGTCATGGCCGCCAGACCCGACCCCCGAGACACCGGCGTTGGTATGGCTCACCTGACCGTCGTCCCCGCCAACGCCGACGACGTCGAGGAGTCCGAAGACTCCGAGAACTGATCACCCCGCGGAATCGCCCTCCGACCGCTACCCCAGCGTTCCGCAGGCGCCGGCTGGGTGCCGTCCCGACCGAAGAAGTGTGAAACCGATCAGGTGACCGGCGCGATCAGTCCCCGGCGGCGGCCGCGCCGTCGCCCTGGGCCCGCTTGCGGGTCCAGGAGAGCTTTCCGCCCAGCGCGAGCATGTCGCGTTCGCGCTCGGAGGCGTCCAGGCGGGCGGTGGCCTCCCAGTCGTCGTTGACGCGGATCGTGAACTCCTCCTTGCCGGACTCGATGCCCTCGCGGAGGTCGTCGACGATCTCGACGTGGTCGCCCTGGTCGATCGTCTCGTAGGTGTCCTCGTCGATGATCAGGGGAACGAGGCCGAAGTTGAACAGGTTGGCGCGGTGGATCCGCGCGAAGCTCTGGGCGAGGACGCCCTCGACGCCGAGGTACATCGGGCACATCGCGGCGTGCTCCCTGCTGGAGCCCTGGCCGTAGTTCTCGCCGGCCAGCAGCCACCCGCCGTCGGCGGCCTTCGCCCGGTCGGGGAACGTCTCGTCGATGCGCGTGAGCGTGAACTCCGCGTACTCGGGGATGTTCGACCGGAACTTCAGGGCGTCCGCGTTGGCGGGCGTGATGTGGTCGGTGGTGATGTTGTCGCCCATCTTGAGGAGGACGTCGGCCGCGAGGTCCGAGTCGAGGGGGTCCTTCAGCGGGACGTCCTTGATGTTCGGCCCCTTGATCAGTTCGTCGTCGACGGCCTCGTCGGGGTCGATGAGGTCGGCGTCCCGGCGGGTGTACTTGTCGCCCATCTCGAAGCCGGGGTCCTCGATGCCCATCTCCTCGGAGAGGTTCCGGGGGTCGACGATTTCGCCCTCGATCGCGGCGGCCGCGGCGACCTCCGGGCTACACAGGTAGACCTGGTCGTCGCTGATCCCCGACCGGCCCTCGAAGTTGCGGTTGAAGGTGCGCAGCGAGACCGAGTCGGAGGCGGGGACGTGGCCGATGCCGATGCAGGCCCCGCAGGTCGCCTCCGAGAAGTTGACGCCGGCGGCCATCATCTCCGCGACCCACCCCTCGCGGGCGAGCATCTCGCTGGCCTGCTTGGAGCCGGGCGCGACGATCATCTCGGTCTTCGGGTGGATCTGGCGGCCCTCCAGCATCTTCGCCGCCGGGAGGATGTCCTCGTAGGCACCGTTGGTACAGGAGCCGATGATGACCTGGTCGACGTCGGTGCCCTCCACTTCGGAGACGGGCACGACGTTGTCGGGCATCGACGGCTGGGAGATCAGCGGTTCGATCTCCGAGAGGTCGACGGCGATTTCGTCGGCGTACTCGGCGTCGTCGTCGGGTTGTAGCTCGACGTACTCGTCGCCGCGGCCGAGCCGTTCGAGGAACTCCTCGGTCTTCTCGTCGGTCGGGAAGATGGAAGTGGTGGCACCGAGCTCCGTCCCCATGTTGGTGATGGTGGTGCGCTCGGGGACCGACAGCGCGTGGGCGCCGGGCCCGGTGTACTCGAACACCTTGCCGACGCCGCCCTTGACCGAGAGGCGTCGCAGGAGCTCGAGGATGACGTCCTTGGCCGTCGCCCACTCCGGGAGTTCGCCCTCCAGGCGGACCTCGACGACCTCGGGCATCTCGAAGTAGTAGGGGCCACCGCCCATCGCGACGGCGACGTCGATGCCGCCGGATCCGATGGCGAACTCGCCCAGCCCACCCGGCGTCGGCGTGTGCGAGTCCGATCCCAGCATCGTCTTGCCGGGCGCGGCGAAGTTCTCCTTGTGGACCTGGTGGCAGATGCCGTTGCCAGGTCGCGAGAAGTGCGCGCCGAAGGTCCCGGCGGCCGAGCGCAGGAACCGGTGGTCGTCCGTGTTCTTAAAGTCGAACTGGTATGTCTGGTGGTCGCAGTACTGGGCGGCGAGTTCGGTCTGGACCTCGTCCAGCCCCATCGCCTCGAACTGCAGCCACACCATCGTCCCCGTCGTGTCCTGCGTGAGGACCTGGTCGATCTCGACCCCGATCTCCTCGCCTGGCTCTAGCTCGCCCTCGACGAGGTGGTCATCGAGGATCTTCTCCGTGAGCGTCTGTCCCATAACGTTCCGAAGTGGGCGCTCGCCGGATATAAATCCCCGGCGTTCACCTCCCCCGCCGGCTGGCGGTTTCGCAAAAGTTGCGGGATCGCGGGACAGGGGCCGGCCGGCGGGGGCGACCGACTGCCATTCCACGTGGCCGGCCGGGAGCCTGGAGCGCCATGCCTCGATCCGGAGTGCGAAACAGTTTCACCTCCCGAAACAGATATGGTCCGGTAGCGAGTACGACCGGGACGATGAGCGGCGACGGCACCGACGAGGAGTTCGTGTTGGAACCGGTCCGGCGGGTCGAGGTGTTCAGGGCCCTGCTACGGGGTCCACGGACCCGGAGCGAGCTGGGGGAGACCATCGACGCCTCGCGGGCGACGCTCCACCGGATCGTCCAGTTCCTCGAGGCGAACGACCTGGCCCGCGAAACCGACGAGGGGATCGAGTTGACCTCGCTCGGGCGGGTCGTGGCGGGGGCGGTGACCGACTACGTGGACCGGGCGACCGACGCGCGACGGCTGGCACCGCTGTTGAACGTGGTCGACCTGTCGTCGGTTCCCTTCGAGTTCGACCTCTCGCTGTTCGAGGACGCCACCGTGACCCTCCCGAAACCCGGCCAGCCACAGCGACCGGCCCAGCGCGTCATCGACATAATCGAGGAGGCGGACCGGGTCCGTGGCTTCGGACCGGTCGTGATGCCCATCTACGTCGAGGTGTTCCACCGCGAGATCCTCGACGGCATGGCGACGGAACTGATAGTCGGCCCGGACGTGGTCGCGGGTCTCGAACAGGCCTACGCCGAGAAGTTCGCCGAGGCCGCCGAGACGGGGAACCTCGACATGTGGATCCGCGAGGACCTCCCGTTCGGCCTGTTCATCACGCCGGGGGTCGTCGGCATCGTCGGCTACGACGAGGACGACGTGCTCCGGGTCGTCGTCGACGCGGAGTCCGACCGACTCCACGAGTGGGCAGAGGACGTCTACGAGACCTACCGCGAGGACGCACAGAAGGTCTAACGCACCCGGCCGGATCCGACCCCCGTTTGCATCACCTCGATCCCGCGTTTCCTCCGGGTTCCGCCCATCGTTTTTCGCCGTAACTGACGACCCGTCCGTCCGTTTCTCTCCCGATCAGCGGTCCGAGCCCCCATTTCTGTCCGGAACCGTCGTCCCGACCCCCGTTTCGTCAGCGTCGGTGGAGAGTTCATTGAAACTGTTTTAGTGTATGAAATCGTTTTCTACTTCGAAACAATTTTAAGAATTGTCTCATTACCGCATCGCGGAGGAATCACGGAATGTACGATCCCGAGCGAAGTGGAGCGACGATGCCGCGACGACGCGACGTACTGCGGGCGATGGGTGTCGCCGGAGCGGCGACCGTACTCCCGTTCCAGGCGGCCGCCAGCGAAACCGTCGACGACGGCCTCTCGACGACGACGGACGACCTCCAGGAGGCACTGGTCGTGTTCACGTCGAACGACGCGGTCGACCGACTGCGACACCTGGACCTGGCGAACGGCTACCACAAGTTCGAGGTCCTCCCGATCGGGTACACGGAACTGACGGGCGACCAGGTCGAGACGGTGGCCGACTGGCCCGAGGTCCGGCGCGTCCGGGCGAACGAGGAACTGGAGTACTTCAACGACGACGCCCGGGCGACGACGCGTTCGGACCGGGTACAGTCCGAACTGGGCCACACCGGGGCGAGCACCCACGCGGTGGTCATCGACAGCGGCGTCGACGGCGACCACCCGGACCTCCGCGACGACCTCGACGCCAACTACCGGTACGTGAACCCGCTGTCGTCCTCCGAGGACACGACGTGGGTCGAGGTGGAGGACCGCGACACCGACGACAACGGCCACGGGACCCACTGCTCGGGCTCTATCACCGGGTCGGGCGAGATGAGCGACGGCGAGTACCGCGGGATGGCACCCGACGCCGACCTCACCGTCTACTCGGCGGGGCTGGCGCTGTTCATCGTCAAGCCCGTCGCGGCCTACGACCACCTGCTGGCGCGGGTCCGGGACGGCGAGACCGACGTCCAAGTCGTCTCGAACTCCTGGGGCGCCACCGGCGGCCCGGACTTCGACCCCGACGACCCCGTCAACGTCGCCACGTGGCACGCCTACCAGGAGGGGATCCTCCCGGTGTTCGCGGCGGGCAACGACGGCGCCGGCACGAACACGCTCAACCCGTACGCGCTGGCCCCCCACGTCCTGGGGGTCGGCGCGACCGACGACGCGAAGACGATCACCGACTTCTCCTCGCGGGGCAGGACGCCCGACTACGACGGTGCGAACAACTACGACCGGAAGACGGCCCTCCGCAACCTCCGGAACTACTACGCGGCGGACAAGACCGACGAGGAGGTCGCTTCCGGGTCGTTCGCCGGGACCGTCGGCCCCGACAGCAGCCAGTTCCACGAGTGGCAGGCCCCGAAGAAGGCCGGTTACGTCGAGGCGTCGCTCTCGTGGACGCCGAGCGCCGAGGACGTCGACGTCTACCTGCGGAAGGGGAGCACCGACGGCGAGGTCGTCGCCAGCGGCGCGACACTGAACGAACCCGAGACCCTGGCGGGCGCCGTCGAGGGCGGGACCACCTACTACTTCGAGGTCCGGCCGTTCGCCAACGTCGCCGCCGACTACACGGTCGAGTTCACCGGCTACGAGGGCGCCGACCGGAACATCGGGTCGACGGGCGTCTACCGCCCCGGCGTGGTGGCCCCCGGCGAACTCGTGATGAGTACCCTGAACCCGACCGATCCGCTCCAGGGCTACTACCAGGACGCCGAGACCTGGTACGGCCGGATCAGCGGCACCAGCATGGCCTGTCCGGTCACCGCCGGCGTGGCGGCGCTCCTGTTCGACGCCCACTACCAGGTCAACGGCGAGTTCCCCGACCCCATCGACGTGCTGAACACGGTCGAGGCCGAGGCCGAGGACGTCTACGTCGACTACACGCCCTGGAACGCCGGCGCCGGGATGGCGACTGGGCCTCGTTCGGCGAAGTGGACCTCGCCGACGACTGACGACCGGGATCCGTATCGATCGAGCAGTGACGAATTGGGAACCCTTTTCGTCTACGCGGTGGGGACTTGGCGTATGTTCCGCTCCGGCGCGTTCGTTGCCGACCACGTCTCGCCCGTCAACGACGAACAGGTCCAGCCAAACGGGGTCGACCTGACCCTGGAAGCCGTCTTCGAACAGCGCGACTCGGGGTGGATCGGCCGCGACGCCAAGACCGTCGGCGACCGCCAGGCGGTCGAACCCGACGAGGTCGGCGAGCAGGTCCCCGAGACCTACTACCTCACCCCCGGGGGCTACGTCGTCCGCTACGCCGAGACCGTCTCGATCCCACGGGAACACGTCGGGTTCCTCTACCCCCGGTCGACCCTCCTCCGCAACTCCTGCATGCTCAACACCGCCGTCTGGGACGCCGGCTACGAGGGCAAGGGCGAGGGCCTGTTGCAGGTCCACAACGACGTCGCCATCGAACGGGGTGCCCGGGTGGCACAGCTAGTGCTGGCGGCCGCCGACCACCAGGGAACCTACGCCGGCGACTACCAGGGCGAGCACATCTAAATCGGGTGCGAGCACCCGGACCGAGCGAACACGCGAACCGGGGATCGGCGAGCGATCACCGGTTCCGGGCCAAATCGCTCCCCCGGGCCGTCCGGTACCCGCATCGTTCCCGGATCACTCCTCCGGGCCGTCCGGTACCCGCATCGTTCCCGGATCACTCCTCCGAATCGTCCGACGTCCGCACCCACTCCCGGAGTGTGAACCCGTCGTAGGGGACCTCCTCGGCGACGGTCCACTCCTCGTCGTCCCACTCGGGGTAGACGGTGTCGCCCTCGTACTCGCCGGGGACGTGGCTCAGCACCATCCGGTCGAGGTGGGGCTGGAACAGTTCGTAGATCGCACCGCCGCCGAGGACGTAGGCGGTGTCTGCCCCGAGCGACTCGGCCACCTCGACCGCCTCCTCGACGTCCTCGGCGTGGTGGGCCGTCTCAGCGTCGAACTCGCGGTCCTCCCGGCTGAGGACGATCTGTGCCCGGCCGGGGAGGTCGTCGCGCATCGACTCGAACGTGTGCCGGCCCAGGATCACCGGGTCGTCGGCGACCCGGGTGCGGTACTGCTCCCTGTCCTCGGGCAGGCTCTCCCACGGGATGTCGCCGTCCTTGCCGACGACGAGGTTGTCCGAGACTGCCGCCACCGAGACCAGTTCCATGCGTCCGGGTTCGGTCGCGCTCACTATAACGGATCGCCCGGGCGACTCGGGGAGGTCACTCCTCGCGGTGGTCGAACACCCGCTGGACCTTCCCGGTCTCGGTCCGGTCGATCACGCCGGGACCGACGACGTTGACCTCGTCGAGGGTGACGTTCAGGCGTTCCTCCAGGCGCCGTTCGATCAGGTCCTCCAGGTCGTCGTTCGACCCGTCGTAGTCCTCGTGGTGTTCGGCCGTGATCTCCATCGTGTCGAGGCTGCCCTCCCGGTAGAGGTCGATCCGGTAGTGGGGCGCGACGTCCTCCAGGTCGACCATGACCTCCTCTATCTGGCTGGCGTAGACGTTGACCCCGCGGACGATGAGCAGGTCGTCGGTCCGCCCGGTGACGTTGTCCATCCGCCGGGCGGTCCGGCCGCAGTCGCACGTCTCCCCGTGGAGGCGGGTGATGTCGCCCGTGCGGTACCGCAGGACCGGGAGGGCCTCCTTGGTCAGCGTCGTGAGCACGAGTTCGCCCTCCTCGCCCGGGTCGACCGGTTCGCCGGTCTCCGGGTCGACGATTTCGGGGTAGAAGTGGTCCTCCCAGACGTGCAGGCCCTCCTGGGCCTCGACGCACTCCACCGAGACGCCCGGGCCGATGATCTCGCTGAGCCCGTAGATGTCGATGGCGTTGACGTCCAGTGCCCGCTCTATCTCGTCGCGCATCGGGTCGGTGAACGGTTCCGCACCGATGACGACCGTCTCCAGGGGCAACTCCCGGGGGTCGATCCCCCGCTCCTCGGCCGTCTCGGCGAGGTAGAGACAGTAGGAGGGCGTACACCCCATCGCGTCCGCCTCCAGGTCCTGGAGCATCTCGATCTGGCGGGCGGTGTTGCCCCCGCCGGTGGGGATCACGGTCGCGCCCAGTTCCTCGATGCCGTCGTGGAATCCGAGGCCACCGGTGAACAGGCCGTAGCCGTAGGCGTTCTGGAACGTCTCTCCCTCCTCGACGCCGGCGGCCGCGAGCGACCGGGCCATCACCTCCGCCCAGACCTGCAGGTCGCCGTCGGTGTAGGAGACGATCTTCGGCTTGCCCGTCGTCCCCGACGAGGCGTGGATCCGCCGCACGTCCTCGTGGTCGACCGCGAACAGGCCGTCGGGGTACTCGTCCCGGAAGTCCTCCTTCGTCGTGAAGGGGAGCTTCGAGACGTCCTCGACCCCCTCGATGTCCTCGGGGGTGATCCCCTTCTCCGAGAACTTCCGCCGGTAGAAGTCGACGTTCTCGTACGCTCGCTCGACCGTCTCCCGCAGTCGCCGGCTCTGGATCCGTTCCAGGCGCTCGCGGGACGCCCCCTCTATCTCGTGGTACATACGGTGGGAATTGTGTGTGGGCGTCACAAATAGTCTGCCCCCGATCGGACACGACGCCGCGCCCACGACCGGAGCAGGTCGTGCTCCCGCCGGTCGGATCCGGGACCGTGCTCCGCCAGTCAGTCGCCGCCCGTCCGGTCAGTCGTCGGCCCGATCCCGGTCCGGGCCGGTCCGGTCCCCTCCCGTCAGTGTCACCCCGAACCGCATCTCCGAGTCCAGTTCCTCGTAGCCGTAGTGGTGCAGGATCCGCTCGTGCAGACGGGACTCGATTAGCGGCGTGGGGAGGTGACGGAGGGCGATCGCTCCCCTGGATCGAACTCGACGGCGACCCGCGTCCGGTCGCCCTCGGCCGTGTCGCCGTCGAGGTCCCCGCGGTGGCGCTCGAACGTCTCCAATGCGGCCATCTCGCTCCGGCCAGTCGTCGCGAGCAGGCAGTCCCAGGGGACCGGGTCGGTCCAGCCCGGTTCCGGCGGACCGGCCGGGCCGGCGTCCTCGGACACGGTCGGATCACTCGCGAGGAGCCCCAAAAGAAGCGGGGTGGATGCGACCCAGGAGTTCCCGCCCGCGAGTTCCCGTCGGGCGTGCCCGTGGCGCTCGCCGGGGGCCCGGGGCCGTCGGACCCGCCCCTACCTGGTCCGTCGCCTCCCCGCACCCGAACGGTCGTCCGCCGGGGCGCGGGACTCCGGAGCGCTCGTGCGGACCCGCTCGTCGTAGACCTGGGCGAAGAGGTAGAAGCTCCCGACCCCGAGGAAGAAGTACGCGATCGGAACCAGTGGCTGAAGCAGGTAGCCGACGAGGAAGGCGGTCAGGAACCCGACGATCATCTGGATGGCGAAGGCCGCCCCAGCCACCAGCGCCCACGGCACTGCGTAGTCGGTCGTCAGCGCGACGCGCCGGAGCCGGTCGACGGAGAAGGCCGCCGAGAGGCTCCGGTCGTCGGCGTACGAACAGATGGAGACCGGGGCGAAGTAGGACATGACCACCGCGTAGGCCAAGTACAGGACCGAGATCACCAGAAAGACGAGGATGCCCAGGAGGCCGAGTGCGGCCCCGGCCGACTCCTCCGCGAGGGCCCCCGCCCCGCCGACCAGTCCGACGAACGCCACGAACCCGACCCCCACGAGCACGAACAGCGGGATGGAGTAGACGAGGTAGACGACCGTCCCGAAGAGACCGTCCTTCAGCAGTCCCCCCCAGTCGTCCAGCGCCGGCGGCTTCGTCTCCCCCGCGTACGTCGACCGTACGATGCGGACGAAGTAGCCCAGCCACAGCACCCCGACCAGCAGTCCGACCGGGTACAGGACGAGGTTCAGGATCCCGAGGAACGGTATCAGTAACGAGAGGAACGCGATGACGACGCTGACGATGGCCAGTACGACCGGGACGCCGGCCATGACCGCGAACACCGTGACCGTGTCGTCCCCCCGGAGCGGGTAGTCGAGCAAGTCCCCGTATTCGACGCTCATGTTTCACGCGTTCGGCAGCATGATATAAAAATCAGACGCCCGGCGGACCGGTCCGCCAGTCCGTTCCCGGGGGTGGAAGCCCCGCTTCGCCGCCGTCGCTACCGGAGCACTTCGGACCGGATCCGTTCCCGGGTCGGGGCCGTCACCGCCGGCGGACGGGAGCCACGATCCACCGCGGTCACCCCGGAGGCCGACGCCCGTCGGTGGCTGGAACCGGGTCCGACCGCGACCGGGTCGGGAATCTTTTTCCCGCTCCCGGGCGACGTTCCGGACGATGAGCGACACGACCCTCGTCACTGGCGGCACCGGATTCATCGGTTCGTACGTCGCGCGGGACCTCGTCGACCACGGCCACGAGGTGGTCTGCTACGACCTCTCGACGGACACCCGGATCCTCGAGAAGCTCGGCGTAGCGGACGACGTGACCGTCCGACGGGGGGACGTCTCCGACCCCACGGACGTCGTCCGGGCCGTCCGGGAGACGGGCGCGAACAAGGTGGTCCACCTGGCGGCCCTCCTGACGAACTCGGCGCGGGACAACCCCCGGACGGCCCTCAGGGTGAACGTCGAGGGCACCAACAACGTCTTCGAGGCCGCCCGGACACTGGACGACCAGGTGGACCGGGTCTCGTGGGCCTCCTCGGCGGCGGTGTACGCCCCGCCGCACAACTACGGCGGCGGGTGGGTCACCGAGGACGACCTCGTCTACCCGGACACCCTCTACGGCGCGACCAAGGAGTACAACGAACACCAGGCGCGGGTCTACGCCGAGGACTACGACCTCTCGCTGGTCGGCCTCCGGCCGACGGTCGCCTACGGCCCCTACCGCGAGACGGGCGGGTCCGCGTTCCTCGCCAACGTCGTCGAGAGGCCCGCACTCGGGGAGTCGTTCTCGGTGGAGTACGGCGACCAGGTCATCGACTGGCAGTACGTCGAGGACATCGCCCAGGCGTTCCGCCTCGCCGCCGACGTCCCCGACGAGGACCGCTCCCAACGGGTCTACAACGTCCGCGGGACCGTCGCCACCATCCGGGAGGCCGTCGAGACGGTCCGGGAGATCGTGCCCGACGCCGACCTGGAAGTCAGCGACGAGGGCGAACTGCCCTGGACCCAGAAACTGGACATGACCGCCGCGAAGGAGGACCTGGGGTACGACCCCGAGTACGACCTGGCAGACGGCTTCCGGACGTACATCAACACCCTCCGCGAGGCGCATGGGATGGACCCGGTCTGAGGGTTCGCTCTCCACCGGGGAGGTGAGAAACGCGGTCGGCCGGTGCAAAACGGTGGGATCAGGTGCCACCCGGCCGAACGACCACCCACGCCCCCGCACCCAGTACGGCCAGCGTCAGCAGGACCAGGTAGAGAACGAGACCGACCCCCGGCGGGAAGACGGCCCCATCGATGCCGAGCGACGGGGCGACGGCGACTGCCACCAGTGGAACGGCCCCCGCCAGACCCAGCACGGCGGCGACCCGGACGAGGGAGCCGGTGAAACCCATCGTTCACCGTAGGGTGCCGGAACACATGCACCTGTCGAGCCATTGGAACCTTCGGCGGATCCCGCACCCCTACGCCCGGTCGTCACCCGGGTCGTCCGCGTCGCCCTCGCCGGGACGTTCCCCCGATACGTCGGTCTCCACGGTGTCGTCGTCCGCGACCGGTGGCGCGCCGTAGACGAACACCCGCCCGGCCTCGACGGCGGTGAGGGTCCGCCACGTGTCCGGCGGAACCACCACGACGTCCCCCGGTTCGAGGGGCACGGTCTCGTCGCCGGCCGCCAGTTCGAACCGCCCCGAGAGGACCAGGTACACCTCCTCCTGGCGGTCGTGTCGGTGGCGGCGACTCGACTCCCCGGCCTCGTACTCCCAGACGTTCGGCCGGGACTCCTCGGGTCGTAGCTCGTAGCCGACCGCCCGCAATCCGGGTTCGATCCCCTCGACCTCCCGGAGTTCCAGGTCGTCGATGCTGACCGTCGCGTACGGTTGCTCCGCCATGGCCGACCGGTGGGGCCGAGAGGAGAAAAGTACCCGCCGGGTACTGGGACCGATCCGGCACCTCCGTCCGCGGTCGGGGCGGTCCCACGTCGGCCGCCGATCCGGCGCCGACCCCACGTCGGCCACTCGTCCCCGCCGGGCCCGGCGTTCATTACCCGTCGCCGGTTGCGGGGCACATGGGCTACCACCTCGTCGATCCGGACGACCCCCGGATCGACGGTGGGATCCGTGCCGGTCCGCCGGTGATCGTTCGAGTGGAACGGATCCGGTCGAAGAAGGAGCGGGCCGGGAGGGATTTGAACCTGATTGCGAGACGATCCCTCGCTTCGCTCGGGCGTGCGTCTCGCGTGGTTCAAATCCTCTGGCCGCTTCTCCGATCCGGCACTCGCTCGTCGCTGGCGCTCCTCGCTCGTGAGTCGGATTGGAGAAGCGGGCCGGGAGGGATTTGAACCCCCGACCGACGGATTAAGAGTCCGTCGCTCTCCCTAACTGAGCTACCGGCCCGGGCGACTCCGGCTAGCACGGGTTCGCCCAAATAGGTTTTGTTTGGATCCCCCGCCACCTCGCGGTTCGAACGATTTTTACAGTAAATTTACTGTAAATCTCCCAAAGCCGCGATCCCCCAGTCACCCCCGGAGGGCGTCGACCGGCCGGTCCGTGGCCGCGCGGTAGGCGGGGTAGATCCCGCTGAGGAGGCTGGTGCCGAGGCCGAACGCCACTGCAACTAGTGGGTAGACCGCGTTGCTCGGGTGGAGCACGACGGACAGTTCCAGAACGGTGAACTCGTACAGCCCCAGCAGGATCGCCACGCTCGCCACCGCCCCGAGGAGAGACCCGACGGCGCCCAGCACCGCCGCCTCCGCGAGCACGAGTTTCAGCACCTGGACGCGCTGGATCCCCACGGCCCGCATGACTCCTATCTCCTCGCGGCGCTCGACGGTCGTGACGAACATGATGTTGAGGATGGAGACGCCGGCAACGAGCAGCGACACCGCGCCGATCCCCACGAGGAAGCCCGACAGGAGGTCGAAGAACTCGTCGATCCGGGAGACGACCGAGGAGAGTTCGAACACCGACACCCGGTCCTGGCGGGCGTTGAGCCGCCCGCGGATCCGGTCGGCCGCGGCGGCGGCCTCCCGCCCGGAGTCGGCCTGGACGATGGCCTGGTCGAACTCGTCCGAGCGGAACTCGTCGGGCGGCAGGATGACGGCGTTGTCCGGGCGCACCGGGGTGATGGAGTCGGTGTCGGCGAGGACGGCGACCACGCGGTACTCGTTGCCCTCTATCTCGACGGTCGAGCCGACCCGGAGGTCCAGGCTCTCGGCCACGTCGGGGCCGACGATCACCCCCTGGCGGTGGCGTTCGGGCAACTCCCCGGACCGGGCCTCGAACAGCGCCCCGGGCGTGGCGGTGCCGTACAACTGTGCGAACGTCCCCTCCGACCCCCGCTCGACGAGGGCCCCGCCGGTCTTGACCGGGACCACCGTGGCGTCCTCCCCGGCGGCCCGGTCTATCTCCCGGAGGTCCCGGTCCGAGAGCGACTCGACGCCGGCGTCCTGGTTGGGGTTGACGATCACCTGGTTGCCCAGCCCCCCCAGCGACTGGGCGGCGGCTAGCTGGAGCACGTTCCCGAACATCCCCAGCGTGGCGATGGCCAGCACGCCGATGGCGATCCCCAGGACCGACAGCGCCGACCGGAGCCGGTTGCGCGAGAGGTTCCGGCGCGCGAGGACGACCGCCGGGAACCGCCGGTAGAGGGTTCGACGGACGCTCACGGTCCGGTTACCTCCGGTCCCCGGTTCGTTCGAATCGTCGGCCGGTCCGAACCGGTCTCCGGGCCGCCAGTCCCAGCGGTCCACCCCGACGGAGGCCACACCCTCCCCAGCCGACTCCCTCCCTCGTTCCTCGGTCGGTCGTCCCTCGCGCGGGGTCGTCGCGGCCGGTCGCCAGTGGCTCCCGGCCGCGACCGCACGCGCCTGCCGGACGCCCGTCGAGGCGGTTCGGCGGAGCCCGGGCGTCCGGGCTGTTCGCCGGGGATCACGCCTCGACACCCCCGGTCTCACGGGCGACCCGGCCGTCGACCAGGCGGACGGACCGCCCGGCGTACTCGGTGACCAGCGGATCGTGGGTCACGAGGACGACGCTGACCCCGGTCTCGCGGACCCGGTCGAGTTCCTCCAGGACCTGCCGACCGGTCTCCCGGTCGAGGTTGCCGGTGGGCTCGTCGGCCAGGACGACGTCGGGGTCGTTGATCAGCGCCCGGGCGATGGCGACGCGCTGTTTCTGCCCACCCGATAGCTCGTCGGGGTAGTGGTCGAGGCGGTCACCGAGTCCCACCCGCTCCAGCAGGTCGACCGCCCGGTCGCCCGGACCCGCCCGGTCGAACATCGTGGGCACCTCCACGTTCTCGCGGGCCGACAGCGTGGGGATCAGGAAGAAGTCCTGGAAGACGAAGCCGACCGACTCCTTGCGGGCGGTCGTTCGCTCGCGGTCGGTCAGGTCGGTCACGTCCCGCCCCTCCAGGCGGGTGACCCCCGAGGTGGGGGCGTCGAGCAGTCCCAGCAGGTTCAGCATCGTCGACTTGCCGCTCCCGGAGGGGCCGACCACCGCCACCGACTCGCCGGGGTCGACCCCGAAGTCGACGGCGTCGAGGGCGACGACTTTCCCGGCCCCGGTCCGGTAGGTCTTGGTCGCCCCGTCGAGTTCGAGGATCGGATCCATCAGTCGCCCCCGTCGCGGTCGGCGTCCGCCCGAACCCGTTGTCGCTCCCCCCCGTCCCGGATCCGGCGGACCGCGGCCCACCCGCCCAGCGGGATCCCGACCAGCGCGACCCCGACCAGGACGCCCAGGAGCAGGCCGGAATCGACGGGACCGCCGCCGCCCTCGTCGGGCGGGGTCAGCGAGTCGTCGTAGGGGATCCGGATCCGCCGGGTCTGCTGGACCCCGTCGACCGTGTAGGTCACGACCAGGGGGACGACGGTGGCGTTGGGCGCGTCGACGTCGGCGGTGAGTTCGAAGGGGGCGAACTCGCTGCCCTCGACGGTCCCGACGAAGTAGTTGCGCCGGGGGTAGGTGGGTTCGACCCCGGTGGCGTTGCCCACCGCGACGACGACGCCGGTGACCTCGGCGTCGCCGACGTTGCCCGCGTTGCCCTCGACGTGCAGGGCGCCGTCCTCGCCGAAGCGCATGCTGACGCCGGTCAGGGCGACGCTCCCGGTAGCGGGCCGGTAGTCGTAGGCCGCCTCGACCGACCCCTCGTCGCCGGCCATCCGGTACTCGACCGAGAAGCGCACCTCGCCCGCCCGGTCGACCGACGAGAGGTCGACGGTCACCGACGCGGACTCGCCGGGCGCGACCGGTCCGGGGACCGCCTGGCGGGGCAGGGTCCGGTCGCCGGCGACGGGCCGGACGACGACGGCTCTCGCCGGCGCGTTGCCGAAGTTGGTGACGGTCACCTCGACCGTCGTTGGTCGCCGGGGCCCCTCGTCCTCCTCGGTGGTCTGGCCCCCGCCGAGGACGCCCTCGACGCCCCCGATGGCCGGCTCGGCCTCGTCCTCGCTGACCGGTTCGACCCGCACGCCGACGTCGCGGTCCGCCGGTGCGACCGACACGGTCCGGGACAGCGACGTGTTCGCCCGGACCCCCGCCGCGGTGGTGTAGGACAGGTCCGCACGGACCGATCCCTCGCCGGCGGCCGTGGGCCGCAGGGTGACGTTCACCGTCGTCGTCTCACCGGCGGCCAGGTCCGGCACCGTCGCCCGGTTCGCGACCGGGTCGAACCCGTCGCCGTCGACCGAGAGCGCCAGATTCCGCACCGGTTCAGTCGTCGGGTTGGCGACCGTGACGGCGACCCGGGTCGGTTCGCCGACGGCGGACGGTGGAACGCCGAGTTCGACCTGGGGCGGCGCTCGTTCGACCACCACCGAGAGGGGGCGTTCCACACGCGTCCGGTTGCCGTTCTCGTCGGTGGCGACCGCGACGACGGTCAACTCGTGTTCCCCGGCCGAGTCGAACCGCGCCGTCAGGGGAATCGTCAGCGTCTCGCCGCCGGAGAGGGTCCCCGGGTCCGTCGCGTTGACCAGGGTCCGGTCGCCCTCCCGGACCGCCACCCACTCGACGGCGGCGGGCGAGGGCGACCCGGCCGAATTCCGCAGCGTCACCGCCATCGTCACCGGTTCCCCCGTCACCGGCGTCCCCGGCGACACCGCCACGTCGGTCACCGTCACCCGGGCGTCATCCGGCGGGTCCGCGACGGCCGTCCCGGCCTGCCCCCCGACCCCCACCACGACCGGGAGGGCGACGAGAACCGCGACCGCAAGTACCGTCGACCGTTCCATTCCCCCGGGATTACGACGCCGCCCGCAAATACGTGTCGCCGGCGGGGACCACTGCCGACTCGACGGCGGATCCGTCGGGGACCACTGCCGGTTCGGTGGCGGATCCGCCGGCCGACTCCCGGAACGGGCGATCCGTCGCTCGTCCGTCGGAAGCGGTCCGTTCGCCGGCCGGCCTCGATAAGCCAGGATTACCGTGGGCGGCGACCGGCGTAGCGAGCGGAGGCGGTCGACGAATCACCCGGATCCCCTCCGGAGAGAGTTTCCTCTACCCCGCCGCTGCCTGCCGTTTTTTCCGGCCGAACGCAGGCCGAGAGCGTTAAGTGTCGGCCCGCAAAACGTCGATCCAATGAGCACTGGGGTCACTATCTCCTCGATGTCCACCTACGCGATCCTCGGCTGTGGGAGCGTGGGGTACGCGGTGGCCGAGGAACTCATGGAACAGGGCAAGGACGTCCTGATCATCGACTACGACTCCGGGCGGGTGGAGACGCTCCGGGAACAGGACATGAACGCCCGGACGGCCGACATCCGCGAGACCGAGGTCGCGGGCGTCGTCGCCGACCAGGACGTCGTCCTGATCCTCTCCTCGGACGTCGAGGCCAACAAGGAGGCGGTGCGGAACATCCGCCAGGAGAACGGCGACGAGCAGTTCGTCGTCGCGCGGGCCTCGGACCCGGTGTCGGCCGACGACCTGCGGGACCTGGGCACCGACGTCGTCATCAACCCCTCGAAGGTCATCGCCGACTCGGCGCTGCGCTCGCTGGAGTCGGGCGAACTGGAACACCGCGCCCGCACCCTGGAGTCGGTCATCGTCGACACCCGAAAGCGGTTGGCGATCATCGCCCACGACAACCCCGACCCCGACGCCATCGCCTCGGCCGTCGCGCTGTCGGCCATCGCCGACCACCTCGGGGCCGAGGCCGACATCCTCTACCGGGGGGACCTGGGCCACCAGGAGAACCGGGCGTTCGCCAACCTCCTGGGGATCGACATGCTGGAGTGGGACGAGGTCGACCACGACGACTACGACACCGTCGCCCTGGTCGACCACGCCGAACCGACCGAGGACCCCCTGGACATGGAGGTGGCCGTCCTCATCGACCACTACGAGTCCGAGGGCCGCTACGACGCCGAGTTCGTCGACGTCCGCCCGAACATGTCCTCGACGTCGACGATCATGACCAAGTACATCCAGGAGTTCGACATGCGGGTCGACGAGGCCGTCGCCACCGCGCTCCTGTACGGCATCCGCGCCGAGACGATGGACTTCAAGCGCGACACCACGCCCGCCGACCTCACCGCCGCGGCCTACCTCTACCCCTTCGCCAACCACGAGACCCTGGAACAGGTCGAGTCCCCGTCGATGTCCCCGGAGACCCTGGACGTCCTCGCGGAGGCCATCTCCAGCCGCGAGGTCCAGGGGTCACACCTCGTCTCGAACGCCGGCTACGTCACCGACCGCGAGGCGCTCTCCCAGGCCGCCCAGCACCTCCTGAACCTGGAGGGGATCACCACCACCGCCGTCTTCGGCGTCGGCGAGGACACCATCTACGTCGCCGCGCGCTCGAAGGACATCCGGATCAACATCGGCAACATCCTCCAGGAGGCCTACGGCGACATCGGCCGGCCGTCGGGCCACTCCACCCAGGGGAGCGCCGAGATACCGCTCGGGATATTCACGGGCATCGAGCCGACCGACGACACCCGCGACACCCTGCTGGAGCTGACCGAGCAGGCCGTCAAGTCCAAGCTGTTCGCGGCGCTGGGCGTCGAGGCCGAGAGCGAGAACGGGTCCTAGGCGACCGCGGCCGCCTCCTCTTCCTGCTCGGGGTCGCGGAGTCGCTCGACGACGTCGTTGACCAGCACCACGTCGCCCACGGCGCGGACCCAGCGGTAGGGGACCATCACGCCGCGGGCGTCGTCGACGTGACCGTCGAACAGTTCGCCGTTCAACTCGCCGAGCGCGAGGCCGGTTACCTTCTCGGCGTGCACGTCGATGCGGACGTCCTCGATTTCGCCGACGAACACGCCGTTGTTCGAGTACACCTCCCTGCCGATCAGGCTGGTTATCTCCTGGGGCGGGTTCTCCATACCCGCCTAGCCGGCCCGCCCGGACTTAGTTCTACGTCAGACGGGCGTCAGACTCCCGGGGTCGGCGACACCGCGATCGACCGTCGAACGTACCACTGTGATCCCGGTCGGGCAGCGAATATCCTATCGTTCGGCCAGCGAATATCCTACCGGTCGGTCAGCGAACGCACCACCGCGATCGCGGTCGGTCGTCGGAACCGTATTGGGATCGCGGTCGGTCGTCGGAACCGTATTGGGATCGCGGTCGACCGTCGAAACCGCACCGAAAAGGGGACGCAGTCGCGCCGACCCCGGCCCCGTGGCCGGGTGACCGGCGGCGTTACTCGAAGTGGTCGAGGCAGGTGTGGAACTCGTCGGCGGCGTGGTCCCAGTCGACGACCTCGAAGAAGCCCTCGATGAAGTCACCGCGGGCGGGACCGTAGTCGTGGTAGTAGGAGTGCTCCCAGACGTCGAGCGCGAGGATCGGGTGCGACCCCCAGAGGGCACCCTGGTCGTGCTTGTCCACGACGAGGTTGCGGAGCTGGTTGGCGACGGGATCGTAGACCAGCAGGGCCCAGCCGCCGGCGGCGCCCGCGGCGGCCTCGAACTCGCCCTTCCAGGCCTCGTAGGAACCGAAGTCCTCCTCGATGCGGTCGCGGAGTTCGCCCTCCGGCTCTCCTCCGCCGTTCGGGTCCATGTTGTCCCAGAAGAGGGTGTGGAGGTAGTGGCCACAGCCGTTGTGGGTGACGTTGCGCATGGCCGCGGCACTGGAGCCGAAGTCCCCGCTCGCGCGGTTCTCGGCCAGCGTCTCCTCGGCGCTGTTCAGGCCGTTGACGTATCCCTGGTGGTGCGTGTCGTGATGCCAGGTGACTACCTGCTCGCTGATGTGGGGTTCGAGCGCGTCGTAGTCGTACGGCAGGTCGGGTAGCTCGGCGTGGGAGTGTTCGCTCATGGTTTCGCTCCGTTCGTACGTTCGCCCGTAGCGGTGTTAAAATTTGGCAAAAGGTATCGACGCTCGACCGACCGTAACCGATCCCAGTTTCGCGGGGGCGCGGCGGCCGTCCTACCCCTCCCACTCCTCGAACGACCGGTAGATCCCCTTCGAGAGGTACCGCTCGCTGGAGTCGGGGAACACCGTCGCGACCGCGTCGTGTGGGGCGTCTATCTCGCCGTCGCGGATCCGTTCGGCGACGGCGACTGCGGCGACCGAGGCCGCGGCGGCGCTGGAGGCGACCAGTTGCCCTTCCTCCTCGGCAAGGCGGCGCGTTTCGCGGTGGGCGGCCCGGTCGGCCACCTGGACCACCTCGTCCACCAGGTCCGGCTCGAACAGTTCGTTCGTCGTCGGGTCGTGGGTGCCGATCCCCTCCATCTTGTAGTCGCCCTCCACGGGGTCCTCGCCCTCGAACGCGGAGTACATCGACCCCTCGGGTTCGACGGCGGTGACGTGGACCCCCGGTTCCTGCTCGCGGACGTACCGGGCGATCCCCATCAGGGTGCCAGCGGTGCCACACCCGGCGACGACGGCACCGACCTCGCCGTCCAGGGCCTCCCATATCTCGGGGCCGGTCGTCTCGTAGTGGGCCTCCGTGTTGAGCGGGTTCGCGAACTGCTGGGGGACGACGGCGTCGTCGAGTTCCTCGGCCAGTTGCTGGGCGCGGTCGATGGCCCCGCCCATCCCCTCCTCGGTGGGCGTGTTGATTATCTCGGCCCCCAGCGCGTCCATCAGTTGCTGTTTCTCCACGCTGAACCGCTCGGGGACGACGAACACCGCGTCGACGCCGAGTTGCCCCGCGGCGATGGCCAGTCCGATCCCGGTGTTGCCGGCGGTCGGTTCGATGACCGTCCCCCCTTCGGGCAACTCGCCGCTGTCGAGCATCGCCTCGATCATGTACCGGCCGATCCGGTCCTTGACGCTGGCACCCGGGTTGAACGACTCCAGTTTCGCGTAGACCGGCACCGCGTCCGGGGCGGCGTGGACCCGGACCAGCGGCGTTCGCCCGACGGTCTCCAGCACGGAATCCAGGGGCTCCCGGTGGGTCGTCATTACCCGAGGGGTCGGTTCCGTGGCGGATAATCCTTGCCACTCGACGGCCGGTCCTCCGGACACGGGGGCGAGCCGGTGATCCTCCGGCCGGGATCCCCCGATGCTCGCCGGTCCTTACCCCTCCCTGACGTCGATCCCCGTCGACCGTCGCGAGGCCCGGTCCCGGTCGGAGTCGCCGTCGTCCCCGGGCGAGTCGGTATCCCCGGTCCCGTCGTCGGGGGATCCGGCGCCGTCGTTCCCCTCTGCGGGATCGTCCGCGCTGTCCGCGGCGTCGTCGCTCGATTCCGCGGGATCGTCCCGGGTTTCTCCGGCGTCGTCGGTCGGCTCCGCGGTACCGTCCTCGCTGTCCGCGGCCGGCTCGCCCGAGCCCCCCTCGACGCCCTCCGCGTCCAGGCTATCCCGGTCGGTTCCCCCGGGATCCTCGCGTGCCTCGCCGGCACTCTCGTCGACGTCTCCCGCATCCCCGGCCGGTTCGGCCGGCTCCGTCTCCGGATCCGCAACGTCGTCGGTCGGTTCGGACTCCCCTACGTCCGGCGTCTCCCCCGGATCGTCGCCCGTCGCGTCGGCAGCCTCGGCGGATCCCCCGTCGGTGCCGGTCCCGGTCGACCCGTCCACCGCGTCCCCCGATCCGGACTCCCCGGCGTCGCCCAGTTCCGCGAACTCCTCGTCGGCACCGAGCACCGGCCCGGCGTCCAGGCCGGCCTGGTCGTAGATGGCCACGACGTCGAGTCCGTCCCGGTGGGCCATCGCCTCCAGGAGCGCGGTCTGGCGGTCGATCTTCCGTTCGAGGACGTCGACGCGCTCGTTGGTCTCTTCGACCCGGTCGCTCGCCTCGTCGACGTCCTCCTTCAACTGGACGAGTTCGTCGGTGACCGTCTTCAACTGCGAGTACATCTGCTCGGCCATCTTGGCGAGCTTCTGGACCCGCTTGGCCGTGCTTCCCAATCCCATGGACGCGGATCCGGCGGCTGTCGTCTTGGACCTTCCGACTCGCTGGACGGCCGCGTGTCGCTACCCGTCGCCCTCGAGGGCGTCGGTCGCTTGCCGGAAGAGGCCGTCGAGGATTTCCGGGGTCGTCGGGTGGTAGGCGCGGTCCGGGACCTCCCGGACGTCCAGTTCCATCTCCACGGCCAGTTGGGCGGTCTTCGCCATCACGTCGGCGTGGTAGTGCAGGCCCTGGTAGCCCAGGACGGTGCCGTCGTCGGGGTCGACGACCAGCGTCGCCAGCCCCTCCGGGGCGTCCTTGGTGCGGAACACGCCGTCGTCGCGGGCCTCGCGGGTGACGGCCACGTGGTCGATCCCCGCGGCCTCGGCCGATTCCTTCGAGTGGCCGACCCGGGCGTAGGGGTAGACCCCGAGGCCGGTGAAGATGACGTGGTGGTGGACGTTCTCGTAGGGGACCAGGCCCTCGCCCCGGTGGTGCCGGAGGACGTTCCCGGCCGCGAGGTGGCCCTCCTCCTTGGCGACGTGGAGGATCGGTTCCCGGCTGTTGGCGTCGCCGACGACGAAGGTGTGGTCGTCGTCGGCCGCCTGCATGGTGTCCCCGACCCACCCCGGACCGGGGTCGATGCCCGCGTTCGCCAGGCCGAGGCCGTCGAGGTTCGGGCGTCGACCGGTGAACAGGAACAGGTGGTCGGCCTCGACGGTCGCCGCCCCGTCCTCGCGGTCGGTGTGCAACCGGACGCCGCCGTCGTCGGTCGGTTCGAGGCGTTCCTCGTACGTCTCCCGGAGGATCCGGACGTCGAAGTTCTCCTCGTAGATGTCGAGGAGGGCGTCGCCGTACGCCGGGTCCGCCTCGTCGATCGGCCGGGCGTCGTGTTCGACGACGGTCAGCGAGAGGCCGGCGGCCTCCGAGAGGTACGGCACGAGTTCGGTCCCGACGTAGCCAAAACCCATCACGATCCCCGACTCGCCCGCGTAGCCCGTCGCGTCGAGGACGTCGGCGCTGGTCTCGTACTCGACGTCGTCGATCCCCGGGAGGTCGGGAACGTTCACCGTCGACCCGGTGGCGACGACGACGTAGTCCGGTTCGATCCGTCGGTCCCCGACCGCGACCGTCCGGTCGTCGACGAACCGGGCGGTCTCGTGGAGGAACTCGACGTTCCCTCGCTCGGCCATCCGCTCGACGGCCCCGCGCCGGTGGCTCGCGAAGTCGGCGACGTGTCCGTCCTTCGTCTCGACGACTCGCTCCATGTCGATCCCCGGCGGGTCGTCGGGGAGTCGATGGTCGTGTCGGGCCTGGAACCGGTGGGCGGCGGCCGAGAGCACCTCCTTGGAGGGCATACACCCTCGCAGGATGCAGAGGCCGCCGCCCGGATCACCGTCGTCGACCAGGGTGAGTCGCACGTCCTCCTCGACGAGGCGGTCGGCGACGGCCACCCCGGCACTGCCGTACGCGCCGACGACGACTACGTGGGGTCGCGTCATACTTCCCCGTCGATCCCCCGGGGGATAGGCGTTTGCCCGGGCGTGTGCGCCGGGGACACGACCGGATCGGGACGAGACCCCACCGGCCGGAGCACGACGGAACCGACCGGCCGGGGCACGACCGGAGCCCCCGCGACCGGATCCCGAGGACGCCACCGCGCCCGTAGCCGTTTACAGTAACGTTACCGTAAGTTTCCCCGGGTTACCGTAACCGTACTGTAAGCCGGCGGATCGACGGCTCCGGACCCACGAACCGGCGGATCGACGGCTCCGGAGGAGCCGGAACACCGGGAGTGCGGGCGGAGGTCTCAGCGCGAAATATCGTCGTTCTCGCCCGCGATGACGGCCTCGACCTCGGCGCGAGTGATCGGTGCGAAGTCGCCGGGGATGGTCCGCTTGAGGGCGGCGGCGGCATTGGCGTAGTCCAGCGCCTCCCGGATGTCGTCGCCGGCGAGGCGGCGGGCGACGAACGCCCCCGAGAAGGCGTCGCCGGCACCGACCGGGTCGGTGGTCTCGGTCTCGTAGCCGTCGTGGCTGTGGACCACGCTGTCGTGCCAGGCGATGGCGCCCAGCTCGCCCCGCGTCACGACCACGGTCGTGAACTCGTAGTCGGCGGCGATCTGGTGGGCGATCTGTGCGGGTTCCTCGCCGCCGTGACCGAGTACCCGCTGGGCGTCCCGGGCGGCGACGACGAGCACGTCGACCGCCGGGAACAGCTGGGTGAGCGTCTCGCGGGCCTCGGCCGCCGACCACAGCTCCGAGCGGTAGTTGAAGTCCAGCGCGGTGGTCGTCCCGGCCTTTCGCGCGGCCCCCAGCAGGTTGGCCGTCGCCTCGCGGGTGGCGTCCGAGAGGGCGGGCGAGATGCCCGTCACGAAGAAGCCCCGCGCGTTCCGCACGACGTCGACGTCGAACCGCCGGGCCGAGACCGTCGAGAACGCCGACCCCTCGAGGTCGTAGACGACGTTCACGCCGCGCGGCGCGCCGGCGTGCTCGATGTAGTAGGTGCCGACCCGCCCCTCCTCGCCCCAGACGGCCTCGACGTCGATGCCCATCTCCAGGAGGCCGTTGTGGACCCGCCGTCCGATCGGCCCGTCGGGGAGCTTGGTCATGACGGTCGTGACGGCACCGAGTCGCTCCGCGGCGATGGCCGTCCCCGCGGCCGACCCGGCCGTCCGGACCTCGAACTGGCGGGCCGCCTCCAGGCGTTCCTCGTCCGGCGGGGAGAGCCGCAACAGGCCCTCCCCGAACGTGACCAGGTCAGCCATGCCGGCCCTCCCGCCGATCCGTGCGTGCTCGAACCATCGTATTCGGCCACGGCGGCCTCACTATAAAGAGTAACCCCCACGTTCCCTGGGTGTCCTGGGGTGGGGTACGGCGTACGTCGTCGGGGCGGGTTTCGGTTGTCCGCCGGTCGGAACCGGGGGCGGCTTCGGGGCGGGGCTACCGGCCGGGGTGAACCGACGGGACGAGTTTCGGTTGTCCGCCGGTCGGAACCGGGGACGGCTTCACCTCTAGCCGATCGAATTAATTACCCAGACGTGTGAGAGGTCAAACGAGTCACCGACGACGTGGCTCGGATCCGACGATGGAACTGGACGACTTCGCACGATCCAACGCACCGGACGAGAGCGCCGACCGATTCGAACTGGAGAACAGCAAGCTACTGGACGTCGACGTCGAGGGGTCGGTGATGGCCAAGGTCGGGGCGATGGTCGCCTACACCGGCGACCTCAGCTTCACCGGCAAGTCGTCGGCCGAAGGGGGGATCACCGGGTTCATCAAGGAGAAGGCGACCAGCGAGGGGACCCCGGTGATGGAGGTCGGGGGCACCGGCCACCTCTACCTGGCCGACCAGGGCAAGGAGGTCCAGGTCCTCGACCTCGACGCGGACGAGGAGATTTCGGTCAACGGCGACGACGTCCTCGCGTTCGAGTCGAGCGTGAACTACGAGATCCGAACCCTGGACAGCATCGCGGGCATCTCGACGGGCGGCCTCACGAACGTCTACCTCGAGGGCCCCGGGAGCGTAGCCATCACGACCCACGGCGACCCGCTCGTGTTGACCCCGCCGGTCCGCACCGACCCCGAGGCGACCGTCGCCTGGAGCGGGACGGCCTCGCCCGGCCACCACAGCGACCACACCATAAGCGACATGATCGGCCGGTCCTCCGGCGAGAGCTACCAGCTCGACTTCACCGGGAACGAGGGATTCGTCCTCGTCCAGCCCTACGAGGAGCGCGGAGTCGGACAGCAGTAGCGGCCCCGGGCGACCGGCCACTGGCCAGCCCGCGATCGTCCGACCCGGTGCGGACCGCCCGGTCAACCCGTTCGACGCCGGTCACTCCCCGCGCCGGCCGCCGTGACCGGGGTAGTCCCGCTCGAAGCGGGCCGCTATCTCGTCGCGGTCGATCCCCACGACGACGGGGCGCCCGTGCGGGCAGGCGTAGGGGTTCTCGCAGTCGTCCAGCGCGTCCAGCAGGTCGAGCACGGACCCCTCGGTCAGCGAGGTGTTGCCCGTGACCGAGGGGTAGCAGGCCAGGTCCGCGAGGAACTCGTCGACGACCTCCTCGACCGTCTCGCCCACCTCGCCCGTGGCGACGAACTCCCCGAGCAGGTCACGCAGGCGGTCGGGATCCACCGTCGCGTCGAGGACCGCGGGGACCGCCGCGATCCGGAGGGTCCGGCCGCCCGTGCCCCCCGTGTTCTCGGAGTCGATCGGGTCGCCGCCGGAGTCGGTCGGATCACCGCCGGAGTCGGTCGGACCGCTATCCGAGTCGACCAGTTCGGCCTCGAACCCCAGGCGCGAGAGCGCCTCGCCGGCGGCCTCGAAGGTCGCCGCCTCGCCGGGCGTCAGTTCCAGTTCCACGGGCGTCGCGAGGCGCTGGGCGGTCGTCTCCCCCTCGACGGCGGCCGACAGGCGCTCGTAGTTGACCCGCTCGTCGGCCGCGTGCTGGTCCACCAGCGCGATGCCGTCCGGCGTCTCGCAGACGACGTAGGTGTCGTCGAGTTGCCCGAGCACCCGCAACGGCGGCAGGCGGTCGTACTCCCGCTCCGGCGTCGCCGTCCCCCCCGACAGCGTCCGCTGGTCCGTCCCCCCGGAGAACTTCCGGGCGGGATCCGGCCGATCCGTCGACTCCCCGGCGGATCCGGGGCGGTCGTCCTCCCCGGACCGGCCGTCGCCTTCGGGTCGCTCCCCGGTTTCGGGCGCGGTTCCGGGCCGGGGGTCCCCCGACCCGCCGGATCCGGGGCGGTCGGTCGCGCTCCCGGCGTCGCGGTCGGAACCCTCCGTGGAGGGACCGCCCCGGCTCCGCCCCCCGGCCGGTTCGCCGCCGGGATCCCCTCCACCGGTCCGACCGCGGACGGGGTCCGGGTCGGCGTCGAGGGCGTCTCCGGCGGGGGGACGGTGGTCGTCCGCTCGCTCCATCCTCCCGGCATCACCGGTTCCGTCCTCGACGTCTCCGGTCCCGTCACCGCCGTCGTCCGCTGTCCCGTCCGCACCACTACCCGCCGGATCGACGGGCGTCTCGTCCGGGGCGGACCGGCCGCGCGGGGCGGTCGTGCGGACGAGGCCGTGGTCGAGGAGGGCGTCGCGGACGGCCGTCCTGACCGCCGCCCGGACGCCGTCCTCGTCGCCGAACCGGACCTCCATCTTCCGGGGGTGGACGTTCACGTCGACCGATCCCGGCGGGAGTTCCAGGAAGAGGACGGTGAAGGGGTAGCGGTCGCTCGCGAGTTGCCCGCCGTACGCTTCGAGGACCGCCTCTCGGACGACCGCGGCGTCGACGTACCGCCCGTTGACGAACGCGGTGACGTACTCCCTGCTGGAGCGGGTGGTCTCGGGGTGGCTGACGTACCCGCCCAGGCCGGTCAGCGGTCCCTCCGGGAGGTCGACGGGGTCGGCGTCGATGCCCAGCGACCGGTCGGGCGGGTCCCCGCCGACGACGGGGACCATCGCCTCGGCGACCTCCCGGCCGTAGACCGACAGCAGGGCCGCCCGGAGGTCACCCTCGCCGGTCGTCGCGAACGTCTCGCGGTCGTCGTGGGTCAGCGACACCGCCACGTCGGGGTTCGCCAGCGCGTACCGGGAGACGATCCGGTTGACGTGGGCGAACTCGGTGGCCTCCCGCTTGAGGTACTTCCGGCGGGCCGGCGTGTTGTAGAACAAGTCCTCGACGTCCACCGTGGTCCCCTCCGGACATCCCGCAGGCTCGACCGAGACCACCTCGCCGCCCTCGTAGCGCAGGCGGGTGCCCGCGCCGTCGGCCCCGCGGGGCTTGGTGGTGATCGTCAACCGCGAGACGGCGCCGATGGTGTGGAGGGCCTCGCCCCGAAAGCCCAGGGTACCGACGCCGGACTCCAGGTCGTCGATGTCCGCTATCTTCGAGGTGGTGTGTTCCCGGACCGCGGCCCTGACGTCGGCCTCGGTCATCCCGCGGCCGTCGTCCCGGACCCGGATCCCGCCGGTGCCGTCGCCGTCGATTTCGACGTCGATCCGCGAGGCGTCGGCGTCGATGGCGTTCTCGACCAGTTCCTTCACCACCGAGGCGGGGCGCTCGACCACCTCGCCGGCGGCGATCCGTTCGACCGTCGACTGGTCGAGGGGTCGGATCTCCGTCCCGGACCCGGCGGGACCGCCGGCGTCCGCGTCCTCGCCAGCGCCGTCGGCCCCCTGGGGGTCGTCCCCGGCGTCGTTCATCGGTCCCGGTTCGTCGTTCGAGGGTAATTAACCCCCGCCCCGGACGCCCGGCCCCGACCGGATCCCCCGGCCTCCCACTCGCCCCGGACGCCCGGCGCCGACCGAAACCCCCTCGGCCCCCCGGACCGGAGTGGGGACGATGATCGACCGTGCGGTGCTGTCCTGGAGCGGCGGGAAGGACGCCGCCCTCGCCCTCCACGAACTCGCCGGATCCGGAGGCGAGGGCGGATCCGGGGACGTGGGGGGAGCACCAGAGATCGCAGTCGAGCGACTGCTCACCACCGTCTCGGCCGCGACCGACCGGGTCACGATGCACGGCGTGCGCCCGGAACTGGTCGAGCGCCAGGCCGCGGCCGCCGGCCTCCCCCTGGACGTCCTCGAACTGCCGGCCGATCCCTCCAACGAGGAGTACGAGGCCGCCATGACCGGCCAGTTGCGCGAGTACGCCGACCGGGGGATCGACCGGGCCGTCTTCGCCGACGTGTTCCTCTCGGACGTGCGGGCGTACCGCGAGGAGAACCTCTCGGACACCCCGCTGTCGGGGTACTGGCCGCTGTGGGGCCGGGACACCGAGGACCTGGTCGAGGAACTGCTGGCGGCCGGTTTCCGGGCCACCGTCGTCTGCGTCGACGGATCCGCGCTGGACCGGTCGTTCGTCGGCCGGGACCTCGACCGCGACTGTCTCGCCGACCTGCCCGAGGGCGTGGATCCCTGCGGCGAGAACGGCGAGTTCCACACCTTCGTCCGGGACTGCCCGGCCTTCGAGGCCCCCGTCCACGTCGAGACCGGAGAGCGGGTCACCAGGACCGTCGCCGGGAGCGAGTTCCACTACTGCGACCTCCTCCCGGCGGAGTGATCCGGAGAACCGCGTTCGCTGGTCCGTCCACACGGCGCGCGGGCCGCGCCGCCAGGCGCGGCCTCGTGCGAGGGGCGAGCACCGCAGGCGGCCGACCAGCGGGAGGCCGACAAGGAGCGCAGTCGGTTGGGGAGGGTCGAGGCCCTAGCTCCTGACGGGCAGTCCAGTTCCGTAGGCCGGGCGAGACGGAGCCGAGATCACAGCGAGAACGGCCGGATCAGCGAGGAAGACCGATCACAGCGGGAACGACCGCATCACCGACGGGAGGTAGTTCGTCAGCCGGGTCCTGAGCGGGCCGGAGAGGTCGTGGATCCGCTCCCGTTCGTCGTCGGTCAACTCGAAGTCGAAGACGGCGAGGTTCTGCGCCAGGTGCTCGCGGCTGGACGACCGGGGGATCGCGACGACGTTTGCCTGGCCGACCAGCCAGCGCAGGGCGACCTGGGCGGCGGTCTTGTCGTACCGCTGGCCGATCCGCTTACAGTAAAATTACCGTAAAATGCGAGCCTGGGATCCACCCGCTCAGTGGTACCCGACCGACAGGGTGGCTACCCGTCGACGTGCTCGGTCACCCCGACCACCGCGACCGACCCGTCTATCGTGGCCTCGACCCGCGGGCCGTCCTCGATGGGAAAGGCCACCCGGACCCGCCAGGGGTCCTCCGAGAGCACCTCGGTGTGGCGGTCACTGACCAGCTGTGGGATCGTCCAGTAGGGTCGCTGGCGGGGGTAGGCGTCGTGGCGGTGGTGGAACGACTGGACCGCGGGGTGGTTGAGCGCCACGCTCCCGAAGGAGGTGGTGGCGGTGCGACGACAGACCCGGCACTCGAAGCGGGGCAGGACGTCGAAGTCGAGGTAGTCGGCCACGTCGGTGGTGACCCGCCCGTCCATGTGGCCGGTGCACTCGGGACAGACGCCACCGGCCGCCAGGTTCGCCTGGGCGGTGCTCCAGCGGTCGAACGCCGCGAACACCTCCGCCGGCGTCCGACCCCGGACCGCCGCGGGCGAGAACGGCACCGACACGATCCGTTCCTCGCAGGCCGTACAGCGGATCGTCAGCGTCTCGTTCTCGTAGCTCCCCTCCAGGGCCTCGGCCCCGCAGGCGTAGCACGCGCCCGGCGCCGGGGCCGGGGCGACCCGGGCCCGGTCGGTGAACGTCCCCGCGAGGATGGCGTGGGCGATCCGCCGGCCGTGGTAGCGGAAGGCGTAGCCGTCCTCGTCGTGTTCGACGAAGTGGCCGACGAGTTGCTGGAGGTGGTAGTTGAACCGTCCGCTGTCGCCCGTTCCGACCGCTTCCCGGAGTTCCGAGAACGAGAGGGGTGCCTCGTCGTCGCGTTCCACGAGGGCGCGGAGTATCTCGGTCCGCGTCTCGTTGCCGAGGATCCCGAACGCCTCCGCGGCCGGGATGGCCTCGGCGCGGTCGGTGTCCGGTTCGTCCATGGGACGCCTTCACCCGGCGGTGGTTTAGGGGTATCGGGGGGTCGGACGCGACACCACTGATCGCGGTATCGGCCCGCTCAGACCGCCAGCACCGGCTGGCTGGCGTACGAGAGGACGTACTCGGCGGCTTTCTCCAGGGCCTCCGGGGCGTCGACGGCCCGTTCGCGTGGCACCACGACGAAGTCGGCGTCGGCCTCCTCGGCGCAGTCCAGGATCACGCTCCCCGGGTGGCGGGTCAGCCGACCGGTCGAGAACCCGGCGGCCGTCGAGGACGAGACGGCGACCGACCGGCGCGAGCAGACCGCTCGCACCTGCTCGAAGAACCGGCTGGCGCCCTCGGCGACGGCCTCGCGTTCCAGGTCCCCGGCGCGGATCTCCCGCGCCGTCTCGCTGCCGACCACGTAGAGGGCGTGGACGTCGGCCCCGTAGCGGTCGGCCACGGCCGCCGCGTGCTCCACGGCCGTCAGCGCCTCCTCGCTCCCGTCGACGGGGACCAGGACGCACTCGACGGTCACGTCGTCGTCCGGGGATCCACTTGCGGAGGCGTCGTCCGGGGATCCACTGGCGGAGACGTCGCCGTCGGTATCTGTGGGACTCACGGTTCACGGTGCGGACGGCACCGGCAAAACCCTGACTCTTCGCGTCGGTGGTCGTGCGGGTGAGGACGCCCGGGATCCCGCCGGGCCGGGACCATTCCGGTCCCACGCACCCGGGATCAGGCCAGCCGGATCGAGTACTCCCGCTCGAAGCGGTCGTTGCCCGAGGGTTCGAACCCCACCTTCTCGTAGACCCGGATGGCGGGCTTGTTCCAGGGTTCGACGGTCAACCAGACGCGGTCGACCCCCTGGCGGGCGCCCTCCCCCAGGAGCGTCCGGAGGAGTTCCGTTCCGATCCCGGCACCCTGGTAGTCCCCGAGGACGAAGATGGCGAGTTCGTGGCTGTCGGCGTCGGTGGGTGCGTCGGGGACGAGGGTGGCGTGGCCGACCGTGCCCCCGTCGTGCCGGGCGACGACGTTGACCCCCTCGTCCAGGAGTTGCTCGACCCACTCGCGGATCCGCTCCTCGCCGACAGGAGGGATCCCCTGGGCGCGGTCGGACGGGTCGAACGCCCGGTACATCGCCACCAGGTCCTCCGTCCTGTCCTCGTCGACCGCCCGGAACTCGACGGTCCGGTCGGCCCGGTCCTCGACGGTCCGGGGCGGCGCCTCGAAGGGACCGGCTGGCTCGTCGGGGTAGACGCGGGTGCGGTCCCCGGTCATGGTTCGCGGATCACCGTGACCGTGACGGAACTGCTCATCAGCACCGCCTGTACCACCGGATCGATCTCCACCTTCCCCATCGGGCTCCGCCCGCCGCCGCCGAGGACGATGCGGTCGAACCCCTCCCGCTCGGCGAGGGCGACCAGGCGACCCGCAGGGTCCCCCGACAGCGCCCGTACGTCGGGCTCCAGTCCCGCCGCCGTCAGCGTCTCCCGCGCGTCGGCGACCAGCCCCTCGCCGGGGGAGCGGTCCCCGGGGGCGAGGACGGCGACGACGAGGTCGTCGCCCGTCGCGGCCGCGCGTTCGGCCGCCAGTTCGAGGCCCCGCCGGGGTCGGTCGGCGTCCCAGAGCCCGTACAGCACCCTCATCGGTGGGGAGTTCCGTCGCCGGGTCGAAAAGGATTGCGTCGCCGCCAGTACTGGCCCGTCCCCGGTTCGCCGGTCGACCGTCGGGCGGCCGGTCGGTCCAGGATTCCCTGGAGGGATCCAGCAGACGCCCGCCGTCCGCTGAAACGACTCTTTCAGCTTGGCGTATCGCTTTTTGAGTGGGGTCCGTTCGTCCGGGCATGCCACTCGACCGAAATATGATCGCGGTCGCGTTCGCCGCCCTCCTGGTGGGATCGGCGGTCGGCGCGGGCGCGACGGCGCTAGCGCCCCCCACCAGCAACGGTCCCGACGACGGGGTGGGGACCGGGACGCCGACCGACGGCGTCGGTGCCGACTCGGAGACCGCGGGGGTCGAACAGTTCGAGTCCGAGGCGGCGTTCCACGACTACGTCTCGCGCGAGCGAACCAGCTACCGGGCCAGGGCCGCCCAGGCCGGCGGTGACGCGGGCGCCGAACGCGAGGCCAGGACGACCGAGGAGGACGCCGAACGGTCGAGGGCGACCGCCCAGCCGACCCGGACGGTGACCGACGAGGCCTCGGCGGGCAAGTCCGCCGCGAGCGGCCCCGACCGCGTCTCCGGCACCAACGTCCAGGAACGGGGGATCGACGAACCGGACATCCTCAAGACCGACGGGCGAACCGTCTTCTACGCCAGCCCCCGACGGCGACACACCCACGGCGAGCGCGACGAGGGGTCCACGACGGTGCTGGACATCTCCGACCCCGCCGACCCCGCAGCCATCGAGGAGGTCGACGTCGGCGGTCGGCTCCTCCTGTCGAACGACACGCTCGTCGCCTTCGAGCGCGACCGGATCGTCGGCGTCGACGTCTCGGACCCCGAGTCCCCCGAGCAGGTCTGGGAGAAGGACCTGGAGGGCCGCCTGACCGCCGCCCGCCTCTACGACGGCGAGGTGTACGCGGTGGTCGAACAGCGCGCGACGTCGGAGGACGCCTGTCCCGTGGCACCGCTGGGCGAGACCGGCCCGTCGGTGGCCTGTAGCGAGGTCTACCGGCCCACGAAGCCGGCCGACGTCGACTCGACGTACACCACCCTCCGCCTGCAACCCGAGACCGGCGCGGTGACCGACACGGTCAGCGTCGTCGGCTCCCGGCGGACGGCGGCGACCTACGTCTCCGGCAACGCCGTCTACCTGAGCTACGTGCGCCGGGCCTCCCGGGCGGACCTCATGATGGAGTACCTGCTGACCAACCGGAGCGACCTGCTCGACGACCGGGCGCGCGACCGCCTCCGGGAACTCCAGGGGTACGACCTCTCCGAGCGGGCCCTCCGGATCGAGATCGGTGAAACGGTCCGCCGGTGGCTCGAACGGGTCGACGAGGACCGCCGCGACGAACTCCGCAAGGAACTCACCGAGGGGTTCCAGGCATACCTCGCGGAGCGCAAGCGCGACCTGACCACCACCGGCGTCGTGAAGGTCGGTATCGAGGGCGGCCTCTCCGTGGACGCCGTCGGCGAGGTCCCCGGGGTCCCGCTCGACCAGTTCTCGATGGACGAACACGACGGCCACCTGCGGATCGCGACCACCGTCGAGGGCGGGAGCACCTCCGAGAACGACGTGTACGTCCTCGACGAAAACCTGGAGGTGGTCGGCTCCGAACAGGGGATGGGCGTCGACCAGCGTATCTTCGCGGTCCGGTTCATGGAGGACACGGCCTACCTCGTCACCTTCAGGCAGGTCGATCCCTTCCACGTGGTCGACCTCTCGGAGCCGACCGACCCCGAGGAACTCGGCGAGGTGGAACTGCCCGGCTTCTCGGACTACCTCCACCCCCTCGGCGACGACCGGGTCCTCGGGATCGGCGAGGAGGACGGCAAGGTCAAGGCCGTCGTCTTCGACGTCTCGAACCCGACCGACCCCGTCGTCGAGGAATCGCGGATCGTCGACGACCGCTGGTCCGCGGTCTCCGACAGTCACCACGCCTTCCTCAAGGACGAGAAGCACGGCGTGTTCTTCCTGCCCGGCAGCGAGGGGGGGTACGTCTTCTCCTACGAGGACGGCCTCGAACTCCGGACGCGGATCGAGACCGACGGGCGGGCCACCCGCGCGATGTACGTCAACGACTACCTCTACGTCTTCAGCGAGCGCGGCCTGACCGTCGTCGACGAGACGACCTGGGAGGAGGTCGACTCCCTGGCGTTCGACGACCGCGAGGACGAGTGACCGGCGGCGGTTCGGGAGCGATCCGAGTCCCGAACCGTGATCGCCGATCGCGTCCCGAACCGGAACCCCGTGGTCGCCACCGGTGACCGCGAACGAACGGCAACCTATTCGTGTCGGGGCCGCCAGGTCCCGGTATGGGCCGGCTCGGACGGTACTGGCCGGAGATCCGGTCGCAGGCCAAGCGCCTCCTCGTCTGGCTGGTGGCCGCGGCCATCGTCGCCGTGGCGGTGGGGCTGGTGTGGGCCGGGACGCCGTACGAGGCCACCGACGGGAGCGTCGAGGCCGTCGAGGACGACGACCGGGTGGTCGTCGAGCGAACCGACGGGGGCTACGTCCTCCACCCGGCCGACGGTCCCGCGGAGACGGGGCTGGTGTTCTACCCCGGCGGGCGCGTCGATCCGAACGCCTACGTCGGGTCGCTCGCGGGGCTGGTGCGGGAGGCGAACGTCACCGTCGTGATCCCACGGATGCCGCTGAACCTCGCGATTTTCGACTACGGGGCGGGGCAAACCGGCCTCCGCTCCCACGCCGCCGACGAGGCGATGGCCGAACACCCGTTCGTCGAGCACTGGTACGTCGGCGGCCACTCGCTGGGCGGGGCAATGGCCTGCCGGTACGCGGCCGACCACCCGGATGCCGTCGAGGGGGTCGTCCTCTACGCCTCGTACTGCGACGTGGACGTCTCGGAGGGGGACCTCTCGGCGGTGAGCGTCGTCGGGGCGAACGACACCGTGTTGAACCGGGACGCCTACGAGCGCAACCGCGACAACCTCCCGGCGTCGGCCCGGGTCGCGGTGCTGCCGGGGCTCAACCACACCCACTTCGGGAGCTACACCGGCCAGGACCGCCCCACCGGCACCAGCTACGAGGAGGCCCACGAACGGATCGACGGCGTCGTCGTCCCGTGGCTGCGAACCGAAACCGCCACCGAGGACCGGATCATCCACCCTCACGGGGCGGCGCAATCGCTCCGCGTCACGGGGAGAACCCGGTCCCCGCGGCTACTCGGTGAGGGGCACGGTCCCCGCGGCTACTCGGTGAGGGGCACGGTCCCCGCGGCTACTCGGTGAGGGGCACGGTCCCCGCGGCTACTCGGTGAGGGGCACGGTCCCGTAACCATTCGTCATCGCCACCACCAGACGGGTCGGTTCGGGGCGGTATCAATCCATCGTCACCGAAGATCGGGGTTCGGGATCCCCGCCGTCGACCGGACCCGATCCCCGGCCCCCGACCGGGAGCGGTACTCGCCGCCGTCAGCCGCGGTCCGGGACGTCTTCGGGGAGGACGTGCAGGCCGTCGCGGTGCTTGATCACCCGGACGGTGTCGGCGTCGGGGCCGAGGTAGTCCGGGCGGGCGACGGTGGTCGCCTCGTAGGTTTCGGGGTCGAGGACCTGGACGGCGTGGGCGTCCTCGACGGCCACGAGGGTGGTCTCGCTGGCGTCCTCGACGGTCCCCAGGCGTCGGGCCTCGGGGGCGACCCCGTCCTCCCAGTCGGCCTCGTACCGGTCGCCGGTCGTGAGGCGCCGGCCCTTCAGGTTGCCCCGGGCGCTGGCGACGAGGACCGGCCCCTCGCCGTCCCCGGGGTCGATCACGTCCCCCGGTCGGTAGGGGGGCAGGCGGACGGCGTAGGCCATCCGGTAGACACGCTGGCCGTCGCCGTCCTCGGTTATCAGCCGCTTCGCCTCCGAGACGGTGCCGCCGAACCGCTCCGCGACCCGGTCGGCGATGGCCCGACCGATCTTGGCCGTCGAGACGCGCACGTCCAGGCCGTCGTCGGTCTCGCTCAGTTCGGAGATGAAGGCCTCGCGGTCGCCGTCGGCCTCGCGGTCGGCGACGTACTCCCGTGCGATCTCCCGGGCGCCGGCGAGTTCGTCGTCGTCGGGAGTGCGGTCGTCCGCCCGGACCTGGACGGTGGCGGCGTAGTAGTCGCCGGCGATGCGGCCGCACCGCTCGCAGGTGCCCCGGGAGAGCTTCACCGGGACGGTCACCTCCTCCTCGACCGGCTGGCCCTGGACGAGGCCGGAGAACAGCGCGTGGACCCGGACGGTCGTCTCGTCGACGTTCTCCGGGGCGGCCTCCCAGGCGACGTCCTCGGCGTCGACGTGGACCGCCAGCGCCTCGCTGACGGCGTCCACGGCGACGTCGGCGTAGTCCTGGGCACCGACGTCGACCCAGCGCTCGCCCCGCTTGACGGCGCCACACGAGGCGCAGACGGGGACGTCGATCCGGTCGGGGGCGTCCACCAGATCGAAGTCCTCGAAGTAGCAGGCCACACAGAGTTCGCCGCCCCGCCCCGTCGGGTCGGGGACCCCGTGCTCGACGGGGTCGCCACACCGGGGACAGAACGCGCCCGATTCGCTCATCACCCGCGGTAGGCCGTCGACCGGATTAAGGGACACGTTCTCGGCCGGGTCCCCTGCCGGCGATCAGGGGGGTCGATCCCGCCGGTGTCGCTGGCCAGCGACCCGATCCTCCCGCCACTCATCGACCCGATCCTCCCGTAGCCCCCCGAATCCGGTTCCACCGCGTCCCTTTAGCCCGTCGAGCGCGTAGTTCCGTCAGTCATGAAGTGGCGGACAGACTGGGGCCTGCGGGCCCGCATGGCCGTGACGATGTTCCTGCTATTCGTCCTGTACGTCGTCTTCGCGGGTGCCATGGTCCTGTACTTCGACCTGGGACTGGCCGCGACCGCAGTGGTGCTCGGTGGCTTCTCGGTGGTCCAGTTCCTCTTCAGCCACAAGCTGGTCCTCCGGACCATGCGCGCCCGGGAGGTCACCGAGGACGAGTACCCCGAACTCCACGCCACGGTCGAGCGCCTGTCCCGGCAAGCCGACCTCCCGATGCCGACGGTCGCGGTGGCGGACTCCCGCGTCCCGAACGCCTTCGCGACCGGGCCGACCCAGAACAAGAGCGTGGTCTGCGTGACCACCGGCCTCCTGGACGCCCTCGACCGCGAGGAACTGGAGGGCGTCCTCGCCCACGAACTCGCCCACATCAAGAACCGCGACATGGCCGTCATCACCGTCGCCTCGCTGCTCGGGACGATGGCGTTCATCGTCGTTCGCTGGGGGTGGCTGCTCGGCGGCCGCCGCCACCGCTCGGGCGGGGTCGCCGTCGCCATCGCCGTCTCCATCGTGGTGTGGATCGTCAGCTTCGTTCTGGTCCGGGCGCTCTCGCGCTACCGCGAGTACGCCGCCGACCGGGGCGGGGCCGCCATCACGGGGAACCCGGCGGGCCTGGCCTCGGCACTGGCCACCATCGACGACGGGATGGACCGGGTCCCCTCCGAGGACCTGCGCGAACAGGCCGAGATGAACGCCTTCTTCATCGTTCCCATCCGGTCGGGCGTGATCGGTCGGCTCTTTCGCACCCACCCGCCGACCGAGAAGCGGATCGACCGCCTGCGGGCGCTCGAACGGGAACTGGAGCAGGCCTGAGCGGGGCGGGTCCCTCCCGAGGGGCCGGCGACCCCCCTCGCGCCGTCGTCCGGCCGGGGACCGGGGCGATCACCCGCGCTCGCCTGCGTCGTCGCCGCCGCCGTCGCCTGCTCGCGCCATCGTCCGGCCGGGGACCGGGGCGATCACCGGGGGTATTTTTCTCCCGGCGTCCCAACGGGTGACGAGCATGACCCTCGACCCGGTACACTTCGACGGGATCGCCCGCCTGGCGGGACGGATCGAGCAGGGGGTCGACGAGCGCGACCACCGGGAGTTCGCCGAGACCGTCTGGGGGGAGTTCCTCGACCCCCTGGTCCGGGACGGGGTCGCGGTGCTGGAGCCGGTGGGGGACCAGCAGCGCTGGACCGTCGACCTGGAGGACGTGGCGCTGGCAGACACCGGCTTTCCGACGTGCCACGGGCTTGACTCGGGGACCATCAACCCGACGACGTTCAAGAACGGCCTCACCGTCGAGGTGGCCCAGGCGGCCATGGCCGCGACGCCCTCGGATCTCGACCTGCACCGCGCCCGGACCGTCGTCCAGGCGGTCCACTCCAACGACGCCGCGGTCGCCCTGGAGGGCGAACCGACGATGATCGACGAGGGGTACGCCGACCTGCGGGTCCTCCAGGCACCCCGGGTCAACCGGTACGAGGGGACCGTGGTCCACGAACTCGCGCTGTACCTCGCCGAGAGCGAACACGCCCTCCGGCAGGCCGCGGTGGTCGACGACCTTCTGGTGCTGGACGGCCCCGTCTACCCGAAGGGCCTGCTCTCGTGGGCCGACCGCGAACCCGAACTCGCGGACCTGCTGGAGGAGGAACGCCCCCGGAGCGTCGTCGAGAACTACGTCGACCTGGTCGAGACGTTCGTCGAGCGCTCGGTCCCCCTCCTCGGGTTCGTCAAGACCCCCGTCTCGCGGGCGGTCACCCGGACGGTCCGGGAGAAGCGGGGGTCGGCCCCCTGGGTCAACGACGCCGCCTTCTTCTCGCAGGTACTCGAACGCCGGGAGCGGGTCGAGGACGGCTACGAGCGCCGGACCGACGAACTCACCTACACCAACTGGTTCGTCTCGCGGGGCGGCGCCGACCTGACGATGTCCGCCGAGGGCGACGCGTTCGGGATCGACCGCCGCCTCGACCCCGAGGCCTACGAGGTCACCTTCTTCGTCGTCTACGACCCCCGCGACGACGTGGTCTACCGGGTCGAGGCCCCCTACGCGTTCACCCGCGACCCCGACCTGCGCGAGGACCTCGCCCTGCACGTCCTCGCCGGCGTCGCCGCCGAACGCGGCCCGCCGCCCGTCGTCGCCAAGGCCGACGCCCTGGCGCGGATCGACCGCGACGACACCGAGGCGCTCAAGGACGCCCTCTCGGACGCGCTGGAATCCGACCGCGACACCACCTACGACGACGACCGGTGGGCCTGATCGGACGACACCCGATACCCCGATCCCGCCGTGATCCGGGCACCATCCCACGGGATCCCAGGAACGACCGTCCCCACGGCGCGTGCGACGCGAACGGCGCTGCACGCGCCGTGAGCAAACCGCGCGCGAGGGATGACCGACCGCGCGACCGGCGGGAGCGCGGGAGGGAATCGGCTGGGGAGGTGTG
>PXRX01000004.1 GCA_003023195.1 Halobacteriales archaeon QS_8_69_26
ATTGAGACCCCGGCCGGGAAATCATCGTCGGTTGGTCGTCGGGGCCTATCACTCGGACCCACCCGTAAACGGGTGGGGGTCCGCTAGTCTTTCGTCTCACTCGGCCCGCCGGTTCCACGCCATCTCGATCCGCTCGCGATCCGATTCGCGCGTCCGGTCGGTCGTCGACAGGACGTCCTCGACCGGTCGGAACGCGGCCTCGCCCTCCTCGAATTCGGGCGTCAACTCGCCGGCGGTCGCGGACCGTTCGAGCGTGTACGTGAGAAAGTAGATGCCGGCGTCGGCGTGGTAGGTCGTCAGGTACTCCAGGTCCGCCGGGTCCGCGACGAGTCCGGTTTCCTCTTCGAGTTCGCGAACCAACGCTTCCCTCGGTCCCTCGTCGTACTTGGCGAACCCGCCGGGCAGGCTCAACACCCCCTCGTTCTGGGGGAGTGGTTCGTCGAGCAACAGGACGCGGTCCCCGTCACGGACGATCACCTGGACGGCGGCGACCGCGTGCCGGGAGAAGAGGAGGTCGCAGTCGGGACACCAGGGCACCTCCCTCCCCTCGAACTCGTTCGTCTCGACCTCGGTTCGACAGCGCGGACAGTAGTCGGGCTCGACGACGACGGATTCGATGGCAGGAACGTCGACGTTCCCCATGCGGGACGATACCGCCCCGTGAGAAAGAAACGTTTCTACGTCACGAACGTTCCGCACATTTCTCCGCCGAGGACCACGAGACGTTCCGGACCACGGATTTCCACGACCGGATCGGGACCCGGATCCAGCGTGGGGCACACCGATTGTGGGGCGTCGAGCACACCGGTTATGGGGCACCCGTCCGTCCGGTTGCCCATGGCCGAGGACCTGCGGATCCGCCGGTACGAGTCCGGCGACGCCGACGCCGTCTGGGAACTCCACGAGCGTGCGATGCGGGACGCCGGCACGGACCCCGCGGACCTGCCCGGGACCGACGACCTGCGGCGGGTGCGGGAGGCGTACGTCGAGACCGGCGGCGACTTCGTCGTCGGCGTCCTGGAGGGCGAGGGGGATCCGGCCGAGACGGACGGCGATCCGTTGCAGGTCGGCGACGGCACCCTCGTCGCCATGGGCGGCTTTCTCCCCTGCGAGGAGGGCCACGCCGAGGAGCGGTCGGTCGAGGGCGCCGCCGAACTCCACCGGATGCGGGTCGCCCCGGACCACCAGCGGAAGGGGTACGGCCGCCGGATCCTCGCTGCCCTGGAGCGACGCGCCCGCGAGGCCGGCTACGAGTTGCTCCTGGCGACGACCGCCAGCAGACAGCGATCGGCCGTCCGGTTCTATCCCGACGAGGGGTACGTCGAGACGGGCCGCTCGACCCACGGCGAGTACGAGTTGATCCACTTCGAGAAGCGGTTGTAGCGGTTCACCCCACTCACGGGGGTACGATCACCCCGGGAGCATACACTTATGTGGCCCGACGAGAGATCCGTTCGGTCATGGACGAAACTTCGGGGAGTCGGGCGGAGTCGCGACCGACCGGGGCCGTCGAGACCGACGGCGGCGTCCACTTCGAGGAGACGATATCCCGTTCCGAGAACGACCTCCAGGGGATCGGCTCCCGTCTCGCCGGGGGGTTCGCGCTGATCAGTGTCGTCGGCACCGTCCTCTTCGTCCCGCTCTCCGTCCTCCTCTTCTTCGGGTTCGTCTCGTACATGTCGGGACGCCCGATGGGGGACGTCGTCGGCACCGTCGTCTCGGACCTCCCTCCCGATATCCTCCTGTTCATCGGCCTCTTCTGCGTGGTCTTCGTCGGCGGGATGCTCGGCACCGTCGTGGTGGGCGCCAGGATGGTGAGAGGGGGCGGTCAGGCCCGGGACCGGGTCCACACCCGGGTGACGGACCGGGGAGTGGAGATCGACCGCGAGGGTGCACGAGTGATGGGGTCGGCCGGCCTCACCGTCCCGTTCGAGTCCGTCACCGCCGTCGAGTACAGCGACCCCGAGGGGGACCCGAAGGTGAACCTGGAGGACGCCCGGGCGAAGAAGTTCATCGCTGGCCGGTCGAGCGACTGGGTGCGGATCGGGCGGTACGACGACCCGGCGGTGTACGTCGGGTCCGACCGGCCGCGGGAGCTGGCCGACGTCGTCGCGGGCCTGGCCCCGAACGTCGCGGAAGCCGAGCCCTTCTCCTAGTTCGGCCCGAGGTCGAACTTCTCGGCGGCGGTCTGCATGTCCTTGTCGCCCCGGCCACAGAGGTTCACGAGCAGGGTGTCGTGGCGGTCCTCCTGGGCCAGTTTCTTCGCGAGCGCCATCGCGTGGCTGGGTTCCAGGGCCGGGATGATCCCTTCGGCCTCGCTGAGTTCGCGGAAGGCGTCCAGGGCCTCGTCGTCGGGGATTGCGTGGTACTCCGCGCGGCCGAGTTCCTGGAGCGCGGCGTGTTCCGGTCCCACGGCGGGATAGTCCAGGCCGGCACTGACCGAGTGGTTCTCGGTGTCCTCGTCTATCACCTTCGTCTTCATCCCCTGGAACACCTGGGGCTCGTCCTGTTCGGTCTTCGAGAGCGGTGCGGAGTGTTCGGTGTCGCTCTTCCCGCCCGGCTCCGCGCCGTAGAACATCACGTCGTCGTCCTTGAACGCGTGCCAGAGGCCGATGGCGTTCGAGCCACCGCCGACGCAGGCCACGCAGGCGTCGGGCAGGTCGCCGTGCAGTTCCTGGATCTGTTCGCGGGCCTCCCGCCCGATGACGGACTGGAACTCCCGGACCATCCGCGGGAACGGGTCGGGCCCCACGGCGCTCCCGACGAGGTAGTGGGTGTTCTCGGTGTTCTCGACCAGGTCCTCCAGGGCGGCGTCGACGGCCTCCGCAAGCCCCTCGTTGCCCCGGGTGACCTCCTCGACGTCGGCGCCCATCAGGCGCATCCGGAACACGTTCATCTCCTGGCGGTTGACGTCCTTCCGGCCCATGTACACCTTCGTGTCCATGTCCAGCAGGGCCCCCACCATGGCCGTCGCGGTGCCGTGCTGACCGGCGCCCGTCTCGGCGATCAGTCGCTCCTTGCCGGCCTGCTTGGCGAGCAAGGCCTGGCCGAGCGTGTTGTTCAGCTTGTGGGCCCCGCCGTGGAGCAGGTCCTCGTGTTTGAAGTAGATGTCCGCGCCCCACCGCTCGCTGAGCGTCTCGGCGTAGAACACCGGCGTCGGTCGGCCCGCGTAGTGTCGCAGGTAGTACTCGAACCGCTCCTGGAACTCCTCGTCCTCGACGGCCTCGTCGAAGGCCGCCGCGAGCTGTGCCAGCGGCTCCTGTAGCGGTTCCGGAACGTGTCGTCCCCCGTACTGCTCGAACTGGCCTTCTGACGCCATGTTCGGATCGTTGTCGGGACGTGGCTTAGTCTTTCCTCCGGCGGGAGCGGCCCCCGGACCGGCGTCCCGCGGGTGGATCCGACCGGCTTCACTGACGTCCTGCGGGTGGATCCGACCGACTCTACCGACGTCGGGTGGATCCGGCCGACGCCACGGGCGCCGGGGGATCGGACCGACCCCCTGGCGTCCGGTGGGAGGATCCGAGCTCCCCGCGGGCCACAGCGGTCGCTCGGGGGTTCGATTGCGGTAGGATCGGACGCCGCTACGCGGCGGTCCGGATTATTTGCGGACGAGGTTCGTCGCGCGCGGGCCCTTGGGGGCCTGCTCGATGTCGAACTCGACGTCAGTGCCTTCGGTCAGGTCCTCACCGCCAACGTCCTCCATGTGGAAGAACACGTCCTCCTCGGAGTCCTCGGTGTCGATGAAACCGTAGCCGCCAGTGTCGTTGAAGAAGTCGACCGTGCCGTTTGCCATTGCGACTCGGGAGAGGTCGCGGCCACGGTTAAGGGTTCCGAAGCTATCTTCCAAGTGACGTATTTCTTCAGTGAGTGGATCGGTACCACGGCCCGTCGGGGGCGGGCCCATCCCCGGGGTGGGATCCCTTCACCGGCGCAACCCGGTCCCCGCACCCGTGCGCTCCCCCCGCCAGATCTCGTCGGGACCCCCCTTCGACGGGACTATACGTGCAGGTCACCGAGTTCGGGTAGTGAACTCCGACGAGGTCCGCCGCCAGTGGGCCGACCGCACGGGCGAGTACTCCCCGGAGTACTACGCCTACCACGGCCCGAACGACACGAGCGAGGCGGTCCGCGCGGCCCTGGACCGGTACGTCGACCGGACGGATCCCGTCCTGGAACTGGGGTGCAGTTCGGGCCGCCACCTCGCACACCTGCAGGACCACGGCTTCGAGGACCTCGCGGGCATCGAGGTCAACGACGAGGCCGTCGCGGTGATGGCCCACACCTACCCGGCCCTGGCCACCGGCGCGACCCTCCACACGGGGACCATCGAGGACGTCGCCCCCGGGTTCGCGGACGGGCAGTTCGGGGCCGTCTTCTCCGTCGAGACCCTCCAGCACCTCCACCCGGACTCCGCCTGGGTCTTCCCCGAACTGGCACGGATCGCGGACGGCGTCCTCGTCACCGTCGAGAACGAGGGCGACCCTTCGAAGTCCGGCGATCCCCCGGTGAGCTACGTCAACGACGAGTTCCCCCTCTACCACCGCGACTGGGGCGAGGTATTCACCGACCTCGGCCTGGAGGAGGTCGCGGCTCGGCCGGGCGACCGGGACACGATGCGGGTGTTCAGGGTTCCCGGGTAACGCCAGCGGGTCCCCGGACCGGCATCTCCCACGTAAACCCTCAACCGTGTCGGTTCCCCACCCCCGGCATGGACATCTCCGACTGCGTCTCGACCGACTACGTCGAACACGACGTGAAGACGCCGGTGTCGAAGCTCCGGGGATCGTTCGACGACCAGGACGTCCGGGTCGTCGTCGTCACGAACGGGGGCGACTTCGCGGGCGTCGTCTCGCAGGCGGAGTTGCTCTCCTCGCACCACCCGCCCGACGAGACTGCGACGAACGTCGCGAGGGACCCGCCGAAGGTCCAGCGGACCGAGGACCTGCGGGAGACGGCACGGCTGATGGTCGAGAACGAACTGAAGCTACTGCCGGTGTTCGACGGCAAGCGATTCGAGGGCGTCGTGACCGCGGAGGGACTCCTGGCGCGGGTGCGGGACAACCTCGACGCCCTCGACGTCTCCGACGTGTACACTCGCGACCTGTTCGCCGTCGAGTCCGAGAACCCGGTGGGCGAGGTCCTCCACCTCCTGCGGGAACACAGGATAACCCGGATCCCCATACTGGACGAGGGGGAACCGGAGGGGATCGTCAGCGTCTACGACCTCGTCGACTTCATCGTGCGCGAGGTCGACCGCGAACAGGGCGGCGTCCACCCGGGATTCGACGGCCACGGCGGGAGTGGATCGGCGGCGGGCTACCGGACGCACTCCGGCTACGGCGACCGCGCCGGCGAACAGGCCAGGCTCCTGGACCTGCCCGCAAGGGACGTGATGTCCACCCCGGTCCGGACGACGAGGCTCCACGAGGGGCTGGGTGACGCCGTCGAGGTGATGCTCGACGACGGCATCTCCTCGCTGGTCGTGGTCGACGCCGACGGCACGGCAGAGGGGATCGTCACCAAGACCGACGCGCTCCGGGCGCTGACCTGGACCGACGGGGACCGCATCCCCGTCCAGATATTCAACGTCGACCTGCTGGCGACGCTCACTCGCGAGGACGTCGCGGAGCGGATCGAGGAGATAGACCGGAAGTACGGGGCGATGGACGTCCTGGAGGTGAACGTCATCTTCCACGAGCACCGCGAGCGACTGCGCGGGGTGCCCCTCGTGCTGGCGACGATCCGGCTGTTCACCGACGAGGGGATGTTCTCCGGGTCGGGCGAGGAGTACGGCGCCAGGGCCGCGTTCGACGCGGCGGCCGACGTCGTCGAGAAGAACGCCCTCCGGGACAAGGACCGGGAGACGGCCCTCCACAACCGGCCCGACAGCCCCGAGCGCCGCGAGGAAATGGAGCGACTGCTCGGCTGGTGGGTCGAGAGCATCGACTAGGGCGGACGGTTCCACCGAGACGAGTTCGGGAGGATCGACTGCGGCGGGACGGGAGAGCCGAAAGGAACGAGACCGATCCTCCGGACCCCTGGCTAGGGTCGCAGGATCACCTTGACGCAGTCGTCCTCCTTGTCGTTGAACGTCTCGTACAGTTCCGGGCCGTCCGCCAGGTCGGCCTCGTGGGTGAGGACGAACGAGGGGTCGACGTCGCCGTCCTCGATCCGTTCCAGGAGGGGGTCGAGGTAGCGCTGGACGTGGGTCTGGCCCGACTTCACGGTCAGGGCCTTGTTCATCACCGCCCCGAACGGGAGGTTGTCCACCCGGCCGACGTAGACGCCGGGGACCGAGACGGTGCCCCCCTTCCGGCAGCACTTGATCGCCTCCCGGAGGGCGATCGGACGGTCGTCCTCCAGGCGGACCTCCTGTTTGATCCGGTCCGAGAGGGCGGTGAGACCGGTACCGTGGGCCTCCGTCCCGACGGCGTCGATGCAACTGTCCGGGCCGCGGTCGCCGGTCAGTTCCATCAGCCGGTCGTAGACGTCCTCGTGTTCGTAGTTGATCGTGATCGCGTCGCCGTGTTCCCTGGCCATCGAGAGGCGTTCGGGGAACCGGTCGATGGCGACGACCTGATCGGCACCGAGCATCCGGGCGCTCTGGACCGCGAACTGGCCGACCGCGCCACAGCCCCAGACCGCGACCGTGTCGTCCTCCCCGATGTCGGCGTTCTCGGCGGCCATGTACCCCGTCGGGAAGACGTCCGAGAGGAAGAGCACCTGTTCGTCGGGCAGGTCCGAGTCCACCTTGACGGGACCGACGTCGGCGTAGGGAACCCGGAGGTACTCGGCCTGTCCGCCGGCGTACCCGCCGAGCACGTGGGAGTAGCCGAACAGGCCGGCCGGGGACTGGCCCATCGTCTTCCGGGCGATTTCCGCGTTCGGGTTGGAGTTGTCACACAGCGAGTAGAGGTCGTTCTCGCAGAACCAGCACGACCCGCAACTGATCGTGAACGGGACGACCACGCGGTCGCCTACCTCCAGGGTCTCGACGTCGTCGCCGACCTGCACCACCTCGCCCATCGGTTCGTGACCGAGGATATCGCCCTCCCGCATCCCCGGCATCCTGTCGTTGTAGAGGTGGAGGTCGGACCCGCAGATGGCGGTGGCGGTGATCTCGATTATCGCGTCCGTCTCGTTGACGAGTTCGGGCCGGGGCACGTCGTCGACGCGGACGTCGCGTTCGCCGTGCCAGGTGAGGGCCTCCATCGGACCACCTCACACGACGTCGCCCGTCCCGCGGTCGGACGGGTTCTCCTCCAGGGTCTGGATCACGCCGCTCTCGACGAGGCTCTTGAACCGGCGTAGGGCTTCGGCGACGAACGTCTCCGGGACCAGGTCGAGGCGCCGCAGCGCCGCGGTGCCCAGCGTGCCGCCCGGCGGGTCGAAGCGCACCCTCAGGGTGACCTGCGTCCCCCGGTCGCCGGGCGCCGGCCGGAACCGGACCTCGCCCTCGTTGGGGAGCCGGGCACCCTCCGCCGTCTCCCACCGGAGGAGTTCGCCCGGCTCCTCCTCGACGACGTACGTGTCCCAGGAGATCTCCCGGCCGCCGGGTGCCCGGACGGTCCAGTGGAACCGGTCCTCGCCCCGCGCCGTCACGTCGGCGAAGTGGCCCATGATCCGGGAGAACTGGACGGGGTCGCGCCAGACCTCGAAGAGTTCCTCGGCCGGTTTCCCGACCGTGACCGTGCGGCTGACGGTGGGTTCGTCGGCCGGGGGCCCGGTGCCGTCCGTCCTGGACCGATCAGCGCCCGTGCCGGCTGGCAGGGTCCGCTCGCCGGACCGGGCGCGCGATCCGAGTGCCGCGCGGATGCGCTCCGGCCCGCCGACCGCCCTGGACACCAGCCACGCGCCGGCGAGCGCCGTCAGTATCCCGCGCAGCGACCGCCGCCGGAGGCCACGCACGACGAGTGCGCCCCCGAACACTGCCGACGCGATGCGCCGCCGACGGTCGCCGGTTCGCCCGCGACCCGACCGGCCTCGACTCGGTCGATCACTGTCCGTGTCTCGTGAGTACGTTGGCATTGGAAGCGTTCCTCCGTGGTTCCGATCGTCCGGACCGTCGCGGGGTCTCCCCCGAACGCCGCCGTGAGTTCGCTCGTCCGAACTCCGCCGTGGGTCCTCGCCGTCCGGACCGGAGAGGACGGTACACGACTGCCGTGACCGATCCCGCACGACAAAGACGCGAATCCCGGAAGTGTCGGTTGTGCCTGCGAGCGCAGGAGCTTCTTAACGCGTCACGTACCGGGCCGTCCGCCGGAACGGGAAACCGGAACCCGCGGTCCGGACGGGCGGTTCCCGCCCGCGGTCACCCGCCGAGGACCTCGGCCGAGTTCTCCCGTGGCTCGTAGCCGAGCAGTCGCATCGTCTCCGTGATCGGGTGAAAGCGGTCGTCGTTGCGGGAGACGGCGTTGACCGTGACCGGGTTCTCCGGCAGGTCGACCGTCGCGGCCTTCCGGTGGACGTCCCGGCAGTCGTGGGGACCGAGCCACGTCGCGCGGGCGAACCGGGTCCGGCCCGGGTCGCCGTCCTCCTCGACCGTCGCCCACAGGTCCGCCTCGCTCATGTACCAGCCGATCCGGAGGTTGACCGCCTCCAGGTCGTGGCGGTGGGCGTGGATCGGATACAGGAGGAACGCCAGGAGCAGCGCCGCCAGGAGGTAGGTCAGGAACGGGACGACGATGCGGGAGACCAGGACGGTGGTAACCGCGAGCAGGAGGAGGAAGAAGGCGGTCCGGACGTCCAGGCGGAGGGCCATCGGGGTGTCACCCGGGGCTACCCGCTTCGCTCGCTTCGGTGTGGTGCTTGCAACGGCGAGAGCGGTCGATTGAATCGGCCGACTGCGCCCCATCCCGTTCCAGCGGGCGTCTGCCACTCCGCCAGGCATCGGGTATCCGAACGCCGTCCGACGGATCGGTCGGCGCGGGATCCGGGACGTCGGGAACCGGCGGATCGGTCGGCGCGGGATCCGGGGCGTCGGAACCGGCGGATCGGTCGGCGCGGTCGGGGATCAGGCCAGCAGGAACGGCTGGGTACCCGTCTCGCTCCCGGTCGGCCCCACGAGTCGCGCCCGGACGTAGCCCCCGACCCTCTCGGCGTCGCGGTAGGCGAGTCGCGGGCCGTGCCCGACGACCGCTCCCCCGGATGCCCACTGGACGAACTCGTAGTCCCGTGCCTCGACGGCGAGTTCCCCCCGGTCGGGGTCGTGACGGATCGCGTCCACGACCGGCGGTTCGTCCTCGACGACGTGCTGGTAGAAGAAGCGGCCGCCGGTCAGGGCCTCCCGGACCGCCGCCTCGGTCAGGTCCTCCAGCAACAGGACGTTCCGCGAGCGGTCGTGGGGGTAGTCCTCGTCGCGCCCGTGGTAGTCGTCGTTGGCGAACCCCCAGGCGGCGCGGTCGGGGGCGAGTCGCTCCAGCAGGTCGTCCCAGGTGTCGCGGTCGGTGGGGTGACGGTCGGCGGCGTTGACCACCTCGACGCCCAGGAGGTGCGGGTGCGCCCGGAAGTACTCGACGTACCAGGCCCCGTCCTCGTGGTAGCGCCCGGGGTGCGGGAAGACCGCCAGTCCGTCACGGTCGCCGACGGCTTCGAGGACCTCGTGGACGCTCATGCCGGTGGTGTCGGCCAGGTCGCAGAACAGCGCCAGGAGGTCGTGCTCGATGCCGCCGTCGCTCCCGCCGAGTTCCACCCCCTTTACCGCGACCATCCCCAGGGCCGCCGGGTCGCGGTCCCAGTCGGTCCAGGGCCAGGTCGGCTCCTCGACGTTGTACTCGTGGCCCGTCAGGGCGAGGACCGAGTACCCCGCCGCGTGGTAGTCGTCGATGACGGTGTCCGGCGGGTCGGCGCCGCCGTGGCCCTCGGTCGGCGGGTGCGAGGTGTGGGCGTGAAAGCCCGCCGTGTGGCGGTCGACGGCGTCCCAGTCGACCCCCTCGTAGGGGTTCAGGTGGAGGGTTACCATCTACACCCCGAAGGGGCCGCGGACGGGTAAGTCGTCCGACGGACCGGCCCCTGACGGGACGGCAGGCACACGCCGGGGGGATCCCTAATCGTCCGTGGCCCCTTGGATCGGTATGCGCGAAGGGATCCGCGACGACCGACCTGGCTACCGGACCGGCAACACGACCACGGGGACGACCGAATCGGAGGCGGCGGCCCTCCGGCGCGTCCGGACGGCGAGCAGACTGCTCGACGACGCCGTCCGGGTGCCGGGAACCGACGTCCGCGTCGGACTGGACCCGATACTCGGGGTCCTGCCGGTCGCCGGCGATAGCGTCTCCATGATCGTCTCGCTGTACCTCGTTCTGGAGGCGTACCGGCTGGACGTCCCACGGACGACCATCGCGAAGATGCTCGCGCTGGTCGCCACCGACGCCGCCGTCGGGTCCGTCCCGGTGCTCGGGACGGTCTTCGACGCGTTCTGGAAGACCAACCGGTGGAACGTCCGGACCATCGAACGCCACGTCCACGGGGGCTGATCCCCGGCCAGTGGGGCCGTCGCTACCTACCGGTCGGACGCCGAGGATCCCCCGGGATCGCCGGCCCCGGAGGGGAGCGACCCGCCCTTGGCTTCCTGCTCGCCCGGCGGCATACCGATCCCCGGCGGCTGGGGCTCGGGGTCGGGGTCCTGCCGGTCGAGCCACCCTTTCCGGGCGTGGATCAGTTTGTAGGCCGCCCGGACGACCCGCTGTGACGGGCCGACGTCGACGCGGGCCTCGACTCGGCCGTCGCGGATGGCGTCCACGACGCCCTCGGGTGTGGGGTCGTCGGCGTCGACGACCGTGTAGGCGCGCCCGACCTCGACGGGGTAGTGGGCGTCGCTCCCGCCGACCAGCGGGAGGCCCCTGTCGCGGGCGAGTTCCCGGACCTCGTCGTAGGACTCGGTCCCCTTGCCGTTGATCTCTATCGCGTCGAAGTCCGCGTCGGCCTCCCGGACCGTGCTGTTGCGGAACGGATGTGGAATGACCGCCGCACAGCCCCGGTCGTGGGCGACGTCGACCACCTGGGCGGGCGTGAGTTCGCCGGGTTCCGTCCGCCTGGGCGGCGACGGGCCGACGACGAGGACGTGGCCCCGCGTCGAGGTGACCTCGATGCCCGGGACGATCCCCGGCGGCGTCTTCCCGACCGACAGTTCGCGGTAGTAGTCGTGGTTGGTCGTGGCGACGGCGTCGAGGTCGCGACGGCGGGCCACCCACGCCAGCATGCGCACCCCGAGGGGGTCGAAGGCGCGACCGAGGCGGGGCGCCCCGTGGAAGAACCGCGTGTGCGTGTGGAGGTCGACGGCGAGTTGCATGGTAGAGCGAGGGGACGAGGCGGCTTGTACGTTGGGTCGATCCCCGCTCTCGGGCGATCCGTCGATGACCGGGGCAGGACCGACCCCCGGTGTCCGGAGGCGGAGCCATACCCCGGTGTCCGAGGTTGCAGTAGTCGTAGAGCCGGGCGATCCACGGGTGGAACCTGACGGTGTCGGCCATCGATCATCCAGCCTCGTTTCGGGATCGCCCGGGGTGCCGGACCCCGGTTCCCGGGCACTGGTCCGTCGGATCGCCCGGGGTGTCGGACCCCGACCTCGGGTACGGATCCGTCGGATCGCCCGGTTGATTAAACCCCGTCCTCCCGCAGCCCCCGGCATGTCCTCGTGGTCGAGCGTGGCCCGGTCCGGCGAAACCGTCTCGTGTCCACCGGCGGGACAGGAGATCCGGTTCCTGGAGACGGCCGACGACACGGACGGCGAGTACGTCCGGGTGGCGATCGCGCTGGCGGAACGGTCGACGAGGGAGAACGCCGTGAAGCACGTCCACCCGCACCAGGAGGAAACGATCGCGGTCCGCGAGGGGAGGATGGGCGTCAACGGGAACGGCGACCGGGACGTCCTCGGGCCGGAAGAGGGGGTGACCTTCGACCCCGGGGACGCCCACGCCTTCTGGAACGGCGGCGACGGGGAGTTGCACATCGAGGTCGAGCTACGCCCAGCGATGGACACGGAACTGTTCATGCGGTTCGCGTTCGGACTCGCGCAGGTCGGCAGGACGACGCGGTCCGGGATCCCGCTGAACCCGCTCCGCCTCGGGTTGCTCATGGACGAGTTCGACGGACACCTCTCCGTCGCCCACCTCCCGGTCCCCCTCCAGCGACTCGGGGCGCGGATCCTCGGTCCGCTCGCCCGCCTCCGGGGCTACTCAATCGACCTCGACGAGGGGTACGAGCGGCCGGAGGGGTGACCCGCGGCCACGGCCCGGTAGCGGTAACTCCACGACGCGAGTCCCGCCATCGGCCGCGAGGCCGTTCCCCACCGTCCCCCTCCCGGAGGCCCGGCGGGGATCCCCGTGATACGCTCCGGGGAGCTACTTCACGTCCGCGCTCGTCGCCCGCGAGAGCAGGACGACGGCGACCGTACCGAGTCCCAGCCCCAGGCCGGCGAGGACGGCCACGCCCGGGACCACGCCGTCGAGCGTCCCGCCGAAGGCGGTCACGTCGATGACGGTCATCACGTCGCGGTCGAGCATCAGCGAGCGGGCGGCGTCCACCCCGTAGGTCACCGGGTTGACGCGGGCGAACGTCTGGATCCAGTCGGGCAGGGCCTCCAGCGGGAGGAACGCCGAGGAGAGGAACAGGAGCGGGAACTGCAGGAGGTTGCCGCCGATGATGGTCGACTCCTGGTCCCGCGTGAGCACCGCCAGCGAGTTCGAGAGGGCGACGAACCACAGCGAGAACAGCACGCCGACGGCGACGATGCCGACGGCCCCGACGACGCCCGTCTCGATGCCGGCGCCGATCACCACCCCAAGTCCGAGGATGATGGCGATCTGTACCGCGATCCGGAACAGTTCGGCCGCGGTCTTGCCGACGAACACCGCGGTCCGGTTCATCGGCGAGACCAGCACCTTCTCGAACATCCCGTTCTCGATGTCGTTGACGAGCCCCACGCCGCTGGTGACGGCCGCCGCGAGCGACACCTGGACGGCGATGGCGGGGACGAGGTAGGACTCGTAGCTCACCCCCGGGCCGAGCGTCCCGCGCACGGCGCCGCCGGCGACGTTCCCGAACACCTCCGTGAACAGCAGCAGGAAGATGATCGGCTGCACCAGCGACACGACCAGTACGAACGGGTTCCGGACGGCCTTCAGGTTCCAGCGCTTGAAGTTGACCCACACGTCGCCCGCGAAGCTGTTGGTCGACAGCCGGATCGCGTCGGGATCGGCGTCGGGTCCCGTCGTAGTCGGGTCGGCGTCCGGTTCCTCGCTCGCCGCGTCGGTACCGGGCGTGCTCACGCGACGACCCCCTCCGCGTCGTCCGGCCCGTCGGGGTCCGGCGCCTCGCCGGTGATGGCGAGGAACACGTCGTCCAGGGTCGGGGCACGGACGTCGAACCCGGTGACCGTCAGCCCCTCGTCGCGCAGCGCCACGAGCAGGTCGGTCCCGTGCTGGCGGGCGGTCTCGGCCGTGACGCTGATCCCCTCGGCGTCCACCGAGACGGTCGCGTCCGCGAACTCCTCGAACCCCCGTGCCACCTCGGCGGCGCGTTCGTGTTCGGCCTCCCCGCCCTCGACCTCGACCTCCAGCACCTCGCCGCCGACCCGCCGCTTGAGTTCCGCGGGCGACCCGTCGGCGACGATCCGACCGTCGAGGATGACGCTCAGGCGGTCGCACAGCTGGTCGGCCTCCTCCAGGTACTGCGTGGTGAGGACGATGGTCGTTCCCCGGTCGTTGATGCGCCGGAAGTAGTCCCAGAGGCGGTTGCGGGCCTTGGGGTCCAGCCCGGTCGTCGGCTCGTCGAGGAACACCAGCGGCGGCCGGTGGACGAGCGCCGTCGCGGCGTCCAGCCGTTTCTTCATGCCGCCGGAGAACTCCTCGGCGCGCTTGCCCGCGACGTCGGCCAGGTCCACGAGGTCGAGCAGTTCCTCGACCCGGTCGGCGCGTTCGTCGCGGGGGACGCCGTAGGCCTCGCAGGCGAAGCGGACGTTCTCGCGGGCGGTCAACTCCTCGTCCACGCTCGTCTCCTGGGGCATGTAGCCGATGGATCCCCGCACCTTCCGTGGCTGCTCGCGGACGTCGAAGCCGTTGACCCGAACCGTCCCGGCCGTCGGCGACAGCAGGGTCGCCAGCACCTTGATGGTCGTCGTCTTGCCCGCCCCGTTGGGGCCCAGGAAGCCGAAGAACTCCCCGCGCGGGACGCGCATGTCGATCCCGTCGACGGCACGGGTGCCGTCGCCGTACACCAGTTCGAGACCGGAGACGTCGATGGCCAGCCGTTCTCCACCGCCGGGATCCCCCGGTTCTCGCTGACTGCTCATGAGGCTACTCCGGCTCCTGTAGTCATAAACTTGCGACTTCGAAGTAATAGCGTTGCTACGGTATTCGAAGCGAACACCGGCGGCCGGATCGATGGTCCGGCGGAGGCCCGGATCGATGATCAGGGAGGCGGACCGGATCGATGGTCCGGCGGAGGCCCGGATCGATGATCAGGGAGGGGACCGGATCGATGGTCCGGCGGAGGCCCGGATCGATGATCAGGGAGGGGACCGGATCGATGATCAGGGAGGCGGACCGGATCGATGGGCCGGGATCGGGTCGGTCGCCCGACGGGAACGGTCAGATCTCGTGGTCGATGGCCCAGTGGTGGAGGTGCGCGAAGACGGGGAACAGCGTCTCGGCGCGTTCGGTCGGGGTGTACTCGACGCGGGGTGGGATCTCGTCGTAGGCCTCCCGGTCGAGGAGGCCGGCCTCGGTCAGTTCCGAGAGGCGGGCGGAGAGGGTGTTCGGGGCGATCCGGAGTTCGTCCTCCAGGTCCGAGAACCGGAGCGGTCCGTCGGCGAAGGCGAAGGTGCTCAGGATCTCCATGGCGTGGGCCCGCCCGAGCAGGTCCAGCAGGTCCGCCACCGTCCGTTCGACCCGTTCGCGTTCCTCGGGGTCGAGGGAGTCCCGCAGGCGTGCGGCCTCCTCCTGGGACAGTCCGGCGCTCAGTTCCGGCACCTCCGGCGGGTCGGTCATGCCTCCCACTACGACGGCCCCGCACTTACGCTTTCGTTTCCGTAGCATCGGCCGGAGCGGAGCAATACGCCCCTTACTTCGATACTTCGAAGTCGCAAGTATATGACTACGGAACCCGTAGTCGTCGCATGCGAATCACGGTGTTCGGAGCGACGGGTGGAACGGGACGGCCGCTGGTCGAACAGGCGCTGGAGCGCGGGCACGAGGTCGTCGCCTTCACCCGGTCGGCCGGGGACGTCGAGCCGAGGGAGGGCGTCACCGTCGTCGAGGGCGACGCCTACACGGGCGAGGGCGTGAGCGAGGCGGTCGACGGGGCGGACGCGGTGGTGTCGGTGCTCGGCCAGTCGAGCGCGGGCCCGGACGACCTGCTGACCGTAGCCGGCGAGCACGTCCTGGCGGCGACGGACGAACACGGGGTCGACCGCTACGTCACGCTGGTCGGCGCCGGCGTCCGCGAGGATGGGGAGTCCGTCTCCCTGTCCGGGCGGGTGATGGGGACGGTGCTGAAGTTGCTCGCCCGGGAGGTGCTGGCGGACGCCGAGGAGCACGTCCGGCAGGTGCGCGGGACCGACCTGTCGTGGACCGTCGTCCGGGCGCCCCGCCTCGCGGACGGCGAGGGAACCGGCGACTACCGTGCCGGGGACCTCGCTCTCGGCTTCGAGTCCATCGACCGGCCGGACGTGGCGCGGTTCATCCTGGACTGCCTGGAGGACGAGCGGTGCGTCCGCGAGATGCCGAAGGTGGGGCCGACATGAGCGGGCCGGGGGACGGCTCCGGGCCGGCCACCGACGGCCCACACCTGACCGTCTACGCCGACTACGTCTGCCCGTTCTGCCGGCTCGGGAACGCCACGCTCGGCCGCTACCTCGACGACAGGGCCGAGCGGGGACTGCCGCCCGCCGAGGTCCTGTGGGAGCCGTTCGATCTCCGCGCCGACGAGCGGCGACCCGACGGCACTGTACCGCCTGGAGCGAGCGAGCACAAGGAGGAGTACGTCCGCTCGCGGTGGTCCGAGGTAGAGGCCCTCGCCGAGGAGTACGACGTGGCGATGCGGATGGACGTCGATCGCTACCTCCGGATAGACGCCCGGAACGCCCAGGTCGTCGCGCTCGGCGTCCAGCGGGACCTGCCCGGGCTGTTCCGGCCGTTCCACGACGCCGTCTACGACGCGCTCTGGACCGAGACCCGGGACGTCGGCGACCCCGCAGCCCTCCGTTCGATCGCCGAGGGCGCCGGCGTCGACCCGGGTCGCGTCGACGAGTACCTCGGGGATCCGGACCTGTACGAGCGGTTCGAGACCGCCGCGCGGCGGGCCGCGCGTGAGGGGATCCGCGGCGTGCCGACGCTGGTCCACGACGGCAAGCCCGTCTCCGGGTCGCGTTCGGTCGAGGAGTACCGGACCCTGATCGAGGGGCAGTAGGGGACCGCCGGGTCCGGATCCCTGGCACGCTCGGACGACGCCGGAGTCGGCTTCGGGGACTCGAAGTGACTTGTCGGGGCCGAACTCCAACACATTTGGGGCGGGCGCCCGACGGGGTCCACATGGAGCACGTCTCCATCGACGACGTGGAACCAGGAGCGATGGGTGCGGACGTCGACCGCCGCGGACTGAGCGACCCGCTGTCGACGGAGGACCTGGCGATCAACCACTACCGTCTCGAGCCGGGCGAACGGCTCTCGGGCGGCCTCCACGCGCACATGGACCAGGAGGAGGTGTTCGTCGTCGTCGAGGGCGAGGCGACCTTCGAGCGCCTGGAGGGCGAGGACGTCATCGTCGCGGGCGGGGAGGCCGTCCGCTTCGCGCCCGGCGATTACCAGTCCGGCGTGAACGACGGCGACGGGGAGCTCCGGGTCCTCGCGCTCGGCGCACCTCGCGACAGCGAGGACGTCCGGGTGCCGCGGGACTGCCCGGAGTGTGGCAACGACAACCTCCGGGTCCTCCCGGCCGAGGACGGGGAGGGCTTCGACTCCGTCTGCCCGGAGTGTGGCGCCGAGCCCGGCGACTGACCGGGCGGACGATCCCACACCGACCGGTCGCCCGGAGTGCCCCGCAGTTACCGCCGCTTCGACGTCCCGTAGTGACTCAGTTCCTCCGAAGTCGATAGTATATGGCTTCACGACCTGTAGTATGGTGCATGAGCGAAGTCACGACCCGGCAGGAGAGTAGCCAGCGCCGATCGGTACCGGTCCGGGGAGGCGTCGCGGTCGTTCTCTCCGTCCTCGTGAATGCAGTGCTCGTCCTCGTGGCCGACGCCCTCGCCGTGGCCCCGGGGTTCCGGGCCGTGAGCCTCCCGCCGGTCGTCTTCCTCTCGGCGGTCGGAGGGGCCGGGGCGGCCGCCGTCTACTGGGGACTCGGCCGGTACGTGGCGGACGGGGACCGGGTCTTCGTCCGCGTCGCCGGTGCGGTCCTGCTCGTCTCGTTCGTCCCGGACCTCGCGTTGCTCGCGGCCGACCCGGCGGCCACCGTCCCCGGCGTCGCCCTCCTCGTGGCGATGCACGTGGTCGTCGCCGCCGCGTCGGTCGGCGCGCTCGTCGACTGGGGGCGACAGTGATCCGGACGGTCCTCGTGACCGGGGCGACCGGGACGGTCGGCCGCCACGCCGTCGACTCGCTCGTCGACCGGGACGCGCATATCCGGGTCGGTGTCCGCGACCCCGGGTCGGCGACCGACCGGTTCCCCGAGTGCGTCGAGGTCGTGGCGTTCGACTTCGAGAAGCCCGAGACGTGGGGGGAGACCCTTTCCGGCGTCGACGGCCTCTTTCTCGTCCGGCCGCCCACGGTCGACGCCGGGACGGTGGCGGCGTTCGCCGAGGCAGCGGACCGCGTCGGCGTCGGCCGCGTCGCCTACCTCTCGACGCTCGGGGCCGAGAAGAACCCCCTCGTTCCGCACCACCGTATCGAGAAGCGGGTCGTGGCGACCGGCGCCAGCCACACGCTGCTCCGGGCGTCGTTCTTCATGCAGAACCTGCTGGAGGTCCACCGGGCCGACCTCGTCGACAACGGCGAGGTCTTCGTCCCCGCCGGCGACGGGGAGACGAGTTTCGTCGACGCGCGCGACCTCGGCGAGATCGTGGCCGTCGTCCTGACCGAACGCGGGCACGGGAACCGGGCCTACGACCTCACCGGCCCCGAGGCGCTGGACTACCACGAGGTGGCCGCCGTCTTCAGCGACGTTCTCGACCGCCGGATCACGTACCCGCGACCCTCCCCGCTGTCGTTCGCCGCTCGCACGTACCGGCGCGGGGCGCCGCCGGGGTTCGTCCTCCTCATGTGCGGCATCTACACGACGGTCCGTCTCGGGCTGGCCGGTCGGGTCACCGGGGACTGTCGGCGGATCCTCGGGCGACCGCCGCGGGACCTGCGGGCGTTCGTCGAGGACTACGCCGACGAGTTCCGGGCCGACGCGGAGACCGTTCACCTCGGGTGACCGCGGGGGAGCTACCGGTCGCCCCGCGGGGTCACTCCAGGTCGAAGCGGTCGAGGGTCATTACCTCCCGGAAGCCCTCGTCCCGCTTGAGGGCGACGTCCGTCGTCGGCATCAGATGGCAACGACAAATGATTTATCTGAACCGCAGAGAGTTCGGGATGGCCGTCGTGGGGATCGGTAGTCTCCTCGCGGGGTGCGTTGCGGGTGGCTCCGGATCCGACCGAACCGACGACAGGGACGGCGACCGCGACGGTCCTCGTTCCTCGGAGACCACCGGGGTGGACACGCTGACCCAGGATCCGGCGGTGGCCAAACTCGAAATGAGCCCCGCGACCGACCTCGAAGTGGAGGAACGGGTCACCTATCCCGTGGAACGAAGTGGACGCGAGTTCCCCACCTCGGTCATCGAGGACGGTCCGGTGACCGTCGAGACCGTCCCCGACAAGCCGTTTCCGCCGGACTGGCCGTTCGTCCTCGACGGGGCCGTCTACAAATTGGCCGCCGAGGTGACGGAGACCGTCCCCGCGACGGAGTTCCGGTTCACGTTCGGGGAGGAGGTCAACGAGGACACCGACGCCGAGTCCATCGAGTACGACGCCCTGCCGGGGGTGGACAGGTCCGTGCTGCGGCGGATCGGGTTCGAGGAGGGACCGCCCGCCCCCGGCGGCGTGTCGACCCTGTGGCGGGAGGGGGAGATAGCGGACTCGGTCCTGGTCCCGGAACCGGAGTACCCGGTCATCGTCTACGACGACGGCACGCGGGTGCGGATCCTAGTCGATAGGGGCAACGAGGTCGACCTGAAGACCTACGTCTACAGGGCCGTCCAGGTCCACGAGTCCGCGGTGGCCTACGGCCGCGAGTTCCGGCGGGACCACGAGGTCGAACTCGGTGACCTCCCCGGAGAGGAGGCGGCCATCGACTCGGAGGACGGCTACCGGGTCGAGGACGGCGATCCACCGGCGGCCTTCGAGACCCTCGCCGACAGGGTCCCGCCGGAGCGGAAGGTCTCCCGGGTGTACTCCGACCTCGACTGGCGGACGTCGTTCACGTCGGGATTGTACCTCGTCGACTACGAGGACGAGGTGTACTGGACGAGTATTCGCATCGACGCCGAAGACAGGTCCCCGCCTGACGACGGCTCCGAGTAGTCGCGGCCCGTGACGGCCCCGGGTAGATCCCGGTGGGTGCCGTCGGCCCCCAAGACGGGGTCGGGATCACTCCTCCTCGGCGAGTTTCCGGACCGTCAGCACGGGCATCGGCGCGGTCCGGACGACCTCCTCGGCGACGCTCCCGAGGACGATCCGGCCCTCGCCGTGGCGGCCGCGGGTCCCGGTGGCGACGACGTCGGCGTCCACCTCGCGGGCGTAGTCGACGATCTCCTCGGCGGGACGGCCCTCGCGGATCTCGGTCGTCACCCCGTCGGCCCGGTCCTCCACGTCGGCCAGGGCCGCCCGGCCCCGGTCCTCGACGGCGGCCCGCAGGTCGGGCCGGAGGTCTCGCGGGGCGTCGGCGAAGACGCGGGTGTCGACCACGTACAGGGCGTGGCAGTCGGCCTCGAACCGCCCGGCGAAGTCCGTCGCGACCGTCACCGCTCGCTCGACGCTCTCGGACCCGTCGGTCGCCACGACGACGGTGTCGTACATTGCCCGCGGCTACGGCGGTGCGGGGCGTAAGCGCGTCGATCATTACCCGACGTGCCCGGTCCAAGCATCCGGTCCGGATTTGTCCCTCGGATCCCGTCCCGAGTTACGCCCGTTACGGTCGGTTTACGTCGATCGAGACCGACCCGTCGTCCTCTGCCGTGAGCGTGTATCTGAGGGTGAACTTCGGACCCTCCCTATTGACGACCCCGGTCTCCGTGGTCTCGGTGAACTGCAAGGTCTTTTCGGTGGTGTACTCCCCGTCGGGGAAACACGTCGTCGAGTCGATCAGATGGTACACCTCGTGGCGGATCGCGTATCGCTCGTCAGGGCCCAGTTCCCGGGGAATTGGGGAGGGACGGATCCGGATCGCCTCGCTGGCCGCTTCTTCGGGTGAGGCGGCGTCGAGACGCCAACAGCCGTCGATCGGGGCGTCCGGTATCACCTCACTCGTGACCTCCTCGGGGACAAAGACCAAGTCTACTGCCGATCCCTCCATCGGTGGAATGTGATACAGCATTTCGTCCGACCCGTCTGGGACGAGGATCACGCTCTCGTCGTGGTCGTTAGTGACTCCGAGTTCGACTGTTGTAGGGTGGCTGTCCGTTGATTGCTGAACGACCGAGGCGTCCAACGTGATGTTCGAACTTCGCCACTCCGGTTCCTTTTTGTCCGTCGATCGGGTCGTTGAGTCCGGGGTCGATCCGGGCGTTCTTGAAGAACAGCCCGCTAGTAACGCGATCAGGAGCACGCTACCGTTGATGAATCGTCTGCGAGTTAGCAGAGCCATATTGACAATTTTTAACGGCTCATATATGCTTTCTGCTCCCTACGATGTGTCTATTGCCCAAGACACCATGGCTGGATACTGTCCAGCCCTCGTGCCCATATGTCGCCCGCGCATTCGGAACGTTTACCGCCGGGAAGCACCCAGCCGGGTGTATGGGCCTGCTGGGGTCGCTGTTTCGCCCGACCGAGGTGATCGGCATCGCCGCCGACACCCTGGAGTTCGTCCTCGAGGCCTCCGAGGACTCCCACCCCGACGAGTACATGGGGATGTTGCGGGGAACCCGCGCCAGGGACCTGGGGATCGAGGAGAAGGGCCTGGTCGTGACCGACGTCCTGGTGATCCCGGGGACGAAGTCCAACCCGGTCAGCGCGACGGTCAAGACCAACATGATCCCCAACGACCGGAAGTCGGTGGGGTCGGTCCACTCCCACCCCAACGGCGTGCTTCGCCCGAGCGACGAGGACCTGGCGACGTTCGGCTCCGGCCAGGTCCACATCATCTCCGGCTACCCCTACGGCTGGCGGGACTGGAAGGCCTTCGACCGCGACGGCCAGCCCCGAAAACTGGAGGTCATCGACGTGGAACTCCCCGACGCGGAGGACTTCTTCCACTTCACGCAGGCCGACCTCGACGACGAGATCGACAGATGACCGAGAAGAAAGACGAGGGGACGGCGACGGCACCGGACGACAGTGACGACCTGGGGGACCACCCCGTCCCAGACGGCGGGGATCCGACTGCAGACCTCGACGGTCCCCCCACCGCCGACGCGCGGGTGGTGGTCGCCCAGGGGACCTTCGACGTCCTCCACCCCGGCCACCTCCACTACTTCCGGGAGGCCGCGGCGATGGGCGACTGGCTCGTGGTGATCATCGCCCGTCGCTCGAACGTCACCCACAAGGACCCGCCGGTGGTGCCGGACCGGCAGCGCCGGGAGATGGTCGCAGGGCTAGGGCCGGTCGACGAGGCGGTCCTCGGCCACCCCGAGGACATCTTCGTCCCGATCGAGCGGATCCGACCCGAAGTGATCGCCCTGGGCCACGACCAGCACCACGACCCCGACGCCATCCGCGCGGAACTCGACCGCCGGGGGATAGACTGCGCCGTCGAACGCGCCTCGGCCCGCGAACCCCGCTTCGAGGGGGAACTCCTCTCGACCAACGACATCGTCGAGCGGATCCTGTCCGAACGCGGGGACTGATCCGGGCCGGTGGGATCCTGTCCGAACGCGGGGACTGATCCGGGCCGGTGGGATCCTGGCCGAGCAGGGGGCTGACTCCCGCCGTCGACCGGTCCCTTGCCGGATCCCCGGGGATCGAACCTATTACGCAGGCCGTCCATCCCACGATCCATGACCGTCGACGGGCCCGAGGACGTGTCGCCGGACGAACTCCTCGAACGCCACGAGCGCGAACTGTCGGAGTGGCTGGCGGCCCTGCGCGAGCGACGGGACCGGCTGGCGGAACTCGACGAGGAGTTCGCGGCGGTGGACCGCGAGGACCTGCCCGCGGACCTGGCGGAGTCGCTGTCGGAACTGCTCGCGAGTCTCCAGCGCGACCTCGACGCCCAGGTCGCAGACCTGGAGGGTGACGTGGAGGCGATCCGGGACCTCCGGGCGACCCTCGACGGGGTTTCGGGCGAGGCCGTGACCGCGGAACTTCACGGCTACGTCGCGACGATGGACGGGGTCTTCGAGGACAAGCGCGCGACCGTCGAACGACTCGTGACGACGACCGACAGGCTCATCGACCGATACGAGCGGGTGATCGCGGGGCGGTGAGTGCGGTGGCGGTCCTCGCCTACTCCTCGTCGTCCTCGTCGTCGAAGTCCCTGGGGTACTCCTCGATGTCGCCGAGGTTGTCCTGCCGGACGGGGTTCCCGTCGCTGCGGACGTACTTGTGCTCGGATATCTCCATGACCTCGATCATCCCTCCCCACCGGAGGTTCCCCTCGCCGTCCCGTGGAGCGGTGTAGTGCTCGTCCTCGCTCTCGACGGCCTCGATGAGTTCGTCGCGGTCTATCTCCTCGGGCTCTCGCACCTCCCCCTCCTCGGGGTCGTACTCCCACCGCTTGACCTTCTGGAGGTAGGCGTGGTCCTCGTCGTACCCCGCCTTCGTGATCACGTAGTCCGGTCTGGGCATATTCGATACCTTCACCCCATCGTAAAAATACCTTTAGAATGTCGTCGGCGGTCCCTGGCGGGGGTCCGGATCGCCACCGGGCACGACCCCGGCGGGCCGTTCGTATCGCCGCTCCGTCCCCGGCGGGTCGTCGCTCCGGGACCACGGATCACCCTCTCCCTTACCGGCTGGCGAAGGGTGAAGTGTGTCCGTGCCAATCGGTACCAAAATGCACGGTCGAACGCTCTCGACCACCGAACGGATCGTCGCGATGGTCAGCCCCGACAGCGAGGGGGTCCGCGACGACCTCGCGGCGTGGGCGACGGAACGGGACCTGTCGTTCGACTCGGTCCCGGTCGGCGCGGACGAGGACGGGATCCACGACCCGTCGGTGACGACGCTCGGTGTCGCCATCGGCGGCGACGGCACCTTCCTGGAGGGGGTCCGCGCGTTCGCGCCCCGTGGGACGCCGGTGCTGGGGATCAACACGGGGACGCTGGCCTTCCTGACCCGGGTCGGGCCCGACGACATGGGCGACGCCCTCACGGAGGTCCTCAGGGGCCGGGCGGCCGTCGCCCAGCGCCAGCAGTTCCGGGTCGACGCCCCCGGGGTCGACGGCGAGGTGGGCATCAACGACGTCATCCTGGAGACGGTCCCCCCGGAGGACCCGACCGGGCGGAAGATAACCCGGATGCACGCCTACGTCGACGGGGAGTACGTGGGCCGGTACGACGGGAGCGGGCTCATCGTCTCGACGCCGACGGGGTCGACCGGCATCTCGCTGTCCGCGGGCGGACCGATCCACTACCCCGAGGACGACTTCACGCTCCAGGTCGTCCCGCTGGCGACCCACCGGATGGGCGCCCGTCCGGTCGTCGTCGGCGCCGAGACGGACATCGCCGTGGTGCTGGACGGCGAGACGGACCTCCTCGTCGACGGCGGGCGCGTCCACCGGCGCCTGGAGGCCGGCGACGTGGTCCGGATCACCGGGGCCGACGAGTTCGCGGAACTGGTCCGGACCAGCTACGACGACGAGTTCTTCGCCTCGATGGCCGAGAAACTCGGGTGGGGGATCCGGGAGGACCACGCCGACGTCGGCCCGGTCGACCGTGTCGCCGAGGAAGACCCGGACCCGGACTTCCTCGAACACGCCCGCCGGGTCGCCATCGAGGCCGCCGAGAGCGTCGGCGAACCCCTCCGGGACCTCCACGGCCGGGTCGAGGACGTCGAGTTCAAGTCCGACAAGTCGGACGTCATCACCGAGGCCGACTACCGGGCCGAGCGCATCATCACGACGGTCATAGAGAACGAGTTCCCGGACCACGACGTCCGCACGGAGGAAGGGGTCAAGCGCGACCACGGCTCGGAGTACACCTGGCTGATCGACCCCCTCGACGGGAGCGGCAACTTCGCCCACGGCAACCCCAACTACTCGGTGTCCATCGCCCTCCTGGAGGGCGAGCGGCCGGTGATGGGCGTCGTCTACGCACCGGAACCACGGGAGATGTTCTCCGCCATCGAGGGTCGAGAGGCCTACGAGAGCGACACCCGCATCTCCACCACCGACCGCGAGAGCCTCGACGTGAGCATGCTGCTGTCGGGGTACGACCCGGACGGCTCCTTCCTGGTCCGGTTCTACCAGGCGACCCGCGGGGTGCGCCGCCTCGGGTCGGCCGCGCTCAACCTCTGTTACCTCGCGTCCGGGTCGGCCGACGCAGTCTGGGAGTACGACACCTACCCCTGGGACGTCGCCGCCGGCCTCGTCATCGCCCGCACTGCGGGGGCACGGATCACCGACTCGCTGGGCGAACCCTACGAACTCCGCCTCGACAGGGACGACGAACGGACCGAACTCCTCGGGACGAACGGCCCCCTCCACGAGGCGGTGCTGACCCACCTCCGGTCGGCCGAACCCGAACTCGGCCTGGAGAACCCGCCGGGGGAGGGCGACGGCGGCACGTCCGCCGAGTGAGTCCGGCCGGGGAGTCCGATCGAGCGAACCCTTTTCGTTCGACGCACGGATCGAGCACGCACTGGTAATTTCACTTTCGTCACACTTAGCTCCGTACTGGTCACGGGAGATCGCCCGATGGAAGTCGGAATCCTCCTGGCGAGGACGAGGGGTGCACACGAGGGACGGCGGGGAGCGATCGGGGCGGACTCGCTCCTTGCGGAGACAGGGAGCCGAACCGGGGGCCCCTAGAGGAACCCCTCGTCGGCCAGGCGCTCGACGGCCTCGCGGATCCGGTCCTCGGAGTTGGCGTAGGAGAGGCGGGCGTAGCCGGGGGAGCCGAAGGCCCGGCCCGGGACCGCCGCGACGTGGGCATCCTCGATGGCGTCCATGCACCACGACTCGTCGTCCTCGTCGACGGGCAGGAACAGGTAGAAGGCCCCGTCCGGAGTGGGCACGTCGACGCCCTCGTCGGCCAGCAGGTCGACCAGCAGGTCCCGGCGGGACTCGAAGGCGTCGACCATCTCCTCGACGGCGTCGTCCGCGGCCTCCAGGGCCGCGACGCCGGCGTGCTGGACGAAGTTGGCCGCGCAGGTCGTCGAGTGTGACTGGACCTTGGTGGCCTGGCTCACGACCTCCTCCGGGCCGGCCAGGTAGCCGAGGCGCCAGCCGGTCATGGAGTAGGCCTTCGAGAAGCCGTCGACGGTGACCGTCCGGTCGGTCATCCCGTCGAGCGACCCGAGGCTCAGGGGCTCTTCGCCGTAGGTGATCGACCCGTATATCTCGTCGCTGATCACGTCGAAGTCGTGTTCGACCGCCAGGTCCCGCACCCCGGCCAGGGCGTGGTCCGAGTAGACGGCGCCCGTGGGGTTGCTCGGGGAGTTGACGACGAGTAGCTGGGTGCGGTCGGAGACGACGGCCTCCAGGTCGTGCAGTGCCGGCCGCAACCGGAAGTCGTGTCGCGCGGTGTCGACGCGGACGATGGAGCCGCCCGCGAGCTTCACCATCGCCTCGTAGGAGACCCACGCCGGGTCCAGCAGGACGACCTCGTCGCCCTCGTCGATCAGCGCCTGGATCGCCTCGTATAGCGCCATCTTCGCGCCGGGGGTGACGAGTATCTCCTCGGCCCCGTGCTCGACGTTCCGGCGTGCCAGGTCGTCGGAGATGGCCTCCCGGAGCGCACGGATCCCCTGGCTCGGTGCGTAGCCGGTGTGGCCGGCGTCCAGCGCGGCCTTGCCGGCCTCGACGACCGGGGCCGGCGTCGGGAAGTCGGGTTCGCCGACGCTCAGGTCGACCACGTCGGCACCCTCGGCCTCCAGCGCCGCCGCCTTGTTCGAGACTGCGAGCGTCGCGCTCGGTTCCACCCGCTCGACGCGCTGTGCGAACTCCCGCATCTCAGGCCCCCTCCGCGAGTTCGACGGCGCTCTCGACGGCGCTCTCCGCGTAATCGATTCGCGCGCGCGCCTCGTCGGCGGTCATCCCCGGGCCCGTGATGCCCAGGGTCACCGGGGTGTCCCGCCGGAGGGACACGTCGGTTAGCCCCTGGCTCGCGGCGTGGCCGATGACCTGGTCGTGGTCCGTCTCCCCCTCGACGATGCACCCGAGTGCCGCCACCGCGTCGACCCCGGGCCGCCGGGCGAGGCGGTCGGCCGCGAGCGGCGTGTCGTAGGCCCCGGGGACGTGCAGGGTGTCGGCGACGTCGGCGTCGTGTTCCTCGGCGGCCTCCCGGGCCGCCTCCTCCATCCGTTCGGTAATCGCGCGGTGGTACTCGGCGACTACCAGTCCGAGCGTGACCATACGTCCGGATGCCGGCGGGCCACCAAATGCCTACCGTTCTCGCGGGTCCGGCCACGGGCGGGGCTAGCGACGGTCGGATCCCCCGATCCAACTCCTCCCGGAGCGTCGACTCCCCAGGGAAACAGTTACAGTAAACTTACCGTAAACTGGCCCGCCGATCCCGACCGGCGAGGACCGACCGGTAAAGAAAAAGAGTTTACCCCACGCGGAACTCCCGGTCCGACGATGAGCGAGGACGCTCCCGGGGCCGACCGCTCCGAGGACCCGACCGACCGGGACGGGGACCACGGCGACGGGTCCGGTGAGCCACCGGAGACGGGGGGAGCGGGGACGGACGGGAGCGGGTACCGCCCCGACGCGGGGTCGGCCGACGGTGGACCCGGTCCGGTCAGCGGGACGGATGCCGGGGGCTCCGACCCGGGGGGGACGTCGGGCGAGGCCGATCCGGAGGGAACGGCAGGCGAGGCGAATCCGGAAGGAACGCCAGGCGAGGCGGACCCGGAAGGAACGCCAGGCGAGGCGGACCCGGAGGGAACGCCAGGCGAGGCGGACCCGGAGGGAACGCCAGGCGAGGCGGACCCGGAGGGGACACCCGGCGAAGAGGTCCTCGACGAGGAGGACCGGGAGACTGCCGCACCGTCGAGGGGCGTGGATCCGCTCCCGCGACTCTCCGGTGCCCGGGCGTACGTCCGGGGGATCCGCGACGCGGCGAGGAACTCCCGGACGTTCCGGGCGATTCTGGCGGTCACCGTCGTCTCCATCGCGGCCCGACTGCTGTTGCTGGGGGACCGGACCGCCCACTGGGACGAGGGCCGGGTGGCCTACTGGGTCGTCCGCTACGCGGAGTCGGGGGTCTTCGAGTACCGCGCCATCGTCCACGGCCCCTTCCTCTTCCACGTCGACAAGTGGCTGTTCACCGTCTTCGGGCCGAGCGACTTCGTCGCGCGGTTGCCGGTGGCGCTGGTGGGTGGGCTGTTGCCGCTGACGGCCTGGCTGTTGCGCGACCGGTTGCGCCCCGCCGAGATGGTCGCCCTCGCGGTCGTGTTCGCCGGGAACCCCCTCCTCCTCTACTACTCCCGGTTCATGCGCAACGACGTGCTGGTGGCCGGGTTCATGGTGTTCGCGCTGGGCCTCTTCGTCCGCGCCGTGGACACGCGGCGCCCGGTCTACCTCTACGCGGCGACGGCGTCGTTCGGCTTCGCCTTCACCGCCAAGGAGAACGCCATCGTCTACGTCGTCTGCTGGCTGGGGGCGCTCGGCCTGTTGCTCGACCACCGACTGTTCTCCGGCGGGTCCGCGCTCCCCGGCCTCCGGGCCGACGGTGGCGATCGGTCGGTGCTCGACACCCCCTGGGTCCCGATACTGGAGCGGTACGCCCGGGGGCTGGCCCGGACCGCCAGGGTGTGGTGGCTCCCGGTCGTCCTCGCAGTCGCGGAGTTCCTCGTCGTCCTCGTGTTCTTCTTCGCCCCGCGGGGTGGCGGCTACGGGGGCGACGGTGTCGGCCTCTGGATGGCGTTCGCCGATCCGACGATGTTCCCCGCCGTCGTCGAGGAGGCGCTCGTGGGGGGCTGGCAGGAGCTCTACGGCACCTGGATCGGCTCCGAGCGGGACCTATCGGTCTACCCCCGCCGGTTCTGGAACTTCCTGGACACCATGCAGGCGACCGCCGGGGTGGTCTCGGTCTTCTCGGTGGTCGGGTTCGCCGTCGACCGGTGGTCCAGCGAGGGGCCCCGGGACGTCGTGGCGCTCGCGTTCTACTGGGGTATCGTCGGCGTCGTGGGCTACCCCTACGGGACGGACATCTGGGCACCGTGGATCGCCGTCCACGCGGTGGCACCGCTTGCCATCCCGGCGGCGGTCGGCCTGGGGACGGTCTACGACCGGGGCCGGGCGGCCCTCGACGAGGGCGACGACGTTCTCGCGGTCGCCGTGGCCGTCTTCCTGCTCCTCGTGGCGCTGCCGGCAGGGATCACGGCCGTCGACGTCGCCTACCTGGGGTCGGACACCTACGAGCGGACCCTCTCCGATATCCGGGGGGAGCCGAACGAGCGCAACCAGGGCGTCCTCCAGTGGGCCCAGCCGGGTAACGGGCTGAAGGAGACGATGGGCGACGTGGGACGGATCGCCCGGGCGAACGAGGGGGTGGACGTACTCTACTACGGGAGCACCAACCCGGGGAGCGGGGAGAACCACTTCTACGTCCCGGACGACGACCGCTGTGCCAACCAGCCGCCGGTCCACGAACCGGTCGATCCCTGCAACAAGCCCGATGTGCTGGACTGGCACAGCCGGCTCCCGCTCCCCTGGTACATGGCCCGTCACGACGCGACCGTCGACAGTTCTCACCCCGACGCCGACCCGGCGGAGGCGCTCCAGGACCCGCCGCCCGTGGTGGTGGCCTACGCCTGGGACCGCGAGGAGGTCCGGACCAACCTGCCCGCCCGGTACGAGGCCCGCCAGCACCGGTTCAAGCTCTACGGCGAGGACGTGGTGGTGTTCGTCGACACGACGGCACTCCCGGAGTAGGTATCGTCCCTTCGTCGGACCGGGATCCGGACTCCCACCCGGTTGGAATCCGCCCCGTCACCGCGCCGCGATCCGGGATTCGCCCCATTACCGCGCCGCGATCCGGGATTCGCCCCATTACCGCGCCGCGATCCGGGATTCGCCCCATTACCGCGCCGCGATCCGGGATCCGACCCGTCACCGCGCCGCGATCCGGGGTGCGACCAGGTACTCCGCGGTGGCGGCACCGTCGGCGAACTCGAACTCGATCCCCAGGGGTTGCTCGGTTCCGAGTCGCAGAGTCACCTCCCGGTCGCGGGGTACTGCCCGGTCGATGGCCGTCAGGTAGTCCAGCGAGAACAGGGAGTGGGTCTCTCCGGCGTCGAACGCCGGGAGGTCGTCGCCGCTCCGTTCGAGGACCACGTCGTCGGTGTCGCCCTCGGCCTCGACGTAGAACCCCTCGCCGTCGGTCCCGAGGGCGACGTGGTCGGACACCATGTTCGCGGCCCGCACCGAGCGGTCGAGCGTCTCGGCCTGGGCCACGAGTTCTGCCGCGAACTCGACCCCGTCCATCTCCCCTGGCGATCGCACTGCGGATGGATCAATCAGCGCCAGCGAGTACTCCAGTTCGCCGATGGCGACCCGGAGCCGCCGGCGTTCGGGGTCCAGACCCAACCGGACGAGGTCGTCGGCCCCGGCCACCGCGACCACCTCGTGTAGCCTGTCGACCGCGACCCCGACGTGGCCATCGGTCGCCTCGTAGGACTCGAAGGCCCCGTCGCGGATGGAGAGGTCGACCATCGCCACCGTCGCGGGGTCCATCGCCCGCATCCTGATCCCCTCCCCGTCGAAGGTGAGGTGACACTCCTCGAAGAGGGCGTCGACCGCCGAGAGCGCCGTCCCCAGGCGATCGGCGGCGACGACGGCGTGGAGTGCGGTGTCCGTTCCGTCCGTCCCCCCGTCGGTTCGCATCGAGTCCGTATCTCGCTCCTCGCTCATGGTGACGCCAACCGCCCACGGCCCATTAAGTCTTTTTCGAAGGGATCCGGTAGATAAGCGAAAATAAGTTATTTATATATACAGGTATTTAGCAGATACTCGATAACAGATTATGATCTGTGGTGTGATCGGTCTGACAGCGTCCGGAGATCGAGGCGACGTTACGGACTCCCGGGACCGAGGTCGGGTGAGGCGGTCCCGGGACCGAGGTCAGGTGACGTGGTCCGGGGACCGAGGTCGGGTGAGGCGGTCCGAGGATAGAGATCAGGTGACGTGGTCCGAGGACCGAGGTCAGGTGACGTGGTCCGGGGACCGAGGTGGTTCGACGTGAGCGAGGACCGCGGCCGCGGGATCCTGAGCCCGGCCGACAGGGCCTACCTGCGGGGAGACCGGGAGTACGGGAGCGTCCAGTCCGAGCGGAACGCCCGGGCCAGGATCCGCGACCGTGTGGAGCAGTCGGTGCTGGACTTCGAGTTGCTCGTCGAGTGTCTCCCCGAGGGGGACCGCGAACTCGTCTTCGGCAAGCGGTTCGACGAGGGGGAGGGAGTCGAGGGCTTCGACGCCCTGGTGTCGATGCTTGCCTTCTGCTACCTGGCCGTCGGCGACACGGAACTGGACTTCGAGACGGTCCTGCGCGAGGCGGTGAACGTCGCCGAGGCGACGGACGACCGTGCGGCGACCGTGGAGTTCGACCTCACCTTCCAGACCCTGGGCGTCGACCAGTTGCGGTCGAAACTGGAGCGGGGCGAGACGCTCTCGCTCACCGAAGTCGCGTTCCTCCACCGGAGCGACCAGGTCCGGCCGGACGAACTGGCCCGGTACTTCAGCGACGATGCCCCCGACGGCGTCGACGACGGCCGGATCCAGTCGAAGGTCACCGACTTCTGACCCGAGGCTCGACGACTGCCGATCCCGGAGATCACCGACTTCTGACAGGCTGGGGTCGTCGGTGGTGGGGGCCGGTCCTGCCGCCGTGGCGAGGGTCCCGCCTACCCCGAATCACGGACCTTATGTGCGAGCACTCTGTAGCCACGCGATACGGGACACCGCATGAGTCACGTATCACACTGGCTGGCGATCGGGGCGCTCGCGGTCATCGCAGTGCTGATTCCGATGGGGATGATGCTCGTTTCCTGGCTGCTGCGGCCGAGCGTCCCCGAACGCGACAAGCGTGCCACCTACGAGAGCGGCGAGGTCCCGACCGGAACGACCAGGATCCGGTTCAACATCCAGTACTACATGGTCGCGTTGCTGTTCGTCGTCTTCGACGTCGAGACGGTGCTGATCTTCCCCTGGACGGTCATCTACCGCTCGGCACTGGACGCGGGTGCGAGCCTGACCCAGGTACTGGCACCGATGCTGGCGTTCATCGGGATCCTCGTCGTCGCCCTGGTGTGGGCCTGGCGCAAGGGTGCCGTGGAGTGGGCCCGCAGTCCCCGGGCGGAACGCGAAGCCGGCGACATGGCCGGACGGCGGTGATACCACATGAGTAGCAAGGACACCCCCACGACCGACGCTTCGACGACGACCCGCGACGCACGGATGGGCGAGGGCCTGGACGACCGGTTCAATTCGAAGCTCCGGGAGGCCTTCGGCTCCTCGCCGTTCATACTGACGAAGTTCGACAAGTTCATGAACTGGGTGCGGGGCTCGTCGATGTTCATGCTGCAGTTCGGCATCGCCTGCTGCAGCATCGAGATGATGCACACCTACGCGGTCAAGCACGACCTGGACCGCTTCGGTGCCGGCGTCCCCCGCGCCTCGCCCCGGCAGGCGGACGTCATCATCGTCCCCGGGACGATCGTTTCCAAGTTCGCCCCGCGGATGAAGCGGGTCTACGACCAGATGCCCGAGCCCAAGTTCGTCATCGGGATGGGCTCGTGTACCATCTCCGGCGGCCCGTTCCAGGAGGGGTACAACGTCGTCAAGGGCGCCGAGGAGGTCATCCCGGTGGACATCCACGTCCCCGGCACTGGAGCAGTTCTCCGAACTCGACCGGGACGAGGTCGTCGAACAGCTCGCAGAGGAGATAGACGAGGAGACCCTCGTGATGCGGTACAACTGGGCTGATTCGCCATGAGCGCGGACCCCGACCGGACCGCGGGCGCCGACGCCGGCGCGACCGAGACCCTGCCGGTGACCGAGGGCGTCGAGGCGGACCGCCTGGCGGAACTGCTGGGCGACCTGGTCCGCCGCCGCGACGAGCACCTGAACGCGGACGCCGCCTTCGAGGTCCACCCGGACGACGTCCAGGAGACGCTGTTCACCCTCCGGGACGAGGCCGGCTTCGACCACTGCTCGTGTGTCACGGCCCAGGAGTACGACGACCGCTTCGAGTCCATCTACCACCTCAAGAAGTACGACGACCCGACCCAGGAGGTCTCCGTGGTCGTGCCCACCGACAAGGCCGACCCCCGGAGCGAGTCGGCGGAACCGGTCTACCGCACCGCCGACTGGCACGAACGGGAGGCTTACGACCTGGTGGGCATCGAGTACGACGACCACCCGGACCTGCGGCGGATCCTCCTGCCCGAGACCTGGCAGGGTCACCCGCTCTCGAAGGACTACGACCAGGACCGCCCACAGGTCGTCACCCTCCAGGAGCACGCCAATCCCCTCGAGGAGGACCACAAGGACTCGGAGTCGGACACGATGTTCCTCAACATCGGTCCCCACCACCCGGCGACCCACGGGGTGCTCCACCTCAAGACGACCCTGGACGGCGAGCAGGTCGCCGACGTCGACCCGGACATCGGCTACCTCCACCGGTGCGAGGAGCAGATGTGCCAGCAGGGGACCTACCGCCACCAGATCATGCCCTACCCCGACCGGTGGGACTACATTTCGGCCGGCCTGCTCAACGAGTGGGCCTACGCCCGGGCGGCGGAGGACCTGGCGGACATCGAGGTGCCCGACTACGCCCAGGTGATCCGCACGATGAGCGCGGAACTGTGCCGGATCGCCTCCCACATGCTCGCGGTCGGCACCTTCGCCCTGGACGTCTACGGCGACTTCACCGCCATCTTCATGTACGCGATCCGGGAGCGCGAGAAGGCCCAGAAGGTCCTGGAGGACCTGACCGGCCAGCGGATGATGTTCAACTACTTCCGGCTCGGCGGGGTCGTCTGGGACATCCCCGAACCCCGCGACGAGTTCTTCGAGCGCGCCCGGGACTTCCTCGACGGCCTGCCCCAGGCCACCCAGGAGTTCCACGACCTGCTGACCACCAACGAGATATTCCAGCTCCGGTGTGTCGACACCGGCATCCTGCCCCCGGAGACGGCCAAGTCCTACGGCGCGACCGGCCCCGTCGCCCGGGGCTCGGGCATCGACGTCGACCTCCGGCGGGACGACCCCTACGGCTACTACGACGAACTCGACTGGGACGTGATCACCCAGGACGGCTGTGACAACTACGCGCGAGTCCTCGTCCGCCTCCGGGAGGTCGAGGAGAGCGCGAAGATAATCGAGCAGTGTCTCGACCTGCTGGAGGACTGGCCCGAGGACGACCGGGAGATCCAGGCCAACGTGCCCCGGACGCTGAAGCCCGACCCCGACACCGAGACCTACCGGGCCGTCGAGGCCGCCAAGGGCGAACTCGGGATCTACATCCGCTCGGACGGCACCGACACGCCCGCCCGGTTCAAGATCCGGAGCCCCTGCTTCTCGAACCTCCAGACGCTCTCGGAGATGGCCGAGGGCGAGTACATCGCCGACCTGGTCGCGGCGCTCGGGAGCCTCGACATCGTGCTCGGGGAGGTGGACCGGTGATGGCCGCCACACCGCTCCAGGAGGACGTCACCCTCCTGCCCGAGACCATCGCCCGGACGCTGGGCCTGGACGCATACGGGTTCGCCGGGCAGATCCTGGCGGCGCTCATCGGCGCGTTCATCGTCGGCAACGTGATGCTGGCGATGACCGGCGTCGCCGGCCCGTGGGCCAAGCGGAAGATCACCGCCGCCTTCACCGACCGGATCGCGGTCAACCGGGTCGGGCCGTTCGGGCTGCTGATCATCGTCGCCGACGCGGTCCGCCTGCTCTCGAAGGAGCTCATCGTCCCGGAGAACGTCGACCGGCCGGCCTGGGACCTGGCACCGCTCGTGGTCGCCGGCTCCGCCCTGCTCGGGTTCGCGGTCATCCCGATGGGCAACGGGATCCACCTGGCCGACCCCGAGGTCGGTCTGGCCTACGTGTTCGCGACGGCCTCGCTGGCCTCGGTCGGCCTGGTGATGGCCGGCTACGCCTCGAACAACAAGTACTCGCTCCTGGGTGGGCTCCGGGCGGTCGCCCAGAACGTCGCCTACGAGATCCCCCTCGTGGTGACCGGCGTCTCGGTGGTCATCTTCGCCGGGTCGCTCCGGATGGGCGAAATCGTCGCCGTCCAGCGGGAGACGCTGGTCGTCCTCGCCGGCGTCCCGATCCCCTCCTGGTTCGCCATCGTCAACCCGTTCGCGTTCGTGCTGTTCGTCGTGGCGAACCTCGCGGAGGTGGGCCGCAACCCCTTCGACACGCCGGAAGCACCGACCGAGATCGTCGCCGGCTACCAGACCGAGTACTCCTCGGTCTACTTCGTGCTGTTCTACCTCGGGGAGTTCGTCCACATCTTCCTCGGGGGCGCGATCATCGCCACGCTGTTCCTGGGCGGCCCGGCCGGTCCGGTCCTGCCCGGGTTCGTCTGGTTCGTGATAAAGATCTGGGCGGTGTTCCTGTTCACCCAGTGGGCCCGCTCGGCGATGCCCCGGGTCAGGATCGACCAGTTGATGGAGATCGGCTGGAAGGGACTGCTCGTGCTGAGCTTCGCCAACCTGGTGCTCACCGCCATCATCGTCGGGGTGATCGCGTGATGGCACCGACCCGCCGGACGTCGACCCCAACGGAGGTTCACCAATGATCGGACTGCTCAAGTCGATGGCAACGACCATGAAACACGCCCTCGACGGGAAGACGTTCACCGTCGAGTACCCGGAGGAGGCGCCCGAGGTCAGCCCCCGCTTCCGGGGGATCCACAAGTTCAGCCAGGAGCGGTGCATCTGGTGTCGCCAGTGCGAGAAGGTCTGTCCCAACGACACCATCCAGATCGTCATGGACGACCAGCGCAACGGCGAGCAGTACAAAAGAACGTCCCCTGGTACAACGACATCGACCCCCTCGAGGTTCGCGAACCCGACCGCGGGTCGTGGATCGGCGAGGGCGAGGGCGAAGTCGACTACCAGTAGCTTCCGCGGATCGCTTTCGCGGACGCTTTTCCGGTCGCTCGGTCGCGGATCGCTTTCGCGGACGCTTTTCCGGTCGCTCGGTCGCGGATCGCTTTCGCGGACGCTTTTCACGTCGTTCCGTCATGGACTGGCCCTGCCACCCACCGCGCCACCGGGGTCCGGTTCCCCCGGGTGGTCCCGTCGGAGTGCTGCCACCGAACACCGGGGCCGGTCCGCCCGTTCGGAACGGGTGAGTTCCGGAGTCCCGAACGGGTGGTTTTCGTAATCTTGAAACGCCGGCCGGGACGACTCACGGACAATGGTATACGAGTTGATCGCGTTCGGGCTGTTCGCGGCGATAACGCTCGTGAGTGGCCTGGGCGTCGTGCTGATGGAGGACGTCTGGCACTCGGCGCTGTTGCTGGGCGTGTCGCTGTTCAGCGTCGCCGTCCACTTCGTCCTGCTGGAGGCGGAGTTCCTTGCGGCGATGCAGGTGCTCGTGTACGTCGGCGGGGTGTTGATCCTGATCACCTTCGCCGTGATGCTGACCCGTCATCGGGAAGCCGAACGGGAGGGGGTGCAAGCGTGACGACCCGTCCGAGCATCAAGACGGGCCGGTCACTCCTCCCCGGCGTGGTCGCGGTGGGGTTGTTCACGGTGCTCGCGTACGTCTTCTGGACCGCGCCCTTCACCGGCCGCGACGGGTTCCCGCGGGGCTTCCCCGGGAGCGAGTCCATCACGGAGAACATCGGCTATCTCCTGTTCAACCTCGTCGACCTCGCGACAATCGACGGCGAGGGCTTTCTGGTTGCCTTCATCGTGATCGCTATCGTCCTCGACGCGGCGCTGGAGGGCGGCGTCTTCCTCGCCAAGCGCGAGAGCGAGGGGTCGCTGGTCACCGCGCTCCGCACCGAACGGGAGCCCCGCGCGGACGGCGGGACCGTCGCGGACGCGGCCGGCGGGACGGACACCGCCGACGCGGCCCCCGACGCGACCGAGGAGACCGGGACGCCAGAGGACGCGGCGGTGACCGGGGGATCCGACGCGGCCGACCCCGACGCGACCGACGGAGGCGGGTCGGACGCCGACGGCGAGTCCGGGACCGATGCGGCCGGGACGGACGCCGCCGACGGGCAGGGAGGTGACCGCTGATGGCGGTTCCCGTCGAGTACTACCTCCTGCTCTCCGCGGCGGTGTTCTGCGTCGGACTGTTCGGGATCCTCACCCGGCGCAACGCCCTGATGTTCCTGATGTCGGTCGAGCTGATGCTCAACGCCGCGAACATCAACTTCGTGGCGTTCAGCCAGTACTGGGGCAACCTCACCGGGCAGGTGTTCGCCCTGTTCGTCCTGGCGCTGGCGGCCGCAGAGGTCGCCATCGGCATCGGGATCATCCTGGTGCTGTACCGGAACTTCGGCGACGTGGACGTGACCCTCGCACGGGAGATGAGGTGGTAACATGAGCTTCGAGTACGCCCCCGCGATTGCGCTGCTACCGCTGGTATCGTTCGCCATCGCGCTGACCGTCGGGTCGCGGATGCCGAAGAAGGGTGCCTTCGCGGGCATCGCCGCCACCGGCGGCTCCCTGTTGCTGTCGCTGCTGGCGGTCCGGCAGGTCGCCGGCGGCGAGCATCACAACGAGGAGTTGCTGGTCTGGGCCGGCGCGGGTGCCGGCACGGAACTGGAGTTGACCTTCGGTATCCTCATCGACCCGCTGTCGGCGCTGATGTTGATCATCGTCAGCCTGGTCGCCTTCCTCGTGCACGTGTTCAGCCTCGGCTACATGAACGACGAGGGGGAGGTCGGTCTCCCGCGGTACTACGCCGGCCTCGGCCTGTTCACGTTCTCGATGCTGGCGTTCGTCTACGCCTCGAACCTCCTGCAGGCGTTCATGTTCTTCGAACTCGTCGGCCTCTGCTCGTGGCTGCTGATCGGCTTCTGGTTCCGGGAGGCGGCACCCCCGAGCGCGGCCAAGAAGGCCTTTCTCGTGACCCGCTTCGGCGACTTCTTCTTCCTGGTCGGCGTCGTCGGGGTCGCGGTCACGTTCGCGGGCGCCACGGAGACGCCCCTGGCGTTCGCGGGCGCGGAGTCGTTCCCGGTAGTCGCCGAAGAGGTCGTCGAAGGAAGCATGGGCGCCGGCGAACTGGCGACGTTCGGCTTCGCGCCGCAAACCTGGTTCACGATCCTGGGCCTGCTGGTCCTGGGCGGGGTCGTCGGCAAGTCCGCCCAGTTCCCGCTGCACACCTGGCTCCCCGACGCGATGGAGGGTCCGACGCCGGTGTCGGCGCTCATCCACGCCGCGACGATGGTCGCGGCCGGGGTCTTCCTGGTCGCCCGGATGTACGGGTTCTACGCGGTGTCGCCCCAGGCGCTGGCCATCATCGCCTTCGTCGGCGGGTTCACGGCACTGTTCGCCGCCACCATGGGCGTCGTCAAGGACGAGATAAAGCAGGTGCTCGCGTACTCGACCATCTCGCAGTACGGGTACATGATGCTCGCGCTGGGAGCCGGCGGCTACATCGCCGGGGTCTTCCACCTGATGACCCACGCGTTCTTCAAGGCGCTGCTGTTCCTCGGCGCCGGGTCGGTCATCATCGCGATGCACCACGAGGAGGACATGTGGAAGATGGGCGGCCTCAAGCAGAAGATGCCCGTCACTTACTGGACGTTCCTCGCAGGGTCGCTGGCGCTCGCGGGCATCTTCCCCTTCGCCGGCTTCTGGTCGAAGGACGAGGTCCTGTTCGAGGCGCTGGTCCACGGCCTGGGTGCCAGTCCCTTCCTGCTGGCGGCCTACGCGATGGGACTGCTGGCCGTGCCAGTGACGGCCTTCTACACCTTCCGGATGGTGTCGCTCACCTTCCACGGCGAGGCCCGCACCGAGGCCGCCGAGGACCCCCACGGGGTCCGGTGGAACGTCAAGTTCCCGCTGGTCGTGCTCGGCGTCCTGGCCACCGTCGCCGGGTTCCTCAACATGGTGCCGGTGGTGAAGCTCCTGGGCGCGAGTCACCTCGGCCCGATCCCGCTGGAGGCGTTGCACGACTGGCTCGCCCACGGCATCGAGGGGGTCAACGCCGAACACTACACGCTGGCCGACGAGAGCCTGACCCACGAGTTCGCCGGCTACACCGCGGGCTACGTCGGGAGCGAACTCGTGACGACGCTGCTCTCGGCCGGCCTCTCGCTGGGGCTGGCGGTCGTCGGCGCAATCGCCGGCTACCGCCTCTACGACGCACCGGACCCGACCGAACACACCGACAGGCTCGGATCGATGAAGACCGTGCTCTACGACAACTACTACCAGGACGAGTACCAGGTCTGGCTCGCCGAGGGCGTCACCGCGCCCCTGGCACAGCTAGCGAACCGCTTCGACCAGGGCGTCGTCGACGGCGTCGTCGACGGCGTCAGTAGCGTCAGTCTCCTGTCCGGCTCCCGCGTCAGGCGGATCCAGACGGGCGTGGTCAGCAACTACGCCGCCCTCATCACGGCGGGGCTGATCGTGTTGCTCATCGCCGTCGGCGTGCTCGGGGGGTGGTTCTAGTGCTGATCGAGGCCCTCATCGCCGCCTGCCTGGTCGGCGCGGCGGTCACGTTCATGGTCCCGGACCGGTACGCCGGGAAGGTCGGCCTGGCGGCCAGCCTCGTCCCCCTGGGGATCGCGACCTACATGTTCGCCACCTTCGAGGCGTCGGGCAACGCCCTGATGGGCGGCCAGTTGGCATTCGAGGAACAGTTCCAGTGGGTCACGCTGGGTGAGGCCTACGCGCTGAACTGGCACGTCGGCCTGGACGGCATCAGCATGCCGCTGGTGGCGCTGTCGACCGTGCTCACGTCGCTCGCCATCCTCAGCGCCTGGACCCCCATCGACGAGCGCCAGTCGCAGTTCTACGGACTGGTGCTGTTCATGGAGGCGGCGCTCCTCGGCGTCTTCTCGGCGCTCGACTTCTTCGTCTGGTTCGTCTTCTGGGAGGGCGTCCTGGTCCCGATGTACGTCCTCATCGGCGTCTGGGGCGGTCCCCGCCGGAAGTACGCCGCGATCAAGTTCTTCGTCTACACCAACGTCGCCAGCCTCGCGATGTTCATCGCGTTCGTCGCGCTGGTGTTCGGCCTGGGCGACGCCGTCGACACCTTCGACATGCCCGCCATCGCGGCGGCGCTGGGCGAGACGGGAATCCAGGCCGACGCCGTGCCGGTCCCCGGCCTTGACGTCGAGACGTTCAAGATCCTGGTGTTCGCCGCGCTGTTCTTCGGGTTCGGCGTGAAGGTGCCCGTCGTCCCCTGGCACACCTGGCTCCCCGACGCCCACGTCGAGGCGCCGACCCCGGTGTCGGTGCTGCTGGCCGGCGTGCTCCTGAAGATGGGGACCTACGCCATGCTCCGGTTCAACTTCACGATGCTCGCCGACGTCGCCCGCGACCCGAACGTCGCCGTCGCGGTCGGACTGTTCGCGGCGGTCTCGGTCATCTACGGCGCGATGCTGGCGCTGGCCCAGTCCGACCTCAAGCGCATCGTCGCCTACTCCTCCGTCTCGTCGATGGGCTACGTCATCCTGGGACTGATCGCCCTGACCGTCTACGGCGTCGGCGGGGCGACCTTCCAGATGGTGAGCCACGGGCTCATCTCCGGGCTGCTGTTCATGGTCGTCGGCGTCATCTACAACCAGACCCACACCCGGATGGTCCAGGACATGTCCGGCCTGGCCGACCGGATGCCGGTCACGGTCGGCGTGTTCGTCGCCGGCGCCTTCGCCTACATGGGCCTGCCGCTGATGAGCGGGTTCGCCGGCGAGTTCTTCGTCTTCGTCGGCTCGTTCGGCTCGCCGAACCTGCCGTCGTCACCGGTGTTCACCGCCGTCTCGATGTTCGGCATCGTCGTCGTCGCGGGCTACCTGCTGTGGGCCATGCAGCGGACCCTGTTCGGGCCGTTCCGCCTGGAGACCGACTACGAACTCGGGCGGGCGCCCGTCCAGGACGTGCTCCCGCTGCTGGCGCTGCTGGCGCTGGTCGTCCTCCTCGGGGTCGCCCCCGACCTGGCCTTCGAGATGATCCGTGACGCCGTGAATCCGATGGTGGGTGGCGAGGTCAGCGCCGCCCTGGGAGGTGGTGCCTGATGGCGCTCCCGCGCTGGACGGCCCTGGCGCCGGTGTTGCTGTTCGCGCTCACCGGAATGCTCGTGTTGCTGGTCGACACGTTCTTCCCGGACACCCGGCGGCGCTCGGTCCTCTCGGGGCTGAGCACGCTCGGGTCGCTTGCCGCCGTCGCCGTCTCGGGGTGGTTCATCCTCTCCGGGCCGGGGACGGCGTTCCCGCCCGCGCCGGACTCCGGTGCCACCGAGGGCGGCCCGATCCTCCTGTTCCAGGGACAACTCACCGTCGACGCGATGGCCCTGCTGTTCTTCGTGGTCGTCGGGAGCGTCGCCGCCCTCGTCTCCATCGCCAGCTACGACTACCTGGAGGAACACTCCTACCAGGGTGCTTACTACTCGCTGGTGATGCTGGCGGCGACCGGGATGGCGCTGATGGCGACGGCCAACAGCCTCGCGGTGGCGTTCATCGCCCTCGAGCTCTCCAGTCTCCCGTCGTACGCGCTCGTCGCCTACCTCAAGCAGAACCGCGGCAGCGTCGAGGCCGGGCTGAAGTACTTCCTGGTCGGCGCGCTGTCCTCGGCGGTGCTGGTCTATGGCATCAGCCTCGTCTACGGGACCACCGGCGCCCTCGGGTTCGACGCCGTCGCCGCCGCGCTCTCGGGCGTGGACGACGCCGGCCTGAACGGCGCGCTGGGGGTCGGCGTCCTGATGGTGCTCGGCGGGTTCGCGTTCAAGACCGCCTCGGTGCCGTTCCACTTCTGGGCGCCGGAGGCCTACGAGGGATCGCCCGCTCCCATCTCGGCGTTCCTCTCGTCGGCCTCCAAGGCGGCGGGGTTCGCGCTCGCCATCCGCGTGTTCGTGACCGCGTTCCCGCCCGAGGTGATGCTGGAGACCCTGGGGATCGACTGGGTGTTCGCGTTCCAGGTGCTGGCCATCGTGACGATGACGGTCGGTAACTTCGCCGCCGCCACCCAGGAGGAGGTCAAGCGGATGCTGGCCTACTCCTCGGTGGGCCACGCCGGCTACGTGCTCATCGGCCTGGCGGCGCTCGCGCCCACGGCGTCGGGTGCGAACACCGACGTCGTCCTCGGGGCCAGCATGATGCACCTCGTCGTCTACGGGTTCATGAACACCGGCGCGTTCCTGTTCGTCGCGATGGTCGAGTACTGGGGCCTCGGCCGCACCTTCGAGGACTACAACGGCCTCGCGACCCGGGCACCGGTCGCCTGCCTCGCGATGACCGTCTGCCTGTTCAGTCTCGCCGGCCTGCCCATCGGCGGCGGGTTCATGTCGAAGTTCGTGCTGTTCTTCGGCGCGGTCAACGCCGGGTTCTGGTGGCTCGCCGCCGTCGGCGCCATCAACAGCGCCCTCTCGCTGTACTACTACGCCCGCGTGGTCAAGGCGATGTGGATCGAGGACCCGGCCGACGACCTCGAGATCACCCGCCAGCCCCTCGGCCTCTACGCGGCGGTGGTCGCGGCCGCCCTCCTGACGGTGCTCGCCCTGCCCGCGTTCGGGTTCGTCTCCGAGGTGGCCGTCGACGCCGCCGCCTCCCTGCTCCCCGGGGCCTGACATCCCGGACTCCTCCGGGTTCGCGGATCCGAGTCCGTAGCTACGGTCACGCTTCTCGCCGGGCGCTCTCTCGCCCACGAACGGGCGGAGGAATCGTTACAGTAACTGTACAGTATAGTGTCGTCCCCCGATCCTCGCCCGACCCGTCCTCCCCCTACCCGTCCTCGGCCTCGGTTTCGCCGTCACCCGCGTCCGGTTCGGCTGGGGCGGTGGACTCGGCGGGGTCCTGTCGATCCGTGGCACCCCCGCCGGCCTCGATGGCCTCGACCAGTCCCGCCGGGTCGTCGGTGGGCAGGAATCCGGGCGGTCCCTCGCCCACCGTCAACGGACCGGCGATCCCCGGCCCCGGAAGGACGGCGGGGAACCGCGGGCGGGGGCCGTCGTCCAGTTCGACCAGGACGCCGGGCCGGTCGGGGAGGGTCGCCGGGCCGGCGGGCCACCCCGTCCGTCGGGGGCCGCCGAACCCGTCAAGTGGGTCCCCCTCGGGACCGGTCGGCGGGTGCGACCGTGGCCGCTCGACCACCTCGGTGCCAGTGATCCGGTCCAGTGGAACGGTGGTCGGGTCGTCCCCGAGGCGTTCGGGGGCGACCCCCCGGACGAGGTTCCCGTCGGCGACGACGGTGTCGGTCCGGGCCCGGAGGACGGGCAGGCCGGTCGCGGCGGCGACGACCGCGATGAGGAGGGCGATGGCGGCGACGCCGACCGACCCAGTCAGGAGGGCCAGCCCCGCCATCACGGCCGCCCCGACCGCGGCGAACGCCGGGACCGCCCGGTAGCCGGGCTGGATCCGCGGACGGCCGCGCTCCTCGAACTCGGGTTCCTCCATCGCCGGGGCCTCGAACTCGGCTCCGTCCATCGCCATCGCCGGGAGTAGTCCCCGCGGGCGCAAAAAGCGGGTGGTCTCGGTGACCGGGCGGTCGTCCTCTCCCTGTCTTCCACCGACGCCGCGGGCGTCTGCCGATGGCGGTAGACACAAGGGCCAGGGGCCGTAGCCGAGGGTATGGCAGAACTGGAGACTGACGACTTCTACGACCTGTCGATCCCGTCGCAGGTGGCGGTCTCGCCCGACGGCGAGACAGTCGCCTTCGTCGCGATGGAATCGGACCCCGACGAGGACCGGCGACGATCCTCGCTGTTCGTCGCCCCGACCGACGGTTCGCGGGACCCCCACCGGCTGACGCGGGCCTCGGACGCCGGCCAGCCGAAGTGGTCGCCCGACGGGGCGCGCCTGGCGTTCGTCGCCGCCCGCGACGAGGACGTCGCCAGGAAGGTCGGCCGCGACGAGGACGAGGAGGACGAAGACGAGGACGAGGCCGACGCGGAGGAGGGATCCGGGGGCGAGGAAGCGGAGAACGCCGAGGACGAGGCCGACGCGGAGGAGGGATCCGGGGGCGAGGAAGCGGAGGACGCCGAGGACGAGGCCGACGCGGAGGAGGGATCCGGGGGTGAGGAAGCGGAGGACGACGAGGACGAGGCTGACGAGGACGACGAGGACGAGGGCGGCGCACCCGGCGGCGATGAGGGACCGAAGCCGCAGGTGTGGGCCTTCGACATGGAACTCGGCGGCGACGCCATCCAGGTCACCGACTTCGACGAGGGCGTCCGCCAGTTCGACTGGGGCCCAGAGGGCGACCGGGTCGTCGCGGCGGCCCGGGACCCTGACGAGGAGGAGGAGGAGTACCTCCAGCAGGTACGCGACGACGGCCCCATCGAGATAGAGCGCCTCCAGCACAAGGCAAACGGCGTCGGGTGGCTCGACGAGGTGACGACGTACCTGTTCGTCGTCGACGTCGAGACAGGGGAGGCCGACCGCCTCGACGACGCCTACGGCCAGGGCGCCCGCGAACCGCTGTTCGGCCTCCAGCCGGCATGGGGACCGAACGACCGGATCGCCTTCGGGTCGAACCGTACCGACCGCCCGGACGACTCCGGCGTGATGGACGTCTACACCATCGACCCGGACGGCGACGACCTCCGGAAACTGACGGACTCGGACAAGCGGACCAGCGGCTACGACTGGAGCCCGGACGGCGAGCACCTGGCGTTCGTCGCCGGGGATCCCGAGAACTGGTACAAGCCCGCCGAGGTCCGGGTCGCCGACCCCGGCACGGGCGACGGGGCCGCCGAGCACTGGTCGGTGACCGGGTCGCTCGACCGGACGGTCGCGTTGCTCGGATCGCCGTCCTGGATAGACGAGGACACCGTGATGGCGCCGGTGGGCGACGAGGGGCTCACGCGGCTGGTGCGGGCGCCGGCCGACCGGGACGACCCCGAACGGACGTTCCCGGCCCAGACCCGCGACCGTACCCTCGCGTTCCCGGACGCCGACGGCGGCACCGTCGCCGCGGTCCTCTCGGACCCGACGGCGGGCCAGGACGTCTGGACGGTCGACGTCGACGACCTCGACGCCGACGACCCCGAGAGCCTGCACCGGGTCTCGGCGCTGAACGACGAGATGCTTGCCGACGCCGACCTCCCGGAGTGTCGCCGTGTGACCTGGGAGAACTCCGACGGCGTGGAGATAGAGGCCATCGTCTACCTCCCGCCCGACTTCGACCCCGAGGAGGACGACCCCCGGCCCGTGGTGGCGTCCATCCACGGGGGCCCGATGTCCTACGACGCGCCCGAGTTCCGGTTCGGGCACGCCTACTTCGCGGGGCAGGGCTACGTCGTCTACCGGACGAACTACCGCGGGTCGACCTCCTACGGCCGTGAGTTCGCGGAACGACTGAAGGGGATCCGTGGCGACCTGGAAACCGACGACGTGGTCACCGGCCTGGAGGCACTCGCAGACCGCGGCTGGGTCGACCCCGACCGGTCGTTCGTCACCGGCTTCTCCTACGGCGGGATCACCACCGCCAACGTCGTGACGATGCCCGAGGACCCCTTTACCGCGGCGGCGGCCGAACACGGCATCTACGACTTCACGTCGACGTTCGGGACCGACGACAACCACCTCTGGCACGAGTGGGAGTTCGGCCTCCCCTGGGAGAACCCCGAGACCTACGAGGACATCTCGTCCATCTCCGACGTCGGGAACGTCGACACCCCGTTGCTGGTGACCGCCGGCGAGGAGGACTGGCGGTGTCCCCCGACCCAGGCCGAACAACTCTACGTCAGCGTCCGCAAGCAGGGCGTCCCCGCCAAACTGGTGATCTACCAGAACGAGCACCACAACGTCGGCGACCCCGACCGGGCGATCCACCGCCTGGAGACCCTGGAGGGGTGGTTCGAGGGACACGATCCGGCGGTCGAGGACGACGACGCGGACGGGAACGAGGGCGAGACCTGACGCCGGCCAGTAGCGCGGACGTCACTGACGGACGACTCTCGTTTCATCGTGCGTGCACGTAGGGGACGGATCAGAGAGCGACGGCCGGGCGGAGCCCGGGGATCGGACGGAGGAGGCTGTGGGCTAGTGCCGTCGGGAGGACGTACCGGTCGGCGCGGGGATTACTCGGGGACGTCGTCGATGATGACGACGGCCTCGCCGTCGATGAGGGTGCGGTCGCCGTCCTCGCCGGTGACGAGGGTCTTGAGGCGGAACTGGTCGTTGCCCAGGTCCTCGACGACCTCGACGGTCGCCCGGACCCGGTCGCCGATGGAGACGGGTGCCCGGAACTCCATGTCCTGGGAGAGGTAGATGGTCACGCCGGGGAGACGCGCGAGGGCGGCGCTGATCAGTCCCGAGACGAGGGTGCCGTGGACGATCCGACCGCCGAAGCGGGTGCCCTCCGCGAACTCGTCGTCGAGGTGGAGACGGTTGGTGTCGCCGCTCGCGTCCGCGAACGCGCGGACGTTCTCCTCGGTGAGCGTCTTCTCGAAGACCGCGCTGTCGCCGACAGTTATCTCGTCGCGCGTCTCGACCGACCGTCGGGAGAGCCAGTCCCCGTCGTCGTAGAGTACCGAGTCGACGCCGGGTTGAGCGTCGGAGGGGCCTACGCCCTCGTTCGGTTCGGTCGCTGTCTCCATCGCGCTCAGGGCGGCGGTGTTCGCGGCCATCGCGCCGCGGAGGACGCTCCCGGTCAGGCGCGTCCACGCGTCGGTCATCGCGGTGATGTGATCGGCGTGGTTCGTCATGTGATCGTTCAACACACCACTAGCGGGGGTGGGGTTAAGACTTCTCCGGCCTCCGTCCGTGACGGTCCGGTCGAGTGTCAGGTGTCCCCGTCCGTCCGAGGAGGGGGTGTTCGACGGGCCGTCCGGGGTCGTTCGGTCCGGTCCGGTCATCTCTACCCCGATGATACATACTGTGGCATCAAATGGTTTTCGATGGTGCTGATCGGAACGCTTAAGTCTTCAGGGGGGGGTAGAGATGGGTGATGACGGACGACGATTCGACGCCGTTCCCGCCGGCCATGTTCGCACAGCAGATGCAGGACGCCGGCGAGCAGGCGATGAAGTCCCAGCAGGAGCTGTTCGAGCAGTTCCTCGGGAACGCCGGTTCGTCGGCCTTCGGCCCGATGAACATGGGCACCGCGACGTTCAAGACCCGCGTCCAGAGCGGGGGTCGGATATCGATCCCCGACGCGGAGCGCGAGGCCCTGAACATCGAGGAAGGCGACATCGTCCAGGCGGTAATCGTCCCCGTCAAACGCAACAGAGACAACGATGACTAACGCATTCACCCCCCTGTTCGAGCTGCAGCGCACGATGATCGACCAGAACCGCCAGGCCCTCCACGAGGGCGTCAATGCCCAGCAGTCGGCCGTCGAGGCCATCACCGAGGGCGTCGAGGGCCAGCGGACCCTCGCGGAGCGCAACGTCGAGCTCTCCCGCTCGGCGACCCACGCCTACATCGACGCCGTCGAGGACGTCGTCCCCGAGGACGCCGCCGAGTTCGAGGAGATCCGCGCGGCCCTCGACGAGGGGTTCGACGCCTTCGAGGAGAGCCAGGCCGAGGCCTGGGAGGCGCTGGGCGACGCCGTCGAGGAGAGCAACGTCGCCTACGAGGAACTGACCGACTCCTACCTGGAAGCGGTCGACTCCTCGTTCGACGCGTTCCTCGAGAGCCACGAACAGGTCGAGGAGAACTTCGACGCGGCCGCCGAGAACATCCCCGTCGAGGGGCAGTAGGCGACCCGCTTTTTTGTAGCGCCCGTCCCTATCCCCAACGATGACCGATTCATACAACCCCACCCAGATGGAGAAGAGCTGGAACCAGTTCGCACAGCGGATGAACGAGGAGTTCCTCGACGCGATGGAACAGAACATGGAGGCCCAGGCCGAGTTCGTCGAGTCCTGGTCCGAGACCGTCGAGGCGTCGGCCGGCGGCGAAACCGCGGAGGGCGTCCAGGGCTACGCGAAGGCGTACGAGGTCTGGATGGACGCCGCCCAGCAGATGGTCGAGCGAGCCAACGACGCCCTGGAGGGCGAGGAGGTCGAGGTCGAGGAGTTCCGCGACACCTGGCTCAACGCCGCCAACGAGGCGTTCAAGGAGGCGATGTCGACGACGGCCTTCGCTGCGGCCACCGGCGAAACCGTCTCCCAGACCCTGGAGATCCAGCAGGACGCCGACGAGGTCGCCGAGAACACCCTCCACACGCTCGGGTTCGCCACCGAGGGCGACGTGACGGAGATCGGTAGCCGACTCGTCGAACTGGAGCGCCGACAGCAGGCCGTCGAGAACAAGCTCGACCGGATCCTCGAGGAACTCGAAGAATGACCCCCTACACCACCGTCTTCGACCTGCAGCGCCGGGCCTGGGAGGACGCCGCCGAGTACGTCAGCGACCTCGCGGCGGCCCCGGACGCCACGGAGACGATGGCGGAGGTCGAGGTGGGGACCACCCCCAGCGAGGTGGTCTACGAGGAGAACAAGCTCGAACTGCACCACTACGAGTCCCGGACCGAGGAGCAACACGACGTCCCGATCCTCGTCGTCTACGCGCTGATCAACAAGCCGTACATCCTCGACCTCCAGCCCGACCGGTCGGTCGTGCGGACGCTGCTGGACGAGGGGTTCGACGTCTACCTGATCGACTGGGGCGAGCCCTCGACCCTGGATTCGTCGCTGACCCTGGACGACTACGTCTCGCGGTACATCGACAACTGCGTCGACGCCGTCCGCGAGCGCTCCGGCCAGGACTCGATCAACCTCCTGGGCTACTGCATGGGCGGTACCATGTCGGTGATGTACGCCGCCCTGTTCCCCGAGAAGGTCCGCAACCTCGGCCTGATGGCCGCCGGCCTCTGCTTCGACGATACCGGCGGCGTCCTCGAACTCTGGGGTGACGGGGAGTACTACTCGCCCCGCGACTTCCGGGACACCTACGGGAACGTCCCCTCGGAGTTCCTCGACCTGGGCTTCGCGTTGATGGACCCCGTCGAGAACAACCTCACCAAGTACGTCCGCCTGTTCGAAAACATGGACGACGAGGAGTTCGTCGAGAACTTCGCCCGCATGGAGAAGTGGATCAACGACGGCATCGACGTCGCGGGCGAGACGTACGTCCAGTTCCTGGAGGACATCTACCAGGGGAACAAGCTCTACGACAACGAACTCTCCCTCGGCGAGGACGACGAGAAGCACGTCGACCTGAACGAGATCACGATGCCGGTGATCAACATCATCGCCGAGTACGACCACCTGATCCCGCCGGACGCCTCCCGGCCGTTCAACGAGGTCATCGCGAGCGACGACACCCACACCCTGGAGTTCCCCACCGGCCACATCGGGATGTCCGTCTCCTCGCGGTCCCACGCCGAACTCTGGCCGGAGGTCTCTGAGTGGTTCCGGGAGCGCTCGCAGGTGGACAGCGAGGCCGTCGACGACGAAGCGGTCGAGATCGAGATCGGTGACGAGGCCGACCTGACCGACGTCTCGGGGGTCGGCGACGCCTACGCCGACCGCCTCCGCGAGGTCGGGGTCGAGTCGGTCGCCGACCTCGCGGCGGCCGACGCCGCCGACCTGGGTGCCGAGACCGACCTCCCCGTCTCGCGGGTCGAGGACTGGATCGACCAGGCCGGCGACCTGGCCTGACCGCGTCTCGGCCGGGAGCTCCCCGATCCTATCGTCGTTTTCTCCCCGTTCCCCCTGTTCCAGCACCCCAACTCTTTCACCCGGATCCGCTCCTCGCTGCAACCGTCACCCGGATCCGCTCCTCGCTGCAACCGTCACCCGGATCCGCCCCCGTCGACCCCTGCCGGGGGAACGCTTAAGGTCGCATTCCCGTTCGGTTCGGACATGGCCAACATGGACGACAGGACCTGCGTGATCACCGGTTCGGCACGGGGTATCGGTCGCGGCATCGCCGAGACCCTCGCTCAGCACGGTGCGAACGTGGTCATCAACTACCGGAGTTCCGAGGACGCCGCGCTTGCGGCGGTCGAGGGCATCGAGTCGATGGTGGGCGAGGGGTCGGCGATGGCGGTCCAGGCCGACGTGACCGACCGCGACGCACTGGAGGAGATGCGCCGGAAGGTCAACGACGAGTACGGCCAGGTACACGTCCTGATCAACAACGCGGGGATCAACCGCGACACCCGGTTCGTCAACATGACCCCCGACGAGTGGACGCAGGTGCTGGAGGTGAACCTCGGCGGGACGTTCAACGCCACCCAGATATTCTTCGACGACGTCTGGAACGCCGAGGAGGGCCGCCTGATCAACATCTCCTCGGTGGTGGGCAAGCAGGGCAACTTCGGCCAGGCCAACTACGCCGCGGCCAAGTCGGGGATGTTCGGGTTCACCCGGACCCTCGCGCTGGAACTGGCGCCCGGCGGGTCGACGGCCAACTGCGTCGCCCCCGGGTTCACCAAGACGGACATGCTCGAATCGGTCCCCGAGGACGTCCGCGAGAACATCGTCGCCCAGATTCCCCTCGGCCGGTTCGCCGAGATAGAGGACATCGCCTGCGTCGTCCGGTTCCTCGCCAGCGAGGAGTCCTCCTACGTCACGGGCGAGGTCATCGACATCAACGGCGGCATGGACCTGTAGGACGACACTCCGCCGGGGCGCTTGCCCCTCGGGCGATCCGCCCCGATTACAGTAATTTTACAGTAAAGATTCACGACCGTGCCAGCACCACCTATTTAGTCGTAACCGACCTGGGTCGTGGCATGGAAGAGGTTGCGATCATCGGGGCGTCGATGACCCAGTTCGGGGAGCGCGACGCCTGGCTCGCGGACCTGCTCTCGGAGGCGGGGAGCGAGTGCATCGACGACGCCGGCGTCGCCCCCGGGGAGGTAGAGCACCTGTACGTCTCGAACATGGCCAGCGGCGAGTTCGAGGGCCAGACGGGCGTGATGAACGTGCTCGCCCACGACCTGGGGGTGATGCCGGCCTACAGCCAGCGGGTCGACCAGACGTCCTCGTCGGGCGGGGCGGGGGTCCTGGCCGCCTGCCAGTCGGTCGCCTCCGGCACCAGCGACGTGACCCTGCTCGTCGGCGGCGAGAAGATGACCCACCGGACGACGGCCGAGGCCACCGACCTCATCGCCTCCATCACCCACCCCGTCGAGTACAAGCACGGGGTGACCCTCCCGTCGTTCGCGGGCCTGACCGCCCGCCACTACCTCGAAACGTACGACGCGCCCAGGGAGGCCCTCGCGACGGTTGCCGTGAAGAACCACCGCCACGGCGTCGACAACCCACACGCCCAGTTCCGCAAGGAGATAGACGTCGAGACGGTCCTGGAGTCCCCCGTCGTCGCCGACCCCCTCCGGCTGTACGACTTCTGTCCGATCACCGACGGCTCGGCGGCGCTCCTGTTCTGTCCCGCGGACCGCGCCGAGGAGTACACCGACGAGTACTCGGTGGTGACCGGCGTCGGGGGGGCGACGGACACCCACGTCGTCCACGAACGGGAGAACCCGAGCGTCATGGGCGCGGTCCGGGACTCCTCGGCGACCGCCTACGACCGGGCCGGCCGCGGCCCCGGGGACGTCGACGTGGCCGAACTCCACGACATGTTCACCATCCTGGAGGTGCTCCAGAGCGAGGACCTCGGCTTCTTCGAGAAGGGCGAGGGCTGGCGGGCCGTCGAGGAGGGCCGCACCGAGATGGGCGGGGACCTTCCCGTCAACACCTCGGGCGGCCTCAAGTCCAAGGGCCACCCGCTCGGCGCCAGCGGCGTCGCACAGGCCTACGAGATCCACCGGCAGTTGACCGGCACCGCCGGCCCCCGACAGGTCGAGGACCCCGAAGTGGGACTCGCGTGTAACGTCGGCGGGTTCGGGAACTGCGTCATCACCACCGTCATGGAGGCCGCACGATGACCCTGGATGCCGGCCGGTGTCCCAACGGGCACCTCACCTACCCGACCCACCCCCGCTGTCCCGAGTGCGGGGAGCCACAGGAGGAGACGGTCGACATCGCCGGCGGGACGGGGACGGTGCTCACCTGGACGCTGGCGACCGCCACCCCGCCCGGGGTCCGGTCGCCCAACCCCCTCGCTATCGTCGAGTTCGACGTCGACGGGGAGTCGGTCAGGGCGCTCGGACAACTGACGGACGAGGACGTGGAGACCGGCGACGAGGTCCGACCGGTCCACGTCGAGGAACTCCGCGAACCGGGGGCGGGGATCCGCCACCCCGACAGCCAGGACTGGGACGGCTACCGGTTCGAACCGGTCTGAGGCACTGTCTCGCCGGACACTCGCTTTCTCACTCGTCGTCCTCGCCGTCGTCGTCGCGGTACCGCTCCCGGAGCGACTCCAGTTCGGCGTCGACGTCTATCTCCACGTCCTCCTCGTCCGGGTTCTCGCCCTCGCGGGTGCTCTGGTCCCGGTCGGTCCGCTCGTCTCGACCGGTCCGGTGCTCCTCCCGGGGGGACCCGGCACTGTCCTCGGTCTCCCGGTGCCCGCCGCGGTCGGTCCCCCGGTGGCCGTCCCGGTCGGTCCGCCGCCGGCCGTTCCCGTCCTCGGGGAGTTCCCGCCTGTCCGGTCGGCCGTCCCGCCGGCGACGGTCGGATCCCGTGCGCCGGGTTCGTGCGGACCGCGAGCGGGCGTCCGACAGCCGTCGGTCGATCTCGTCCTGGAGCGCACGGACGTCCTCCAGGAGTTCCTGGCCCTCGCCGTCGCGTTCCTCCGGGAGGGCACCGTCCTCGACGGCGGTCCGCAGGTCCGAGAGGGCGTCTTCCACCCGCGAGAGGGTCGCCTGCCCGAGTTCGGAGGCCCGGTCGGCCGTCGCCTCGCCGGTCCGGCGGCCCCGCTCGTGGACCTCCCTGCCGGCGTCCGCCAGTCGGATCACCTGCCGGAGGCCCTCCAGGAGCTTGATGTTGGCCTCCAGGATGGCGATGATGGTCGGGATGGCGAACTCGTCGGCGAACCGCATCACCTCGCGGGGCGTCGGCGGTCGGGGGAGGCCGAGCGGTCCCCGGGGCGGTTCGGGGGGCCCGCGCCGTCGCTCCCGTTCGAGTTCCTCGCGGTGGGCCCGGAGTTCCCGCGCCAGGGCGGCGGCGGCCTCCGCGAGTTCCTCGTCGTCGTAGGGGTCCCGGTTGCTCATGGACGACTGTTGGGACGACGGCGACAAAAAGCCTGCCGTCACTCGGTCCCGATCCGCCCCAGGCGCGACCGGAAGTGCCCGGCCTGTTCGTCGAGGCCGGCCTCCTCGGCCGCCTCGGCGGCGTCCTCGCACCGCTCCCGGGCGGCCTCGCTGTCGTCGAGTTCCAGGAGGACGTCGACCAGCGAGTCCATCGCCGGCAGGCCGTCGCGGATAGCTCCGATCCCCAGGAAGGTGTCGACGGCCTCCTCGTAGCGCTCTCGGGCGGTTTCGAGGTCCCCTTCCGCTTCGGCGACCTGGCCGAGTCGGTCGGTCGACCGCGACCAGGCGTAGGGATCGCCCGTCTCCCCGAACGCCGCCGCGGCGGCCTCGAAGCGCTCCCTGGCCGTCTCGTAGTCGCCGAGGTCCTGTGCGATCCGGCCGATGTTGTGGTCGGCGGTGGCGAGGCCCTCCCGGTCGTCGAGGGACCGGAACGACTCCCGGGCGGTCTCGAAGGCCTCGCGGGCGCGGTCGGCGTCGCCCTCCTCCTGTGCGACTTCCCCGACGTGCATCCGGCACGCCGCCGCCGACTGGCCCGCACCGACCCGCTTGAACGACTCTATCGCGCGCTCGAACCGGTCGACGGCCGTCTCCGGGTCGTCCAGTCGCCTGGCGACGGTCCCCAGTGCCATCAGCTGGGATCCGACACCCCGGGGGTCGGCCAGTCGCTCGAAGCCCTCGAGGGCCGCCCGGTAGTGGTCCTCGGCCTCGTCCAGGGCGGCGCGCCTGCGGGCCGCGTCACCGAGGCTCGCGCGACACCTGACGACGCCCCAGTCGTCGCCAGCGGCCTCGAAGTCCTCGACTGCCGTCCCGAAGTACCCTTCCGCCTTCCCGATTTCGGCGGCGGCCAGTGCGTCCTCTCCGAACTGGACGTTACAGACCGCCGCGGCGCGCGGGCGGTCGGCCCGCCGGAAGGCGTGGATCGCGAGGTCGTACTGTCCCTTCCCCTCGGTCGCGTCGCCCGCTATCAGGATGACGCTCCCGAGGGCCACCCGGCAGACCCCTTCGGCCACCCGGTCGTCGAGTTCGTCGAATCCCTCGACGGCCGACTCCAGGTCCTCGACCGCCGCGGGGGCGTCCTCCCGGTCGACCGCGAGGATGCCAGTCCCGAACCGGCACCAGTTCGCGTCGGACTCGTCGCCGCCCTCGGCCGACGCCGACCGGATCGCTCCCAGCCGCCCGGACAGGTCCTCGGCGGTGTCCGCGAGGGCCGCCCGGACCGGGTCGCTGCCGACCGCTGCGTCGAGGGACGCGGAGAGCGCCGCCGTCGTCTCCGGGGTCGCGACCGCACGACGGAGCGCGAGCAGGAGTCCGAGGCCGTCCTCGCGGGTGCCGGTTCCGATCGCCGTCGAGAGCCGGTCGAGGGCGTCGTCGCCCCCCGATCCCCCTTCGGGAACCGGGAGGTCGCCGGCGAACACCGACCGGATCCCGGCGGCGAACTCGTCTGGGTCGTCGTGCAGGTCCGACAGGGCCTCTTGGAGCGGGGCGGGGTCACCCCCGGCGGCCGACAGCGCCCCGCGCCGGATCCCCTCGCCTCCCGGGATCAGGCGGCTGACGCCGAGCAGTGTCAGGACGAGGGTGGCCGACCGACCGGGTGCGTCGACGGACCCGACGGCCTCGGCCAGGTCGCCCTCGCGCCCCCTGACGCGGCCCGCGGCCGGCGTCGAGAGACCGGCGGCGAGCACAGCGGTCGTCGTCGCCGGGAGGGGGTCGGTCGCGTCCGCCAGGTCCGCGAGTGCCGCCCGCAGGTCGGCCGCCTCCCCGTTGGGGACCTCGGGGAAGGGATCGGCGAGCGTCGCGGCGACCGTCTCGGCGTCGAACAACGGGACCTCGGTGGCGGGGAGCAGTTCCATGTCCTCCCTGTGGCTGGCTCCTACAAAAGACGGACGAAGACCGGTGGTGACGGTCTGGCGGGATCGCTCGGCCGCCGCCGGGGGCGGACTCCCCGCCCTCAGTCGTCTGCCGGGACGGCCTCGTGCAGTTGCTCGGGATCCACCGGCGCGAACCGGACCACGGCGTCGAAGTGTTCCAGTGGGAACCGGTCGCCGTCGCTGATCCCGCGGCCCTCCCTGAGGTAGTTGTCGACGAACCGCTCGGCGACCAGGGCCTTCCTGGCGTCGCCGTCGTCGATCCGTTGCTGGGCCTCCGCCACCAGGAGGGCGGCGGTGAACACCTCGAAGACGTGGTCGGCCAGGCGCTTCGCCTTCGACTGGGCGTACTCCTCGTCGCCGGCCCCGAGGGCGGCCATCTCCTCCGCGAGGGCGTGGTACTCCTCGCGGACCTCGGCCGCCAGGTCGGCGAGGTAGGGGTGCTCGGCGGCGTCGAGGCGGCGATCGATCTCGGCCAGCAGCGGTTCGTGGGCGTCCTCGCGGTCGAGGGCCCGGAGGAGGTCCAGCGAGAGGATGTTCGACGTGCCCTCCCAGATGGGCAGGACCTGGGCGTCCCGGAGCAGGCGGTTGGTGACGAAGTCGTCCACGTAGCCGTTGCCGCCCAGGACTTCCATCGCGTACGAGCAGGTGTCGACGGCCATCCGACCGGTCCGGTACTTGGCGACGGGGACCAGCGCCCGCATCAGCCGGTACGCGTCGTCGTCGCCGGTCCGCTCCCGCTCCGCGAAGACGCGGGCGGCCTCGAAGCTGTAGGCCGTCGCCGCCTCGTGGTCGACGGCCATGTCCACCAGGTCCTCGCGCATCAGGGGGAACTGGTCGATGGTCGTCCCGAACGCCTCGCGGTTGGCGGCGTGGACCGTCGCCTCCAGGAGCGCCCGGCCCATGTGGGCACACGCGGCGACCGCGTTCGAGAGGCGTTCGAGGTTGAGCATCTCGGTCATGTACTTGAACCCGCGCTCCGTCTCGCCGACGAGGTAGCCCAGCGACCCGTCTAGTTCGACCTCGCCCGTGGGCACCGAGACGGTCCCGAGCTTGTCCTTCAGGCGGCGACAGAGCATGTCGTTCGGCTCGCCGTCGACGGTGTGGGGCACGAGGAACAGCGAGAGGCCGTCGGTCCCCTCGGGCGCACCCTCCCGGCGCGCGAGGACGAGTTTCGCCTCCGCGTCGACGTTGGAGCAGAACCACTTCTCGCCGTAGAGCCGCCAGTTCCCCTCGTCGTCCCGCCGCGCTACCGTCTCGGTCGCCCCCACGTCGGATCCGCCCTGCTTCTCGGTGAGGAACATCGCCCCCTCGACCACCTCCTCGGCGCTCCGGGCGGTCAGACCCTCGAACACCTCCGCCAGGTCGCCGTCGTCGAACTTCTCGAGGACCAGCGCCACGCCGGCGGTCATCGCCACCGGGCAGGTCAACCCGCCGTCGGCGTAGGACAGCAGGTACTCCATCGCCAGGTTGTGGAGCTTCGAGAGCGGTTCCTCCCGCCCCGGCGGCGCCCGGAACGAGTCGGCGACGATCCCGTGCCCGTAGGCGATTTCCTCGTTCTCGCGGTGTTCCGCCGGGTACCGGACCTCGTTTCTCACCTCCCCGTGCTCGTCGTAGGTGTGCAGTTCCGGCCCGTGGTCGTCGACGTAGTCGGAGTTGTCGGCGACGACCTGTCCCACCGCCTCGCCGAACGACGAGAGTTGTTCGACCCCGAACGCCAGTTCGTCTCCGGGGTACGTGCGCCTGACCTCCCACTGGAGGACGCGGTCCACCTCCCAGTAGTTGAGGTGCCGGCCCTTCTCGTACCGGCCGTAGTCGATGGGTCGGTCCATGGTCGATCCTTGCCCGGCGACCCGCATAAACGATTACCTCGGAAGACAACGGGTTCGGCGTTCGATCCCCGGCCTCCGCTCCGGAGCGGAGGATCCGGTGTCACCCTCAGATCCCCGCCAGTACGGTCCCGGCGTACAGCGTGACCCCTGCGACGACGACACCGACCGCGAGCAGAAGGTAGTTCGCCACGGGGTTCGCCGAGCGGACGAGTTCCAGCGAGTACCGCCGCGAGGAGACGGGCCAGAGGGGTGCGATCCCCATCGGGGTCACCGCGTCGGCCGCGAGGTGGGTGAGCATCGAGAGGGTCCCGGCCACGAACCCCATCGCGCCGAGAGCCGGAGCCGGTCCGATCTCGCCGCCCGATCCACCCGCGAGGCCCCCACCCGACCCGGCGAGGACCGTATCGCCCGCGCCCGATCCCCCGACTGCGAGGCCGACCGCGCCCGCGACCAGTCCGACCAGCAGGGCGAAGGCGACGGTGTGGGTCACCCCGCGGTGGTCCAGCAACGGCACCCGGTGGTCCCAGTCGGGGAGGGGTGCCAGGCCGACGGTCACGACCCCCACGACCAGCGCTGCCCCCGGCGCCCCCGCCGCGGTCAGCGCGAACCCCAGCGGTGCGAACGCCAGGAGTGCCGCCCCGTAGTGGCCGTACAGGTACACGCCCACCGTTCGGCGTTCCAGCACGTAAACCCGCCGGCTGGATCCAGGGATCACTACCGTCCCCTCGCTCTCCGCCGCCGCACGCCCCGTCGCACCGCCGTCCACCGCCTTCCGCGGGCAGCAACCTTATTTTCGCCGGCAACCTGATGGTGATCGATGGTGACGCCGACCGACCGCGTCGTGGACGCCCTCTCCGGCCTCCCGGATTGGCAGGCGACCCTGCTGGTGCTGGTCGCCTCGCTGGGGGCCGCCCTGCTGATGGAGTTCGTCGCGGTCCGGGCGGCGATGCGCCTGACGAAACGCACCGAGAACGAACTCGACAACATCCTCGTCCAGGAGGTGCGCTGGCCGGTGGTCGTCACGGTCGGTCTCGGCGGCGTGTGGCTCCTGAGCGTCATGCCGGACACGGCCTCGTTCCTGGCCCAGGACACCCTCGAACGGTTCTTCGGCCGGCCGTCGCTGACGGTGATCGTCCTGGTGTGGGCGCGGGGGCTGAACCGGATGGTCAACCGGTTCGTCGCGGAGGTGGAGGACAGCGGCCACTACGAGTTCGCGCCGGTGTTCTCGAACGTCTTCACCCTCGTGACCATCGTCGGTGCCGCCTTCGTCGTCCTCTCGCTGTGGGGGATCGAGGTGACGCCACTGCTGGGGGCGGCCGGCATCGCCGGCATCGCGATCGGTTTCGCCGCCAAGGACGCCGTCGCCAACTTCTTCGGCGGGATGGCGCTGTACTTCGACGACACCTACAAGATCGGCGACTACATCGTGCTGGACTCGGGGGAGGCCGGCACCGTCGTCGACGTCGGCGTGCGCTCGACGACCGTGATGACCCGCGACGAGGTGCTGGTGACCGTGCCGAACTCGGTGCTGAACGACGCCACCGTCGTCAACTACTCGGCACCCCAGCGCCGCAAGCGGATCCGCGTGCCCATCGGCGTGGCCTACGGCACCGACGTCGACGAGTTCGAGGACTTGGTGCTGGAAGTCGCCGCGGGGGAGGACCGCGTCCTCGGCGAGCCACGACCCCGGATGCGGTTCCGGCGGTTCGGCGACTACGCCCTGGAGTACGAACTCCTCTGCTGAGTGCGCTCGCCGGGCCAGGAGAAGAAGGCGATCCACCGCCTCAACCGGCAGATCTACCAGGCCCTGGGCGAGGCGGGGATCGAGATCCCCTACCCCCGCCGGGAGATCAGCGTTCGCGGGGAGGCCGAGGACGCCCCCGCCGAGGAGTTCCCCCCGCGCCAGCCCGAGGTCCTCGACGTCGACGGCGGGCCCGACGGGGAGTGATCTCGCCGGATCGACCCGTCCGGAACGGGTCAACCGATGCCGGTCCGGAACGGGTCAACCGATGCCGGTCCGGAACGGGTCGACCGGGACCATCCGGTTCGCTCGCCGGAACCGCCGTCTTCAATTCTCCCGGGACACAACTCGACCCATGGGCGTCCTCGGCGCGGCCGTCGACACGTTCGGCCCCTTCCTGATCCCGGCGGTCCTGTTCGTCGTCGGGGTCGTATTCTACGCCTTGCTGTGGTGGATCGGGCAGGTGGACCGCTAGCGTGGCGGATCGGACGGGCTTCACCGGCCACAGTCACGAGAGGGTGCGTGCGAGGGTCACCCCGAGCGTGAGTCCCAGGGTCGCCAGCGCGAGGTTTCCGACGGCGTTGAGCGCCGCCCGGGCACGCTCGCCGGACTCCCAGCGGCGGACCGTCTCGTAGGAGAACGACGAGTACGTCGTGAACGACCCACAGACCCCGGTCCCGAACAGCAACACGGCACGGTCGTCGAGGCTGGTGCCGACGACCACCCCGAGGGCGAAGCTCCCGAGGACGTTCACGACGAGGGTCCCGACGGGGAACGCCTCGCGGTCGACTCGCTGGGCGAGGAGGTGCCGGAGGACCGCCCCGACCGCGCCACCGATCCCCACGAGGTGAGCCGGCGGGAGCGGCGGGATCACCCTCCCACCTCCCGGACGGCGGAGCGGGACGTCCGCGTCATCCGTCGTCACCCCCGACCGCCCTGGCGAGCCAACGCCCGGTCAGGACGCCCGCGAACCCGAGGGCGTAGGACGCGACGACGTTGGCGACCAGTACGCGGGGCACGGCGGTCGCCGTCTCCAGGACGAACGTGCTGTAGGTGGTGAACGAGGAGAGAAGGCCCGTCGCGACGACCAGACGGGTCCGGCCGGTCAGGACGCCCGAGTAGAGCACCTCGTACAGTACGAACCCGAGCAGGAAGCTCCCGGCGACGTTCACCAGGAGGGTTCCCTCCGGCCCGGCCGCCACCAGGTCGACGGCGTACCGGAGGTTCGACCCGACGAACCCGCCGACGGCGATCAGTACGACCGTCTCGACCGTCTTCAGCAGTTTTGAGGCGGAGCCCCCGGCCTCACGGAGCGAGGGCTTCCGACGTGTCGGAAGCACGAAGCGAGTAGGCCGGGGGGGACAGAGCGGGACCGGAGGTCCCGCCGGCAGTCGGGCGTAGCCCGACGACAGCGAGGCGCTACGCGCCTCGGGCCGTGCGAGCGGGCCTTGCGAGGCGGTTTCACCGCCTCGAATTCGCGGCGCGTAGCGCCGCGCATGGCCCGCGCGCAGAAGCCGACACCCGATGAACCTAACCACGAGACAGTACCACCCCGACTCCCGAATCATTACGTACCGTCGAGTCGACATCTGAACTATGGAGGTCAGACGCACCGCGCCGGTCAAACTCGTCGTTCCCGACGAGTACCACGACGACCTCCACGAAACTGCCAACCAATTCCTCTACTGTGCGAACGAAGCCAGTGATTACTGCTGGGACAACACCGACCACGAGGACTGCATCACCTCGAACGTGACAGCCAGAGACGCGCTGTACGACCGGCTCCGCGAGGAAACCGACCTCACGGCAAACCTCGTCCAAGAGGCCATCCGGCGTGCCGTCCACGCGGTTGCCAGTGGCGTAGACCGCTGGAAGAAGGGAAAACGGACGAATAAACCGGAGTTCACCTCGTGGAGTATGGTGTACGACAAACGCAGTGCCACCTTCTCCCGCAACAAGATCTCACTCTCAACGGTGAACGGACGGGTCGAGTGCGACTTTGAGTTGCCAGCAGACAGTCCAACACCATACGAGGAGTACGTCCTCTCGAAGGACTACGAGTTTCGGACGAGTACACTCCAGTACGACCAAGCTACCGACGAGTTCTATGTCCACATCAAAACAAGGAAGGTAGACAACGACGGTGACGCTGTTGACATCGAGGGGTCGGCCGATACCGGGCACCAGACGGTCCTCGGTATCGACCTCGGCGTCAACAGTCTCGCCGTCGCCAGCACGGGCACGTTCTGGAGCGGTGACGAGTACGACCACTGGATTCACGAGTTCGAGAAACGGCGTGCAGAGATGCAACAGCGCGGCACACAGGCCGCGCACAACGCCGTGCTTCGACTTGGAAACCGTGAGCGGGCGTGGCGGAAACAGTACATCCACACGGTCGCCAACGAGATCGTTTCCGAAGCAGTGGACCACGACTGCGACGTGATCGTGTTTGAGGACTTGACGGATATTCGAGAGCGACTGCCTCACGCGGACTGGCACCACGTGTGGGCATTTCGCCGCCTTGTCGAGTACGTCGAGTACAAGGCGCCAGAACGCGGTGTCGCGGTTGAACAGGTCGAGCCAGCCCATACGAGCCAGCGGTGTTCACACACAGACTGTGGATTCACCCACGAAGACAACCGCGACGGCGAACACTTCGAGTGTCTGAAGTGTGGATACGAAATCAACGCGGACTACAATGGCGCGAAAAACGTCGGACTGCGGTACATGCGAAAGCGACGGCACAGACTGCGTTCCTCGCCCACGTCGGGGAGCGCAGACGCACCAGTAGACGTGCGTGTAAATGGTGGGATGCTGAACGGCGACGGCTATCGGCCAACCGCCGAGAGTTGATCGCCGGGAGTCCACATCAAAGCCCCACCCTCAACAAGCGAACCCCTCTGTGGGTGAGCGACGTAGGGTGGGGTAGTTTACTGGATGTCGTCCGTTCTCGGTCATCGTTGTCGTTCCGGGTGGTCGACTGGCAGGCCGGCGATGGTCTCCGGGGGCGACCGGCGGACCGCACGTCGCCGTCGTCCGGGTCCCGGCTTCGCTCCCCAGGTACCTGAACGCACCGGAACCGGGCGGGCCGACGGGCCCCGAACGCCGGTCCCCAACGCTGATTACTCCCGGACGGCTCAACCGGGCCATGGCGAGTGAGGACTCCCACCCCGAGGTACCGGCGATGTGGCCTACGCCTACCGGCCCTCCCACTTCCGGGCCTTCTTCGCGTACTACGACGCCCTGGTCGAGGAGACGGAACTGACCAGGCACGAGATAGAGATGATAATCGTCGCGGTCAGCGGGGTCAACGACTGCTACTACTGCAACGTCGCCCACGGCGCACTCGTCCGGATATACGGGGACGACCCGCTGCTGGCCGACCAGTTGGCGGCCAACCACCGCCACGCCGACATCAGCGACCGCCACCGCGCGATGCTGGACTTCGCGGTCACTCTGACCGAGGACCAGGCCGAGATAGACGACGCCGCGGTGGAGGCGCTGATGGAGGCCGGGTTCTCGCGCCGTGCGGTCTGGGACGTCGGCAGCGTCACCGCCTTCTTCAACCTCTCGAACCGGATGGCCCAGCTCGCGGACATGCGACCGAACGCCGAGTTCCACACGATGGCCCGGTGATCCGCCCGGGCCGCCGTACCACCCTCCGATCAGGACCGCGATCCCACCCTCCGATCAGGACCGCGATCTCACACTCCGATCAGGACCGCGATCCCACACTCCGATCAGGACCACGATCCCACCCTCCGATCAGGACCGCGATCCCACACTCCGATCAGGACCGCGATCCCACACTCCCGATCCTGGCCGGACGTCCGCGACGGGAGCCGGGTATCCGCCCGTGCGCTCCATTCGGCACCTTCCCGGCGGTGACTCCTGTCGGTGACCGCACCTGCCCGTTCGTCACCGGAAGTGGGCATCGAGACTCGTTTTTTACCATTCATCCACAAATTTTGCCATCTCAATTGGATCACCGGCGCTGTCCAAACGATCCCGTACGGAAACGCCACGATTAATTTAATTCTATAAATAAATTACCGAAAGTATGTCGAAAAGTGTTTAAGATGAAAGGGTCATAGTGGGTGTCATGCGGGACTTGGATGAAACCGATCTCGACATCCTGCGTCTTCTGTTGGAGGACGCACGCCGTCCGTACAGTGAGATAGCCGACAGAGTCGGCGTCTCCCCTCCGACGGTGTCGGACAGGGTGGACCGACTCCAGAAACTGGGGGTGATCCGTCAGTTCACGCTCGACGTCGACCGTTCGACGCTCCACGAGGGGGTCCCGGTCCTGATCGAAGTCGAACTCAGGCCCGGCGCCGACGAGCCCGCCACCGACCGGCTGGCGGCCGCGGGACAGGTCGAACGCGTCTACGAGACGGCCGACCGGCGACTCCTGGCCGAGGCGACCGTCGCCGAGGACGAGGCCGGGGCCGTCCTCCGGGAGGCCCTCGACATGGACGACGTCGCCGACTACCGTGTCGACCTCCTCTCGGAGGCCGTCTGGGAGCCCCAGATGGTGAGCCCGGAGATCCGCCTCGACGTCGACGCGGACTCGGACCTGACGCGGACCGTCGACCACAACTAACCGATCCGCCGGCGGACACGGGGGTGGCCGCCGCCGGGTTCTCTGTCGCTCGCTTCTATCAGTCGTCACTCTGCCCCTCCACCGACTCCGGAGCGTTACTCGGAAGCCAGTCCGGCCCGAAGCGTGGGGTGTGCTATCCGTCACGGTGAACTGGCGGGACGTCGCCTTCGTCCACTGGCCGGTGGCCCCGGGGGTGGTCCGCGAGTCGATCCCCCCGGAGCTGTCGGTCGATACCCACGACGGTGCGGCCTGGGTCGGAGCGGTGCCGTTTCGCATGTCGGGCGTCCGGCTCCCGGGACTCGGTGGGTCGTCGGGGAACGGCTTCGCGGAGGTGAACGTCCGGACCTACGTCAGGCACGGCGACCGCCGGGGGAGCTACTTCTTCAGTCTCGACGCCGCCAGCGGCGTCGCCGCGTCGCTGGCGCGGCGGACCACGGGGCTGCCCTACTACCGGGCGGAGGTCCGCCTCTTCGAGGACGGATCCGACTCCGGGGTCGCCCTCAGACGGACCGACCCCCGCGGGCCGCCGGCCCGCTGGGTCGCCTCCTGGCGACCGGTGGCGGGAACCGTCGCGGCGGAACCGGATCCCGGGACGCTGGAGGCCTTCCTCGTCGGGCGAAAGCGCTACTTCTCGGTCCGCCGCGGACGGCTCCACGCCGGGACCGTCGAGCGCGACCCGTTCCGGGTGCGCCCCGCCGAGGTGGAGGTGGCGTCGAACTCCCTGTTCGCGGCCGCGGGGCTTCCCGACCCCGCGAACGACCCCCTCGCGCTCGTCGCGGAGAACGCCCCAAGGGTCGAGATCGGTAGCCTGGACCCGGTCACGGACTGAGTCCGGAGCGTCACGAGTTGGTCGGAGAAGGCGCGTTACGACGTCGCCGATCAGAGCGACACCCAGTCGCTGGTGACCTCCTGGTCCCGGAGGTGCCAGCGCTGCTGTGGAGTGTCGTCGTCGACGCGGAGTTCGATCACCGCGTCGAACATCGGTTCCAGAAGGCGGACCTGGTCGCTGTCCCGGTCCAGCCGCAGGTGGAAGTGGCCCATCCCGTTGACCTGGCGGACCCGCGACGTGACGAGGTGGAGCATCCGGAACACGTTCTCGGAGTCGTGGCCCTCCAGCAGCGAGGTCACGGAGTCGAAGCACAGCCGGAGTTCGGCCGGTTCGAGACCGTCGGCCTCCGCCTCGAACAGGTCGATGGCGTCGATGACCCGCATCGCCAGCGGCGCGAGCATGTCGGCCCCGACGACCTCCTCGCGCATCCCCTCCTGGAGGTCGACCGGGGTGGCACTGCCGGCCTCAGTCCCCTGACTTATCACCATCGTCGTCTCCGGGTCGACGTCCTCGGGCAGATCGGCACAGACGTCCGCTCCGCGGGTGAACACGAACAGCCGTCGGCGCGGCTCGGACCCGTCACCAGGAGGTTGCTCCCCTCGCGTTTCAACTCCGCGAGGGTCTGGGCGAACGTCGTGCTCTCGGGGATCCCGGCACCGTGTTCGCTCCTCATTCTTTCATAAATATTCCCGTGGTATATAATAAAAATTTCGGCATTAGAGTGCTATGGTTTCACAATTCTGTGTTTCTGTGGAGACATATAGCGACGCGGGTCGGACCCACCCTCCACTCCGGTGGATCCCGCCAATGGACGCCGGGCCGGTCCGACCGTCCGATCCGGGGGATCCCGCCGGTGGGCGCAGGGCCCTGATCCGTGACTCCCGGTCGGCGACAGACCGACGACGGGACTGGGGTAGTGTCATCCGGTCACACCTCGCGTTCCGTGTCCGGGTTCGGGAGGTCCCAGAGGACGGCGGGCAGGAAGGCGTCCAGTTCGTCGACCACCCGCCGCTCGCTGACGTTCAGCCCCTCGCAGTGCTCGTGGGCGCTGTCGCGGACCTCGACCCGCAGGTCGCCGTTCTCCAGTCGGACGCCGAGCGGAAATACCGAACACCGCGTCGGCTTCCAGTCGCCCTCGACCTGGAGGGCACAGAGGCCGTCGTCGGTGAGGAAGTGACAGGCAGCGCCGTCCTCGGCGGTGTGGTCGTGGTCGGCGTCTTCCCGCGGGACCCAGCGCTCACCCCGGTACTCGACGGTGGTCTCCTCCAGGTTCGCCCTGCGGGCCAGTTCCAGCAGGTCCCGGTCGTAGAGCAACACGCCGTGGTGACAGCACCACGTACAGCCGTCGACGCACTCGAAGGTGAGCGAGGGGTCGAACTCCACCACTGCCTCCTTCCCCGGGTGGACCTCGACGCGAACCGGCGGGTCGGCGTCGGTCGGCACCCGGTCGTCGAGTCCGAAGGCGGCCCCTGGATCGCCCGCGTCCGTGCTCACGGCCCCTACTCGGGGATGCGAACGTAAAGGCGTTGAGTCTCGGGGGCGGGGACGCCGGCCGCCGTCCCGCCGGAGTCGGTCGGTGCGATCGCGCAGTTACAGTAAGTTTACGGTAAGACCCGCACTGGCGGCCCCGGGGGAGCCGGAGGCGGCGGCGCTACCGCCGACTCGACGGTCGCGCCAGCAGTGCGTCGTGGTCCGCCGAGAGGTCGTGGCCCGCGGCGTGGCCGTTCAGTTTCGCCGCGGCCGGCGACTCCCGGAGGTCCTCGTCGTCGTAGCCCGCGGCCCGGAAGGCGTCGAGGATCGGGGATTCTGCCCTGAGGCCGTGCTTCTGGTGGTAGTCCTCGGCCGGGTAGAACCGCGAGAGGGTCTCGACCCGCGTCGCGATCGAACCGGCGTCCAGGCCCCTGTCGTCGAGGTACGACTCCAGGGTCGCCGCCTGGTCGTCGGTGGCCGCGAGGACGACGTTCTGGTACTGGGGCTTCCTGGCGTTCCGGTTGGGGTCGTGGGCCCGGAAGACGCGGTCGATGACGTCTCTGTACGTGAGTTCGTCGGGGTCGAAGTCGACCTGCAGGACTTCCGTGTGGTCGCCCAGCGCGTGGTACGAGGGATTCCGCTTCGTCCCCCCTGCGTACCCCACCCTGGTCCGGACGACGCCGTCCATCGCCCCGAACCGGCCGTCGGGGCCCCAGAAGCACCCGAGGCCGAACGTGGCCGTCTCCGTCTCGTCCCTGGCGGGTGCCGCCCGGTCGTACTCCTCGATGACGGTCGGCGTCGGGGGCATTCTATCCCCCCTCGAACTCCAGGGCGACGCCGTTGATGCAGTAGCGCTTGCCCGTCGGCTCCGGGCCGTCGTCGAAGACGTGCCCGAGGTGGCCCTCGCACCGGGAACAGACCACTTCGGTCCGCTCCCCGAAGATGCCCGGGTCCGGGCGGGTGTCGACGGCGTCGTCCTCGGCGGGCGCCCAGAAACTGGGCCACCCCGTCCCGGAGCCGTACTTCTCGTCGGTCCGGAACAGTTCCTGCCCACAGCCGGCACACCGGAACACGCCCTCCCCCTCGACGTCCAGCAGTTCCGAGGACCCCCGCGGCTCCGTGCCACATTCCCGGAGGATCCGGTACTCGTCCTCGTCCAGTTCCTCCCGCCAGTCCTCGTCACTCGCTGTCTGCTCGCCACCTGTCGATTTTTCGCTCATAACAGTGGATAGAGGGGCCCAACGCTTATAAATTACAACCGATGGAACCTGTGGACAGGCTCAGATTCTGGAATTAAGCAATTTTTAAATAGTCCGCGCCAAGGACTTAAATTTCCGGAAGCCCAAGCCGTGCCCAACCATGGCATACAATTTGAGTGACGCGGTTACAGATGCAGATGCCCTTCTGACTATGATCGCTCTGATGCCAGTAGCGGGTGTTGTCGTGATTATGGGAGTCAATTTTAACAATCCAAACTTCAACTCGGTCGAATGGTTTGCTTTGGGAATGAGGATGATTGTCAATGCGGCCATTCCGGCCCTCATGCTCATTTCGCTATTGGCCGCGATACTCTGGGCCATCCACAACTTGTAATGAGACCGGGCCACTACTCTACTTTCACCGTGGTACCCTCCCGTTTATTATCATTGGCGAAAAACCGAACAAGTGAACGGAGGTGAAAATACATGAAAGCCATCCTTGAGACGGGCGAGACGATTGAATGCGCCAAGTACAAGCTCCGGGAATCGGGTGTCATACTACGAGATAGCGACAATCAACGGATCGCCTACGTCCCTCACGATATGCTCTCTCTTATTGCACCTGATGAATTTGAGTTTAATGAATCGGATTCCCCCCGAGTGTCTCGAAGTTAACCGAACGCTCAATCAGAATAGTTTTAATAATGGTAATATAATAGAGAATTATTACATTATGTAGAGCGTAAAGCAAAGGCGGAAGTTCCTTGATTCTATGTGATGATTAGAAGTAGCGACTGATCTCTTTCAGTAGTCAGCGGTCTAGGTAGACGATCTCGATTGACTCGTACCATCAGGAAATATCCGTCCTACCAGATGACTACAATGCAATCGCCCGATCCCACCACATCTTGATAGTGATGTTACTCTAATTCTCTTCCATACGGATTCTCTTTGTCATCGCTCAGTTCTTCCTCTAACTCACTCCCGCTTTTATCCCCGAATTCACTGACGATTTCCGTGACTCGTTCGCTTTTCCGCCTGAACTCTGTATCAAGTCTCCGCTTGGTCCTCTCAAGTCCACTCATGTACCGCTCTCCTTTGTCGGTTTGGGATACATCCCGGGACTCCCCCTCGTCATCGGTCTCAACGAGTCCGAGATCAAGATATCGACGCATGGTCTTTGAGAGTCCTGGATCGTAGGGACCACGCTCCTCCCTGATTGTCGTGATCTCGGTTTCCTCACCGACTTCTCGCTGATAGAGACGTACCAACTTGTGATACTTTTTCCGTCCTTGAATCTCACCCCCTGCTTCGTGGAGAAGTAGCAATCGCGGATGGTGGGCTTTGTCTTTGTCGGTCATGCGAATCGGTCAAGGGTGGTCGGCTCAAGCGCGATCCGGTCAAGGTTTTTCACGTTCCGTGGCCGGAAGAGGGACCGGATAGTTTCGTTTGAGGTGGTCATGATACACTGGATGTCCGAGTCTACAAGAACGCTCACAGCATGCTCTTGAATCTCCTCCTCAACGTTCGTCAGTGGTTCGTCCATCACCAACACTTCCCAGTGATGGGCTCCGTCACTAGTTTCCCCAGCTAACTGGGCGAGTGTGAACGCAAAGGAAATGTTCAAGAGTCGCTGTTCACCGCTGCTCAATTTATCGTATGAGCGTACCCCATCGGACCGGGTCCCTGGGACGTTCACAGTTCCATCTCGGGTAATCTCGATGGTTGAGGCTAAATCGGGAGCAAGGGCTTGGTAATTCTCTGTCCACCGCTCTTGGAAGTATACGATTTCATCTGTAAAGCACTCCTCCGCAACATCGTGGAAAGCCTCTTCGGCAACCCGTAACGAGGCTTGGAGACGCTCGATCACCGCCTCACGCTGAGCGATTCTCTCCTCAATGTCTGCAAGTCGTTCTTTATCCTCCTCAAGAGTTTCCTGATACTCTTTGAGCCACTCTTCCGTGTCTTGTCGTGCTGTCTCGATATCGTAGTCAGCGTTGTCGAGTGCGGTTTGCACGAGAGAGTCGACCTCTGCAAGTTCCGGATCCTCTCCACGAAGTTGCTCAATTTCGTTCTCGATCTCCTCCAGCTCCGTTTGGAGCGCTTCAATCTCTTCCTCTAGCGGTTTGATTGACTCGTCGGCTTCATCGATTTGTTCACGGAGGTCTGCCTTGAGCTCAGAGAGTCCTCGCGATTGGCCACAATGGGGACAATTACCTCGGTTAAGGCGTGTTTCGGCCGTCGATTCCGGTACGAGGCGATCACAGACAGGACATGGGAGTTCCTGAATCGCATCGATAATGAGATCGCTGACTTGGTCGGTGTACCGTTGTGCCTCCCGCAGTTCACGCTGTTTCTGTCTCAAAGTATCTCGAACCGCGGTCCGTTGGTCGGTTAGCTCCTGTAACCGCGCAGTGATTTCATCGTTACGTTGTAGACGATCTCGGATATTGACAATCTCCCCGGAGTCGAACAGCGAGTAGAGATGTTCGATTTTCCCCAATCGGTTCTGCATCTCATCAATATTGATGGCATCACGCTCACGTCTCAATTCATCCAGACTAGGTCGATCGCCACCCCCACGTCGTTCTATTTCGATCCGGTGCTTGATGAAATTCTTCGCGGTCGCGTGTTTTTCGATTACCGCCTGAAGATCACTGTTAAGTACAGTGCGGATTTTCCAGAGTAGGTCTTGGCCGTCAAGTACAGAGAGCGGCTGTTCATTAATGTTCGAATGGAGGAACTGCGACCGGACTATCGCCTCTTGTCCGAGGTACTCCGTAACTGCATGGGCATCTAGTGACTCACCATCATGCTCGTAGGTGTGCTCATTTCCGCGGTAGATTACATCTCCGTTATCAAGGTGGATTGAAACGTCAGCACCGAGGCCAGGTGACACCTCGAATGTCGCATCCCGCCCGTAAAGCCCGTACAGGATGGCATTAAATGTAAGTGTCTTGCCGGATCGGTTCCCGCCGAACACAACCAGATTCTCGCCACCGATATTGTTCCGTTCAATCGTCGGGCACTCATCAATCGAAAATTCGCGGATGTTCAGTCGGCTAATTTTCATGGGTTTGTTGGTAGACGTCTCGCAGGCCGCTGGCTAACTCTTTCAACTCAATGACTGACCGATAACTCAGGAACCATACGGAAAGGAACGCCAGAACACCTCCCCCCACGGCTCCGCGAAGCCCATCTCCAAGGACGCCCACGAACGGGGATGTTAGGGCAATGAGTAGCCCAGAAATGATAGAGACATTCTTGCCGTAGGATTTTTCGTCAAATTCGTTAATACGTTCCTGAGTGTCGGTATCAAGCGCTTCATAGGGACGTTCCTCCCCTGTGATCTGGTATGCGATCTCGGTTGACCGTTTGAGGGTACCTCCTGCCCACCAGTCATTCAAAAAGTCGTTCGATTGCTCAACAGCGTACATGAGGAGGAGCGATGGGATCGCAGAAAGGCTCAATACAACCACCCATCGGACTCCGAACTGGATGTTAAACCAGCGGAGGATGAGAACGATGTATGCCCAGAGGAACACTGCACCCCACCCCCCGTGTCTAACCTTATCAGTAAAATCCATTCCTTCCGTTTAGAAGATTGATCACGTTCAGAAGTAAAAATCTATTGGAACAATACATGAGGGGCTGACACGATCCAGAGTAAGAACAGCACTACACCTACATTATTTTATTAATGGATTGTTATGGTCTATCAACGGCAGACAGGGCAAGAGCTATCCTCTGTACTGTCTTCTACAGCATATCTGAAGGCACAGCCGCTACATGTGATTTGGTTGGTTTCGATAGTAAGATGTGGCGAGGGGGTGTCCCGGTGTCCGAGGTTGATCTCATCTGTATTTGTCTCTATTTCAATAAAATCGCTTGAACCTGTACTGCTAAACGCATCCTCAAACATGTCGGCAAGCTCATCTTCCAGCAATTGTCTCGCCTCATTTTCCGTAACAACTTCTCCGTATTCTGCTTGTTCTTCGGTTAGAAATTCCTCAAACTCTGCTATCCATTCACAGTACGGGCATCGGAGATTCAGATAACGCTCATTTTCATAGGTTACTCCGTGGATCGCAAATTGCTTGTCACAGTTCGGACACTGGCGCGGAAGCATTCCTGCTTCGTCGGTCGGTAGGTCAATATTCACCACTCGATCTGTCATACTATCACGTTTCCATTCTGCCACGCGTTCGTGAACTGGGAGACGATCGATTCGCGATTGATCGGTCGAAGTTCTGAAGCTGTATGCTGGGTATCTCCAGCATCATGGAATGAGTGCCCCCAAGCCCATCCATCCTCCCGATCACGTATTATATATCGGTCATGAAAATCCCAATCACTGTCGGGCAGAAACCGTACTTCAATATCAGTGTGTTGCTGTGCAAACTGAGAAACACGCTGTTGATACTCAGCTTTGCACGTTGGGTGGTTGACATACATTTCGGAGTAAGAGGCGGATGAGGTGGTCTATCACCGATTTCAAACGTCAGCAGTTCAGCGGATTCGAACACCTCCACTTACGTCGCTCCGTCTGCCATTTTCGCCCAAGGAAGTGTAGAATACTCAACGTGCAAAGCCGAGTTGATAGTTACCTCCAGTCACACGGTCTGTTGTCATCACTTTGATTTTAACGCTATCAGGCACGTGTTGGAGCAGATTGTAGAGTGGTTCACGGGCAAACCGATCGATAATTATCACCTCGTCCTGTGCGACTTCTACGAAGTCCCGGAACAGATTTTCTGCTTTCTGTGGTTCGTTCGGACCGATTGATGCCTGACGGAGTGACCGGTGGACCCCAGCACGGGGGATTTCGATGCCATCATGCTCATACGCTTCGAATCGGTCGGCTCCTCGATCGGTGATACCGACATTATGATAGAAGAGTCCCCCACCGCCTCCATGCGTTTCAACAAGCCGTTTCTCTTTCAGGTACCAGATGTTCTGATCGACGGTCTCCTCATTAGCAATTTCATCGATAAGTTCGTCTCGTTTACAAAGAACTATTCCAGCATTCTCCCGATCAAGTCGATATAGCCGTTCTAGAATTGCGTATCGGGTATCGTCGTCCAGAATAGTTCCGTAGCCATCCTCATGGAGCTTTTCAATCCCTGCCGCAGTGATTTGGATCGTACTGATTCGTTTTCCCAAAGCGCCCCGCACATTAACGTACTCTCCATCGATGCGTTCAGCTATGTAGGCCACTTCGTCTCGATCATATTCGTCTAGAGCATCGTAGAGATCCTCTCCAGTTAATCCTCGATACTGTATCTCCTCAAACTGATCATAAAGTACTTTTAGTATCTCTCTCGCAATCTTCTCGTCTTGTTGCCCTAGTGATGACATCATTACAAATACAGCTCTGGAGATACATACGCTCATCCCGATACATTGTAACGTAGGAGTTTCTCGAACCAGTCCTCGGATGAGTTGAGTTTTAGTGCGAGGAAGTCGAGGTACTTCTGGAGGTGAT
>PXRX01000005.1 GCA_003023195.1 Halobacteriales archaeon QS_8_69_26
GCCCAGGGTGTCGGTCGACATGAACGAACAGCGGCCACACTAGATCCGGTCGGAGGATTGGCCGGCGTAGATTTGGCCGACACCGCAGTCGGGACAGGTACGTTGCGTCCAGAAGTGCTTACGCCGCTGCTCGACCAGGCGGTCGAGCCGCTCAGTCCGAAACTCCAAGATGCCCAGCGAAGCAAATTCCTGTCGCATTCCGCCGAGGGCAGTTCTTGCTGGCATACAAGACCGCATTCGGCGGGATGCTGTAATCTTACCCGCGTTTCGCTACGGTGGGCAAGAGCGTGGTATCTTATCTGATTGTGACCGATGAAATCAGCTGATCCCGACGCTGTCTTCCATTTTCAATAGAGCAAAATAAATACCTTCTAATAGTAAGTGCCTAAATATTGATGATCAGAAATATCTCCTGATGATAGTACCGAAACGCAAACGGTTTGCCAGGTCCGGGCGGATCCCCGCCCATGCAGGCCGTCCAGTTCCGAGAGCACGGGGACACCGACGTCATCGAGTACGGCGAGTACCCGGATCCTGTCGTCGCCGACGACGAGGTGCTGGTCGACGTGAAGGCCGGGGCCTTGAACCACCTCGACGTCTGGAATCGGCGTGGCCTGCCGGGGATCGACCTGGCGATGCCCCACGTCCCGGGGTCCGACGGCGCGGGCGTGGTCGAGGCCGTCGGCGGGGCCGTCGAGCGGTTCGAACCGGGCGACCGGGTGGCGCTGTCGGCCGGCGTCTCCTGTGGCCACTGCGAGTTCTGCCGGGACGGCGAGGAGTCGATGTGCGTGAACTACCACATCATCGGCGAACACGTGCCGGGAATCCACGCCGAACGCGCGGCGATCCCCGCGGACAACCTCGTTCTCATCCCGGAGGGCGTGGACTGGGAGGTCGCGGCCGCGGCACCGCTGGTCTTCCAGACGGCCTGGCGGATGCTGGTGACCCGCGCGGACCTCCAGCCGGGGGAGGACGTCCTCGTGCTGGGGGCCAGCGGCGGCGTCGGCCACGCGGCGGTCCAGATAGCCGACTACGTCGGGGCGACCGTCTACGCCACCGGGTCCAGCGAGGCGAAACTCGACCGGGCCCGCGAACTGGGCGCCGACCACGCCATCGACTACACGGAACGGGACTTCGACGGTGCGATCCGCGAACTGACGGGCAAGCGCGGCGTCGACGTGGTCGTGGACCACGTCGGGAGCCAGACCTGGGAGGGGTCGCTCCGGAGCCTCGCGAAGGGGGGTCGGCTGGTCACCTGCGGTGCCACCACCGGTCCGACCGGCGAGACGGACATCCGGCGACTGTTCTGGAACCAGCTAGAGGTGATCGGGTCGACGATGGCGACCCCCGGCGAGGTGGACGACGTCCTCGAACTCGTCTGGGAGGGCGCGTTCGAGCCCGCCATCCGCGAGACCCTGCCGATGAGCGAGACGGCCCGCGCCCACGAACTGATAGAGAACCGTGAGGGCTTTGGCAAGGTGGTCGTGATCCCCGACAGTGAACTCTGAGGACGAGGGCGGCTACGTCCACGACCCGGAGGCGTTCCGGGAGGACGACGACGCCAGCGGCGACGGGGCCGACCGGGCGGCCGAGGCGGTCGACGGGAGTCCGGGGACGGGCGAGGACGCCGCCTCGGGTCCCGGGTCGGGCCTCGGCACCCGTGGCTGGGTGCTCCTCGCCACGGTCGTCCTGAGTTTCTTCGTCGTCCCGGGGATCGTACTGCTCCGGCCGCCGGGGCTCCCCTTCGAAGTGGCGTTGCTGGTCCTGCCGCTGCTTCCGGCGGTGTTGCTGGGGGTCGCGTCGGTCTGGGCGATGGCCGCCCGCGGGTGAGGGCGACCCGGCGGGCGGTGGTCGCCCGACTCCCCACCGGTGAGCGGCGGCCGCCCGACGGCCCACCGGTGAGCGGCGACCCGGGTGGAACCGTCCGCGGACCGCCCCTCGTTCGGGGATCGACAGACGGGTGGCTGGCCGAGGGGTGTGGACCGGTGGATCCGCCACCGGGCGTCGGTCGGTCACTCCGGGGACGCGGCGAGGTCCGCCTCGAAGGTCCGTTCCAGTTTTTCCGCGACCGTCCGCGCCGCCTCCGCGTCTTCGGTCGGGGTTTCGGGGACCTCGGCGTACTCGTTCAGGTCCGTCCGCAGACGCCGGGCCTCGAAGGGGGTGAACGAGGGGGCGCCGTTCTCGAGTTTCTCTATCGCGTCCACCGTCCACCAGGGCGGCGTCCGCCGGTCCGCCCTGGCACGCTCACACCGCGCCACCAGTACGTGGTGGAGCACCCACTGCTCGGCGCGGGTGAGCTCTATCCGCCGCGGATCCTCGTGGGACTCCGGGGCAGTGGTCGTCATCTGTAGACTCTGGGGGTGGCCCGGGGTACAGTCCGGGCGTCCTTAACAATTTTGGCAATTGATACCAATGAACACTGCACGGCGGGCCCCCCGTGATAGTCCGTTTTATTATAAACTGGGGGAAACGAATCTACCGTTTCCTACCGTTCGGTCGGTTTCCGCCACCGACGGCCGCCGCGTTCGATCGAACGTGTGGCGGCGCGGAACTTACGAGCTGTGGCAGTCAGGCGGGGTCGCTCGGTCCGCCTGTGCGCCCGGCCGGTTCGGATCCGACCGGCAAACGATATGTGTCCGGGGTCGCTTGTCCGAACATGGTCAGATCATACGTGCTGGCGGTCACCGCCACTGGCCGGTCGCTGGAGTTGCTCCCGGAGGTCCGGGAGGTCGAGGGGGTGCGGGAGGCCCACGTCGTCGCCGGGGAGTACGACCTGATGATAGAGGCCGACGGGGAGAGCACCTCGGACGTCCTCCGGAACACCATCGAGCGGATCCGTGACCTCGAGGGGATCGGGGACACGAAGACCTACGTCTCCATCGACTGAGCCGGTCGTTCCGCACCGTCGTCGGGGGTGGCGTCGCCGGTGGGCCGGTGTCCGGGCGCTCAGCGACTCGCGTGGCGTCGCCGGCGAACGATCCCGGCGTTGTCCGCCACCTCGCCCGCCAGGTCCCGGAAGCGCTCGCCCGTCTCGTTGTCGGGGTCGAGGACGATGGGTCGGCCCTCGTCGTCCCCCGTGCGGACCGCCGGGTCCAGGGGAATCGATCCCAGGAAGGGCATGTCGTGGTCGTCGGCGAACCGCCGGCCGCCCCCCTCGCCGAAGACGGCGTGCTCGCTCCCGCAGTCCGGGCACCTGAAGCCGGCCATGTTCTCGACGATGCCCAGGACGGGCGTCTCGTGCTTGCCGAACATCTCCAGGCCCTTGCGGGCGTCGTCGAGGGCCACCTGCTGGGGGGTCGTGACGACCACCGCGCCGGTGACGGGCACCGACTGCAGGAGGGTCAACTGGGTGTCGCCGGTCCCCGGCGGGAGGTCGACGACCATGTAGTCCAGCGCCCCCCACTCGACGTCCTCCCAGAGCTGTGTGATCACCTTGTGGACCATCGGTCCCCGCCAGATGACGGGGTCCTCCTCCCCGACGAGGAAGGCCATGCTCATCAGTTTCAGCCCGTACTTCTCCGGGGGCACCATCGTCTCCTCGGCCGTCGCCTTGGGTGGCTCGGTGGCACCCAGCATCCGGGGCACGTTCGGCCCGTAGACGTCGGCGTCGAACAGTCCCACCCGTGCCCCACGCTCGGCCAGCCCCGCCGCGATGTTGACCGCGACGGTGCTCTTGCCGACCCCGCCCTTCCCCGAGGCCACGGCGATTACGTTCTGCACGTCCGAGAGAACGTCCCCCTCGCCCGCGCCGGCGTCGACCCGGGCCGAGAGGTCGGCCTCCAGGCCCAGGTCCGCGAGGGCGTCGCGCACCTCGTCGGCGATGGCCGTCTCCGTCGGCGAGTAGGGCGCGCCCAGGCCCAGGGACACCCGCGCGGTCCCGTCGTCGAGTTCGACGGAGTTGACCAGCCCCAGCGAGACGATGTCCTCGCCGAGGTCCGGGGCCTCGACGTCCCGCAGTCGGTCCAGTACCTCGTCCTCGTCCATGGGTCCGGTAGGCGCAGCGCGGGTGAAAGGCTTCCGAACCGGGATCGCCCGAAAACGTCGTCGCCCTGGTGTGGCGATCAGAAGTCGTCCAGCGGGTCGACGGGCCGCGACGGGAACCACGCCGCGAGGCGGTCGGCGGCCGCCTCGTCGTCCACCCGGAGGTCGGCCAGGCGGCGCGCCTCCGGGACGGAGTGGTAGCCCACGAGGACCTGCGAGAGGGTCCCGATGTCCAGGCGGACGTCCGGGTCCCCCTCCTCGACCCGGCGACACTCCCCCCGTCCGTCCGACACCGACAGTTCGAACGGGCCGTCGTTCCAGGCGGCGGTGTCGTCCTCGACGGCCATGGTCAGCGTTCCCCCCACCTCGTCGGGGTAGCCCACCGCCGACAGTGCGTCCACCACGTCCACGACCCGCACCATCGTCCCCGGGTGGATCTCGCAGTCGACGGCCTTGGGATCCGAAACCAGGTCGAGCAGTGACGTCTCCCCACCCCGGTAGAGCGTGACCGACTCTACCTGCGAGTCGTGGTTCGAGAGGAAGCCCAGCAGACCCAGGCGGGCCTCGTGGTCGGCGGCGGCCGCGTAGAGGGCGTGGATCCGGCGGTCGCCCCCGTCGGACTCGACGGTGTAGGCGACGTACGCCCGGAGTTCGCCGTCGCGCTCGATCCCGTAGACGTACCGCTCGTTCCCGCCACCGGTACGGAAGATCCGCTCGCGCCACCACTCCTCGTCCCGGCGGACCACGAGGTCCCGGTTGCGGGCGTAGACTTCGTCGACCGCCCGGAGCCGGGGCCAGTCGTCCGGTTCCAGGCGGCGGACCGTTCCCGGGGCGTCGCGTCCGAACGCGAGTTGCTCCGGCGGACAGGTGTACTCCGTTATCTCGGACCCGACCGCCCACCCGAACCGTTCGTAGTAGCCGTAGTCGAACGGCCACAGCGCCGCCAGGGGGTACTCGCCCCGGCACTTCTCCAGACAGCCGGACAGCAGGCGACCGAGGTAACTCTGCCTGCGGTACTCGGGCATCGTCGCGCCGCTGGCGAGCGCCGCCAAGGGGACCCACTTCCCCCGGCAGTTGACGGTGAAGTCGTACCGGGCACAGACCGACCGGAGGTCGCCGTCCTCGTAGACGCCGAACCGGTCCCCCGGGCGGTCCGGCACCGACTCCGTCCCGTCGTACTCCCGGGGACCCGCCTCGGGGCTGAACGCGTAGTCGACGAACCGCCGGAACTCGACGCGGTCCTCTGGCGGTACTCGCCGGAACTCGGGATCGGCCATGCCCCTACTGGCGGCGGGCGCCCGTATAGTGGTTGCTCCGGCGTGGGACGGATCCGCGTGTCGGTCGTGTGGGCGCGATTCCGTCCACGTAGCGGGGACGGTGGGGGACAGTAGCCTTGCTGTAACCGATCCCCCGCTACTCTCTCGCCCGGGGGCCAGAAACCTTGTGACCGATCGCCGTCATCAGTGGGCACGGTGTCGGGGGAGCGTCACCCGTCGGGTCCGACCGGCCGCCCATCCCCACTCGGCGGCCCGTATCGCCCGGCCCTGTTCGTCGCGCTGGTGGTCGCGACGCCGGTCCTCGTCGCGGGTCACGTCGCCAGGACCACGCCCTGCCGCCACGCGCGGCGGGTCGCCTGCTACCCGGAGACTGCGCCGCTCGAACTAGCGGCGTCGCTGGTCGCCGTCGTCGCCGGATCCGCCGTCGTGGGGGTGGGGACCGTCGCCCTGGCCCGGTGGGCGGACCGGCGGATCCTGGACGGTCGACTCTCGACCGCCGGGGACCGACCGGTGGCCCGGTTCTTCCTCGCCCCGGGGCGGCGGGCGCTGGTCCCCACCGCGGTCGTCCTGGCCCTCGCGGCCGCGGCCGTCGCCTCGGGGCCGGTCACCCACCCCCCGGCGGTGCCCGGCCTGCGGTCGGTCCGCCGGGTCGCTCTGCTCGCGCTCTACCTCCCCTCCGTGCTGTCGATGGCGGGCGTCGACCTGCTGGCGCGCCACCTCGACGTCTACGAGGCTCCCGCGGAGGTGGGTGCCCTGCTGGCCGGCGCCGCGGTCGGGGCGGTCCCGCAGGTCGCCTGGTGGTACGGTCTCGCCCACCTCGTGTCGCGGGACCGGACGTTCGCGACCGGGGCCGGCCGTCCGGGCGTGCTCTCGACACCGGCGAACCGACGGATCGCGGTCGTCGCCGTCGCGGCGGCGGTGGTCCTCGCGACGGGCGCCGGGGCGGTCCGCACCCTCGACCCCGGCCCGCCCGACTACGAGCGGACGGCGGTCGACCCCTCCGATCCCCCGGACGAAGTGGTCCAGGACGCGCTCCGGAAGGTCGAGGAGGGGCGTTACACCGTCGACGTCGTCGTCCTGACGCGGGGCCGGGACGGACGGCTCGCCCGCGTCGAGGCGCCGCCGGCGTTCGATGGGCGGCCGGTCGCTCCGCCGGGCGAGGGGCCTCCGCCGGCCCGCCGCCTCCACGTCGACGTCCCCGACCGGCAGGTACGGATCGCCCGCCTCTCGGGGGAGGAGGCCGAGACCACCTGGTTCGGCAACGCCAGGTTCGGGTGGCGCCACGACGACCGCTGGCGGGTCCACCCGGCCGGCTACGGGGGCGCCTGGACCTACACGCTGACGCTGTTGATCAACGAGGAGGCCGTCACAGAGGGCTACGCCGACTTCTCCGTCGTCGCCGCGAACGACTCCGCGCTGGTGGCACGGATCGACGGCGACGCGGCCGCCACCAACCTCGTCGCCGGGAACGTCGGGGGCGACTACTCGCGGTGCCGGTTCGCCGTCGACCTGGAGGTCCGACGGCTCCGCCGAGTGACCTGCTTCGGCTCCGACCGGATACTCGAACTGCGGTTCTCGAACTGGGGCCGGGACCTGCCGCGACCGGACGGGGCGCGGTACACCCTCCAGGAACTCGTCCTCGACGTCGCCGGCGTGGGCGAGGTCCACGACACCGCGCCGCCCCGGAACACGCCGGCCCGCGACGAGGGGACCGACGACCCCTGGGATCGAGAGGGCGGGTGAGTCGGTACCCGGGAACGATCCCGGCTCGCCGAAATCGCCAGTTCGCCCGATTCCGAACAACTAAAATCGGGCGTGGCATTGGTGGTGCCAATGACGACGCTGGGAACAGCGAGCGCCGGGCCCGGGGAGGTCGACACGGGCCGGTTGCGGGTCGGCGAGAGCAGGGACGGGTCGCCCGTCGGCCTGCCGGTCGCCGTGATAAACGGCGAGCGGCCGGGAAAGACCCTCTACATCCAGGCGGCCAGCGACGGCGACGAACTCAACGGCGTCGGCGTGGTCAGGCGGGTCGTCCCGCGGCTGGACCCCTCGGAACTGTCGGGGACGGTCCTGGTCGTCGGCATCGTGAATTACCACGGGTTCCAGGTCGCCGAGCACCGCAATCCCATCGACGACACGAAGATGAACCGTACGTACCCCGGGGACGAGGAGGGGACCTCCAGCGAACGGATCGCCGCGGCCACCTTCGACGCGGCCACCAGGGCGGACCTCGCGCTGGACCTCCACCAGGGGTCGACCTCCCGGATGATCGACGAGGTCCGGGTGCGGTGTGGGCCCCGCCACCGGAGGCACGACGAGTGCCTGGAACTGGCGAAGGCCTTCGACGCCGGCCACGTTCTCGACCAGAAGGGGCCGGACGGCCAGCTCGCGCGGGAGGCCCCCGACGAGGGGGTCCCCACGGTCGACCCCGAACTCGGCGGATCCGTCGGGTTCGACGACGACTCCATCCGCGTCGGGGTGGAGGGCGTGTTCAACGTCCTGGCACACTACGACTTCCTCTCCGGCGACGCCCCGATGGCGACACAGACCCGGGCGAGCGGGTTCGAGCAGTACGGCGCGCCCGCCGGCGGCCTCGTCGACATGCGGGCCGACCTGGGCGAGTACGTCAGGTCGGGCGAGACGCTGTTCGAGGTGACCGACGTGTTCGGGAACGGGGCCGCCGAAGTGACCGCCGACGGACCGGGGATCCTCTGGCGGACCCGCCGGCTCCCCCAGGTGGCGACCGGGGAGTACGTCTGTTCGGTGGGGACCGACGTGGACGAGTACTGATGGCCGGGTCCTCACCGCCGGGCCAGTACTGCCCGGACTGTGGAACCGAGTACGACCCCGGCCCCGACGAGCCGTGGCGGTGTACCTGCGGGCACCCCCTCGAACTCGCGGAACGGCCGATCCCCGACGGGGACCCCCCGCCGTTCTCGCGCCTGGACACCCGCCGGGGGCTGTGGACGTTCTTCGAGTTCCTCCCGGTGGAACGGAAGGTGAGCCTCGGCGAGGGGTTCACGCCGCTCGTCGACGCCCCGGGCTGGGACGCGGAGTTCAAACTCGACTACGTCATGCCCACGGGGTCGTTCAAGGACCGGGGGGCGACGACCAGCCTCTCGCGGGCCGTCGAACTCGGCGTCGAGACCATCGTCGAGGACTCCTCGGGCAACGCCGGTGCGGCCATCGCCACCTACGCCGCCCGGGCGGGCATCGACGCCGAGATCTACGTGCCAAGTGACGTCAGTTCCTCGAAGCTGATGGCGATCCAGCGGTCGGGCGCCCGCCCGGTCCGGGTCGACGGGGACCGGGCGGCGGCGACCCGGGCGTGCATGGAGGCCGCCGACCGGGACGACAGGTGGTACGCCTCCCACGCCTGGAACCCCGCGTTCCTGGCCGGCACCCAGACGTTCGCCTTCGAGGTGGCCGCCCAGCGGGGGTGGGAGGCCCCCGACGCCCTGGTGATCCCGACCGGTCACGGGACCCTCCTGCTGGGTGCCTACCGCGGGTTCTCCGCGCTCAGGGACGCCGGCATCGTCGACTCGGTGCCGAAACTGCTCGCCGCCCAGGCCAACGGCTACGACCCGGTCGTCGAGGCCTTCGAGGAGGGCGGCACGCCGCCGGTGACCGACGAGGGGGACGAGGAGGGACTCGATATCTCCTTCCAGACCGGGTCGGACATGCACGCCCCCGAGGAGACGAACGACGTCGCCGACGGCATCCACATCCGGGACCCGGCGCGGATGAACGACATCGTCGAGGCGCTCTGGGCGACCGGTGGCGACGCCGTCGCCGTCGAGGAGGACCCCGTCGAACTCCACCTCGACGAACTCCACCGCGCGGGCTTCTACGTCGAACCGACCTGCGCGGTCGGCCCCGCCGCCCTGGAGACGTTCCGCAACGAGGGCGTCCTCGACCGCGACGAGGACGTGGTCGTTCCCCTGACTGGATCGGGGCTGAAGACGCTGTGATGTCGGTCTCCGACCAGTCCTCCGTGCGGGGCCCACGGGCCACCGACGCTCCCGGGAGCGGACGCCGGGGGATCGCCCTCCGGGGGAGGGGGTCGGAGTGACGACCCGTCCGCCGTCCTTTTGCCCGGACTGCGGGACGGAACTGGGTCGGACCACGGAGGAGGGCTACGACCGGGCCTACTGTCCCGCGTGCTCGGCGGTCGTCTACCACAACCCGGTGCCGGGCGCCGGCGTCCTGGTCCGGGACGGTGCCGACCTGCTCCTGGTGCGCCGGGCGACGGCCCCCCACGTCGGCCAGTGGACGGTCCCCGGCGGACACGTCGAGACGGGGGAGTCCCCGGCCGAGGCCGCCGCCCGCGAACTCGGCGAGGAGGCCGGCCTGGCGGTCGATCCGGCCGCCCTCGACCCGGTGTCAACCCACGCCCTGGGGCCCCGCGACGGCAAGTACACCGTCTCGGTGCTGTTCGAGACGACCCGGGCGGCGACCGACGGCGACCCGGCGGCGGGATCCGACGCCGGGGACGTGGGGTGGTTCGACGCCCGGACCGTCCGGGACGGCGGGGCCGACGTCGAGGTCAGGGGCTTCGTCCGGGAGGGCCTCCGGCGGGTCCTCGACGGCGACTGAACGGTCGGCGGCGACTGACCCCCTCGACGGCGACTGACCCGTCGGCCGCGTGCTTTTCCGTCGCCGCGACCTACGTCGATCCATGACGGCGATCGCACTCCTGAGCGTCGCACCGGTCCGCGAGGGGAGCATGGCCGAGGACGTCGCGGACGCCATCGAGGCCATCGGGGAGTTCGACGTGGCCTACGAGACCAACCCCATGGGAACAGTCATCGAGGCCGACGACGCTAGCACCCTCTTCGCTGCCGCGCGCGCCGCCCACGAGGCCGTCGAGGGCGACCGCGTCAGCACGTTCCTGAAGGTGGACGACAAGCGCACCGAGGACCGCGACGCACGGTCGAAGGTCGAGAGCGTCGAGGAGGCCCTCGGCCGCCCGGCCCGGAGTACCCGCCAGTGAAACGGTAGCGGTCCCGGCGTCGAGGGTCGCCGGCGATCCGACGCTCGAGACGGTCGACGGGCCGGGATCCCGGGTCGACGGACCGGATCGGGCTGGCGACCGACAGACCCTAATGTCGCTCGGGCGGTGATCCGGGCATGGAGAGCCTCAACCGGATGGCCGTCGAGCGGGTCGACGAGGCCATCGACTTCGCCGAGGAGTTCGACGTCGGCGCCTTCCAGCTCGACAACGAGGCGACGGTGATCGACTTCGGCCTGGAGTTCGACGGGGGCATCGAGGCCGGCCTCCTGCTCGCGGAGGTCCAGACCGCCGGCCTGGCGTCGCTGGGCACGGCGATGGGCGAGCTAGCGGGGACGCCGATCCCACACGTCGAACTGCACACCGACCACCCGGGACTTGCGCTTCTGTGTTCCCAGAAGGCCGGCTGGGAACTCTCGGTGGGGGAGTTCGAGGGCCTCGGCTCGGGTCCCGCCCGGGCGCTGGTCGCCCGCGAGGAGGAGTTCGCGCTGATGGAGTACGTCGACGCGTTCGACCTGACCGTCCTGGCCGTCGAGTGCGACCGGCTACCGGGCGAGGCCGTCGCCGAGGAGGTCGCCGACCAGGCCGAGGTGTCCACCAGCGGCGTCTACCTGGCGGCGTTCCCCACTGCCAGCGTCGCCGGGTCGGTCAGCGTCGCCGCACGGGCGGCGGAACTCGCGCTCTTCCGCCTGATGGAACTGGGGTACGACCCCGCGGACGTGGTCACGGCGACCGGATCCGCGCCGGTCGCGCCCGTCGCGGGCGACGAGCGGACCGCGATGGGCCGGACGAACGACGCCCTGGCCTACGGCGGCCAGGTCCACCTCATCGTCGAGGAGGACTTCGACCGGTTCGACGAGGCCGTCTCCAGCGCCGGCGAGGAGTACGGCCGGCCCTTCGAGGAGGTCTTCGACGACGCCGACTGGTCGTTCGACGACGTCCCGCGGAGCGTCTTCGCCCCCGCGCAGGTGACCGTCGACGTGCGGGGCGGGCCGCTGTACGCCCACGGTGACACGGACGAGGACCTCCTGGCCGAGAGCTTCGGGGTCTGAGGATGCCCGGGGTCCGACGCAAGCCGGTCCCGCCGGTCCCCGACTCCCTCGACCGGGTGGCCGAGGTCAGGGGCGCGGTCCCGCTCGTTCCAGGGTCGGTCGAGGACTGCTGTTCCCGCCTGGTCGGCCGCGCCGGCGTCCCGTCCCGGGACGAGGCCCGCACCTGGCTGACCTTCCTCTCGGCCCTGGGGCTCGTGGCCGAGAGCGACCGGGGCTTCGCCCGGACCAGGGAGCCGGCGGATCCGGACTCCGAAACGCTCGCACGGGCGTTCCGGGAGGGCGTCTACGGCGCACGGGAGGTCCTCGAACTCCTGGTGGCCGCGGACGAACCGCTCGACGCCGACGCCGTCTTCGAGGAGTTCCGCGAGCACGTCCCGAACTGGGAGCGCATGCGCGACGATGCGTGGGAGCGGACGTGGCGCGAGCGCGTGGCCCGCCTGCTCGGGTGGGCGGCCCTCCTCGGCCTCGTCCGCGAGGCGGAGGGGTCCTATCGAACCTGATCGGCCGCTAGCCAGCGGGCGTGACGTCGGTCACGGTGCCGACGCCCTTCGACCGGCCCTCCCGGAAGACGAACTTCTGGCCTTCCTCGACGAGGTAGGGTCGGAACTTGAACCGCACCCGCGATCGGCCGGCGTCGCCGGGCAATAGCTGGCCGTCCTCGGGGTAGAAGGCGGCGGCCTCGCTGACGGTTTCGAGGTGGACCACCGGTTCGTAGCCGTCGCCGATCCGGGTAGGGTGGTTGAGCACCATCACCTCGGCCTCGAACTCGCGGACGGGGGTCGGGTCGGCGTCCCGCGGGAGCAGGGCCATCCCGCGGGCCAGGTCCTCCTCGGCGACGCCCTTCAGGGCGATGCCGACGATCCGGCCGGCCTTGGCGCGGTCGACCCGGTGGTAGTGCATCTCGATGGACCGGACCTCGACCTCCCGGAAGGAGCCGTCGGCGGTCGGGCCCAGGAGGAGTTCGTCGCCGGCCTCCACCTCGCCGGACATCACGGTCCCGGAGGCGACGGCGCCGACGCCCTTGACGTCGTAGCTCCGGTCGACGTACATCCGGAACTCGCCGTCGGTGCCGGCGGTCTTGGGGAGGCGCTCGAACAGTTCGTCGAGGACGTCCAGTCCCTCCCCGGTGACCGCGCTGGTCCTGACCACGGGGACGACGGTCCGACCGATCTCCTCGACGGCGGCGTCGACGCCGTGGCGCGCCACCGGCAGCGGCGTGCGGTCGACCTCCCGGAGCAGGCGCTCGACCTCGCGCTCGACCCCCTCGATCCGTTCCTCGCCGACGAGGTCGGTCTTCGTCACCGCGACCAGGGTCGGGAGTTCGGTCGCCAGCAACACCCCGAGGTGCTCGCGGGTGGTCCGGGTCGGGCCGTCGTCGGCCGCGACCGTCAGGAGGCCGTAGTCGAGTTTCTGGCCGACCAGGCCGCGGATCGTGGTGCGGAGCCAGGGCTCGTGGCCGACGGTGTCGACGAACGAGACGAGGCGGTCGGCCTCCTCGACGACCCGCGCACGGTCGGACTTCCGGTCGGGGTTGTCCATCCGGACCGCCCCGTCGTCGTCGAAGCCGTAGACGCCGTAGGACAGGTCCGCCGAGAGGCCCCGCTCGACCTCGTGTGGCTGGACGTCGAGGTAGCCGCGGATGCCGCCCTCGCCGTCGTCGCTCTGGCCGGTCACCAGCGACCCGACCAGCGTGGACTTGCCGTGGTCGACGTGCCCGGCGGTGCCGACGACGATGTGCTCGTCGTCCGTTGCCAGGACCGACCCTTCCCGGAGCGTGGCGACGCCGACGATGCCCTCGCCGTCGCCCTCGACTCCCCAGGTCTGGACGTCCTCGATGTGGGCGCCGGCCTCCTCGGCCAGCAGGGAGAGGACGTCCATCGACTCGGAGAACGACTCGGGGGGGACCCCTGCGAGGCCGCCGTCGTCGGTGACCCCGACGACGTAGGTGGCCTCGCCGTCCCCGGAGAGGATCCGGTGGCGGAGCTGTGCGGCCAGGCTCTCCCGACGCCCGTCCTCGAGGTGGACCTCCCGGGTGAGCCGTTCCTTGAACTCCACGCTTCCCCCCTGGGTCTCGCCGCGTTCGAGCGCCCGCTGCAGGGCGGCCCGGTCGGGGCTCATACCTGTCAGGGAGTGGCCCTGGGATAAAAGCCTTCCCCGGATTGCGGGCGCGTTCGCACCGCTCCGGAGGGTTTCCCGGGGATCGCCCGTTCCGGAGACCATCGAGGTACCGAACTCGGTCGGGCCTACCGGACCTCGCCGGACCTACCGGACCTCGCCGGATCTTCCCGATCCTCTCGGACCTACCGGACCTCGCCGGATCTTCCCGATCCCCTCGGACCTACCGGACCTCGCCGGATCTTCCCGATCCCCTCGGACCTACCGGACCTCGTCGGCGGCCGCCACCAGTGCGCGGACGCGGTCGGAGTCGACCGGGTGCTCGGTGACGCCACTCTCCTTCAGCGAGGTGCCGACGATGGCGCCGTCGGCCGCCGCCAGTATCTCCCGGACGTTGTCGGGCGTCACGCCACTCCCGACGAGGACCGGGGTCCCCTCCGCGCCCGCGTCGGCGACGGCCTCGCGGGTCCGCCTGACCGCGTCGACGGGGGTCGGTTCGCCGGTCGCCTCGCCAGTGACGACGACGCCGTCCACTCCCCCACGCTCTACCAGGTCCCGGGTCCGTTCCCGGAACGGGCGGTCGCCCAGCGGCGCGGCGTGTTTCACGTCGACGTCCGCGAACAGGGCCAGGTCGCCGGCGTCGATCCGGTCGGCCAGTCGGAGGGTCTCGTGGGCCTTCCCCTCGATCACTCCCTGGTCGGTGACGGCCGCGCCCGTGTGGACGTTCACGCGAATGAACTCGCCGCCGCCGGCCGCCGCGGCCGAGAGGGCCGCCTCGGCGTCGTTCCGGAGCACGTTCACCCCGACGGGGCACTCGACGGCCCGCTCGACCGCCCGGACCGCGGCGGTCACGTCCGCGACGACGTGGGCCGGCACCGACTCCGGGTAAAAGGGCGCGTCGCCGTAGTTCTCGACCAGCACTGCGTCGACCCCCCCGTCTGCGAGCGCCCGGGCGTCCGCCCGCGCACACTCGCGGATCGACTCCCGGTCCCCCGCCGAACCGGGATACCCGGGGGATCCGGGAAGCGGCGGCAGGTGGACCATCCCGACCAGCGGTCGCTCCGCACCCAGCGTCGACCGGAGATCCGTGGTCATGCCGTGGACGACGGTCCGCGGGGTGAAAACGGGTCGGGTCCCGGTCGGGGAAGCGGTTCGGCGTTCGAGTTACGGCATCTCCGGGCTACCGGTCCGTGACGAGGGGGATCCGGACGATGACCCGGGATTCCGGCGTGGTTGGTTTACAGTACGGTGACTGGCCTCACAAAAAGCTCAAACGGCGAGCGGTCTCAGCGGTCGTATTGAACACAGGGCGCGAATCTTGCACCGGACTAGCAACAAATCGCAGAGCAACGATTCGGTCAGTACGGATTGCGTAGTCAACAGACTAAGCGGAGGGCGCTTCGGTTGGCCGCTCGAGGGCCGCCGGTTCTGCCCGGTGATCCACGGCTATTTGTTACTGGAGAGACCGAACGGCCGGTATGGGAACGGATGGGCTCGTCGAACTGGATCAGGACTGCTGGGCTGCGCTCGCAAAGTACAATCTGCTGTTAGCGACGATGTTCGGTGTGCTCGCTGTAGGTAGTCGAGTAATGCTGGCTGACAACACGCTGTTGCTCGTCGAAAACGGGGTGTTTGCGGTGCTCTTCGGTGCCGTCCGAACGTACGCCTGGCTTTCGGCCTGACGTGTGACGACAGCACACCTGTAAGCCTTCCTCCGAAAGCAATGGCCCAGGAGAGCTGCTACACCACTCGACAGCCGGCAAAGAGGGGACAGGAGATACGTCCACTTGCTCCGGGGGCCGTTCAGCCGGGGGTGGTCTGCAAGACCCGCCTGCCAAACTACCCACCAGATTCGGCTACTACCGGTTGAATAGAACAGACGCATCCCGCTGAACTCATACTCCGTATTCAGTACTCTATCAGTCTCCGAGGATTTCAACGAGGTCACTGAAACGTACAAGTTCGGTGGGCTTACAGTAAGGTTACTGTATAGGTATCCAATCCGAACGGGGCCCGGAACGGTCGGCCTCGGCCGTTCCCGAGCCAGTTCCGGACGATCCGTGGGCGGGGCGGCTATCGGCTTCGCGTCTTCCTTTCGGAGACTCGGAGACCGAAACACTATCGTGAGTACCGCGTGCCCGTTCTGACATGGCCGGAGAATCGAGTCGAGGCGGCCTGACCTCGCGGCTGCCGGACCTGGAGGGGGCGACGCTGGACGGTGTGATCACGGTGCTGTCGGTGCTGATGGTGGCCGGCCTCGTGGCCGACCTGCGGGCCCACGCCACCGGGCTCAGTTTCGAGGAGGAAGGATTTCTCACCACCGCACACGTGTTCTTTTACGCGATGTTCCTGGGGATCGTTGCCACCCTGCTGGTGGCGGTCCACCGGGAGCGCCGGCGCGGGGCGTCGCTGCCGGAGGCGGTCCCGGCGGGCTACGGGTGGGCGGTCGTCGGGGTGGCCGTCTTCGGAACCGGAGGAGCCGCCGACTACGTCTGGCACAGCGCGTTCGGCTTCGAGCAGGGGATAGAGGCGCTGGTCAGCCCCAGCCACACCATGCTCGCGGTCGGCGGGGCGCTCTTTCTCGCCGCGCCGCTCCGGGCGGCCTGGATCCGCGAGGGTCGCCCCGCCGGCGCGGCGGTGATCCCCCTCGTGGTCTCGGCGACCCTCGTGCTCACGCTGGTCGGGATGTTCGGCGGGTTCCTGAACCCGCTCGTCCGGCCCTACCCCTCGGTGGAGGGCTATCAGACGATGCGCCACGGGATGGTTACGCTGATCGTGTTCCCGCTCCTGTACGTCGGAATGGGGCTCGCACTCGTCCGGCGGTTCCGCCCGCCGCCGGGGTGTCTGACGGTCGTCTTCACCGTGCCGGCCGTGGCGATAAGCATCGCCGAGTTCAACTTCCCGCTGGCGTACCCCGCGCTCCTGACGGGGATCGTCGCCGACGTCCTCGCCGCGACGTGGCCGCCGACGCCCGACGATCCGACGGCGATGCGGGTGTTCTCCGCGGCCGTCCCGATGACCCTGGCCGGCACCTACCTGGTCATGGTCGACCTCAGCTACGGGCTGGCCCACGAGCAACTCGCGAGCGGGTTCGTGACGTGGTCGGCCCACGTCCTCGCCGGGACCGTCGTCCTCGCCGGCGTCGCCGGCCTCATGCTCTCGTACTTCGCCGTCCCCGGGATGGTCGACCGGGAGTGATCGATCCCGGTGGTCCGACCGCGAGCGCCGTTTCGTGGTACCGCCAGGGATATTTATAAGGGGGGGTCCAATCGGAGACCGTGGACGAGAGCGCAGGGAGCGGCGGCGACGGACCCCACGGTGACGGCCGGGTCTACCGGTGGGGAGCGGACCCGGAGGGGGCCGACGCGGCGGTGGTGCTCCTCCACGGTCGGGGAGCCAGCGCGGAGGCGATGGTGGACCTGGTCGACCAGATCCGTCGTCCGGGGGCCGCCTACCTCGCCCCGCAGGCGACCGACTACACCTGGTACCCCTACTCCTTCATGGCGTCCATCGAGGACAACCAGCCCCACCTCTCCTCGGCCCTGTCGTGGGTCGACGACCTGTTCGGGGAGCTGTCGGCGGCCGGGGTCGACGCCGACCGGGTCCTGCTGATGGGCTTCTCCCAGGGCGGGTGCCTCGCGTCGGAGTACGCCGTCCGGAACGCCCGGCGCTACGGCGGCCTCGCCGCCCTCAGCGGCGGCCTGATCGGTCCCGAGGGGGCCGAGTGGCACTACGACGGCGACTTCGAGGGCACTCCAGCCCTCCTGGGGTGTAGCGACCACGACCCCCACATCCCCGTCGAACGAGTTCACCGGACCGAGGAGGTCCTGGCGGCGATGGGTGCCGAGGTCGACAAGCGCATCTACCGGGACATGGGCCACCTCGTCAACGCCGACGAGATAGAGGCCGTCGACGGCATTCTGGGCGGGATGCTGGCCTGATCCGGTCCGTGCGGGCGGATCGCCCTCCGCCCGGCGAGGGCGGGTGACGTACTTCCCTCCGCCCGGCGAGGGCGGGTAACGTACTTCCCTCCGCCCGGCGAGGGCGGGTAACGTACTTCCCTCCGCCTGGCGAGGGCGGGTAACGTACTTCCCTCCACCGGCCGTTGGCCGGACATGGAGGAGTTTCGCTTCGAGTACCGACCCGGGACGATCCGCTACGGTCCCGGGTCCGTCGTTGACCTGTCGGCGGAACTCGACCGGATCGGTGCCGGGAGTGCCCTGGTGGTCTCCGGCCGCACGGTGGGGGAGACCCCGGCGGTCGTCGACCCGGTCCGGGAGGGCCTGGGCGACCGCCTGGCGGACGTGTTCGCGGAGACGACTCCCGACAAGCGGGTGGCGACGGCCGCGGCGGCCGCCGACCGCATGGCCGAGACGGACGCCGACGCCATCGTGGGACTCGGCGGCGGGTCGAGCATCGACGTCGCGAAGGTCGCGGCGGTCCTGGCGGCGACCGAGGACCGCGAGCGTGCGGTCGCGGAGTTCGTCCGCTCCGGGAGTCTCCCGGTCCCCGACGGGTCCCTCCCGGCGGTCGTCGCGGTCCCGACGACGCTGGCGGGTGCCGACCTCTCGCAGGCGGCCGGAATCTCGGCCGGCCCGGAGACTGCCCGCGAGGCAGGCGACGGGGACGGCGAGGTCCACGGCGGGGTCTCCGACCCGGCGGTGATGCCCCGCCTGCTCTGCTACGACCCGGACCTGGTCCGGACGACCCCGGAGGGGGTCCTGCTGGCGTCGGCGATGAACGGGTTCGACAAGGCCGTCGAGGCCCCCTACGCCCGGACCCGGACGCCGGTCACCGACGCCACCGCCGCCCGTGCCCTCGGCATGCTCTCGGAGGGACTCCCGTCGCTCGGCGCGGGCGACCGCGACGACGCGACGATGCGCCGGGTCGTCGCCGGGACGGTCCTCGCCCAGTACGGGGCCTCCCGCCCCGACGGCGGCACCCTCTCGCTGATCCACGCCTTCGGCCACGCCCTCTCGCGGCCCTACGACGTCCAGCAGGGTGCCGCCCACGGGATCGCCGCCCCACACGCGCTCCGGTACCTGTTCGACCGGGTCGACGGTCGACGTCGCCTGCTGGCGGAGGGGCTGGGCGTCGACGCCCCGGGCGACGACGAGGCGGTCGCAGAGGCCGTCGTCGCCGAGGTGGAGCGGATCCGCGACGCCCTGGGCCTCCCGGCCCGCCTGCGGGCGGTCCCCGGTCTGGACCGCGCGGAGCTTCCGGCGGTCGCCCGCGCCGTCGTCGACGACCCCCTGATCCCCAACGTTCCCCCCGGCCTGGAGGTCACGGTCGAGGGGATCGAGGCGACCCTGGCGGAGGCCTGGTGATCGGTCGGGGGGTACGCCCGCGCAGTGTCACGACCGGGAGAGGTCCGGAATGCCGCCGACCGAATCCCTAAGTTCGTCCGGACCCTGGCGATCCCGAGGAGTATGAGCCTCCTGGGGTGGCTGATCGTCCTCTCGCTGCCGGTGTACGCGCTGGTCCAGTTGTGGCTGATAAAGCGGGTGGGCGAGTTCTGGGACGTCGAGGCGGAGGACCCGACCCCGGAGATGGTCGAGGCGCGCCTGTCGACCGAGCAGCGACGGGCCCGCGAACCGGACGACGACGAGGTGCTCTGTCGGTCCTGCGGGACGGTCAACGATGTCGACTTCGACTACTGCAAGAGCTGTGCCGCACCCATGTCCCGGGTCGCGGGCTGAACCCGGTTCGTGGATCCCCGACGGCGTTACGTTCATATCACCCCGGGACGTAGCGGATCGCAGGGAATGAGGCGCGACTACTTCGAACTGAAGACGGAGAACGTCGACTGGCTCGACGGAGACGACGACCCCCGGCAACCCCGGGTAACTATCGAGTTCGAGGGCCCGGCGACGAGGCTACGTTCGCGCCTCACAGGGAACGGAGAGGAACCGCTCGAGGACAGCGAGACGGACGCGGCCTTCCGGCTCCAGGACCCGCTGGACGACTCGGACGCCGAAGGGGTCGTCTCGCTCACCAACCGGGTCACTGGCGACTTCGTGCTCGAACTCAACGAGCGGGCCGAGGACGTCATGCGGTTCATCCGGGCCGCCAGGCGCTACGGCGAGCAGGTGCCCGACGCCGACGCCCGGTACCAGATCCGCGTCCTGATCGACGGGGAGGAGGTCGTCACCTACGACAAGCGCACCTTCCTCGTCTACAACGAGGAGGGGAACCTCCTCCGCAAGCACAGCCTGATCCCCTCGGGCGTCGAACTGTAACCATCCCGTTTCCCACCGTTCTCCCCGTCGCTCGCCAGTCGTGTCGACCCCGTCCCGATCCCTGCGGTGTCGGGGCCGCCGCCGGACCGAAGCGTCTCCGGGGCGCCCGGCGTCGTCCGAAAGAACGATTAAGCAGGACGGAAAAGTTGTCGTACTGAAGTGACGGGGGGGACTCGGGAGCGCGACCCGGTACCCGAGGACCGGGAGCGCCTCGCGGCACTGTTCGAGAACGTCTCGGAGCCGACGGTGGAGTACGCCTACGAGGACGAGGAGCCGATGGTCCTCGCGGTCAACGACGCCTTCGAGGAGGTGTTCGGCTACCCGGCGGAGGAGATAGTCGGCGAATCACTGGACGACTACATCGTTCCGCCCGACCGGCAGGCCGAGGCCGACGACCTCAACGAGAATGTGGCCGACGGCCAACTGCTCGAGGCGGAGGTCCGTCGCATGACTGCGGACGGTATCCGGACGTTCATGCTCCGGGACGCCCCCATCGACTCGACCGACGGGGTCCGTGGCTTCGCCATCTACGCCGACATCACGGACCGGGTCGAGCGCGAGCGGGAACTCCAGCGCCAGAACGAGCGCCTGGAGGAGTTCGCATCCGTGGTGAGCCACGACCTGCGCAACCCCCTGATGGTCGCGCGGGGCTACCTGGAGGACGCCTACGACGACCCGGAGACCTACCTCCCCGAGATAGAGACCTCGATGGACCGGATGGAGGCCATCATCGACGACGTCCTCACCCTGGCCCGGCAGGGCGAGGAGGTCGGGGATCCGACGACGGTGGACCTGGGGACCGTCGCCCGGGAGGCCTGGCGCAACGTCGAGACCGACGGCGCGGCCCTCGACGTCGAGGACACCCGCGTCATCGCCGCCGACAGGGCCTGCCTGTTGCACGTCTTCGAGAACCTCTTCGGCAACGGTGTGAAGCACGGCACCACGGACGACCCGAACCCCGAGGAGGGACTGACCATCCGGGTCGGACTCCACGACGACGGCTTCTACGTCGAGGACGACGGTCGGGGGATCCCGGGGCGCGACCGGGAGATGGTCTTCGAGAGCGGGTTCACCACCTCCGAGACCGGCACCGGGTTCGGGCTGAGCATCGTCAAGCGCATCTGCGAGGCCCACGGCTGGACGGTCGACCTCGTGGAGGGGAGCGACGGCGGCGCCCGGTTCGAGGTCCACGGGGTCGACGACCGCCGGTGAGCTCTGGCCAGGGTCCCCCCGCTACCGGTCGATCCTCGGGTGGGGATCGGGGTCCGGCTCCGGGTCCGGTGCGTCCTCGGGGAGCAGGCCGTCCTCGCCTGCCAGCGGGCGGAACTGCCGCGCCGCCGCCAGGAACGCCAGCAGGTAGGTCAGCGCCAGCCCCTTCTTCAGCAACAGCCGCGTGAGGTCGTAGGGGCCGGGATCCCAGAGCCCGACGACGGGCGCGGCGGCCTCGGGCACCACCATCGCTAGGCGGTGTGTCCGGCGGGTGGTTTATGACTGACGGGACTCCCCGGGCGGACCCCGATACCCGGAGATCGTCGGTCGGATCCGTCTCGCCCCGGGCGACCATCCCCACGGCGCGCGGGCCGCGAGCGGCGCGAGGCGCTTCGCGCCTCGGTCGGGGGAGCGGTGAACGAAGTGAACCGCGAGCCAGCGAGCGGCCTCGCGCGAGGGACGAGTATCGCAGTCTGGCGAGCGACCGGAGGGAGCGAGACCGACGAGAAACGCAGGAGGCTGGGGAGGATCGAGGCTGCTGTTCGCGGCCCGGGTGGGACCGAAAGGGGCCGGGTCGTCGTCGGGCGCGAAGCGCCCGACTGCACGGGAGAGCTTCGCTCTCCCGGTGATCCGGGACGACGGGCGACGCAAGCACCGCAGTGACCGAGCGGAGCGAGGGAACGAGGAGCGCAGCGAGCCCCTCGACCGGATCGGACCGGGGGCTTTCGGGGTAGTACCCGGAGTCACCCCCTTTCGAACACCCGTACCGGAGACCTGATCCTCGTCGTTCGGGAGCGAAAGGTCTAATCGCGGGCCCGTCGAATCCGCGGGTATGGCCGACAACGACGAGGAAGACGAGGAGCCCGCGGTCGAACTCGGCGAGGGCGAACCGGTCGAGGGCGCGCCCCTGGAGCGGGTGGCCTCCCGGCTCACCTGGCCCATCCAGACGTCCCGCGTGGAAGAACTGGAGGGCGATTCCGTTATCCGGACCCCCGACGGCCCGGTGGAACTGGCCGCGGCCCTGGAGGACGTCGGGGACACCTACTTCGACCGCCGGCAGTCCTTCGAGGCGGCGGTGCGCGACGCCGTCGGTCGGGGACCGGTCCCCACCGCGGACGGCGAGTGAGTCCGGCCGTCGACGACGGCCGATCCTCGCCGCCGCCCGATCCCTGCCGGATGGTTCCCGTGGCCGGACCGGAACCGTAACCCTAAGGCACCGAGCCCCGATACTCGGGTCCATGTCGGTCGACGTGGGAGGGATCCGCGCCCGCCTCCCGACGCCGACCTGGGTGCAGGCCTCGCTGCTGGTGGGGGCCGTCCTGACGGTGGGGTGGAACCTCGCGCCCGGGACCGGGATAGACGAGCGACTGGTCCGGGACGGCGCGTTCTTCCTGGTGGGGCCGCTGACCTTCGCGCTGGTGTGGGGCAAGGGCCGGGAGCAACTCGGCTGGACGGTGAACCGCCGGGCGGTCCGCAACACCCTCCTCCTGTCGGCGTTCGTCTTCCCGTTCTACCTCGTGGGGTCCTCTCTCCCGTCGATCCGGGCCTACTACCCGATGTGGGGGGGCACCGCCGACCCCGCCTCGTTCGTCCCGCACGCGACCAAGCAGATGGTCATCGTCGTCGCCGCCGAGACCTACTACCGCGGGTTGCTCTGCGTGGGCGTCCGGGACGTCGGCCCGAAGGCCGCGCTCATCTCGCCGGTGGTGTACGCGCTCCACCACGCCGGCAAGCCGCCCATCGAACTCGCGCTGTCGGGGCCCACGGACGCCCTCTTCGGTATCGTCGACTACGACGCGAAGTCGATCCTCCCCTCGGTCGTCGCCCACGGCTTCGGGATGACGCTTCTGGACTGGCTGGTCCTCCACGACCCGGTGATCCCGCCGGACCTCGTCGTCCGGTCGCTCCGGTGGCTGCCGATCCCGCTCTGACGGCCTCGGCCGACGGGGGTTTGGGCCGCCGGCTCCCATCGGGACCCATGGAGATCGCTCCCTTCGGACTGGAGCGGTGGTTCGCGGAGCACGAACACGAGGCCGACCTGATGCTCGCCGAGAGCGGGATCCGGTCGCTGTCGGCCGGCCGGTTCGACCTCGACCCGGGGGAACTGGGCTACGTGATCCCCACCAGCGGCGACCCGGACCTGCGGGCCCAGGTGGCCGACCGCTACGGCCGGACTGCCGACGAGGTGCTGTTCACCTGTGGCACCCAGGAGGCCAACCTGGTCGCCTTCCTCTCGCTTTTGGGCCGGGACGACCACGCCGTCGTCGTCACCCCGACCTACCAGGCGCTCCACGCGGTCCCCGACGCGGTGGGCGAGGTGACCCGCGTCGGCCTGGAACCGCCGGACTGGCGCCTGCCGGTCGACGCCGTCGCCGACGCCGTCCGGCCCGAGACCCGGCTGATCGTCGTCAACAACCCCAACAACCCGACGGGCCGGTACCACCCCGAGGAGCGGATCCGGGCGCTGTACGACATCGCGGCCGACGAGGACGCGTACCTCCTCTGTGACGAGGTCTACCGCCTGCTCGCCCGCGATCCCCAGGAGCCGGTCGCGGCGATGGGCGAGCGGGGCATCTCGACCACCAGCCTCACGAAGGCCTACGGCCTCGCTGGCTGTCGGTTCGGCTGGATGGCCGGTCCCCCGGACGTGATAACCGACGCCTGGCGCTGGAAGGACTACACCACCATCTCGCCCTCCGTCTTCGGTCAGCACGTCGCCCGGCAGGCCCTCGAACCGGACACCGAGGCCGACATCCTCGACGAGAACCGCGCCCTCGCCCGGCGGAACCGCGGGATCGTCGACGAGTTCGTCGACGACCACGGCCTGGACTGGTACTACCCCGTCGGCGTCAACGGGTTCGTGACCGTCCCCGACGCCTTCGCTGACGCCCGCGAGTTCTGCCTGGCCGTCGTCGAGGAGGAGTCCGCCGTCCTCGCCCCCGGCGACGTCTTCGGCCACCCCGACTACGTCCGGATCGGGTTCGGCCTGCCGACCGAGGACCTGAATGACGGGCTGGACCGCGTGGGGGACTGCATCGAGCGCCACCGGTAGTCCCGACGGGCGGACCGTCCCGACTCCGTCCGCCGGCCGGCCAGGCGGGCAGTCGACGTCACGGCCTCCCGGTGGTTGTTACGATGACCGCCTCGAATTGCTAGAGTCTTATCAACGCCGCGCCCCGATCCCCGCGCATGACGGTCGTCAGCGTCTCGATGCCGGACGAACTGCTGGACCGGATCGACGAGTTCGCGGAGGACCACGGCTACACCGGCCGGAGCGAGGTGGTCCGGGAGGCCGCCCGGAACCTGCTCGGCGAGTTCGAGGACCGGAAACTGGAGGACCGGGAACTGATCGGGGTGGTGACCGTACTGTTCGACTACGAGACGACCGCGGTCGAGGAGCGGATGATGCGCCTGCGCCACGAGCACGAACGCCTGGTCGCCTCGAACGTCCACAGCCACGTCGGCGACCGGTACTGCATGGAACTGTTCATCCTGGAGGGGACCCTCCAGGACATCTCGACGTTCGTCGGGAAGGTCCGGGCGACCCGGGACACCCTCAGCGTCGACTACTCGGTGCTCCCCGTCGACGACCTGGGGGTTCCGCCCTCCGGCGTCGAGTAGACCGTCGGATCCCGCCCCGATCCGCGGGCCGGTCCGCCGGACCGCCGCCCCACCGAGTTTTAGGCGATCCCTCCCGTTCGCCCGGGCATGGAGGTCGCCATCGTCTCGGACACGCACGTTCCGGACAGGGAGGAGTCCATCCCCGACCCGCACCGCCGGCGGATCCGGGAGGCCGACCACGCCATCCATGCTGGCGACTTCACCTCGCGGGCGACCTACGACGAGGTGGTCGAATTGGCCGACGAGGACAGCCTCACAGCGGTCCGCGGGAACATGGATCCACCCGGCGACATCGACCCCGACGCGGTCGGCCTGGCGGAAGTGGCCGCGGTGGACCTCGGCGGCGTGACGTTCGTCGTCACCCACGGCACCGTCCGGTCGCCGGACGACTGGTACGACGCCGTCGCCGACGCCGCCCGGGGACACGGCGAGGACCCGGTCGTCGGCGTCGGGGGCCACACCCACCGGGTCGAGGACGAGGTCCACGAGGGGGTCCGGGTGCTCAACCCCGGGAGCGTCACCGGCGCGGCCCCGGCCGAGCGTGCGACCATGCTGACCGCGACCGTCGCCGACGGCGCGGTCGAGGTCACCGTCCACGAGGCCTGACCGATCCCGGCGTCGTTACCGACTCCGCGGGAGGTGCCCCGCTAACCTCAGCCCCGCGAGAGGACGACCCGCTTCACGTCGGCGTGGCCGGCCCGGCGGACGACCGCCCGGCGGGCGTCCCGGACCCCGGCGAGGTTGTCGGAGTCGCCGTCCAGTACCAGGAGGTCGGCCGACCGACCCTCCTCGACCAGTCCGCAGTCCAGGCCCGCGATGTCGGCGCCGTTGACCGTCGCCATCCGGAGTATCTCGGGGTCCGAGAGGTCCGAGAGCTTCGCGGTGAACTCCATCTCGCGGAACATCGAGGGGCTGTTGAGCATCACGTTGTCGGTGCCCAGCGCCAGTGTGGTGCGTTCGGCCAGGTCCCGGAACGGCGGGGGGCCGACGTCGGTGACGAGGTTCGAGCGCGGACAGACCACCACGGGGACGGGGTCGTCCGCCAGTCGCTCCAGGTGGACCGGCTCCGGGTGGACCATGTGGACCAGGAAGTCCGGTTCCAGGTCCAGCGCCGGGTTGACGTCGCTCTCGTCCACCTCGCCGGCGTGGATCCCGAACAGTTTGCCGGCCTCGCGGGTGGCCCCCCGTTCGCGCTCGAAGTCGTCGTCGTTGGCGCCGCTGGCCCCGAAGCCGTCGGCGGCCTCCATGGCGTCGACCGTCTCCCGGCCGAGCACCACCGGTTCGACGCCCAGGCCCTCGGCGGCCGCCCGGATCCGCGAGACGCCCTCGACGCCGCCCTCGCGGAACTCGATGCAGGCGGCGGTCCCGCTCGACTCCATGAACTGCAACGAGCGGGCCATCGCCGCGACCATCTCGTCGCGGTCGGCGGCCCGGAGCAGGCGGTGCTTGAGTCCGTCCGGCGGCGCGACGAGTTCCGCCAGCGAGAGGCCGGCGCCGGCCTCCTTGGCGATGGAGTCGCCGATGTGGGTGTGGGCGTTGACGAACGCCGGCAGGACGACGTCCGTCGATGGGACCGACGCCTCCTCGACCGCGGCGATCTCGCCGTCCTCGACGACAACGCGGCCATCGACGGGGTCGAACTCGCGTCCCCGCAGGATCGTCCCGGTCAGTTCCATGCCGGAGTTGGCGACCCCGGGGGACTTGAACCCCGCGACGCGGACCGGTCGGGGCACCCGGCGGGTGGTCCGCCGGGCCGTCGCTCGCCAGCGGTCAGAAGAGGCCGACGTCGACGGCGAGCGCCCACGACTCCCCGCCCAGTGCCAGGAAGACCAGCGCCCCGCCCAGGAGGGCGGCGTTCTTCAGGAAGTTCGTCATCTCCGCCTGCTGTTCCTCCTCGGGCGCCGCCCAGAAGTCGTGCATGACCGGGGTGGTCACCGCGAGGAAGACGGCGATGGCACCGGCCGCGAGTACCGGGAAGACCCCGAGGACGATCCCGAGGCCGCCGGCCACCAGGAGGCCGCCGGTCGCGGGGACGGCGAGTCCGGCCGCGGGGATCCCCTTCGCCTCGGCGTAGGGGACCATCGCGTCGGCGTTCAGGAAGTGGTTGACGCCCATGAACGCCAGCACCCCCCCGAAGAGGACGCGGGCCAGCAACAGGGCGACGGCGGCGGCGTCGACGGCCATCAGGCCGTCACCCCCGTCGTCCGCTCTGCCCTGCGATCGGTTCCGGAGTCGGTGCGACGCACCGGAGTGCGTGTCCGTTGCATCGTACACCGTCGTAGGTCCCCGGCAAACTTATACGTTCTCTGACATTGGTGCCACCGGGTGACACCGACGTCGGCCGGTATCCCAGAGGTCACGTCGATCCGGACGAGCGGTGACGACCCGTGGCCCAAAGGCGGTTCCCGCACGAACGGACTTTCTCCATGCAAGCTGGTGCTTCTCTGAACCGCCTGTCGACACGATAGCGGGTTACGCTCCGAAGCCTCTATGGGGCTCCCCGTCGACCGATCGGTGTGGCCATCGAAGAATCTCTCCAGGACGACGAGCCCGACGCGTCCGCGCCCTGCTCCGTGGTCGAGTCGATCGAGCGGATCGGATCGCGCTGGCGAATGGTGGTACTGTACGACCTCCAGGAGGGCGAGAAACGGTTCAGCGAACTCGAACGGTCGACGGGGGCGTCGTCCCGGACCCTCTCGCGGGTACTCGACGACCTCGGCGAGATGGGACTGGTCGACCGCCGGATGGAACCCGACGCGCCGGTGGCGACCTACTACTCGCTGACCGAGCGCGGCGAGGCGCTGTGCCCGGTCTTCGATGCCCTGGAGGAGTGGGGCGACGGCTGGGTGGACGAGGACGCCGAGCCGCCGGACCACTGAGGCCGGTCGGATCCGGGCCCGACCGGTCCGGTCGAGAACGATCGGGCGGGTCCGGAACTGTCGGGCGGATCGCTCCCTCACTCCGCCAGCAGGGTCGACACCCGGGCGTTCTCCTTGATCCGCAGGCCGTCGTCGGGGACGGTCAGGGGGATCCGGCCGAGTTCGCGCACCGACACGGACGGGTGGTGGGCGCCCCGTTCCAGCATCGCGCGGCGTGGCTGGAGGCGGTGGGCCTGCTCCAGCGCGACGGACTCGTTGTACTCCAGCAGGTAGGTCCCCCCGCGGAGGTGCCACCAGCGGTAGTCGTCCTCGACGTCCCGCCATATCTTCTCGTGGGGCCGGGTCCCGGCGGGTTCCAGTTCGCCGCCCCCGAAGTCCACCCGGCCCGGGGCGGTTATCTCGTGGACCGCCGCGACGGTGAGGTCCACCCCTCGCTCGTGCACCTGGGTGTCCGCGTGGACGATGCCGTCCATCGCCCCGGCGAGTTCGTCGGGATCCATGGCAGTCAGGAGGTTCGGGGGGGGTGAGTGAAAAAGTCCCGTCACCGGCGGTGAAAACGCCCGGTCACGAGAGGGGTCGACGCCCGGTGGAGCGACGCGCCGCCCCGCCGACGTGCGGTCAGTCGAGGGGGAGGCCGACGTAGCCCGAGAGGTCGTCCTCGACGGTCGCGGACCCCCCGGCGATGATCGGGTACACCCCGTACCACCCAGTGACCATGACGACCACCCGGACCACGGCACCGGTCGGGAGGGGGGGCGGGTCGAACGGGGTGACCACGACGGGCGTGACGACGAACACCAGGTGCGCGGTGAAGAGCCCGTACCCGACCCCGTTCCGCAGGAGCGTCCCGCGTGGCGAGTACCCGCAGTCGGGACACGTCGTCTCCTCCTCGACGTTCGCGCCACAGGAGTCGCACTCCACCATCCAGTCCCGCCTGTCGCCCGGTGGCGGCAAAGGTATTTCGCAGGGGAATGGCCTGCCCCGTCTAGCTCAAAACTACCCTTCAGCTAGCGGAAGGGGTATTTCTGATCCTCCCCTAGCCTCGCCCATGAACCGCCGACGGGTCCTATCCGCCTCGGGTGCCCTTCTCGCCCTCGCCCTCGCCGGGTGTGCGGGCGACGGGACCGGGGGTGGCGGCGACACGCCAACCGACGGGTCGGAGTCCCCGACGGACGCCGATACGCCGACGGACACCCCCACCGATACGCCGACCGACACCCCCACGGACACGACGACCGATCCGCCCGACGACGACGCGACGACGGTGGATCGTGAGGTCGACGAGGAGCGACTCGCCAAACTCGCGGCCGACAACGCCGCCTTCGCGCTGGACCTGTACCGGTACCAGGCCGACGAGGCCGGCGGCAACCAGTTCTTCTCGCCGTACAGCGTCTCGGTGGCGCTGGCGATGACCTACGCCGGTGCGCGCGGCGAGACCCGCGAGGGGATCGCGGAGGCGATGCACTACTCGCTCGGCGAGGCGGTCCACCCCGCGTTCGCGGACATGCGGGCCGCCCTGCAGGCCCGCGAGACGACGACCGACCCGGTCGACGACGAGGAGGTCGACGCCTTCAAACTGGAGACCGCCAACGCCCTCTGGGGGGAGGAGGGATTCCCGTTCAGCGAGGCGTACCTCGCGCTCCTGGAGGAGCACTACGGCGCGGGCCTGCGGACCGCCGACTTCGCCGGCGACCCCGGGGGCGAACGCGAGCGGATCAACGACTGGGTCGCCGAGCAGACGGAGGACGAGATAGCGGACCTCCTGCCCGCGGGGTCGATCACCCCCCAGACGGTCCTCGTGCTGACGAACGCCATCTACTTCCTGGCGGGGTGGGCCCACGAGTTCGACCCGGAGAAGACCGAGGACGGCACCTTCACCGCCCTGGACGGGACGGAGTCGACGGTCCCGATGATGCACCAGGAGGTCCGGACCGACTACGCCGACGTCGCCGGCGCCGAGGCCGTCGAACTCCCCTACGCCGGCGGCGACGTCTCGATGGTGCTGATCCTCCCGGACGAGGGGGCGTTCCGGCACTTCGAGAAGCACCTCGACGCCGACCGGCTGTTCGACATTTTCGACTCGCTGGGCGACGCGAAGGGGAAACTCGCGCTCCCCAGGTTCGAGTACGAGACGGGGATCCAGCTCTCGGACGCCCTCTCGGCGCTGGGCATGGGCGACGCCTTCGGCGGCGGCGCGAACCTGAGCGGGATGGTCGAGGGCGACGGCGGCGGCCTCGCCATCGACGAGGTGTACCACGACGCCTTCGTGAGCGTCGACGAGGAGGGCACTGAGGCCGCGGCCGCGACCGGGGTGGTCGTCTTCGAGTCCGCGCCCCCCGAGTGGGGCGAACTCCGCTTCGACCGCCCGTTCCTGTTCTGCATCCGGGACCGGCCCACCGACGCGGTGCTGTTCCTCGGGCGAGTCACGGACGCCGGGGACGCACAGAGCGACTAGCGAACCGTCTTCGCAGGGTTGTCGGTGGGGGGTCGGATTCGATGGATCGTCGGACCCTCCGAAAGCCCCCGGGCCGATCCGGTCGCGCGACTCGCTGCGCTCCTCGCTCCCTCCCCTTGGTCGGTCGATTCGGTGCTTGCGTCGTCGTGCTTCCCGGGTCACCGGAAGAGTTTTAGCCAGGATATCGATCAGTTGCTGGTACCGTCGTCAGAGTCGCGTGCAGGGTGCGCGGATTGGTCGACGTCGCCGACATCCCGGATCGCTAGCTGGACCCTCTGTCCGTGGGCCAGCTCGTCACCGAGCACGTCCTCGGGGAGCCGCAACAGCGTCACGCCGTCGCCAGCGTCGACGACGGTCGCCTCGATTCGCGTCCCGGTCACCGCGGTCTCGATCCGCTCGAGCCGATCGAGGACCTCCGCCATCGACCCGGCAGTCTGGTCGCGATCCGGGACGCCATCCTCGGCACCGTCTTCAGTACCGGCGGTCCCGGTGGTGGCGTCCTCGCCCGCACTGGCGTCGGGAGCGGACGCTCCCTCCGCGACCGCGCCGGTCCTCTCATCCCCCGCGGCCGAGGCAGTGGGCTGTGGCGCCGTGAGCGCGCTCGCGTCGACGGTCAGCGCGGCTGCCAGCCGGTCGACGTCGATCCCTTCTGCGGCCAAGTCGACTTCGTCTCGGCGGTCCACTGCTGGGAGCGGGATCGCTGCATCGACGGCCCTACCGACGGTCGGTCCGCCCGTCCGGTACAGTCTGGATCGGACCCGCCGGTGGGTGGCGTCCGTGACCCACGGCGGCCCGACCCACTCGCCGTCGTCGTAGAGCGCGTACACCTGGTGGTCGTCGGTGGCCCAGACGAAGCTGTCGTACTTGTCTTTGTACCGGTCGGCAGCACGCCCCTGCTGGTGGGTGACGACGACGTGGATCGGTGCCAGTTCTTCGACGACTGCGTCCACCGTCTCCTCGTCGGGGTGGTTACTCAGCTGGTAGTCGACGACGGTACAGCCCGCGGACTGCTCGGGGTCGAAGGCCCCGCTCGTTACCTGAACAAGCGTTGCCCCGGCGTCGTCCGCGATGGTCTCGAACAACCGTTCGCTGCTCCCGGCGACGGGGACCTCCGGGCCGGCGATCGTCACGCCTCCTGGTTCGAGGACCGCGTCCGGTTCCGCGAAGGTCGGGATCGATTCGACGGCCGGGTGCTCGTACTCGAAGGCCTCCCAGAGCGTCGCGACGCGACCGGCAAGGGTCACGGGGATCTCCGGACCGGCGGAGCTGCCGACGTGTGCGAGGAGGTACGCGAGGTGGACGCCGGTCGAGCCGCTGGCCGTCGTCAGTACCGTCGACCCGGCGGTTGCTCGCTCGACGACGGTTGCAACCGCATCCGTCAGCTGGTCCCCGAAATCAGGGGTCGTGGCCGCCGTCAGGAACACGGCGTCGACGTCCAGGTCGGTCTGAAGCCCCGGATAGCCAGCGGCTCTCCGGGTGGTGAAATCGCCCGTCGCGAGCAGGTGATGGTAGTCGTCGCCGTCCTCGAACTGCAGGACGAACCCGCAGGCACCGGGCGCGTGGCCGGCGGGTACCGGATGGACGCGAACGTCGCTCGTGATCGTCGTCCACTCCCGGATCGGGTCGATCGCCGCGCGAACGGCCTCGGGATTCTCGAGGGCGGCGTGGTCGGCGTCGGTGTCGAGGCGGGTCGTGATCGCGTTCGCGGTTTCCGGCGTGGCGTAGACCGGTGCTTCGTCCCGAAGGTTCGACCCGAGGGTCCGGTAGTGGTCGAGGTGTGCGTGAGTCAGGAGGATCGCCGAGAGGTACTCGTCCGCCCCGAGGAGGTCGTCGACGTCGACCCCGTCCCCAGCGTCGACCAGGATGGAGGTCGTCTGATCGTGAATGTCGTCGTGGAACCTGACGAGGAAGGACTCGCGACCGTCGTGCGGATTCGCGTGCTGGTAGCTGACCTGCATCCGTCGGTAGAGTATGGCATTATCCCTGTGGCGAAATATAGCTTGGGAGCGACGAGCGATCATACCCCTCCATCGATGTGTTCCAAGTGTTCGGCGTCCCGTGTGTAGTCGTCGACGAGGGCGCCCCAATCGGAGATTCCGGCGCGTTCCTGTGCAAGCAGGGGATCGATCCCATGGATACGAGGTTCACGCCGACGCCACCGCCGGGGATCGGAGGCGAATGTTTGTCCCCGAGCACTCGTCCTCGTCGTCGCGTCGGTGCTGCCCGATGCCCTCGGGATGGACCTGACCGTCGAACGCCGCGAGTGACTGGTGTCTTAACCAACGCTCGGACCATTTTCTCTAGAGTGTTAGTTAAGACACCGGTCCGCCGCTCCCCGCCGGGCCCGTCGCGGTGAATGGGTTTGTGGTCCCCGTCGAGGGGGTGGCGAGAGACCATGACCGACGACACAGATGACAGAGCAGTCCCGACCGAAGACCAGGCGAGCGACCCCGTTCTGCCCGACGGCGGCGCCGGTCTCGACGAGGATCCGCGTGCGCACCTGGATCACTACGGGATTCGGGAAGGGCGGTGGATCCATGACCACGAGCAGGCCTGCTACTACTACCTGTATCGGCTGACCGCCGAGGAGGTGGTGGCCGTCGCGGCGCCGAACGTGATCCCCGGTGCGGGCCTCGACCCGAACGCCTGGGCTGACCCGGACCGGTGGTCACCCATGGCGATCGGTGACGAGTGCGTCGAGACGCATCCGGCGGCGACACCGGGCGAGCTGGCCGAGGCTCACCTGGACAACCGGGTCCGCCCGGTCGCCGAGGGGGTCGTCTTCGGAAGCGCTAGCGTTGAGGGGATGATGGCCAGTATTGTCGGGGGCGTCGCATCGTTTTCGGTGGGCAAGGGAACGATTACATTCGGGAACCTGGGGATCCTCGGGATGGGAGCAGTGCTGGTGGTGGCGATCGGGCAGCATCTCCGACTCCGATGAATCGCGTCGAGATCACGTCCTGGGGCACTCGACCTGTCCATCTGTAGATCGAGGATAGGTACTGCTTTGATACTTCGTCTAACTGGAAGTACCGATAGCTGCCGTTGGTGACTGGGCGATCAGAACAGCAACGGACACTCGACACCGTTACATCAACGACTCTGCTGCAACAGGGCCGCGGCGCGACGCTCCGAAACGAACGTCTCAACTGGGAATCGGCTCGTCGGAAGACGCTCCCGAGTCACCCTTATCCACTACGGTTACGGCACCCTACGAACTGACTAACAACCCGCTCCCAGGTGCGCACCTTTCAACTCCAATCCGCCCGCTGCCAGTCTTCGTATGCCTCTTGCATTAGGCAATCCTAAACCAACGTGGCGGGATCCCACTCCAGTTCGACCGCGACCCACGAGGGCCGCCAGGGGTGGGTAACCAGACCGCTCCTGACGCTCTGTCTGGCCTCCGGAGCGGTGACGGCGCTGGCCGGGATCGTCCAGGTGAGCAACGGCGTCTTCTCGATGACGGTGCTGGACGCGTGGGCCGCCCTCGCCGATCCCGACGTGGTCTTCGACCCCCAGGTGTGGAACGCCTTCCTGCTGGGCGGGGAGTTGCCCGAGATGGGCCGCGAGACGCTGGTCGTCTGGAACATCCGCCTGCCGCGGGTGCTCGTCGCCGTCATCGCCGGCGCGACGCTGGCGGTTTCGGGGGCTATCTTCCAGGCGGTGACCCGCAACGAACTGGCGAGCCCCTTCGTACTGGGAGTGAGTTCCGGGGCCGGGTTCGCGGTGTTGCTGTCGCTGGTCCTGTTCAGCGGACTGACCGCCTACCTCCCGCTGATCGCCGCCCTGAGCGGGACCCTGGCGTTCCTGCTGGTGTACGCGACCGCCTGGCACGGCGGAACGAGCCCGGTCCGACTGGTCCTCGCGGGCGTCGTCGTCAACATGATATTCTACTCGCTCCAGCAGGGGATGTTCTCCATCGCGGGCGACCTGGCGGTGGTGCAATCGGCCATCGAGTGGACGACCGGGTCGCTCACGAACACCGGCTGGGAGGAGGTCCGCATGGCCCTCCTTCCGGCCGTCGTCGCGCTGGTGCTGGCCGTCGCCGGTGCCCGCCAGCTCAACGTCCTCGTCCTGGGCGAGCGAACCGCCCAGTCGCTCGGGATGCGCGTGGAAGGCGCCCGCTCCTGCTGTCGGGCGTGGCGATAGTGGTCGGGAGCGACTACCGCCGGATCGTCGTGGGCTGTCTGTTCGCCGGTCCGGCGCTCATGGTCGCGGCCGACGCAGGGGCGCGGTTGGCGCTCGACGGGATCCAGGTCCCGGTCGGCGTCGTCACCGGCGTCGTCGGGGGACCGTACTTCCTCTCCCTGATGCGGCGGCGGCGAAGCATGGGTGAACTCTGATGGCGGGGACGGACGAACGTGAACGGGAGCCAGTCACCGACGCCGACGGGACGCCCGTCGAGAGCGCACTCGTCGCCGAGGACCTCGCGCTCAGTTACCCCACTAGCGAGGGAACCGTCGTCGACTGTGCCCGCCTCGACGTCCCGTCGGATCCGGCACCGTTCCTCCTCCCGGGCCTGTTCCTCGCGGCCGCGCTTGTCGTCCGGCATACCCGCGACTAGGCGCGCGAGACGGATAACCTGTTGGTCGATCGTGAAGGATCGGCGTTCCAACGTCGTCGACCCAGCTCGACCGCCCGATACCGCGGAGGTGGCCGCTCGTCCTCCCGGCTCCCGGATCCCCGGTGTCGCGACTGATCGACTTTTACGTCCGGAGCCCCCACGTATCCAGTGAGTGGCCGCCCGGTAGCGGACCGGTGGCACGCGAGGACCCGACACGCATGACAGAACACGAGCGATCGACGGGGTTCGGGGACGTCACGGAGGCGGACCTCCGGGAGGTCTTCGAGGCCGAGGACTACGTGGCCGACGAGGGGATCGTGACGACCGTCCTGTTGGCACTGCGACTGGGCAAGCCCCTGCTGATCGAGGGGCAACCCGGGGCCGGCAAGACGGAACTGGCGAAGGTGCTGGCCGGCGGGTTCGACACCGAGTTGATCCGCCTGCAGTGCTACGAGGGACTGGCGGCCGAGAACGCACTCTACGAGTGGAACTACACGAAACAGCTCCTGTCGGTCCAGGCCGGCGAGGACGGCGTCGGCGACGGGGAGTCGGTCTTCGACGAGGAGTACCTCTTCGAGCGACCGCTGTTGCGTGCGCTCGGGCGGGAGGGCGATGACGACGGGACCGGCGACGCGGGATCGGCCGGCGACGGGACGGACCCCGAGACGGCGGGCCGACCCCCCGTCCTCCTGATCGACGAGGTGGACCGGGCCGACGAGGAGTTCGAGGCCCTCCTGCTGGAGGTGCTGTCGGACTTCCAGGTGTCGGTGCCCGAACTCGGGACCGTGCGGGCCGAGACCCCGCCGGTGGTCGTCATCACCTCGAACCGCACCCGCGGGCTGAGCGACGCGCTGAAGCGGCGGTGTCTCTACCTGCACGTCGAACCGCCCTCCTTCGAGAAGGAGCGGGCGATCCTCGAACGGAAGGTGCCCGAACTCGACGGCGCGGTGGCCGCGGAGATCTGTGGCGCGGTCCAGCGCCTGCGCGAGGAGCCGTTCCTCAAGCAACCCGGGGCCGCGGAGACGATAGACTGGGCGCGCGCGGTGGCACAGCTACGCCACGACGGCGAACCGGACTCGCTGTCGGCGACCGAGGTGCGAACCACGCTGGGCTGTCTCCTCAAGGAAGTCGAGGACGTCCAGCGGGTCGACGACGACCTGCTCTCGGCACTGCTGGAGTCGGCCGAACAGGCGCGCCACGCCGTCGAGGAGAGCGAGGAAGCCGAGGCGGAGGGATAGCATGGTCCCGGACCACGACGGTACAGGCGAGGAACCAGGGCCGCGATCCCGCGAGGGGACCGGCGAGCGACCGGAGCAGCGATCCGGCGAGGAGACTGGCGAGCGACCGGAGCGGCGATCCCCGGGTGAGAGCAGTGGATCGGGCCCCGCCGCGTTCGACGCGGGATCGCCCGGCGAAGTCCCGGACTTCGTGGCCGCGCGGGACCACGTCCGGTCGGAGCTGGTGCGGTTCGCCCGTGCCCTCCGGAGGGCGGGCGCGGCGGTCCCCGCCAACGCCGCGACCGAGGCCGCCCGCGCGCTGGTCGAGACCGGTTTCGAGGAGGACCGGGCCCGCCCGGCGCTCCGGGCGACGCTGGTGACTCGCCGGGAGGACCTCGCGACGTTCGAGCGGGCGTTCCCCGAGTTCTGGCGCCGGCTGACCGCGGGGCTGGACGCCACGGGACCCGCGGATCGACCGGGACCGGACGCCCCCGACGGGGGACTGGCACCGCTCGGCGGCGACCCCCCGGCGGGCGAAGCGCCCGACCCGGGCGACGCGAGTGACGACGGGGACGGCGAAGCGGAGGCGACGATCAGCAGGCTCTCCGATCCCGGCGAGGTCGGCGGCGTCGAGGACGGCGAGGACGAGGAGGCGACGGCGTCGGTCTACAGCAGGTCGGGTCGGCGGACCGCGCTGTCGGTGCCGCCCTCCGCCCTGCGGTTCGGCGAGGGCGACCTTGCGGGCCCGATGCGGGAACTCACCCGGGCGCTGTCCGGTCTCCAGGGCCGGCGCTGGGTCGGCGGCGAGGGGCCGGAACTCGATCCCCGGAAGGCGCTCCGGGAGAGCTTCGGGACCGGCGGGACCGTGCTGAACGTGCCCCGGCGGGCCCGCGCCGAGAGCGACGTCCGGGCGCTGTTGCTGGTCGACGTGAGCCAGTCGGTGCTGGACACCCTGGACCGGGGCTTCCTCCTGCGCTTCCTCCACCGGGCGCGGGCGGCCTGGCGCGCCCCCCGGGTGTTCTTCTTCGACGAGGAAGTCCGCGAGGTGACCGACGAGTTCGACGCCCCCACCGTCGGCCGGGCCGTCGCGGCGCTCGAACGGGCCGAGGCCGAGTGGGGCGGCGGCACGCGGATCGGATCGGCGGTGCGGACGGTCACCGACACGCCGGGCGCGGTCGACCGGGTAACCGTGGTGTTCGTGGTCAGCGACGGCCTGGAGGTGGGCGACGTGGCCGACCTCGAACGCGGGATGGCGGACCTCTCCCGGCGGGCGGCGGCGGTACTGTGGTGCAACCCGCTGGCCGCGTCCCCGGAGTACGAACCCGCCTGCCGGGGGATGGAGGCGGCCCTGCCGTACGTCGACGGCCTGTTCTCGTTCGCGGGGCCGGACGACGTCGCGGAGATGGCCCGACAGCTCCGGCTTCGCGGACCGGGCGGGAGCGTGGGCTACGAGTACGACCCCCGGCGCGACCGGGACGGGAGGTCGAGCGGTACGGCCCCCGGGTCCGCGGACGGATCGACCCCTGGGCCGGTGGACACGGACTCACCAATGGAGGTTGACAACGCATGAGCGCAAGCGAGTGGAGCGTACCCGAATCGGACGTCATGGCCGGCGCCCTCGAACTCTTGGGGGAGGGCCGAGAGGCGGTGCTGGCGACGGTCGTGGACATCGAGGGCAGCGCCTACCGGCGCCCCGGCGCGAAGATGGTCATCACCGCCGACGGCGACGGCGTGGGATCCATCACGGCGGGGTGCCTGGAGGACGAGGTGGTCGCCATCGCGGCCGAGGTCCGCGACTCCGGCGAGCCACGCCTGGAGACCTACGACCTGATGGAGGACGACGACGTCTGGGGCCTCGGCGTCGGTTGCAACGGCATCATCGACATCCTGCTGGAACCGCTCGACGAGAGCCTGCGCCCCGCCCTCGAGGCGTACGAGGCCGGCGACCCCATCGGGGCCGTCACCGTCCTCTCGGGCGACGGCGAGGGGAGCAGGGCCCACTACCGGCCGGGATCCGGCTTCGAGGCCCCACCCGGAGCCGACCCGCTGCCGGACCGGGTAGCCGACGCCGTCGAGGACGTGACCCGGGAACTCGTCGGCCGCGGCAAGGCCGACACCGTCGAGGTGGAGACCGGCGAGGGGACCGCCACGGTGTTCGTCGACGGGATCGCACCCCCGCCGGAACTCGTCGTCTGTGGCACGGGCCACGACGTCGGCCCCGTCGTCGAACTCGCCAAGCGCGCGGACTTCCGGGTGACCGTCGTCGGGTTCCGGGGTGCCAACGCCACGCCCGAACGGTTCCCGGAGGCCGACGACGTTATCGCCACTTCGCCCGCACAGATCGCCGAGGCCTACGAGCGAGGGTTCGACGATGACACCTACGCCGCCGTGATGACCCACAACTTCGTCGACGACCGGATCGCCGTCGACGAACTCCTCGGGACGGACGCCCCCTACGTCGGCCTGATGGGGCCACGAGAGCGCTTCGAGGAGATGCTGGAGGACTTCGAGGACGAGGGCCGGACGTTCAGGGACGAGGAACTCGACCGTGTCTACACCCCTGCCGGTCTCGACCTTGGCGGCGGCGCACCCTACCAGATCGCACTCTCCATCGTCGCCGAGGCCCTGGCGGTCCACAACGACCGGGACCCGCGCCACCTCAAGGAGCGGGAAGGACCGATCCACGAGCGCCTGGATCTGGACGAAACCGTCCCGGCGCAGGACTGACCGGTTCCCACCGTCGGACGGTCGACGCCTCCTCACTCACCCGCCGGCGCTTCCGCGTCCGCGATCCCCACCTCGTCCCCCACTTCGAGGGTACCGTCGCGCTGGTCCTCGGGAATCCGCGCCGCCGCCATGAGGCTGAAGAAGTTCCCGTCCAGGTCCGCAGGGTCGGTCCACTCCGCCAGCGTCTCCTCGCGCTTCCGGACGAACGTCTCCCGGAACCCCTCGTACTCCTCGCCGGTGTGGGGGTCCCGGGTCGGGACGACACACCTTGGGACCACCTCCACGCCCTCCATGGTCACGTCGCCGACCCGCAAACGGCGGCCGCCGCCCGCGAACAGCCGTTCCTCCCAGAACGGGGGGACGCCCTCGACGACGAGGTTCGGTCTGAGCCGGAACGCCATCTCCCGCGGTCCGATCCCGTCGTACCAGGAGGCGGCCTCCCGGAGGGTGGCCTCGGCGATGACCGTCGGCCCGGTCTTGCTCCCGTCGCCGTAGACCGCCCGGTCGGTGAGGGCACCGCCCTGTCCGGCAACGAGTTCGACGTCGATCCCCAGGTGTTCCGATAGCCACGCCTCCAGTTCCGTCCGGTCACTGTCGAGGCGGAACTCGCGGGGCCCACCGGTCGAGGATGCCCCCGTCCCGTCGCCCTCCCAGCGAAGCGTGACCCGGTTCCCGTCGAGGTCGGCGTCGGCCCGGATCCGGTGGACTTTCGCCGTGCGCTTGCCGTTGACGTAGTTCCCCGACCCGTCGACCACGGCGTAGACCCGGTCGCCCGCCAGGCCGCCGACGTCGGTTATCCCGACCCGGTCCCGGTCGGCGGGGTCCAGCGACTTGATTGGGTGGACGGCGATCCGCGAGAGCGTTGGCATTGGCCTCAGTTGTCGAGGGCCTCAAATGACGCTTGTGAACCGGATCGGCAACGGGGATCGGACCGGCACGAGAAATCGGAACCGTGCTTTCCCGCGATCAACCGGAGTTACTCCCGGTGGTATCGGGGGAGATCCGGGTCCAGGAGCCTCCCCCTTCTGGTCGCCGACCGTCCACCGTCGACTACGATGATAGAGACAGAGCCGATCGCGACCGTACAGTTCGCCACGGAGACGGCGACCGTACTCGCCCAAGGGCCGCCCTCCGGCCTCCCCGAGGCAGTACCCGACTTCGTCGGGGAGGTGCTGGGCGGGATCCGGTCGTTCCTCGAAGGGACGGTCGAGTTCCCGGGTGGCCTGGTCAGGGACCTGACGCCCGGCGGGCCCGAGTCCGCGCCCGGCGGACCCGGGAACGCGTCCGGCCGGTGACCGGTGACGGCTCAGTCCCCGTGGACCAGGTCGCGGATCTGCTCGGGGACCGACGGGTCACGGAGCGTGGTGGTGTCCCCGAGGTCCTGGTCGTTGGAGATGTCCTCCAGGAGGCGGCGCATGATCTTCCCGGAGCGGGTCTTGGGAAGGTCGTCGACGAAGACGACGTTCGCCGGGCGGGCGAACTTCCCGATTTCCTCCTCGACGGCCCGGACGATGCCGTTGCGGACCGCCTCCGAGGGTTCGATCCCCTCCCGGAGTACGACGTAGACGTCGGGCACCTCGCCCTTCTCGGCGTCCTCGCGGGCGGCGACGGCGGCCTCGGCGACCTCCTCGACCTCCGCCACGGCGCTCTCGAGTTCCATCGTCCCCAGGCGGTGCCCCGCGACGTTCATCACGTCGTCCAGGCGGCCGAGGATCCGGAAGTAGCCGTCCCGCTCGTGGACCGCGCCGTCGCCGGCCTTGTACACCCAGTCGGCCATGTCGTCGCTGTTGGTGTCGGAGAAGTCCCGCCAGTACTCGTCGACGAACCGCTCGTCGTCGCCGTAGACCGTCTGGAGCATCCCGGGCCAGGGCTTCTCGATGACGAGGTTGCCGGCCTTCCCCGAGGCCGCTTCGACGGGGTTCCCGTTGTCGTCGTAGATCGCGGGCTGGATCCCGGGGCACGGCTTGCCCGCGCTGCCGGGCTTCATGTCGTCCAGTGCCGGCAGGTTGGTGATGAGGTGGCCGCCGGTTTCGGTCTGCCACCAGGTGTCGACGATGACCGCGTCCTCGCCGCCGATGTACTTGTAGTACCACAGCCACGCCTCGGGCTGGATCGGTTCGCCCACCGTGGTCATGTGCCGGAAGTCGAAGTCGTACTCCTCGGGGTACTCGGGGCCCCACTTCATGAACATCCGGACAGCCGTGGGCGAGGTGTGGAAGATGTCGACGTCGTACTTCTCGGCTATCTCCCAGATCCGGCCCTTGTGGGGATGGTCCGGCGCGCCCTCGTACATGACCGACGTCGTTCCGAGGGCGAGGGGCCCGTAGACGATGTAGGAGTGGCCGGTGATCCACCCGATGTCCGCGGCACACCAGTAGGTGTCCTCCGGCTTGATGTCCAGTACGTACTTCGAGGTGCCGGTGACGTAGGAGAGGTACCCGCCGGTGCGGTGCTGGCATCCCTTTGGCTGGCCCGTCGTCCCGGAGGTGTACATCAGGAAGAGGGGATCCTCGGCGTTCCTGGTCACGGGGTCGACCCGGGCGCGGTCGTGGTCCGCCTTCAGGTCGGTCACCAGGACGTCCCGGTCCTCGACGACGTCCACGTCGTCGTGCAGGTCGCCCTCGTGGCGCTCCCACACGAGGACGGTGTCCACGTCGGTGTCGGCCTCCTCGACGGCCTGGTCGGCCTTCTGCTTGTGGTTGAGGAGCTCCCCGCGGCGGTAGTAGCCGTCGATGGTGACCACCACGTCGGAGTCGGCGTCGTCGATGCGCTGGGCGAGTGCGCTCGCCGAAAAGCCGGCGAACACCTCCGAGTGCGGGGCACCGATCCGTGCACACGCCAGCATCGTGATGGGCAGGGCCGGCACCATCGGGAGGTGCAGCGTTACGACGTCGTCCTCCTCGACGCCCATCGTCCGGAGGGCGGCGGCCATGCGGTTGACCTCGCGGTAGAGGTCCTGGTAGGTCAGGTGCGAGCGGTCGCCGCCCTCCCCCTCCCACAGGAGCGCGACCTGATTCTTGCGCTCGTCGAGGTGCCGGTCGACGCAGTTGTAGCAGGCGTTCAACTCGCCCCCGACGAACCACTCGTAGAAGGGCGGGTTCGAGGCGTCCAGCGTCTCGTCCCACCGGGACTCCCAGTCCAGCAGTTCCGCGTACTCCTCGAACCCGTGGGGCCACTCGTCCCCGAACCGGTCGTGGATCGCGGGATCCGAGACGTTCGCCTGCCCGACGAACTTCGCCGGCGGTCGGAAGTATTCCTGTTCGGAGAGCCGTGCCTCGATTTCCCCCTCGAACTCGACGTCGTCGCTCATGCTAGGATCCCTCACACAAAACTTGCGACGCCGCTCTCCAAAGTAGTAACGCTCCTGGCGGGTGGTAGGTCACGTGGACGGATCCTTCGAGAAGACGGCGATCCGTTATGGACTCGCCGGGATGGTGAAACCCCGGAATCGCTGCTCTGGGTCATTTTTCCGGAAGGTGTTGCTTTCGGACGTTCATCTTCTCGCGCTCTGTGCGGGCGTCGTAGTGGCGGTAGAGGGTTTCGAGCGACACGTCAGCGCGTTCACTGACCGTCTCGGGCGGAACCTCGCGGTTCAGGTGATGGGTGATCGCTCCCCGTCGAACCGCGTGGGGGGACCGTGAACTCGGGCACTTACTCGGCACGTCGTCTTGGCCGACGGCCTCGCACGTCTCCGGGTCACGGTCATGGGGACAGTCACGGTACTCACAGGGGCGGGTCGCCCGGTAGACGTCTTTCTGGAGGGTCGTACCGGAGGCCCGCCCGTACCGAGTGGTGATGAGCGGCTGTCTCCGGTGCTCGTCGGTCGTCTCGGGACGGTTCGCGGCGAGATACTCCTCGACTACCTCCGTCCACCGGGGACCGAGGTAGACCCACCGCTCGCCGTGCTCGCCGTTCTTCAGGGGCGTTCCTGTCTCGGGTCGGTGAACGAGTTCCACCGCGTTGTCGTCCGGATGGAAGTCCTCCAGGTCGAGCGACCGGAGCGCCCCGGTTCGCATCCCTGTCCGCCAAAGCAGGGCGAGGCTCGTGTGTCGACGGCTCGCGTACTCGTAGCGCCCGAGTTCGCGGAGGACCTGGTTTGCCCGGTCCTCGGGTAACTGGACGTCCTTCGACTCGGCCCCATCGGGAAGTTCCGGGGTATGGACCTTCTCCGCCAACCCTTGCTCGACGGCTTCCAAGTCGGCCCAATACCGGAGGGCGACCCGGATAGTGCTGAGTTGCTTCTGGAGGGTGATCGGGGCCACCTGACTTCGTCGCCAGGCAACGAAATCGGCAACGTCGCGCCCATCAAGGTCGTTCAGGTCCTCTACGTCGTTCTCGCGGCACCACTCCAGAAAGTGGTTCAGCCGAGTGACCGCGTTGCGGTACGACGACTCCCGGATCGACGGCTTGCGATGCTCCAGGAAACGCTCGACACCCTCATCCGGGGAAAGCGGCTTCAGGTCGTCGCTCATTCTACCCTTGCCTCGCTGTCCATCAGTCTCCGGATCACGTCGTCGAACGTGTCACCCGGATCCTTCCGGTCGTATAGGTCTTTCCACGTGTCTCGCGACACCGTGACGGTAGTGGTGTCCGTCATCGCACTATAGTTCTATAGAACAATGGTCTATAGTTCTATCGGACTGTAGCATTGGCGATACGTGGTCCAATAGTTCTATACCCGACGCGGATCCTACCGTGTGTATGACCAGCGACATCACGACGATCCAGGTGTCGAGCGACACCTGGCGGGAACTCAACAGCCGGAAGGAACCCGGCGATTCCTTCGACGACGTGATCCAGCGTCTCCTCGAAGGGGCCGACGAAGACGAGGAGTAAGTCATCCTCACCCCCTCCGGAAGACCACGTTTTCCCACGGAACCTCGCGGTCTTTCTTTCGATCAATCAGCACGTCGTAGCCCGGATCGACCTCGTGGAGCCGGGAACACGTCGCACACCAGACGTGGTTGTTCGTCGGTTCCCAGTTGGTGTGACCGTTGGGGCAGGTGAACCGCCAGCGGTCGAGTTCGTCGTCTGCATCGATTTCGATCGCTTCCATACAGTGAATTTTACACGTTGCGATGGACATGAAAGACGTTCTGTAGGAAAGTGAAAGTGAAACTGTACGCCGTCATCCGATTCATTGCGGAAATGGGTCGTTTCCGGAATTTCCGGATCACTAACACCCATGGAAATCCAAGTAACGAAAAATTGAATAATGTACCAGGATTCGACAACAGGGAATGGACCGACGGCAGTTCTTGACCGCCGGACTCGGTACCGCTCTAACAGGTGCGATTGCCGGATGTACGGGGTCGTCGGAGACGGAAAATGAGGACGCGACCCGGACGACGGCACGGACCGAGACGGCAACCGAAGCCACGACGAGGAACCCCACGACAACCACGACGACCAGGACGACATCGACGACCACCCGGACACCCGATCCGCCGAGCCACCTGTTCGGATTGCAGGGAGCGACCGGCGTCTCCGACGTTTCAGGGCAGTACAAGCGAACATTCCAGCAGTCGGCCCACGGCGTCCGAACGGAGTTCACCACCCGAATCCCGAAGAACCTCTTTCAGTATTTCGACGGGCGGTCACGCAACACCAGCTACGGGGCCTACGTTTCCGACCTGTACGACGACAAGTACATCCAGAATATCGCCAACGCCTTCAAGGACTACAGGAAGGAAGAAGAGTGGTCCTCCCGGCAGATGGTAGATCTCGCAATTGCGTTCGTTCAGGGACTCAAATATACGAGCGACGTGAACGAACCGTACAACGAGTACCCGAAGTACCCCGTCGAGACGCTGAAAGACCGCGGCGGGGACTGTGAAGACACCGCGATCCTACTGGCGTCCATTCTCCGTAAACTCGGCTTCGGGGTCGTGCTGCTCGAAATACCGAGCAAGAAGCACATGGCGCTCGGACTGAAGGGCGAGGAGTCCATTCCCGGAACCTACGTCAAGGTTGACGGTACCCGGTACTACTACGTCGAGACGACCGGCGAAGGGTGGCGGGTCGGTCAGGCACCCGACGGCTACACCAACGTAAGGACCGAGATTCGGTCGGTCGACGACCATCCCTCGCTGACCTTCGCATGGGTCACGAAACCGGGCGGACCGGGGAAGGTGCAAGTGGACTTCGCCATCTTCAATGCGGGTATGGCACCGTCCCGGAACGCTCGAATCAAGGCACGGGTTCGTTCCACGGACAGCAAGGATCCCATCGGCGGTGCGGAAACGGATCCAGCAGTCGTCCCGCCGAGAGAATCAGTCGAGCGGTCGGTGACGCTGGACCCTCCGGCCAACCGGACCCTCCGGTTGCGGTTCGGGGTGACGATCCAGGGAGAGATTCACGACATTGCGGAAACGGACTGGCAGAACCCGGCTTAGGCCGGGAAGTCGCTGATCCGCTGGACCTTCCACTCCCCGTCGTCCACCCGGCGAACCACGACGCGCTCGCCTTCGACGAGTTCGCCGTCCTCTAACAGTCCCTCCAGCCGAAGGTCGTCCTTCGGGATGGTCACGCCCCCGGTGTCGGAGTCGAGTTTCCGGAGCTTCTGGATTGGCATTGCCCTATCGTATCGGATCATATAGGATAAATGTTGGGTTCGTGGTGGTCCCGCAGTGGTCCGGCCACCACGAAACCACCACAAAACTGAGGTATTAGGTCTGGTCCGCCCTCCATCGCCCGGGGGAATTCTCCCCATGACGAAAGGTGAGTTCGACAAAGAGGACGTCGCCCTGGCGGGCGTTTTCGTCCTCGCCGCGGCAAGCGGAGTCGGAATTGCCGAGGTGACGCTGTTCGACGTGGCGTTTTCCGACCCAGTAGTATCGGGGCTGACCCTGGGGACGCTCCTTTCCGGGGGCATCTTCGGGTTCGCCTACCTCACGAACGACAACGACCTGGGGAGCCTCGACGACGGCTACACCTACACGGTGTACGTGACGGCGGCACTGATCGTCGGCATCGCCATGGTCCCAGGCGTCGAGTCGTTCGTAACGCAAAACGACCTGTTCCGCCTGCTGGCCCTGGTCGTGCAGTCATTGGGCTACGCGGCGGTTTCCTACATGGCGTAACCATGGACAAAGACAACCTCTCGGCGGTCGAGTTGGTCGTGCTGTCGGTGGCGCTGGTGGGGGCCGTCAACTGGCTCCTTGTCGACGCGGCATCGTTCAACCTCGTGACCGAAACGCTCGGAGGAACCAACACCGGGATCGTCTACACCGGGATCGGCGTGGCCGGCGTCGCGTCCCTGGCCGACCTGTTCGGCTTCCTCGAGCTGGAGGAAATCGGAGGGAACGACTGATGGCGACGACTGGCGTTCGTTCGGGCACGGCGACCCTGCTGATGCTCGGGGTCACGTTCCTGTACGTCGCGGTCGTACTGGTGTTCCTCCTGGGGATCTTCCTGGCAGGTGGTTGGCTGTGAGGGTGTCCCTCGGCCGGCGGGGTCGGGTGGCCCTGCTGGTCATGGTCATATCCGCCGCGTTCGCCGGTGCGGTGTCGGTGCCGGCGGCGGCGAGCCATCGGTGCGGCTACGACGACGCCGCATTGGTGGCAGGAACCGGTCTCTACACCGGGTTCGTCGGGGCAGGACTCGCCTACTCACAAGTAGACTGCGACCTGTTCCACGGCAACCCCGAGTCGATCGAGGACGCGGACGCTGACCAGGAAGAACTGGATATTTACCTGCTGGTCGAGTCCGAGGAGTCGTCCCGGAGCCAGTTGTTCCAGGTCCAGTCGAACTACATCAACGATTCCAACACCATCGCGTGGTCTGTCGTCCAGAACACGACGTACACGTACTACCAGGAAGGGAGGAGTGAAGCCGTTACGGCGACACGAGCGCGGTCCGCAGTCCAGGACTACTATTCGGGCCGGCAACTCCAGACGCTCCGTGCCTGGAACGATACTGCCAACCGAATGGAATACTGGGAAGACGTAACCCAGAACGAATCCGACATCAGCGACAACTACCTTGAGGTGGTCGATTCAGGGGATTGCGATGGACTCCAGGTCAACCGGACCGTCACCCGGAACGTAACCCTGGCGAACGACTCCCAGGTCCAAGTCCAAGCGGTGGAGATGGTCGCGGATTATGACGGGACTGTTCACGTCTGGTCCCCGGCCGGCTACGAGGAGACGGGGTGTCCACCCGAACGGCTCCGGGCAAAGAAACCGAGCGACAACTTCGATGAACCGGCTACCCTGGAGTTCAGTGACTACCGCCAGTCGTTCCTCCAGCCGAAGCGGGCGGCCCGTGGACTGGCCTCCGAAGTGGACACGTTCGTTAACTCAACGTACGTTTCCATCGAGGACGGCAACGCGACTCCGCAGGACCTCCTGGACTACAAGACGATCGTCCAGGAGATGGCTACGGCGAACACCTCGGACCAAGGCGGCGCGTTGCTGAACGCCCTGTCGCTGGGACTGACGCCGGCGAACCTCAACCGGACCGGCGGTGTGACGCTTGACATGGCGAATGGTGGGACCCGAGAGGGAATCATCATTACCGGGAACAAGAGTCGGGATGCCTTCCGCAAGGGAGAGACGATCAACGGTGCCAACGACTCCGATCGATACTACTTGGCGACCTCGGAGGGGTTGGTCCCGATCCAGGAACAGGCGACGATCCAGAACATCACCAACCGAAGCGGTGCAGAGATTGACGAGGTGGATACCTCAACGACGTCGAGGACGGTAACGGACGCCTCGAACCTCGACCCGCTCGTCGAGAAACTCAGCAAAGAGCGCGAGGAAGCAGAGGAACGAAAACAGGCGGCCGGCGGGTGCCTGTTCTGTTCGGGGTCCGGCGGCGGACTCTCCGGCCTCGAAATCCTCGGGTTCACAGGTGTCTCGGCGCTGTTGGTGATACTGATAGCCGCGACCATCGTAGCGGCGTATCTCGATATCATCAGCCCGGGTAGCTAACCAACCATGTCCCGCATTTTATCGACGCTCACGGTGCTGATAGCGGTGGCCCTGCTGGCCGGCGCGGTCGGTCCGGCCGCGGCGCAGGTCGAGGTGCCCGGCGGGATCGACACGGCGACCTCGCCGGAGCCGTCGACGGAGATCGTGATCGACGGGGAGACGAGAGTCACGGACTGGCGCTATGAAGACGGCGTGTTCGTCTTGCAGATCGAGGCCGAGGACGGCAAGCCGATCACGTTCATGTCGGTCCCGAGCAAGCGCGGGAGCGGTGGCGGGCAGGCGAACGTGAAACGCCAGTACGTCGCCCGTGGGAACAACACGGTCCGGTTCCGTGCGCAGGGGTCGGACCCGGTTGTGACCATGACCACCGCCCAGAGCATCGAGGAAGGAAGGGTCGCCTACGTGAAGGCGACGACGGGGATCGACCTGTTCCGGGGACCGGCGACGTGGGGCTACGTGTGGGCGGCCGGCGGCATCAGCTTCCTCGGTGGCGTCGGCGCGGTCCTCTACTACGCCCGCGAGTTCCTGCTGTCCGACGATCCCGAGGTAGCCGAACGGGTGCTATGACCGTATGACCGACGCGAAACCCCCGAAACCGGACGTCTCACCGAAGACGGACCGGGTGGTAGCGTTCGTCTCCGCGAATCAGAAGCTCATCGGCCTGGCGGTCCTGGCGGTCGTCGGCTACTACGGCCTGACCGACGCCGAGTTCTCGGTGCCGACGGTGTGGGTCGTCGCCGGGACCTTCGGCGCGGTCGGCGCGGTCGGCGGGTGGTTCGCCGGGGCGCGGGTCGTGGCGTGGCTCTGGGAACCGGACTGGCGCTACCTGCTGGACATCGACGCCCGGGAGGACCCGATCAAGTTGTGGCGGCTCACGCCCGAGAAGTTCGGCCGCCTCACCGTCATCGAAGGGGACCTGAAGCGGTGGGACGCCCGCTACCCGGTCTACACCTGCCGGCAGTACGACCCGGAGATGAACATCTGCGCGGCCACCTGGATGGGGTCGGTCGAGGACGTCGAACTCCTCCGGGAGCGCGAGCGGATCGACGAGATACGGGAGTCGCTGGAGGCCCAGGCCCAGGAAGGCATGACGACCCGGATGAAGGCGAGTTCGGCGGTCCGAGAGGCCGTGAGCCGCATCACGAACGGGATGCTGGCCGGCATGGAGTCGTCCACCTTCGACCCGGACGGCGACCTGGAGCAAGCCATCGCGGAGGCCGTCGAGAATCACGACCTGGATGCCGAGATACGGGAGGCCGACCGGCGACGGGAGTCCCCGGACGACCTCGAGGACCTGGAGCCGGTCGAGGCGGCCCCCGCCGAACCGGAGGTTGACCCGTGACGGGAGGCACGACCGACTCCAGCATCTTCGCGGCGGCGCAACTCCGCGAGTGGCTGGAGGACGGCCTTGACGGGAAGGAGAGTCGTGCACACCCTCATGCCGGTCTGTTGGAGGACGACGATTCCCAACGCCTTCTGAACCGGCTGGCGACCCTCTACGACGCCGAGAGCCACGCGGCCCTGCCGGACGAGTTCGAGGACACCCGCCTGTTCCGCGAGGCGGTCGCCAACCAGTCCACGGTGATGCTGGCCGAGGCGGTTCGTTCCGGCAACGTGAGTCAGATGCAACACGCGGTCGGCCTCGTCAACCAGGACACCGACGCCGGCGACGGCAACGCCATCGCCCGCCTCGGGAGGACCCTAGCCCGCGAGGGGACGATCGTGGTCATCACGGGGCCGCCGGGGTCGGGAAAGACGGCCCTGATGATCGACGCGGTGACGGCGGCGGCGACGTTCGCCAACGCGGGGATCGTCGGGAACGTGCCGGAGTGGTCACGTCAGGACGAGATGGTGCAGTCATCCCCCGAACTGCTGGATGCGATGGGGGACCGGGACGGGCAAGTTATCGGGGCGCTGGATGAGGTGGCCCGGTTCATCTCCTCGAAGGGCGGCACCAACCAGCAGGCCGATCGGTTCGCCAACGACCTGCGATGGATTCGGAAGAAAGAGGACGGGGACCGCTACGCTAAGCAGGGGTCGGTGGCCCTCATCGCTCACACCGAGAAGGGGGCAGGCCGGGAGATCCGCCGGCTGGCCGACCAGATATGGCACAAGCCGTCGCGGGAGGACCCCGGACGCCTGGAAATAAAGGACCTCTCGGCGGACGGGAACCAGTCGGAGACGACGGCGACCTACAAGGGCGTTACCGACACTCGAGAGGACTACGACGAACACGGCATCTCACTGTTCCATGTTCCGGTCGAGGACGACGACAAGGAGGACGACCAGGACGGAAACCCGAAGCGCGAGGCCGCCGTCGAAACGGTGATCCGTGCGGTCGAGAAGTCCGGGATGGGATACGAGGATGCCGCCGAACTGGTAGACTACTCGGACTCATGGGTGGGTAATCGGGTACGCGAATGGCGGCGTGGCGAGAAGTGGAACGACCTCGTCGACGACCTGGAGCCACCGGAGGACGAGGATGAGTGACGCAACGGCGGCGCGACCGTCACCACCACCAGCCACTCCCCCTCCGAGCGAGTACTTACTTACACGGTGGTCGGCTCAGGCGGGAGTCCGGTGGTGTCCCAGGCCGACCGGGTGGCCCCCGGTCGGCAATCGGCGGGGATCTCGAGCTGGCGCTGCGGAGGCGGGGATGGGATTTGACCATGACCAACAGTAGTCGATACGGGAAGCTGGCCGAGCAGGAGGCCGCGAGCAGGTACGGCTTCGACGTGGTACACAATGAATGGCGGGACGGGTGCCACCAAAACGGAACGCCGGTCCAGGTGAAGGCCGCGCAGGAAAAACGGTTGAGCGGGAGCGAAGGCCGGTTCCGGCTTTGGGAGGCCGATCACCGCCGCCTGCGAGCCCGCGATGGGTGGTACGTGTTCGTCGCCTACCGGCCCCACGGAAACGGCATCCGTGTGATCAACATGGTCCGGAAGCGCCCGAGCGACGTGCCGGTGGGCGGCTTCTACGGGAGCGGGAGGCACCCCCACGGCAACCGGCAGGCGAAGGTGGCCGTTTCGGATATCTTCTGACCTGTCCGTTCCTCTCCCCCCGTCCGTCAGAGGGCAGGATAAGTATGAATAACGGCCGCTCGCGTTCGCTCGCGGCCGAAAACGGGGTCCCTACGGGACCCCTGCCGCCTCTCGGCCGGGCGCG
>PXRX01000006.1 GCA_003023195.1 Halobacteriales archaeon QS_8_69_26
CGACTTCCCACAGCCCGAGGGACCGATGATGGCGGTGACGCCCTCGGCCGGGATGGCGATGTCCACGCTGTCGAGGGCCTGCTCGTCGCCGTAGTAGACGTCGAGGGCCCGGCTCTCGATGACCGGGCGTCCGTCCTCCGCGACCTCCCGGTCGGTGCCTTCGGCCAGCCCGCCCAGGCCGGGGTTGCTGTCGACCAGCCGGTCGCTCGAAACCGTCGGGTCCGGGGCCCCGCCACCGGTGGCGGTCGGATCGTCGGTACCCTGGAGTTCGTCGTCTCCCGGGGGTCTGTCCTCCGTCTCCTGGTCCGGTTCCGTCATCGATCGGTGTCTGTCGTCGGTCATGTCACTGGTTCCGCTGGTACTTGTTGCGCACGAGGATCGCCACGGAGTTCATCGTCAGCAGGACCGCGAGGAGGACGACGACGCCGGCGGCGGTGACGCCCTTGCGGAAGAGCGGATCCGGGCGGAACGCCCAGTTGAACACCTGGAGGGGCATCGCGCTGGTGGTCGAGAGCGGGCCGTCCGGCGGCGTGAAGATGGAGTTGGGCAGTCCGATCATGATCAGCGGGGCGGTCTCGCCGATGGCCCGGCCCAGCGCGAGGATGGTGCCGGTCAGGATGCCGGGCATCGCCCGCGGGAGGACGACGCTGCGGACGGTCTGCCACGTTGACGAACAGCCCCAGGCCCAGCAGGCCGTAGACGACCGAGGGCACGCCCGCGAGGTTCGAGACGTTGACCTGGATCACCCGGGTCAGTCGACCGCCCCACCCGGACTCCGGGGCGTACTCCTCGAGGTAGATGGCCGCGCCCACACCGAGGGGGAAGGTGAACACGGCCACCAGCACCACGATGAACACCGACCCGATCAGCGAGACGTAGAGGCCGGCCTGCTCGGGGAACCGGGAGGCGGCACTGGTCACGAACTGCCAGTCGACCCACGACTCCGGACCGGGGACCCCCAGGACCTTGGCGGTCGTCCCGGCGACCACCAGTCCGAGGAGCAGAACGAAGGGGGCGGCCAGTCCCACCGACTCCGGCCTCGACCGCTCGCGCTGGAGTCGGTTCGCGTAGAACAGTCCGGCCGGCGTCACGAGCGTCAACAGGTACACGAGGTAGATGCTGGGGTCGATCACGCCGAAGAACCAGGGCCAGAGGCCGGCGGCGGCGTCGGCACCGACCCGGACCGCTGCGCTACCGACGACGGCGGCCGCCAGGACAGCCCCCGGGACGGCGAGCCAGCGCCGGCCCTCCGGTGGGACCACCTCGAGACGGCGCGCGACGAGGCCCGCCAGCACTCCGGCCGGGAGGACCAGCGTCAGGAAGTAGACCGTCCAGGTCCCCGGGTCGAGACCGCCGACTGCTGCCCCCATCGCGGCGATGGGTCCCGCCACTGCGGTCGCGATCGACGGTGCGGTCGACCGGACGGCCAGGTAAGAGCCCGCAACGGCGAAGGGAACCCCGACACCGACCAGCGACTCGCGGGGCTCGCCGGTCAGGACTGCGTAGGCGGCGACGCCTGCGATGGCGAGGGCCACGGCCCCTCCGTAGACGATCCGGGGTGCGGGAAGGGCCAGGTCGAAGACGGCGGACGTCCCGAGGAGCCCGTACCCGAACAGGAGACCGGCGACGGCCGCCCCCATCGCGTAGGTCCCGACCCGACCGACAGCCTCGCGACGGGTGCCGACGAACGCGAACGCGGCGAGCAGTCCGGCGGGAACGAGGACCTCCAGTCCATACCGCACCGCGTCCGTCGCCGGCATCCCGCCGGTCGAGACGGCCCCGAACAGGAGTCCGGCGACGCCGACGGGGACGACCGGGGCCCGCCCGAGCCAGTGCCGGGGGACCCCGGTACCGGTCCCGACCGCGGCCGCTATCCCCGTCGGGATCGCGAACGTAAGGACGTAGACGAACCACGTCGCCGGGTCCAGGACGATGAACAGGACGAGCAGCGCCATGCCGGCCACGACGCCGCCGAACAACGTCGTCGCCGACTGGATGGCCAGCCATCCCGCGGTACGGTGCCGGACCAGGTACGCGGTCGTCGCGACCGCGGGGACGCCGAACAACGTGCCGTACACGGCGTACCACTCCGTCGTCGCCGTGTCGAGGGCGAACGCGTCGTACGCGACGTAGGTCAGCAATACGACCAGTGCGACGATCCCGATCAGCGAAGCGGCCAGGCTGACGTACTCGAAGACCACGCCTTTCAGGCGGCTGACCTCGCCGAACTCCGCGCCGCCGGTCCCGGTCGCGCCCTCCGTGTCGGTCGCCATTACTCGTACTCCTCCCGGTAGCGTTCAGCGACCAGGTCGCTGACGACGTTCATCGCGAGTGTGATCACGAACAGCGTCAGGCCGATGGCGAACAGGCTTCTGTAGGTCGTCGATCCCCCCGTAACGTCGCTCAACCCGATGTTGACGATGGCGGCGGTCATCGTCTGGCCCGGCCGCAACAGCAGTTCTTGCAGGGTAAATGCGGAGGGGAACCGGGTCTGCATACCGACGGCCAGCGTGACGGCCATGGTCTCGCCGATGGCCCGCGAGAGTGCGAGGATGAACGAGGACGCGATCCCCGAGATGGCGGCCGGGACGACGACCCCCGTCGAGACCTCGAACTTCGTCGCCCCCAGCCCGTACCCCGCCTGCCGGAGCGAGTCCGGCACCGCGTTCATCGCGTCCTCGCTGATCGACGACACCATCGGGACGATCATGATGCCGACGACGATCGAGCCCGAGAGGATGTTGAACGTCGATATCTCGGGGAAAACGATGCGAAGCGCGGGCGTGATGTACACCAGGGCGAAGTAGCCGTAGACGACCGTCGGGACCCCGGCGAGCACCTCCAGCAGGGGCTTGAGGACCGCCCGGGTACTCTCCGAGGCGTACTCGCTGAGGTAGATGGCGGTCAGGACGCCGATCGGGAGGGCGAGCGCGGCCGAACCGACGGTGACCGCGACGGTCGCGTAGACGAGGGGCCAGACGCCGTACACCCCCTTGATGGAGGGGGCCCAGGTCGTCCTCGTGAAGAACTCGACCGGCGAGACTGCCCGGAAGAACGCGACGGCGTCGCCGAGCAGGGTCCCCAGGATCGCCAGCGTGACCAGCACCGACAGCGCCGCACAGACGAACAGCAGCACGTGGTAGGTGCGCTCGCGGGCCGATCCCAGGTCGCGGTCGCCGGTCAGGTCGGGCGGTCCCGTGTCGGTAGCCATGCGTGGTGAGTGGAGGGCAGGTGGGGACCGGTCAGCTCTCGTCCTCGATGGCGACCGCGGTCACCTGATCGGGGTTCGAGGAGTAGTAGGCGAACCCGAAGTAGCCGATGGCGTACTGGCTGCCCTGGACGCCCTGGACGATGAGGTTGTCCTGTTCGGTGGGGGAGTAGTCGGAGGTGTGCCGGCCCTCCTCGCCCATGATGGTCTCGGTGAAGTAGTCGAAGGTACCGGAAGTCTCGGCGGCGCCGTGGCGCTCTATCTCCTCGTCGGGCCAGCCGTCGTGGATGTCGCTCCACGTCTCGGCGGCGTCGGGCTTCCAGATCTGCTCCAGTTCGGAGACGGTGAGACACTGCGCCCAGTCGTTGTCGTTGTTGACGACGACGGTGAGGGCGTCGGTGGCGACGTTCATCTCGAACCACTCGACGTCGTTCTCCCGGCAGAGATCCTTCTCCTCCTCCTTCATCGGCCGTGAGGCGTTGTTGAAGGCGGTCTTGCCGGGACAGAAGAAGTTGCTGAATCCGCCGCCACTTCCGGTGGACTGGACGGAGATGCTCACGTCGGAGTGGTCCTTCTGGAACTCCTCCGCGAGGGCTTCCGCGACCGGGAACACCGTCGAGGAGCCGGCGATGTTGATCTCGCCCGAGAGTTCGCCCTCCTCCCCCGGAGCGGGACCGCCGGCCTCGGAGATGGTGGAGTTCAGGTCGTCGAGCAGGGATTGCGCGCCGTCTTCGGTGTTCGGGACGTAGCCGACCTGGGAGACGAGGTCGCTGGAACTCCGCTCGGCCCAGTAGCGTGCGAACGCTGCCACCTCGGGGCGTTCCAGCGCGCTGACCTTCGGGTAGGTGAACAGTGGCCGGGAGAGCGGCGAGTATTCGCCGCTCTTCGCCGTCTCGAGGGACGGTTCGACGCCGCTACACTCACGGTTCATCGTCTGCTCCGTCGTCACGGCGTCGGTGCCGCCGTCGCCCTCGTCACCACCGTCGTCGCCGAGACAACCGGCGAGACCGGTGGTCCCGGCAGCACCGGCCGCGACCAGGAGCTTCCGACGCGATACCCGCGGGGTTTGCCGTTTCGATGGGTGCGCCATCGACAGGAAGGTCCGCCGGCCCATGTAAACCCGTTTATAATAGTGGTACGTACCGTTCCGAGCACGGCATACCGCCCAATTGCCATCGAGATCGGATCCTACCGGTAAAGAGAGGTACATAGCGATGGGGTCCACGACGGACCGCGGACGTAGAGGGACGGACCGACGGCTGTCGGCAGGATCCGAGTTCGGGGAGGTTGACCCGTGAGTTCGAACTCGCGGCCGATCGGAACCGCGTGAGTCGACCGGGACGGGACCTCAGGACCTGGCCCGGGACCGGTCGGGCCTTCTCGAACCGCTCGGCCGGGACCGGTCACCCCGGGACCGGTAGAGGTTCAGCCCGACGGCCCCGATCCCGAGCGTCCCCGCGAGCGTCACGAGGAGGTTCCCGAGAACGGGGATCGACCCCAGGACTGCCATCACCAGGGCACCGATCCCCAGCGCCGTGAGTCCGGGATCGCTCCGGACTCCGGTGAGGAGGTCACCGACCCAGAGGATCGTCACGGCGTTGCCGACCAGTCCGACGACGGCCAGCGCCACGACCCCCGGGATGGCGACGACGAGTCCGATCACCGTGATCGCCAGCAGGACCAGGAGCACCGGGACGCCGATGCTGACGGCCAGTCCCCAGACGAACGCCTCCCCCGGACCGTCGTTGACGTCGGCGACCCGCTCTCTCGCGTACCGCGGCGCGAACGCGAGGAGGGCACCGGCGAGGACGAGGTTGATCACGAGGCCGACGGCGAACCGGACGGCGATCCGGCTCCCGAGCCCGAGCTGTCCGCCAGCACCCGACTGGGCCGCGACGACCCCGGGCAGGGCCAGGAGGGCGAGGAGGCCGCCGCCCCGGGACAGGGACCTGATGGTGTTCATCGGTATCGGATCCTTCGGCCCCGGAGAACAAATAGGTGACATAACCTGAAAGGGTCGTTTTACCTTCCGAGCCCGGTCCACGGGGAGCATCGACCGGGCGGTGCGACCACCGGACCGAGGTGGACCGGGGGTCAGACGGCCGGGGGCCGCGAACACTTATCCGGAGGAACGCGCAACTTCGACCGATGCCCCCAGACTCGGATCCCACCCGCGTCGCGTTCGTTTGCGTCGCCAACGCCGGCCGGAGCCAGATGGCCGCGGCCTTCGCAGACAGAGAACTGGCCAGACGCGGCCTCGACGGCGACGTGGAGGTGCTCTCGGGCGGGACCGATCCCGCGGACGCCGTCCACGACGTGGTGGTCGAGGCGATGGCCGAGGTGGAGGCCGACCTTCGCGGGACGGGGCCCAGGGCGGTCTCCCCGGACGAACTGGCCGACGTCGACGTGGTCGTGACGATGGGCTGTTCGGCCGAGGGCGTCTGCCCGGCGACCTGGCGGGGCGACGCCCGCGACTGGGACCTCGACGACCCGAAGGGTCGACCCCTCCCGGCAGTCCGGGAGATACGAGACGACGTCGAACGTCGGGTGACGGCCCTGTTCGACGAACTGGCCGCCGGGGATCCGCCCGACTGACCCACACAGTATAAAAACGATCCGGGTCGACCGCTCCGACGGACCGGGAGCCACGCCCTTTTTACGATCCCCAGGGAAAGCGAGGGGTATGGTCACCGTGCGGGCACCGGCGACGTCGGCCAACCTGGGGAGCGGGTTCGACGTGTTCGGGGTGGCGCTGGACCGGCCGGCCGACGTGGTGCGGGTCGAACCCGCCGAGCGGACCACCATCGAGGTGACCGGTACCGGTAGCGAGTACATCCCGACGGACCCCGCCGGGAACACCGCCGGGGTGGTCGCCCGGGAACTCGACGCCCCCGCGCGGATCCGGATCGACAAGGGGATCCGGCCGGCCTCGGGACTGGGGTCGTCCGCGGCCTCGGCGGCGGCGGCGGCACTGGGGCTGAACCGGGTCTACGACCTCGGGTACGACCGCCGTAGCCTGGTGGCCGTCGCCGCGGAGGGCGAGCGAGCAGTCTCCGGGCACGCCCACGAGGACAACGTCGCCCCCGCCCTGCTCGGGGGGTTCACCGCCGCCACCGGCGACGCGGTCCGGCACACACCCGCCGACGTACCGCTGGTGGTGTGCCTCCCCGACCAGGCCGTCTCGACCAGGGACGCACGCGAGGTGGTTCCCCGGTCGGTCGACATCGACGACTACGTCGAGACGGCCGGGTCGGCGGCCACCCTGGTCCTGGGGATGGTCCGGGACGACCCCGAACTCGTCGGCCGGGGGTTCCGGGAGAGCGCGGTCACCCCGGCCCGCGCGGCACTCATCGACGGCTACGACCGGGTTCGGGAGGCAGCACTCGCTGCAGGTGCCACGGGCGTCACCGTCAGCGGCGCCGGCCCCGGGGTCCTGGCGGCGTGCCGGGACGGGAACCGGCGCCGCGTGGCGGCGGCGATGGTCGAGGGGTTCCGCGAGGCCGGCGTCGACGCCAGGGCCTACCAGACCCGCACCGGCAACGGTGCCGAACTCTTCGAGTGAGAGCCGGCGCCCCGGTCCATTCCTCGCGTCGCCCGGCAGATCACGATGCTCCGGCCGGGGCCGGGGTCCTCACCGGTGCCGCGCGGTGGGACCGGCTCGTCACTGCCGCTGCCGTCGGCGGATCCCCAGGAGCGCCGCGACGAGGACGGCCAGGAGCGCGACCACCGACCGGAATCCGGGTGCACCGTCGCCGTCACCCGATCCGTCGGCGGTCGTCGTGCCCGTTTCCGTCGGGGTCCCGGTCGGCGTCTCGGTGGGCGTCGAGGTGAGCGTCGTGGGGTCCTCCGTCGGCGTCGCGGTGGCCGTCGGAGTCACCGCGTCCCCCGTGGTGCCGGGGGTCGTCGTCGGGGTCCGTCCGATCGAGACCTGCGCGACGTCGGCCACCGGGTCGCCACCGACCGCGTACGGGGCGTCGACGGCTCCCCCGCTCCGGACGAAGTCGAAACGCCGGTCGCGGTCCGTGTCCCTGTGCACGACCGCGGCCAGTTCGACGTCCTCCGCCAGCGGTTTCTCCAGCGTGATCCGGACCGGTACGTGGTCGCCGGGCGGGAGGTACCCCGAACTCCCGAGAACAGTGCTGCTTTCCCTCCCGATGGGACTGGCGTCGTGGACCGTCACGAACCCGCCCTCCGGGAGTCTGGCGTGCTCGACGGTCACTATCTGGGGATTGGTCGGCGTCTGGTCCTCGATGCGGACGGCGGGCGGGCGCGTGACGACCCCGTCGGCCCGGGCGGGGGTGCCGGCACCCGCCACGACGACGGTGAACTCCTGGCCAGTCGGGACCGTCGAGAAGTCGAACGTGGCGCTCCAGGTTCCGTCCTCCACGACCACAGTCTTCGACCTGAGGAACGGTTGGGCGTCGTCCGCCCCCGTCCCGTCCGAGCGGACCGTCACCGCGAGACGGGTCCCGTCCGCGGCCGTCGTCGTTCCGCCGATGGTCCCGTCTTCGACGGCGCTCACCCGGACCCCGTCGTCCGGTGCGTCGACGCTCACCCGCCGGGGAACCACCCGGAAGTTGGCCGACCGGCTGACGGTGGTGTCGACGTAGGGGTTGTCCCGCGTGACCGTCAGGGACACCTGGTAGGTCGTGTTCTCCTCGAAGTCCGGGTGGCCCGCGTCGGCGACCAGCAGTATCATGTTCGACCGTGGGAGGGGAACTATCGAGAAGTTCCGGGGGTCGACGGTGTCCGCCTCGTCGTTGCGGTTCGGGCCGACCTCCATTATCCGGAGCGAGACTCCGGCTGGCGTGTCGGAGGGGTCGTCGGCGACCGCGAGCGCCCCGAACACCCCTGCGATCCCGAGCTCGACCACCGCGTAGTCGCCGGTCGCGACGGTGACGTTCGACCCGACCGGGAGGTTGCCGGCGGTGGCGTTCTCGACGACCGCCCGTTCCGACAGTCGAGCGGGCGCCGGTGCGACGCGCACCGACCGATCGACGGCGTCGGGTTCGCGTAGCTGGATCGTGGCGACGGCGGATCCCTCGCCCTCGACCGACAGGAACAGTGGGTACGCCCCGGCCGCCAGCCGCCTGTCGGGGTCGCTGAACGGCTGGCCCGCGGTGCGGGTGACCGACTCGACGCGGTCGCCGCCGGCGGCCTCGAACGCGAGCGCCGGGTCCTCGACCCGTCCCGCCAGGTCGGTGTTGAACAGGACTGCGACAGCCCCGTCGTCGTCGGCGTCGACGACGGTCATGCTGACCGCCCAGCCGGTCCGGTCGGATCCGACGGTCAGCGTCGCACGCTCGGCGTTCTCGAACGCCAGGGGGATCCTGACGACGTCCCCTCGCTCCTCGACGACGACGCCGGACTCGGAGACGAAGAAGGCCCGCCCGGGCTCGTCGCCGAGGACCTCGACGGTGACCGAGTCGGTCGCCGCCGCGTCGGCCACGTCGAAGGTGAAGGTGTAGGTGCCGGGGTCGAACCCGGTGAAGTCGGCGGTCAACTCCGTCTCGATGCCCCCGTCGAGGACGAGTTCTTCCTCGCCGTCGTCGTCGACATCGGTCCGGTTACCGGCCCCGAACAGCGACGCCAGCTCCGCTCCCGACAGCTGGGGCGAGGCGACGACCTGCCGGTATTGCTCGCGGTTCGACTCGACCAGGAACGTCGCCGTCGTCCCGGTCCCGTTCGACGCCACCGACGGCGGGGCGCTGACACGGAACTCCTGGGTCACGAGTTCGAAACCGATCTCCGGACCGGTCGGAGACCGGAGCACGTACTTCCCGGGCACCCGACTCGAGGTCTGCAGGGTGACGGCCCCGTCTTCGCCCACGGGGACCTCCGTGACCAGCGTCCCGTCGGCCCGCCTGAGCGTCACGTCGTCCCCGGGATCGAAGGCCTCGGTCCAGAGCACCTGGCCGATGAAGTAGGTCCCGTCGTCGACCACCTCCGCGTCGCCGGAGTCGTGACTGCCGCCGTCCAGTGTCGCCCACTCTCCGGACGCCGTGGTCCCCGCCTCGATACCTCCCTCGACGCTACCGGTCCGTGCGTCGTCGGCGACCCCGGCGGCCGCACCACCGACCGACGCGAGCGCGGTCACCGCCAGCAACGCGGCGACGACGGCGAGAGACCGACCGACCCTCGTCGCTCCCCCGGATCCCGCCGGGCGGGTTCGTGTCTCGTCCATGCTTCCCTTCTGCACCGACTTCCACGGGTCAGCTACAAGTACTTTCAGGGGTTCGGCTCCGTGACTGGCCGGTTGCCGACCCATCCGGCCCCGGATCGGTGTTCGGGAGTCTCGCAAATCCGGATCGGTGTGGGGAGTCTCTCGGGCCCGGATCGGTGTTCGGGAGCCTCGCGGGTCGGCGCGGGCCCACGAGGAGTGTCGACCCCGCCTCCCGCCGTCGGTTACGGTACGGTAGCGGAGGCCGGCCGTAAGCTTTAAATTTATAATTCCTACAGGTCCAGGGCATAACTACGCCCTGTCCCGTAAATTTCGGTTTCAGAGCCCGTAATACCGGTCGACACCGTTTTTTATTACCAGCCCGTTACGGTGTGACGTGCAGGACCTGCTGTCGACCGGGGACGACGCCCTCGACCGCTTCTGCAACGGAGGGATCCCGCCAGGCAGCCTCATCGCCATGGAGGCACCGCCAGGGACGCAGACGGAGTCCCTGCTGTGGACGATGATGAACCAGCGGAAGACGGTGTACATCACCACGCTCCGGTCGAAGGGCGCGGTCCAGGCCGACGTCGACAGGTACGTCGACGTGAGGGACAACGCCTACCGGGTCCAGGACGCGGGCATCGACACCCCCATCGAGAACGCCTCCGGGGTGATCGAACTCGTGGACGACCAGGTCAACCTCTTCATCGACACCGCAAACCCCCTGGAGGAGACGGACGACCGCGACCGGTACGTGAAGTTCCTCAACCGCCTCAAGACCCACCTCGTCAACACGGGCGGCGTCGGCCTCCTCGTCTGCACCAAGTCCGACGCCCACCTGCCGGGACGGGAGTACACCCTCACCATCGCCGACATCGTCTGGGAGATCCACACCGTGGTCGACAGCGCGAGCGTCGAGAACTACCTCCAGATGCGGAAGTTCCGCGGCCGGCGCGTCCCCGACGACAACCTGAAACTGATCCTGGGCGAGCGCCTGCGGATCGACACCAGCCGGGACATCGCCTGACGGACCGGTTACCGCTTCTCGCGCTGTTCGATCTCGTTCAACTAGGTGAAATCCATGGTACGTTCACGGAAAAACACGTCTCGTGGGTAATAGTGGGTAAGACTTGCCCAGAAGCGAGTCGTCGTGGGTACCATGACGAAAGTGGATGCTCACGACCTGCGAACCAACGAGACCGACGACCGAGGTCGAATCTACCTCGGGACGGAGTACGCGAACAAGCGCGTGACCGTCGCCGTCGTCGAAGTCGAGTCTGACCGACCCGATGAGGACGAATTGGCCAGGTTCGGCGTGGCGATGTCGTAGTCGTTCGTCTCGACCCCGCCGAAGGCCATGAGATCAAAAAGACTCGACCTGCCGTGGTCGTGCAGAACGATATTGGAAATCGCAACGCCAGTACGACCATCGTTGCTCCGGCGACAGGGACGCATCGAGGCTACCCGTTCGAGGTGCTCGTCGAAGCGGATGGATCACCGTTCGAGAAGGACTCCTCAGTTCGCCTCGACCGGATTCGCGTCGTCGCTACCGAAAAGCGGATTCACTCGGTCGTCGGGAGTCTGAGCGAACCGACCATGGCCGGGGTGGACGACGCACTGAAACTGAGTCTCGGGCTGGATTGAGTCACCGATTTCCGGGATGGATTCCTGGCTGTAACTGGTTTTGGGGACTCGGAATCCCTGAGTATCGAAATCCCATCAATGACCTGGCGGACTCCGATGCCCGAATGAATTCACTCCCCGAAGCGGCAAAGTCCGGGAGTAGCTTTATCGCAACGTGCGAACGATTCTCTAGCATGTCCAGAACCCGATTTACACCGGACATCGATCTGGATGGGCTTTCCCCGGATGAGGCGTTCGCCGTCTTGGGGAACGAAATCCGGCTGGACATCATCCGCGTACTGTGGCATGCCGACGCTACCCACAAATACGATGATGTCTCCGATATCGCCGCG
>PXRX01000007.1 GCA_003023195.1 Halobacteriales archaeon QS_8_69_26
CGTCATCGTCACCCACAACATGCAACAGGCCGCCCGGATCTCGGACGAGACCGCCGTGTTCCTCACCGGCGGCGACCTCGTCGAGTTCGACGCCACCGAAACCGTCTTCGAGAACCCCGACAGCCAGCGAGTCGAGGATTACATCACCGGCAAGTTCGGGTGATCCGGGATGCCACGGGAACGATACCAGGAGGAACTCGAGACGCTGCGGACCGGGGTCGTGGAGCTCGGCGGCACGGTCCGGACCCAGCTCGACGACGCGCTGGCGGCACTGGAGACCGGCGACGAGACCCTGGCGCGGTCGGTCGTCGACGGCGACGCGGCGGTCAACGAGCGCTACCTCGAACTCGAGGCCGACTGCATCGACCTGTTCGCGCTCCAGCAACCGGTGGCGAGCGACCTGCGGTTCGTCGCCGCGTCGTTCAAGATCCTCAGCGACTTGGAACGCGTGGGGGACCTGGCGGTCAACCTCGGACAGTACGCCGTCGCCGGCCGGGAACGTCCGTACCCGGAGGTCGGCGTCGGTCGGATCGGCGAGCACGCAGCCGACATGGTGGCGGACGCCCTGACGGCCTACCGGACCGAAGACGCGGAACTCTGTCGCAGCGTGGCCGCCCGGGACGACGCAGTGGACGCGCTCTGCCAGTTCGCCGGAAACCGGGTCGTTCGGGAACTGATCGCCCGGGAGGCCGACGGGAACGGCCCCTGGTCCGTCGAGCGGGTCATCGACGACGTCTCCCGGGTCCTGCTCACGATCCGCGACCTCGAACGGGTGGCGGACCACGCTGTCAACGTCGCCGCGCGAACGCTGTACCTCGTCGACGGCGACCCCGAACTCGTCTACTGATGAACACGAGAAAGCTCCAGCGCGTCGGCGGCGGGACGTACACGGTGTCGATACCCAAGGAGTGGGCCGAGCGCCACGGCCTGGAGGCCGGGGTCGACGTCCACCTCTACACCCACGATGACGGGTCGATCGTCCTCCGGGGGTCCGAACGGGACGGGGGCCACCTCGACGAGGCGGTCGTCGAGTTCGAGGCCCCCGACCCGACGGCGCTCGAACGGTCGCTCGTGGCGCTCCACGCCGCCGGGTTCGAGACGGTGACCCTGTCGGCTCCGGGGCTGACCGACGCGGACCGCCGCGCGCTCCGCTCGGCGGCCCGGTCGCTCGTCGGCGCCGAGGTGGTGGAGGTCTCGGAGGGCCGGGCCCGGGTCCGGACCCTGCTCGACGCCGCGAACGTCTCCGTCCCCCAGTCCGTCGTCCAGTTACAGTACGTCGCACTGTCGATCCACAGGCGGGCGACCGCGGCCCTGGTCGACGCCGAGGACGGCGCCCACGTGCGCCTCGCCGAACGGGACGACGAGGCCGACCGCCTGTTCGCCATCGTCTCCCGCCACTTCAACCGGTCGCTGAGTTCCTTCGAGGAACTCGACAACCTCGGCACGTCCCGCCCCGAACTGTTCGACTACCACGTCACCGCCCGGCAACTCGAACGGGTCGCGGACCACGGGGTTGGGATCGCCGACCTCGCCGACGACCTCGGGGACCAACCGCCGCCCGACGTGGCCGCGGACCTCGAACGGACCGCCGACGCCGCCCGGGGGGCGGTCGACGACGCCACGACCGCCATCGTGGACGAGGCCGACGCCGGGGCGGCGCGGGACACCCTCGACCGCTGCGACGAGGCCGTCGCCGACGTCGCCGCGGTCCGGGACTCGATCGACGGTGCGACGGAGGGCGGGATCGCCCTGGTCCGGGCGCTGGACCTGGTCGAGCGCACCGCCGAGTGCGGGCGGAACGTCGCCGAGGCCGCAGTGCGGGCGGCGATGCGCGAGCGGAACGCCTGACCGATCGGGGCCGGGTCCGACGTGACGACGCTACCCGACCCGCCCGCTCCGCGGGGGGTTCACCCCGCCTCCGGCGCCCGCAGGGCCACCAGGATTCCCAGGACTGCGACCACCGTCGCGACGACGAAGACGGGACGGTAGCCCGCCCGGCCGATCACCCACCCGGCGCCGATGGGGGCGACGAACGCCCCGAACAGGCCGACGGCCGTCAGCATCGACACCGCCGTGGTCCCGACCGACGCGGGGACCACCTCGACGACGTAGGAGAAGACGAGGCCGATCCCCAGTTGCACGGCGGCGCCGGCGACGACCACGAGGCCGACGAGGAGGGGGATCCGGGTCGTGAGGAGGAAGCCGGCCACGGCCGGGGCGGTCAGGGCGAACGCCAGGACCGCCACGGGCCGGCGCCGGCCGCCGAACAGTCGGTCCGAGACCAGGCCGCCCATCGTCCGGGAGGCGATCCCGACGGCGGGGAAGACGGCCGTCAGGAGGCCGCCGACCGCTAGCGAAACGCCGACTTCCTCGACGAGGTAGCTTGGGAGCCAGCTGTTGAGGAAGAGGTACAGCGAGAACGCGAGGAAACACAGGACGCTCAGCGTCCAGGCCCCCCGGTCCAGGAACAGCCGACGGACGGCCGCCCGGTCCGGCGGGTCGGCGTCGACCTCGAACCGCTGGCCGCGGGTCGCGACCAGGAAGGCGACGAGTCCGGGGACGGCCAGGGCCGCTGTGGCGGGGAGGACCGCCGGCCACCCCAGGGGGTCGGCCACCAGCGGGGCGCCGAACTGCCCCAGCGCGAACCCCGCGGGGGCGCTCGCGGTGAACGCGCCGACGGCCGTGGCCCGCATCTCCCCCGGGACGGCGACGCCGACCACCGTCGCGCCGGCGTTCCAGACCACGACGTACGCCAGGCCGCCCAGCACCCGCGAGGCCACCAGCGGCCAGTAGGCGTCCGCGGCGGCCGCCGTGTACCCCCAGGCGCCGGCCAGGAACAGGGCTCCCACTGCCGCCGGCACCGCCAGTCGCACGGAGACCCGGTCGAGTGCGACCCCGGCCGGAAGGCTCGTTACCGTCACCGTCGCGAACATCACCGAGACCAGCCAGCCCGCCGCGGCGGGACCGATCCCCAGCGACTCCCGCACCAGCGGCGTGACGCTGGCCGGCGCTATCTCGTAGGCGGCCGCCGCCGCCGAGACGACGAACAACCCGCCGACGAGGGCGACGATCCGTGCCCGGGACTCGCCCGCCGACTCCTCCTCGCTCACACCGTCCCCCTATCCACCGCCGCTATTAAACTCCGTCATCGTCGGCCGTTTCGGCCGGAGCCCCGGTCGCCCGGGGTTACAGTAAAGTTACTGTAACGGTCGGTCCGTCACCGCTCCTCGACGTGGCGCACGTCGACGGCGACGCCGCGGGTGCTATCGGCCATCGCCGCGCCGTGCATCTCCGCGCGCCCGACGCCGAAGGCGGCGGGGCCCTCGACGACCACCTCGTCGCCGACCCGGATCCCGTCGTCCGCCTCGACCACGCCGGGGGCCAGGACCGACCCGTGGGGGACGAAGTCGTCGATCCGGACCCGGCGAACGGGGACGTCGCTCTCGACCCAGCGCCTTGCGCCGGCCAGGGTGAGCGCCAGGAGCCCGTACTCGGGCACCATCGCCGCTAGCTGGGTGCCGTCGGTCGCGTGGGCCCGGAGCTTGGGGTGGCGCGATTCGACGGCCAGGTCGTCGAACAGGTCGTCGCCGGCGGCGTCGCCGAACTGGTAGTCGGCGATCGCCTTGAGGGTGTTGTGCCGGCGCTCCCGGCGGCCGTAGCGCAACTCCCCGTCCAGTGCCGTCCGGAGGTTCGCCAGCGACTCGTCGGTCGTGGGGTGGTCCGCGACCGTGTACTCGACCGGGACGTCGACGTCGGGTTCGACCCGCTCGACCACCGGCCGGTAGTCATCGGGGACGTGCGCGACCACCCGGGGGTAGTCGTTGCGGTCGAGGTAGCGGGACAGGACCTCGGCGACGAACTCCACCTCGCCCGCCGTCCACCGGCCGGTCACCACCGAGTCGTAGTGCTGTGCCGGGTAGGTCAGTTCGAGTTCCTGCGGGACGACGCCGATGGGCGAGGTCATCGAGACCACGTGGCCGCGGTAGTCGATGGCGTCACGGAACTGCTCGTGACTCCGGGACTCGCGGTAGGGCTTGGCGGCCGAACAGGGCAACAGCACCAGGGGTTCCCGGAACCGGCACCGGTACCGCGAGGTGACGCGGTCGGCGAACCGACGGATCTCGACGCGCTGGAGGGTGTCCTCGGTGGCCGCGGCCATCCGTTCGCCCCGGAAGACCGGGGTCCGCTCCTCCAGGTAGCCCCACTCCCCGTCGAGTCGCCGCATCGTCGCCGTCAGCCAGTTCTCGTGGCGGGCCTGGCCCTCGACGTAGTCCCGGAGGCGACCGGCGCGGATCCGCTCGCGGACCGTCGAGAGCGCCGCCCGGAGGGCGTTGCGGTTGTGGTCGACGGCGTCCTCGCGGTCGAACTCCTCGACCGTCCCGCGACAGGCGGGACACGGACAGGGCAGTTCGGCCAGGTCCTCCAGGAACCGGTCGCCGTCGGTCGTGAGGTACTTCCCCCGGGTGCCGTCGACAACGGCCCGGTCCAGGTCGAACAGGTCGACGCCGGCGTAGGCCAGCGTGGCGACGTTGGCCGGCGTCGCCACCCCCGGCAGGTACAGCGCGGTGTCGTCGGGGATCGCTCTCCGGGTTTCGAGGACGGCGTCGACCAGGGCCTCGGCGTGGCCGACGGCCCCCTGCGCCGTCGAGAGGACGTAGGCGTCGGCCCCGACGTCGCGGGCGGTGTCGGGCGTCACGACCGCGGCGCTGGGGTAGTCGACGTCCGGGTAGTCGGGCGCGAACGCCGACACCACCTCGTCGGGCGTTCCCTTCGGGAACCCGCGGTGGGGGAGGACCGTGAGCCGCGAGTCGTCCCCGTCGGGGACCTCCCGTTCGGCCGGCCACTGGCTCCCCGCGTCCCGGAGGACGTCGTCGACGAGCGCCGGCGTCGTCACCGGATCCGACAGCCGGAGTTCGGCGATGCGGGCGGCCCCGTCCCGCTCGTGGACCTCGAAGAACTCGGTCACCGGCCGTCACCCCCTGGATCCCCGTTCGCGACACCGTCGGCCGGATCCCCGGCGGTGTCGTCAGTCGGGTCCTCGGTAGTGTCCTCACCCAGATCCCCGGGGACGTCGACGAGTTCGACCCCCTCCGGCACCAGCGAAAGGGCACCGTCGCCCCACCCCTGATGTGCGAGGGTGAGGTCGGTCTCGGGATGTTCCGCTGCGAGGCGGGCCACGGCGCGGGCGGCCGCACGTTCGGCGTCGTCGTCTCGCCTCTCGGGGACCGCCGCGGTGAAGGGGTAGCTCCGGGAGAGCGCGGGCGGGACCGGGCCGAACGGCGGGACGACCGACCAGGTTTCGTCGTGGTCGCCGTCGGGTTCGTGGCCCTCCGTCAGGAGCAGGCGGTCGGGCGGCGAGAGCCGGTCGAGGCGCTCGCGGTGGCGCAGGACCTCCGGCCGGCGGGCGCTCTCGGCCGAGAGGTACCGGAAGGTGCGCTTGGTGGCGGGATCCGTGCGCTCCAGCCACGGGGCTTCGTCGAGCAGTGCGCGGTAGCCGTCGAGCATCGCGGGGTGGGCGCGGGCGCGCGTCTCGACGAGTTCCAGCAGGTCACCGGCCCGGATGGCGTCGCGGACCCGACGGATCTCGCCGAACGAGACGTGGAGGTTGTGCTCGGCGAGGCGTCGCTCGCGGGTCGGGTCGTCCATCCCCCGGAGGTCGTCGGGGTCGTGGGTCGAGCAAACGGGGCACTCGCAGGGCAGTTCGGTCAGGTTCTCCAGGTGGCGGGTTCCGCGGGCCGTGAGGTACCGGTCGTCCCGGGCGTACAGCGCGTAGGCCGCCGAGTCGAAGAGATCACAGCCCACCGCGGCCGCCAGCGCGAACATCATGGGGTGGCCGGCCCCGAACAGGTGGACGGGGCAGTCGGCGTCCAGACCGCGCTTGGCGGCGGCGACGGCCTCGACGGCCTCGGCGAAGCGGTAGTCCTCCAGCAGGGGGACCATCGCGCCGACCGGGAAGACGTCGAGGTCGGTCGCCGCGGCGTGCCTTCCGGCCCGTTCGCGCAGGTCCGGGTGGGTGCTCCCCTGGACCGGGGCGGTCACCAGCGTCTCGCCCGTCTCCATCGCGTCGGCGGTCTCGAGCCGTTCCTGGGTGGTCTCCAGGTCCGCCAGGGCCGTCTCGCGGTCGGCGTCCGGGGGCGTCGGCACGTCGACTGGCGTGGCGATGTCCGATCCGATGGACTGCTGGAACTCCAGGATCTCTCGGGTCGTAACCGTTATCTCGCCGTACTCGGCGAGCTGGAAGGACCCGGAGTCGGTCATGACGACGCCGTCGAACTCCAGCAGTCCGTGGATCCCCCCCGACAGTGCCCGCTCGCGGAGGTCCTCGTCGCCGTGAACGATGTAGGCGTTGGTGATCAGCGCCGCCGCGCCGAACTCCTCGCCGAGCCGTCGGGGCTCGACGGTGTCCAGGTTGGGGTTGACGACGGGCAACAGCGCCGGCGTCGTCACCGCCCGGTCCGCCCGTGGAACGGTGAGTTCCCCGACCCGCCCGGCCGCGTCGACCGCGCGGACCTCGAAGTGCTCCCTCATTGCCCTCCCTTTCCCCGGACGCGGCCTAAGGATTCCGTTCTCGGGTGGGGGCGGCGATCCGGGAGTGGGTCCGCGGGTCGCGACCGGGAGCGGGCCGACAAGTGACTGCCTACCGGTCCGGTCCTCGGCAGGGACCGGACGGAAACGTGGGATCATTTATTTAGTCGGGCGCCAACGTTCCGCGTATTCAGATCATGGCGGTCGCTGAAAGACTCTCCCTGGGGCGGTTGGCCGAGTTCCGCGACCTGCAGACGGTGATCCTCGGACTGCTCGCGGCGTTCATCGCCGTCGACCTGATAGCGAAACTCGCCGGATTCGGCCTGTTCGTCGGACCCGTCAAGCTCCTCGGTGGGGGGCTGGACGTCGAGCGACTGTTCGGCCTGGTCTGGGACGGCATCGTCGTGGGCCTGGCGATAGGGCTGGCCGGGATCGGACTCTCGATGACCTACAGCATCCTGAGCTTCGCGAACTTCGCGCACGGCGACTACATCACCAGCGGCGCGTTCGCCGGGTGGGCGGTCGCCTGGACGGTCGCCGGGCTCACCGACGGCAGCGTCGATGCGGGCATCGGCTACCTGCTCTCCGTCGGGTACGGGGACGGCCCGAGCGCCGGCGACCTGGGGATCAACGTGCTGGGGCAGCCCCTGGCGATCCTCCTCGGACTCGTGGTCGCCATCCTCGCGACGGTGGCGCTCGTACTGCTCGTCGACCGGATCGTCTTCGAACCGATGCGCGACCAGGGCGGCATCTCCCTGCTCATCGCGAGCATCGGGGTCGCCCTGGCGCTCCGGTACACGGTCGTCTTCCTGTTCGGGCCGCGCAAGCGCGGGCTGACCGCTGGCGGCGAGAAACTGATCCTCGGGGGCGCGAACGGGCAACTGGTGCTGGTCGACTCGCGCGGGACGTTGATACAGGCACAGAACGGCCAGGACGTCGGCAACGCCTTCTTCTACAAGCTCCCCCTCCCCCAACTGGGTGACTACTCCAAGGAGGTCATCTCGGTGACCAGCGCCGAGGTGACCCTCGTCGTCATGGCGGCCCTGTTGATGTACGCGCTCCACCTCATGCTCCAGCGGACGAAACTCGGCAAGGCCATGCGGGCGATGGCCGACAACGAGGACCTCGCGAAGGTGACGGGGATCCCGGCCCGCCGGGTGGTGCTGGCGACGTGGGTCATCGGCGGCGGAATGGCCGGGGCCGCGGGATACCTGATCGCGCTGGAACGCGGCACGGTCGGGTTCAACCTCGGGTGGCTCCTCCTGCTTCTCATCTTCGCGGCAGTGATCCTCGGCGGGATCGGCTCCATCTACGGTGCGATGGCCGGCGGCGTGGTCATCGGCCTCACCCAGTCCGTGTCGCTGGTCTGGATCCCCTCGTCGTTCGCCACTGCGGCAGCGTTCGCCATCATGATCCTCATGTTGCTGGTCAGGCCGGAGGGCCTGTTCGGGGGGGTGACGACGGCATGAGCGGTGCGGATGACGACGGCACGAGTGACGCGGGGTCCGACGTGCCAGCCCGGGGGATCCTCGACCGGTTCCGCGACGGCGACGCGGGGCTGATCGCGGTCACGATGCTGCTGATATACGTGCTGTTCGCGATACTGACGGCCCTGGGGCCGAGCGAGGGACCCATCGTCGGGTCCATCCTGTCGAACCTCCAGGCGATCACGCTGTGGACTGCCCTGTACGCGATGCTGGTGCTGGCCCTGAACCTCCACTGGGGGTACACCGGCCTGTTCAACATCGGCGTGGCGGGGTTCATGGCCATCGGCATCTACGCGTACGCCTTCATGACGGTGCCGAAGGACCCCTCCCGTCCCGGCGCGCCACCGGGACTCGGGGTCCCGCAGGGGTTCGCCGACGCGGCGACCGGACTGCTCCCGTTCCTCGACCCCGGCCTCGCGTCGTTCCTGGGCCTGGTCGCCGGGATCGCGGTGGCGATAGTCGTCGCGATGCTGGCGGCCGGCCTCGTCGGCGCGATAACCGCCCTGCCGGCCCTGCGCCTCCGGGCGGACTACCTCGCAATCGTGACGGTCGCGCTCTCGGAGATAATCCGGCTGTCGCTGCTCTCCCGGGAGATGGAGACGTTCACGCTGGGGACCAACCTGAACTTCGAACTCGGCGGGATCGAGTTCCTTCCTGACGTACCGGTAGGGACCGGTGCCGGCAGGGGGATCGACATCCCGATCAACCCGACGATACCGGTCAAGCGCGTCTTCTACACGAACCCGGGCAACCCCGCCGCCGGCGACACGACCGCCGTCGGCGACCTCGTGTTCGGGGTGCTCACCGCCCCGCCGTTCGGCCTCCGGGAGACGACGGTCTCGAACCTGGCGTACACCCTCGTCCTCGTGGGGTTCGTCGCCGCTTTCTACTGGCTGCTGGTACGGATCGGCAACTCCCCGTTCGGACGGGTGCTCAAGGCGATCCGCGAGGACGAAATCGTCGCGAACTCGCTGGGCAAGGACACCCGGGTGTTCAAGGTCAAGGTGTTCGTCGTCGGCTGTGCCCTGATGGGTCTCGGGGGGATCCTCTGGGAGACCCGGACCGGGTTCACGGACCCGACCTCGACGACGATGATGCCCCTCCAGACGTTCTACATCTTCATCGCGCTGATCATCGGCGGCGCTGGCTCCAACACCGGAAGCGTCATCGGCGGTGCCCTGTTCGCCGCCGTCCTCTTCCAGGGGCCGCTGTACTTCAGCCGGATCGTCAACAAGTGGATCGCGATCGACACGCCCCCCCAGACGTCACATGGCGCCCTGGCGGAGTTCGCTTCGCTGGACCCGACGCCGCTCCTGGCCTACGTGGTGAGCAACGTCTCCTGGCTACGGTTTATCATCGTCGGGGTCGTGCTGATCTACGTGATACAGAACCGGCCGACCGGACTGCTCGGCCACCGCAAGGAGGAGGCGGCAAGCGTCTCGCTCTCCCGGCGGGACCGGCCGTCGGGCGGGGCCGTCGCCGCCGACGGGGGTGAGGACCGTGAGTGACCCCGACCGCCCCGCGGCGGCCGACGGCGGCACCGACGCCGAGGAGTCGGTCGACGTCGAGGACCCCGCCGACGGGGACGGCCCGACCGCGGGAGCCACGGGCGCGGCCGAGGAGGCCGGCGGCGGGACCGACCCGGCCGCCGGGACCGCGGACTCCGCCACCGAGGAGGCGGCCCGGGAGACGCCCCCGTCGCTGTCGCTGCAAGTCGATGGCCTCGAGAAGTACTTCGGGGGGCTTGCCGCCGTCGACGGCGCGAGCTTCGTCGTCGAGGAGGGGTCGCTGACGGGGCTCATCGGCCCCAACGGGGCGGGCAAGTCGACGACGTTCAACTGCATCACCGGGGTCCACGAACCCGACGGCGGAACGGTGGTGTTCGAGGGACAGGACATCACCGGGTTCCGGCCCCACGAGGTCGCCAACAGGGGGCTGGTGCGCACCTTCCAGATCGCACGCGAACTGGAGGAGATGACCCTGCTGGAGAACCTGATGCTGGCGCCACGGGGCCAGGTCGGCGAAAAGCTCACGAGCGCCGTGATGCCTGGGCTCCGCGGCCGGGTCAGGGAACAGGAGGCCGATATGGTCGACCGGGTCTGGGAGACGCTGGAACTGTTCGAGATAGACCACCTGGCCGAGGAACACGCCGGCAACCTGAGCGGCGGCCAGCGAAAGCTCCTCGAACTCGCCCGGGCGCTGATGCTCGAACCGTCGATGATGCTGCTGGACGAACCGTTCGCCGGCGTCAACCCCTCGCTGGAGGAGAAGCTCCTCGACAGGATCCACCAGTTGAAGGACGAGCAGGGGCTGACCTTCCTCATCGTCGAACACGACATGGACCTCATCATGAAACACTGCGAGCACGTCATCGTCATGCACCAGGGGACCGTCCTGGCGGAGGGACCGCCGGCAGAGATCCGGGAGAACGAGCGCGTCATCGACGCCTACCTGGGGGACGAAGTATGAGTTCCGACGACTCCGAAGGGGTCGAGTGGGAGTCCGTCGAGGGGAACGACGAGGACGATGGAACCGAGGATCCGGATGAAGCGGCCGGGGCGAGCGGGACGACCCGGTCGGAGGCCGCCGGAACCATCGGGGATGGGGTCGCCGCCGCCGAGACCGAAACCGCGCAAACGACGGGCGGCATGCCGCCCGACGAGGCGTTGCTCGACGTCCGGGACCTGGACGCGGGCTACGGCGACCTCCAGGTCCTGAACGGGGTCGACCTCCAGGTCGCGCCCGAGGAGTACGTCACCATCGTCGGGCCCAATGGAGCGGGCAAGTCGACGGTGATGAAGTCGGTGTTCGGCCTGACCAACGTGATGGGTGGGACGATAACCTTCGACGGGCGGGACATCACCGGCGAGAACCCCGACGAAATCATCCACTACGGCCTGGGGTACGTCCCCCAGAACGAGAACGTGTTCGCCGGACTGAGCGTCATGGAGAACCTGGAGATGGGGGCGTACATTCTCGACGAGGTGCCCCAGGACCGGATTCGAGACGTGTTCGACCGGTTCCCCATCCTGGAGGAGCGCAAGGACCAGCGGGCCGGTACCCTGAGCGGCGGCCAGCAACAGATGCTCGCGATGGGGCGGGCGCTCATGCTGGACCCGGAGCTCCTGTTGCTCGACGAGCCATCGGCCGGCCTCGCGCCCGACCTGGTCGACGACATGTTCGACCGCATCGACGCCATCAACGACGCAGGGACGGCGATCCTGATGGTCGAACAGAACGCGAAGGAGGCGCTCAGGCGCTGTGACCGGGGGTACGTCCTCGTCCAGGGCGAGAACCGGTTCGTCGACGAGGGCGAGAAGCTACTGGCCGACCAGGAAGTCCGCCAGCAGTTCCTCGGCGGCTGACGGGGGCGACGGCGACACGTCGTCCCGTCCTTCTGCGGCAGGTCGTCGCTCCATCTGTGATCTGACTTCGCCTCGGCCGCCGGACTTTGTCAATTATTGTCACACCCTTACTTCAGGTCACCTCGTCCTCCCCCGTATCGTACTCCTCGTACATCTCCTCGTCCACGACCGTCTCGAGTTCGCCGACCGCCCGGCGGACGTCCCGGAATCCCGTGTACAGTGGGGAGGGACACACCCGGACGACGTTCGGCGGCCGGTAGTCGACCACCACTCCGCGGTCCCGGAGGGCCCCGCTGATCCGCTCTGCCTCGTCGTGTTCGACGGCGACGTGACCGCCCCGGCGGTCGGGTTCGCGCGGCGTGCCCACGGCGTACCCCAGGTCCGCCAGGCGCTCGTCGACCAGTTCGATAAGGTAGGAGGAAAGCGCCAGGGACTTCTCGCGGACCCTGTCGATGCCGGCCTCGCGGACCACGTCGATGGACCCGAACAGCGGGGCGGAACTGAACACGGGGACGGTCCCGACCTGCCAGGCACCGGCGGTGTCGGCGGGGGTGAACGTCGGCCGCATCTCGAACGTCGTCTCCTTCTCGTGGCCCCACCACCCCGCGAGCGCGGGGGTGGTCCCGAAGTGTCGCTCGTCGACGTACAGGCCGGCGATGGCGCCGGGACCGGCGCTGAGGTACTTGTAGGAACACCACACCGCGAAGTCCACGCCGACTCCCGAGAGGTCGTGGGGCACGACCCCGACGGAGTGCGCGAGGTCGAACCCGGCGAGGATCCCCCGGTCGTGGGCCGCCTCGGTGATGGTCTCGACGTCGAACAGCTGGCCGCTCCGGTAGAGGACGGAGGGCATGAAGACGATGCCCACGTCGTGGTCGTCCATCGCCGCGACGACGTCGTCCGTCTCGATGGTCCGCCCGTCCCGGCTCTCGACGGCGACGAGGTGCTCGTCCGGGTCCAGCCCTCGTTGCCGGAACTGGGCGCGGATCGCGTAGTGGTCGGTCGGGAAGTCCAGTTCGTTGACGAGCACTTTGCGGTCGGCGTCCGGGCCGAGGTGGTCGAGGAAGGTGCCGACCAGCGTGTGGATGTTGATGGTCGTGGAGTTGGCGACGACGACTTCCTCCTCGCGGGCACCGACCAGGGGCGCGAGTTCGTCGCCCAGTCGCTCGCCGTACCAGAACCACGGCGGGTCCGCCTCGGTCCAGGCGCGGATCCCCAGTTCGCGCCACTCGTCGAGCGCCGACAGCAGGGCCGCCTCCGACTCGGCGGAGACGGGGCCCAGCGAGTTGCCGTCCATGTACAGGTCGTCGGGCACGTCGAACCGGTCGCGAAAGCCCGCCAGGGGATCCTCCCGGTCGCGCCGCCGGGCGTACTCCGCCCCGGTCTCGTGGTCGCGTTCCAGGCCACCCATACCCGCCCCAGGACCGGCGGCCACTGGAAAGTTCGGGATCACGAAGGGGTCGGGTGGGTCGGACGAAGGGGACGACCCGCTACTCCGGAAGGTGAGCCTTCAGGGAGAACGTGAAGGGGAGATCACCCTCCAGGCCGGGGAGGTACCACCGGCCGTCCTCGCGTTCCTCCATGGCGTCGAACCGCTGGAAGAACGACCACGGGTGGTCGTGCCAGAAGTCGATCCGCAGGCCTGCATCGACCAAGGCGGTCAGTATCTCCCCCACCGGGTGGGAATACCCGTGGGCGCGGCGGTTCTCCATGCCGAAGCCCTCGCCGGCGTAGCTCCCGTCGTGTTCGAAGGTCAACGGGTCCTCGTTGAAGTACGAGTGGGCGACCTGCGGGTCGTCGGCGGTGCTCTCCCAGTGGAACGGCTCCACGAACGGGTGGCCGTCGGCCATGTAGAAGACGCCGCCGGGTTCGAGGGCGTGAGCGATCCCCTCTGCCCACCGGTCCAGGTCCGGCAGCCAGTAGACGGTGCCGTAGGAGGTGAAGACCACCTCGTAGGTGTCCTCCAGGACCGCGGGGAGTTCGAGGACGTCGGCCTCGACGAACCGCGCCCGGTCGTGGTCGATCCCAACCTGGTCCCGGAGGTCGCGGGCCGTCTCGACGGCCGTCTCCGAGAAGTCCACGCCCGTCGCGTGCGCCACGCCCCCGTCGCGCACCCACGTGAGGGTGTCGAGGCCGAAGTGACACTGGAGGTGGAGCAGTCGGCTCCCGGCCGCCAGGTCCCCGAGTTCCTCGCGTTCCAGCCGCCGGAGCGTCGTCTCCCCGTCGAGGAACGCCTCGACGTCGTAGGCGTCGGTGTCCGGGTGGTGCTCGGCCAGTTCGTCCCAGTGTGCCCGGTTCTCGGCGACGTAGTCCTCGTGGTCCAGCCCCTCCGCGGCGGATCCCTCCTCGCCGCCGGGTCCCGTCCCACCGGATCCCTCCCGGTCGTGGACGTCCGCTCCACCGGCTCCCTCGTCGTCCGCTCCTCCGGATCCTTCGTCGTCCGCTCCTCCGGATCCTTCGTCGTCCGCTCCACCGGCTCCCTCGTCGTCGTCCGCTCCACCGGATCCCCCGTCGTCGGTCATGTCACCGAGGGGGCCCCGCCGGGACAAGTGCCTTCGGGACGCGTGTGGATCGGTACCGGGTCACGGATCCTCCGCCGTCGGTTACCGATCACCCGCTGTCGGTACCGACCACCGGGTCCTCCCAGCAGTCCACTTTTCGGGGTCGAACCCCAAGCGACGAGGGAATGGTCCGCGCTCGTACTGCGACCGCGGTGGTCGGAATCGTAGTGAGCCTCCTGATAAGCGCGGTCCTGTGGTGGCAGTTCAACAGCCTCGTCTTCTTCCTGTTCGTCCCGTTCGTCCCGTTCCTGTTTCGCGGGTCGCGGGAGGAACCCTCCGCCCGGCAGTGCCCGACCTGCGGGTTCCGGACGAGGGATCGCGGCTACGAGTACTGTCCCAGCGACGGGACGAGACTGGAGTCCCGGGAGTGACCGGTGCGAATTTTACGGTAAATTTACTGTAACACCGCGTCCGCACCGGTCCGGGACGACAGACCTTCCGTCGACGAGTGCGATCCGGTCACATGGAGTACGTCACCGCCGCCGGCGTCGAGGTGCCGGCGCTCGGCTTCGGCACCTGGCCGATGACCGGCGAGACCTGCCGGGAGGCGGTCGAGTCGGCCCTGGACCTCGGCTACCGCCACCTCGACACCGCCCAGATGTACGACAACCACGACGCCGTGGGCGCGGCCATCGCGAACGCCGGCGTCGACCGCGAGGCGGTGTTCCTGACCACCAAGATCCTCCGCCGGAACCTGGCGTACGACGACCTGCTGGAGACGTTCGCCGCCGACCTGGACGACCTGGGGACCGACTACGTGGACCTCCTGCTGATCCACGCGCCGTCCCGGTCGGTCCCCATCGAGGAGTCGATCCGGGCGATGAACCGTCTCCAGTCGGAGGGGCGCGTCGACCACATCGGCGTCAGCAACTTCTCGGTCGACCAGCTACGGACCGCCATCGGGGCCTCGGAGACGCCGATACTGACGAACCAGGTCGAGTACCATCCCTACCGCGACCGGTCGGACCTGCTCCCGGTCTGCATCGAGGAGGACGTGATCCTCACTGCCTACACGCCCTTCGCGGACGGGAGGGTCCACGACGAGGCGGTCCTCCGGGAGATCGGCGACCGGTACGGCAAGACGCCCGCCCAGGTCACGCTCCGGTGGCTCCTCCAGCAGACGTCCGTCGCCGCGGTCCCGAAGGCCCGGAGCCGGACCCACCAGCGCGAGAACCTCGATGTCTTCGACTTCCGGCTGACCGGGGCGGAGATGGAACGGGTCTTCGACCTCGGCGGGGGACTGGTCGGTCGGCTCCGGTCCGTACTGGGGTTCTGACCGACGGGTCCTGGGCCGGACTGGCGGTGGGTCCGGGGCGGTACCTAGAACCCGAGTCCGGCGGCTGGTCGACGGAACTGTGGATCGACGCCGAAACGGGGAACCGGAGATCGGTAGCCAGAACGGATCGGCGGTCGAGAGGGGAGGACCGCGGGCCGGGAGAGTTACCGGGCAGTCGGGGTGATCTGGTCCTGGACGGAGAGCTTGACCTGGAAGGCGGCATTGGCGGCCAGGCCCCGGGCCACGTCGCTGGGGTCGTCGTCGCCGATGGGCGAGCGGTCGGGGTCGTCGAGGGTGTCCAGGTCGGGGGCGAAGTCGGCGCTGACCGGCTGGCCGACCGGCGGCCGGACTGCGACCCGCGCCTGCGGGCCGGTCGCGCCCTGGCTGACGTTGGAGTTGACGACGTACTCGTCGGGCAGGTACTCCCGCGTCAGGGCCGCTATCTCGGTGACCTCCTCCCGCAGCGCGCGCTTTTGCTCCGGCGTGAGGTCCGGTACGTCGGCCGACGCGCGCTTGCCGGCCCTCGTGATCCCCGGAAGTCCCGCGTAGGGGGTATTCCCGTTCATGAAATTCGATACCGCGGGTATGTGGGGGGGAGTCAAAAAAGGTTCGACGGCGACCCGTCGCCTCCCGACCGTTCCCCGCGTTCCGGACGGGGGATCCCGACCTGGCCCGTCACCGGCCCACCGGCTTTATATAATTCGAAGAATAAGTCCCCCACATGTCCACGAAGGGCCAACCACGTTCCACTGGACGGGAGCCATCGTTCGCAGAGAAGCGCCAGGGCGACTTCTGGATAAACGCCCTGATCGGTGCCGTGGCGACGTTCGTCATCGGTGCGCTCCCACTCGTACAGTTCCTCGCCCCCATCGGGGGCGGTGCGGTCGCGGGCTACCTCCAGAACACCGGGACCGGCGGCGGCCTCAAGGTCGGAGCGGTCGCCGGCCTGATCGGGTCCATCCCCGCCATCCTCATCGGGATCCTGGTCCTGGGCTTCTTCGGTATCTTCGGCGCCGCCGGCGCGGGCGCCGAGGGACTGCTTGGGGGCGGTCTCATCGGCGGGTTCTTCCTGGTCTTCATCCTCATCGCGGTCGCCATCTCCACGGCTGCCAGTGCGGTCGGCGGCGCCATCGGTGCGATGATGGCCGAGGACTAGCGGTAGCTTCGGATCCTCGATTTTCGGACGGCGGCCGGAAAAGAGGGGGGTCTCAGTAGGCGTAGTCGGGGTAGACCGTCGAGACGGCCTCGGTCGTGCCGTCGTTCTCGTGTTTCTCGATGGCGTCGTCGAAGTCCTCCATCCGGACGGTGGTGCGGTCGTCGCGGATGGCGAACATGCCGGCCTCGGTCGCCAGGGCGGCGATGTCGGCACCGTTCATCCCCTCGGTCTTGTCGGCCAAGACGCCGTAGTCGACCGAGTCGTCGACGTTCATGTCGCGGGTGTGGATCTTGAGAATCTCCTCGCGCCCCTCGGGGCCGGGTTCGGGCACCTCGATGAGGCGGTCGAACCGGCCCGGGCGGAGGATGGCGCGGTCGAGCATGTCGAACCGGTTCGTGGCGGCGATGATGCGGATGTTGCCCCGGTCCTCGAAGCCGTCCATCTCCGAGAGGAGTTGCATCATCGTCCGCTGGACCTCGGCGTCGCCGGAGGTCTTCGACTCCGTGCGCTTGGCCGCGATGGCGTCTATCTCGTCGATGAAGATGATCGACGGTTCTTCCTCGGCGGCGAGTTCGAACAGGTCCCGGACCAGCCGTGACCCCTCGCCGATGAACTTCCGGACGAGTTCGGAGCCGGCCATCTTGATGAAGGTGGCGTCGGTCTGGTTGGCGACGGCCTTGGCCAGCATCGTCTTCCCCGTGCCCGGCGGACCGTGGAGGAGGACCCCCGAGGGCGGGTCGATGCCTGCCTCCTCGAACTGGCCGGGGTCGATGAGGGGTTGCTCGACGGTCTCGCGGACCTCGCGGATCTGGTCCTCCAGGCCCCCGATGTCGCCGTAGGTGACGTCCGGGCTCTCCTCGACTTCCATGGCCTGGGCGCGGGCGTCGGTCTCGCCCTCGAGCTTGGTCTGGACGGAGAAGCTGTCGTCGACGGCGACGCGGTCACCGGCCTCGATGCGGGCGGTCATCCGCGGGGAGACCTCCGTCAGGACCTCCTGGTTGTTGCCGTGTTGCTTGACGACGACCTCGTTGGCCTCGTCGTCGAGTTCCTCGACGGTGGCGACGTACAGCGACGAGGACTTCAGCGTCTCGTTCTCGCGCTCGATGCGGTCGACCTCCTCCTTCAGTTGACGCCGCCGGGCGTCGGCGGCGTCGAGTTGTTCGGTGAGCTCCCGGTGGACGTCGAGGATCTCCCCGTAGTGTTCCTCCAGAGCCCGCAGGCGCTCCTCGTCGGACATGTCGGGGTCCAGATCGAGGCGCGGTCGGTCGGGCAGAGATGGGCTCCGTGACATGCTTTGTGCTCGTTAGGGGTGCCATGGTAAATGTGCCTTTGGGTCCCCCACGTCCGGCGAAACTGTTGCGCCGGTTTCAGGTACTTGGGGCTGTCGGAACCGGATAGCGGGGTCGGCGGTCGGAGGAGGGTCGGGGCCGCTCCCGGCGGGACGGCAGGGAGCGTCGGTCAGCGGGGGTCGGTTCCAACTCGACGGGCGGTCCGGGGGGTTACTCCGCGTGGTCCACGCGTCGGATCCCGACCTTGGGATCGACCGACCGGTAGATGGCGTGGCCCGGTTCGGTCTTGGACTTGTCCCGGAGGTCCTCGTACGGGACCTTCACGAACCGGTCGCTCCGTTCGAGGTACTCCTCGTACTCCGGGGTGCCCGGTTCCGGCCGGCCGCTCCCGGACGTTTCGCTGGTGGACGTGGTGTCGGTCGACGAGGTGGACGTCTGGTCGATGTCCTCGTACCAGTCCTCGTAAACGTAGACGTTCCACGCCTGGGAGACGCTCATGTCCGGGATGTCGTTGACCGCGCTGTTCGAGAGCTTCGCCTCCATGGTCGTCTCGCCCTGGTCGGCAACGAGCCGGACCTTGACGAAGTGCGTGGCCTCGCAGGGCTGGTCGAAGGTGCCGTAGTCCCAGACGTACTCCTCTTTCTCGTCGAACTCGTTCGTGTTCTCGCCGTCCTGGAGGAGTGCGTTCGTGGCGTCGTACGCGGTAATCGCCATCCCGAGCTTCGGGTTGACGCTGCCGATGGCGGCTTTCAGCACCGTGAAGGCCGCGTCGCCGTAGTTCAACTCGCTGCCGGGATCCGGGGCACCACCGATCCAGTCGTCGTCCTCCGACGTCAACATTGCTGACGTGTCCGGTCGGAGGTTCTCGACGGTCGCGGTCTGTTTCTGGATGTTCGCGTAGTGGTCCCAGTCGCCGTCGTCCTCCTGGGTCTGGACGTGACCGGCGACCAGGTGGTCCGACTTGTACTTCCCCCTGTACGTGTCGTACCAGCTGTCGGCTATCGTCACGCCGGACCGGAGTTCGATCGCCCTGGTGACGAACTCGTAGTAGTTCTTCCGGTATCTGCTCTCGTCGTAGGAGGTCGTCGCGTCCCGGGCCTCGTAATCGTTCTCGCTGTAGTACTCGTAGTCCTCCGGGAGCGCGCAGTCCGCCCGGGCGGCCGCGGTGCCCGTCGCCAGGGTCCCGATGACCCCACCAGCGGCGGCAAATTCGGCGGTCCGCAGAACGCTTCGTCGGCTGTACGTTCGGTCACGAGGATTGTCACTTTCGGACGTCACGGTCGTGAGTGGGCAGTTCTAGAATAAAAACCTTGTTGTTCATGCCTATAGTATATAAATAGATCTCCCCACCGATCGGGTACACCGGTGGTCGTGCGGTCGCGGTTCCCTCCGATCGGCACCGCTCGGCGGGGATTCCGGGAGGTCGAAACGCGTCAGTTCAGTGGCGGTCCGGACGCGTCGTCAGAGCAGCGACTCCATCTCGTCCAGTGCCCGGCCGTACTCCTCGATGGCGGCCTCGACCGCGTCGCCGCCCCGCATGTCGACCCCCGCACCGCGCAACAGGTCGAGGGGATACTCCCGGGACCCCTTCGAGAGGAACTCGCGGTACTCGCGGGCCGCCGTCTCGCCCTCCTCGCGGATCCGGCTCGCCAGCGCGACGGCCGCGGAGATGCCGGTCGCGTACTGGAAGACGTAGTAGGCCCGGTAGAAGTGGGGGATCCGCATCCACTCCCGGGCGATCCGGTCGTCGAGTTCGACCGGTTCGTAGAACTCGCCCTTCAGATCGCGGTACAGGTCGTCGAGGCGGTCGGGCGTGATCGCGTCGTCGTCCTCGGCCATGCGGTGGACCCGGTGTTCGAAGTCCGCGAACATCGTCTGTCGGAACATCGTCGACCGGAACCGTTCGAGGTACTCGTTGAGGACGTGACGGCGGAACCGCTCGTCGTCGACGGTCTCCAGCAGGTGGTCGGTCAACAGTGCCTCGTTGACCGTCGAGGCGACCTCGGCGACGAATATCTCGTAGCTGCTGTAGACGTAGGGCTGGTTCTCGCTGGTGTACTCGGAGTGGAGCGAGTGGCCGAGTTCGTGGGCCAGTGTGTACATCGAGGAGACGTCGTCCTGGTAGTTCATCAGGATGAACGGCTGGGTGTCGTAGGTCCCCGAGGAGTAGGCGCCGGAGCGCTTGCCACGGTTCTCGTAGACGTCGACCCAGCGGGAGTCCAGGCCCTCCGCGATCCGGGACTGGTAGTCCTCGCCGAGCGGTGCGACGGCGTCGACGACGTGCTCCCTGGCCTCCTGGTAGGGCACCTCGGGGCTCTCGGTGTGGGTCACCGGCACGTACAGGTCCCACCCGCGGAGCGTGTCGACGTCCAGGACGCGCCGTTTGAGTTCGGCGTGGCGGTGCACCCGGTCGAGGTTGTCCCGGACCGTGTCCACGAGCGTGTCGTACACCTCGACCGGGACGTTCGGGTCGTCCAGCGCGGCCTCGCGTGCCGTCTCGTAGTTCCGGGCACGCGCCAGGTTCACGTCGGCCTTCACGCTGTTGCGGTAGGCCGCGCCGACCGCGTTGCGGACGTCCGCCCAGCGGTCGTAGAAGGACTCGTAGACGTCGCGCCGGAACGCCCGGTCCTGGCGCTTCTGGAGGGTGGTGAAGTTGTTCAGCGTAATCTCGACCGCCTCGCCGTTCGGGTCTTCTCGCGGGCTCTGCCCGCTCGAACGGTCCGCGGAGCTTCGCTCCGCGCTATCCTCGACGGTCGGGAACTCCATGTCGGCGTTCGTCAGCATCCGGTAGACGTCGCCGGCGGCGTCGGTCACCTCCGAGAAGTCCGCGAGCAGTTCCTCGACCTCCGGCGACCGGGTGTGGTCCGCGGTCCGGAGCACGTCGTCGAGGTGGTGCTCGTAGACCGCCAGGCCCTCGGTCTCGGCGATCATCGACTCGACCCGTTCACGACCCAGGTCCTGGACCGCCGGTTCGACGAACGACGCCGCCGACCGGGCGTCGGCGACGAGCGACTCGGCCCGGTCGGTCAGCGCCTGGTAGGTCTCGCGGCGCGTGTCCTCGTCCCGTCGCATCCGGGCGTAGGCCGACACCGTCGAGAGCTTCCGCATCACCTCGTCGCGCAGTTCCAGCACCGACAGCAGGCTCTCGCCGTCGGTCACGTCGTCGCCATCGTACGTCGAGAGGCGGTCGACGAGGTCCGACACCTCGTCGAAGGCCTGCTCCCACTCCTCGTCGTTCGCGTAGACGCTCTCCAGGTCCCACCGATACTCGGGGTCGACGTCCGACCGGTCGGGAACCGAACTCGAACTCATCGGCAGTTCTTGCGATAGCTCGGACGTAAGCCTTCGCAAACGGAACGTGCCTCTCCGGAGGTGGTTCGAAGTAAATCAACGCGATCAAAATAAAAAAATTTAATGTGGTGACGGGGGTTTTCTTCGTTGATTTATGGTACGGGAGGGTTCGCGGGGCGACCGACCGACCGACGAAACGCCGGGGGACCAGGCCTCCGGCGGCGGAACCGGGGGTGAGGGACCGGTCCTCCGCACCGACGGCGGGGAACTGGTCGACTGGGAACGACCGGGGGAAGGCGAAGGTGTCGACTGGGATCGACTGGAGGGGTCCGGTCGTTCGGATTCCGAGCGATCCGAACCGGGGGAGTCGGTTCGGATCGAACTCCCCGGGGAGGAGGAACAGGTCGTCGCAGAGCAGAGAGTGGACGAGGTGTTCGCGGGCTACGAGGAGGACAGCCCCGAGGACCTCATCGCGGCGGTCGGGGACGGCCACGAAGCCGGGAACGTGGACGCCGACCGCACGGTGCGGATGGACGCCGATGGGAGGGGACTGCTGTCGTACCTCTCGGAAGTCGACACGGACCCCGGCCCGGCGTCACCGGGAGAATTGGGGTCCGGCGGGGAGCCCGAAGGAACGACGCGGCAGTGTGGGGGACTGATCGCGGAGTTCCCGGGCGACGCGGCGGACGAACTCGCCGGCGGGTACCGGCGGTCCGACGACGTCCGGATCCTCGACGGCGAGAGCGACGTCGACCGCGTGTTCGACCGGTTCGACGAGGACACGCCCGAGGAGATAGCCGAGTCGGCCGCCGGCCCCCGGTAGCCGACCGACCGCGACTCCGTCTTCCACTCTTCTCGTCCAGCGATCTCCGCCGGGCGTCCGCAACCGATCTCGTCCACCAGTCGCCGGTCGGAGCCGGGTTCTCGGCAACGCCAGTACAGATATCCGATCACCCCCGGATCCCGTCCCCCGTCGACGGGCGACGACAGTGGTCCGAAGCGGGCGTATCCGGGGGTACGAAGGGGGGAAACGATTTATGCGTCGATCCTGATGTGGGGACATGGTCAGAGGGAACGGACGGGCTGGAGGGCGATAACGCATGGCACAGCCGGAACAACCCGCGATCGAGGGCAGTTTCGACGGCGGGTTCCTCCCGCTCTTCAACCCACGGCGGAGCTACGTCGGGAAGGTCCTCATCGTCGGTGCCGCCGGAGTGGTCCTCACGGTGGCGGCGGCGATGGGCGTCATCTCCTACTACGACCTGACGGGCGAGACGGCGCGGATGGTCCTGACCGCCGGCGGTGCCGGCGCAGTAGTGCTCGGGGCGTCGCTGGCGGTCGTCACCTACCTGACTGCGGGCCCGCTACGGGAGTTGAACCGCAAGGCTGCACGGGTAGCGGGGGGCGACTACTCGGTCGAGTTCTCCACGTCCCGGCGCGACGAGGTCGGCGAACTGGCGGACCGGCTGGACGGGATGCGGGAGTCGCTCGACACGACCTCGAACGACCTGGAGACGTTCAACAGGCGGATCACCAGGCTGGTCGAGAGCCAGCGGTCGGTGATGTCCCGGACCGGCGGCGGCGACCTGACGTTGCGGATGGAGACGGACACGGGGCTCCCGCAGTTCGACGCCCTCGCCCGGGAGTTCAACGACATGGCCGGGGACACCGAGGAGGCGATCGCCGAGTCGAAGGTCTTCGCCCAGTCGGTCGCCGTGGCGTCGAACGAGACGACGGCGAACATCCGCGAGGTCCAGCGGCGGATCGACGACGTCGTCCAGGCGACGGAGGAGATCAGCGAGGGCGTGGCCGACCAGGACGAGCGGTTCGCCCGGGCCGCGACCGAGATGTCGAGTCTCTCGGCGGCCATCGAGGAGGTCGCGGCCTCGGCGGACGACCTCACCGAGCAGTCCCGCGAGACCGTGCGGACGACCCAGCAGGGCCGGGAGGCGGCCTCCGAGGCGGTCGAGGCGCTGGACACGATCCGCGACCAGACGGACGACGCCGTCGACGCCGTCGGGCGACTGGAGGGCGAGATGGACCAGATATACGAGGTCGTCGACTTCATCCGCGAGATCGCCGAGGAGACGAACCTGCTCGCGGTCAACGCTCAGATCGAGGCCGCCCACGCCGGCGAGGTGGGCGAGGGGTTCGGGATCGTCGCCGACCAGGTCAAGAGCCTGGCCGACGAGACCGCCCAGGCCGCCGAGGACATCGAGTCCTCGCTGGAGGACCTGCGCCAGCGGACCGACACGACGACGGAGCGCATCGAGCGGACACAGCGGACCGTCGAGCGCGGGACGGAGACCATCGAGTCCGCACTGGGTGCCCTCGACGAGATCGGAACGGTCGTCGAGGAGACCAACGTCAGCGTCCAGGGGATCAACGACGCCACCAAGGAGGGCACACGGACGGCCGAGGAGGTCGTCAGGATGATAGACGAGGTGGCGGACATCTCCGAACGGAGCGCACGGCAGGCCGAGGAGGTCGTCGGGGCCGCACGACAGGGCAGCGAGAGCGTCCAGGAGGTCAACCGGAGCGTCGAGAACCTGGCCGACAGGGCCGAGGCGCTGAACGACTCGCTCTCCCAGTTCACGGTCTCGAAAGAGGTGGAACCGGAGGACAGACTCGTTGACGCTCGCTCGAACTGATCCGATGTCCGACCCCGCCACGAGCGACCGGGAACCGCTCGACCCACGATCCGGGACGGCCAGGGTCCGATCCGGGACGGCCAGGGTCCGATCCGGGACGGCCAGGATCCGATCCGGGATGGCCGAGCCCGCCGGCACGGTTGCCGGACGTCCCGCGAGGGAGTCGTTCGAACGGCCGTCGCGGTCCCCGTGGCCGTCAGCCATTTACCCGGCGGGATCGAACCCTCTCGACCGAGGAACCACGTCCCCGCGAGGCACGGTGCGGACCCCGAGTCCCCGGAGGTTTGTCACATGAGCAACAGACAGGAAGGCGACCAGGCAGGACGGCGGAGCGGCCAGGACGAGGAGGCACCGGAGTCCGGGCCCGAGGACGCCCACGACCTCCCCGCACCGCGAACCGACCGCACGCCCGAGGACGTGGTCCGGACGGTACTGTCGGCGCTCGCGACCAACGACGACCCGTTCGAGGACGCCGGGATCCGGACGGCGTTCGCCTTCGCCGCCCCGGGCTACCGGGACCGGGCGGGCGGTTCGCTCGCGGACTTCGAGGACCACCTCTCCGGACCCATCCGCCGGGCGCTGATCGACCACCAGGAGGCCGACCGGGGTCGGCTCCGGGTCGACGGCGACACGGCCGAGGAGAAGGTGGTGGTCGTCGACGGGGACGGCGACGAGACGACCTACGAGTTCTCCGTCCAGCGCCAGTCCGACGGCAAGTACGAGGGCTGCTGGATGGTCACGGGGATCGAACTCGTCTACGTCGGGGTAGCCCCGAACCACCAGCACATGCCGGTGGTCGACTTCGACGGGACGGAGGTCAAGTGCCGGGAGGGCGAGGTCCTCCGGGACGTCCTGCTCCGGGCGAGCGGCGTCTCCCCCTACAACTCCATGGCCCGGTACGCCAACTGCAACGGCCAGGGACTCTGTGGCACCTGTACCGTCGAGGTGGTCGACGGCGAGGTCACGGAGAAGACGGCCCAGGAGAAGCGCCGGTTGCGGCTCCCGCCCCACGACGAGACGGAGTCGTCGGGCTACCGACTCTCCTGCCAGGCCCGGGTGCTCTCGGACCTGGTCGTCCGGAAGCACGGGGGGATGTGGGGTCAGCACGTCGAGGAGTACGCCAAGGGGACGGAGGAAGACACCGACGCCGACCCGATCCGGGTCACCGACGAGGAGTACCGGGGCGAGGTCGACGCGGACGTGGAGGAGGCGGCCGACCCCGGGGACGAGGAACTCGACCTCAGCGAACGGGCCCATGGGTTGCTCGACGACGCCCGCGAGATGCTCCAGAGTGACGACGACGAGGAGTGACCACCCCCGCCGACCCGGGCACCCCTCCCGGGATCCGTCGTGAGCAACGTTTACGTCGGTCCCGTCCCGAGACCCGGGCGATGACCGGTCCCGACAGGTCGCCGGCGGTACTGTTCGAGGTGGTCCTGGCCGCACTGGTGGTCGCCGTCGCCGGGGTGACGTTCACCGCACTCCCGCAGCCGTACCCCACCTGGCCGACGGTCGGTCCGGTCCCGGTGAACCCCGAACTGGTCGTCCCGGGCGTCCTCGGGGCGGTCACGGTCGCCCGTGCGGTCACCGATCCCGGCGTCGGGTCGGCCGCGGTCGGCGCCGTCGGCACGCTCACACTGTTGCTGGCGGTCTCCAGCCTCCACACGCTGTACGCCGGGACGGGCGGCGGGGTGTTCTGGGGCGGGTTCGTCACGCTCCTCTCGGGGGTCGTCCTCGTCGTCGCCGTCCTCGTCCGGGCCGCGCTCGCGTCGGTCGACCTGACCGGCGTCCGGTCGCGGATCCCCGGGCTGTCCGGGGACGCGTAGGGAAGGGGTTCGTTCACGTTTCGTGCCGGATCCTCGGTCACCGGACCTCGATCCGCCGTCGCTGCCGTCGCCCCCGGTCGGCCAGGCGGTCGATCCGTTCGTTCACGTCCGGGTGGGTGGAGAGGAGGCGCGTGAGGGGATGTTCGTCACCCTCCCCGCTCACGTACAGCGTCGCGAACAGGCCACCGCCGGGGTCAGTGGCCCGCCGGATCCGGCGGAGTGCCCGGGCCGGCGCGGCCGGGTCGCCCGTCACCTCGACGGCGCGGTCGTCCGCGGCGAGTTCGCGTCGCCTGGAGTGGGCCCGCACCAGTAGCGTCAGCGAGAGCAACACGAGCGCGACGGTCCCCTCGACGCCCTCCCGGACAGCGTCAGGGGACCCCCGTCGGCCGGGCGCCGCCCGGATTCAGGCGACGGCACGGGACAGTCCGGTCAGCGCCAGCAGGGCCGGCGACCCACCCGCGCCTGAACACGAGGCGGACGACGTCGTAGGCCAGCCCCATGAACGCCAGCGTGGTCACCGTCGCGACGGTGGCGTGGAAGTGCCCCGGCACCGCGAGGGTGTTGTGCCAGGTCATGTTCAGTTGCATCTGGCCCATCGTGACGCCGGTGATGCCCCCGAGGAACCCGAAGAGGACGATGCTCAGGACGACGGCGGAGAAGCCGGGATCCCGCCAGGGGGAACGCCAGAGCCACCCGAACAGGCCACCGCCCAGGCCCCGGTGATCCCGAGCCAGATGGTCTCCCGGCGGTTGACCGACTCGTTCCACCAGTCCGCTTCTGGGGGGTCGAGTGGCGATCCCACCCCGATCACCCCATCGGGACCGACAGCAGGTCGATCAGACTCCAGACCACGTACGACAGCACGAAGAACAGCAGCGCCGCCCCGGCCAGCAGCCAGGGGCTCTCCAGCAACTGCTGGGGCCACGGTGCGGTTCCGTCGCTCGGGTTGCCCTGCGCCATAGGTGCCCTGCGCCATAGGTGAATCTGCCCGCGATACCCCCATGAGTCCGATCCCGAAGTCGTTCGGGACACCAGGAACCCCCGCTGAACAGCGGTGCCCCTCGCACGCGGTTCCGGACTTACCTCGACGATCACCGGTGCGGACGCCCAGGTATGAACCAGTTACCAGGTCCGCAACGGTCCGTGTTCTCGAACGGTCGATCCGGATTCCGATCGGTTGCCGTCCAGCGGAAAATCACCGTCCCTCAGCGGAATCGATCACCCAGAAACTATATATTTGGCCATAGGTAACCTTCTCCTATGGATAGACGACAGTTCCTCACCAGGGGGGGCGTGACCGTCGGCGCAATGACGGGCCTGGCCGGTTGCTTCGGTCTGTTCGGTGGCGGGCGAAACGGCCCGCCGCCGCGACAGTCCCAGGTGTTCGAGGTCACAGAGGTACGGAACGGACAACTGGTCGTGCCGCTGGAGGACGAGACCTGGGTGAAGTCCCGTGCCGACGTGCAGGGTCGGGTCGAACCGGCGTCGGCGGGGCTCGCAGACCTCAGCCCGATCGGCGTCGCGAGCGCGGCGAAGGGCGGCGGTCGCGGGACGGGCGGCTACAGCAGCGCCCCGAAGGGTCGCTACGGCCACAGGGGGCTCCTCTACGCCAGAGACGACGACGACGACTGGTACGAGGACCACCAGGACGAGATCCGGACGTTCGGCGTCGTGGTCGCGGCGCTGGGTATCGCCTACATGGGCTCGGACGCACAGTTCGAGAACAACCCGCCCGGTCCCGGCCCCGTCGACTGGGACCGGACCGTCTCGAACCCGGGGGGCCGGGTCACTCACCCCGTCGACTCGGAAGGGTGGTACCGCGTCGGCGCACAGCTAGAGGGGGAGTCCGTCGATCACAGCTTCGGATGGGAGTGCATCGACATGGAGGTAGACCGCGCTGCCGGTGGGATGGAGAAGGACGAGCAGTGGAAGATATCGCCGCGGATCTGATCCCCGTCCGGTTGCCACACTCCCCGCGCCCCCGCCGATAGCGCCGATGATCCCCGCAAGTACTGGGCCCCGTCGCCCTCCGCGATGAACGTCCGCTCCCGGCGAGCGGTGGTGTTCGCGCTCACCTTCGTCGTCGCCTTCTGTAGCATCGTCTACGAACTGATCTACTCGGAGTTGCTGACCGTCGTCTTCGGCGGGACCGTCGTGCGGTACTCGGTCACCATCGGCCTGTTCCTCTTCTCGCTGGGGGTCGGCGCGTTCCTGTTCCGGTACCTGGAGGACGCGCCGACGAACTTCCTCCGGGTGGAGATACTGCTCGCTGTCGCCGGTCCGCTGGGGCTGGTGTACATCGTCGCGCTCAACTCCCTGCCGGGGGCCGAGGGGGCGCTCCCCCGGAATCTCGCACTGCCGCTGTCGCACCTGCCGATAGTGGTCGTCGGCCTCCTGTCGGGACTGGAGGTGCCGTTCCTGACCACGATGATCGACGAGCGCGAGGACTCGCTCCTCTCGTCCGTCGGCGTCTCGCCCGGCCGGGTCCTCCGTCGTGGGCTCTCGCTGGTGTTCGTGACCGAGGACCCCGCCCGCACCGACGGCGGCGGTAACGCCGACCCCGGTGCGGACGGCGAGGAGAGCGACCTCGACGGCTTCTCCGAGATCCTCGGGATGGACTACGTGGGATCGCTGGCCGGGACCGTCGTCTGGGCGCTGGTGCTGTTCCCCTCCCTGGGGCTGATATCGTCTGTGTTCGTCCTGGGACTGTTGAACGGGCTGGCGGCGGTCGCGTTCTGGTGGGAATTCCCCGCCGGGAGCAAGGCGCTGTTGCTGGCCGCGCTCCTGGTCTCGGGGGCCTACGCCGGGGTGCTGGCCGAGGGTGGGACCGTCGAGTCCGAACTCACGGAGCTCTACTTCGAGAACCGGATCGAAGGGGAGTACGTCTCCGGGAACATGGAGGTGGACCTCGACCGGCGGTTCACCACCCGGTACCAGACCGTCTCGGTCTACGAGCGCCGGTGGACCGGCCCGGCCCGCTATCACAACGGGCCCGAGGGCCCGGAGACGTGTCTCAGGCTGGACCTGCAGGTACAGCTCTGCGAGAGCTGGATCGAGGCGTACCACGGGGGCCTCGTCGACGTCCCGGCATCGTTCTACGAGGACATGGAGGACAAGCGGGTGCTGGTCGTCGGTGGCGGCGACTTCGTCGCCGTCGACCACCTCCGGGAGTACAACGTCACCGTCGACCAGGTGGACATCGACCGCGAGTTCATGGCCTACGCCCGCAACAGCAGCCTCCTGGCCCGGTACCACGACGACGCCCACGAGTACGACCGCCTCAACACCGTCGTCGCGGACGCCTTCACCTACCTCGGGGAGACCAACAGGACCTACGACCTCGTCCTCCTGGACCTGCCGGGGATCCGCAACGACGACCTGCTCCACCTCTACTCGGTGGAGTTCTACGAACGGATCGACGACCACCTCGCGGAGGACGGCCTCGTGGTGACCTGGGCCTACTCGCGGTACTTCGAGTCGACGCACAACAAGGTCTACATGAACACCGTCCACGAGGCCGGGTTCACCCGCTACGCCCGGTACGAGGCCATGGACGACTTCGACCGGGACGGCGACGTCGAGCGCGGCGAGATATTCTACGTCCTCTCGCGGGGCCACACCCCGGAACTCGACGCCGCGAACGCCAGCAGCGAGTACGTCCGCCGGCACCGGGAGGCGTACGGCAACGTCACCTGGCGACCGGTCCCCACCTACCGCGGCGTGCGGGCCAACCGGGTGTTCCACCCCAACTACGACATCATCGTGGAGTTCCCGAGGTGAGACAGCGATGCCACAGATCCGGGTGACCGTCGCGTGCGGACACCCCCGCACCGAGTGGCGACCTTCCTCCGGGGGACGATGCCGCCACAATCAAGTACTCCTGACGAGTAGGATCGCACGGATGACGGCGGGACGGGGGGGTCGACCACCGGGACTCGCGGCACCGACCGGTCGCCAGCCACCGGTACGGGGCCGGCCGACGCGACTGGCCGAGACGACGATGGAGGTGCAGACGTAACCGTGTCCGTGCTCCCGTCCAGCGAGGAACTGCACTTCGGGTTCGCGACGCGGCGCCCGTCAATCGAGGGCATGCGGGTCTTCGACAGCCTCGAGGCCCGCCTGCTCGACGCCCCCTTCTCGTTCAACGTGATCGGGAGCTCCCACTTCGTCTACTCAGAGCCGCTGGGGTTCTACGAGGTGTCCTCGTGCAAGTCCATCGACGACGGGGACGTTCACACCCTCAGGCTGTCGACTGACATGACGGGCGAGTTCGCGTTCGAGGCCGAGGGCGTCGCCTGCACCGTCGAGGTGTCGGCCGACGACCTGGCCGCGTTCCCCGCCGACCGCGACTACGACCTGGCCCACGAGTTCTCCCCCGACGCCCACACCGCCATCGTCATCGACGAGGGGGATCCGGGCTACGAGACCTACCACACCTACCCCGAACACGACCTCACGGTCTACACCCGGACGCGACTGGAGCGGGTCTGATCCCCGGAGTCGACCGCCGGCGATCGAGCTTTACAGTAAACTTACCGTAACGGTCGGGGACCGACCGATCCCGCTACGACCCGTCCCCGACCGCTCCCCGTTCGAGCTTCTCGATCCGGGTCGCCAGCGCCAGGAACGTCGCCGACAGCGTCAGGACCACGGCGCCGGCGGCGGCGTACTCGTGGGCGGGACTGAAGTGACCGATCTCGTTGGCGACGACGTCGATCGACCTGCTCTGGGGAGGCAGGAGCGTGTGATGGGTGGTGCCCGCCACCTGGATAAAGTAGTCGACCATGTCGTTGAACCCGTACCAAGCGGCGGCCACCAGGACCGCGTGGACGGGGAAGTCGCTGTACCGGTAGATCAGGAAGGCCTCGACGACCATCGCGAGGTGGCTCCAGAACAGGAAGTTGTACATCGCCCAGTGCAGCGACGAGAAGCCGTCCATGAACACCAGCAGGACGTAGGGTGTCCAGAGGCCGAGTTTGATGCACCCGAAGAAGGCTAGCGCGTTGATCCACTCCCGGGACTCCCCGAGTTTCCAGGCCCCGAGGCTGACGGCGATGAACAGGGTCGCGACCGGGCTGTCGGGCACCACCGGCCACACCCACTGGGCGGTCGCCGCGAACTGGGTGCGGTAGTAGTAGAACCCGAACAGGGTCCCGACCAGGTTGATCCCCACGACCAGCCACGCGATCCGGAGCCCGAAGTTCTCCAGTCGTTCGGGGAGCGGCGCGACGTAGCGCGGGAGCGACGGGCGGTCGGGCAAGCCGTCGCCCGACGTGAGCCGATCGACCACGCTCCCGGTCGCGTCCGCCGATGCCATGCCTGGCCGTCGGTGGGGCCGGGGGCGACATAGACCTGTCGGGGTGGATCCACGGGCCGCATGGATGCCGCAAGTCTATCGGTGGGCGATCCCGCCGTCCAGAAGACCGGTGATCCGGTCGCTAGTTCCCGAAAGGCACCGGTTAAGTGCGTCCGTCCCCCACGTCGATCCATGACCGAGGAGACAGACCTCGAGGAACTCCGACGCGGAACGGAGCTGGTAAAGCGAGGGTTCGCGCGGATGCAGAAGGGCGGGGTCATCATGGACGTCGTCAACCGCGAACAGGCCCGGATCGCCGAGGACGTCGGCGCCGTCGCGGTGATGGCCCTGGAGGCGGTCCCCGCGGACATCCGCAAGCGTGGTGGCGTCGCCCGGATGGCCGACCCCGCCGACGTCGAGGAGATAATCGGGGAGGTGTCCGTCCCGGTGATGGGCAAGTCCCGCATCGGCCACACCACCGAGGCGCGGATCCTCCAGGCCATCGGCGTCGACATGATAGACGAGTCGGAGGTGCTCACCCCAGCCGACGACGCCTACCACATCGACAAGCGGGAGTTCACCGCGCCCTTCGTCTGTGGCGCTCGGAACCTCGGCGAGGCCCTGCGCCGGATCGACGAGGGTGCGGCGATGATCCGGACGAAGGGCGAGGCCGGTACCGGCGACGTCAACCAGGCGGTCCACCACCAGCGCAACATCAAGGGCGCGATCCGACAACTGGAGGGCATGACCCACGAGGAGCGCGAGCGCTGGGCCCGCGAGAACGAGGCACCGAAGGACCTCGTCCACGAGACGGCCGACCGGGGCCGGCTCCCCGTCGTGAACTTCGCCGCCGGTGGGATCGCGACGCCCGCCGACGCCGCCCTGATGATGGAACACGGCTGTGACGGCATCTTCGTCGGCTCTGGCATCTTCGGCGCGGAGAACCCCGAGGCGATGGGGACGGCCATCGTCGACGCGGTCAACAACTGGGACGACCCCGAAACGCTGGCCGAGATAAGCAAGAACCTCGGCAAGAGCATGAGCGGCGACCCCAACGCGGACCTGCCGGAGGAAGAGCGCCTCCAGGGTCGCGGGGTCTGACCGGCCCGCAGGATCCTTCTCACTCTCCAGGTCCGTTCGTGACTGCCCGGATCAGTAGTCCCCGCCCCCATCGTCGTCGTCGCCGCCTCCGTCACTTCCGAGACTCCCCGAGAGGGCGAGACCGGCCGCGGTCGATGCGAGGAGCGCGCGTCGTGTGGATCCCATGTGAGACGGTAGCACCGATCACCCAATCAACGTTTTCCGAACTGGATCCAAAACTCGTCCAACCTCGGGGCCGGTTTCCCGATTCCGTACCGGGTGGTCGGTGCCGACCAGTCAGAGCCAGGTGATCCGCGCCATGAACACCAGCGCGACGAGTTCCAGTCCGCAGAGCATCGTCATCCCGGCCTGGATGCCGGTGCCGGAGTTGACGAACCAGCCGATGAACTCCGGGTGGATCGCGTAGAAGTAGAGCCAGAGGAGGTTCTGGACGAGGAGGAGGGCGTCGAACACCAGCAGTCCGAGGGTGTGGCGCGCCCCGTGGCTCCGGTACCCCTGGAGCCAGACCCACCCCAGCGCAAGCAGGAGGGCCACGTTCACCCCTGCGGCGACCCGGGCGAGGTCGAGCCAGAGGGTCATGGTCTCCCCCTTCGGGACTTCCCACAAAAATCCTGTCCAAACTTCGTCCGAACTCGATCCGCTCCTGGCGGTCGTCGTCCTGTATCTCGGGATCCTGTCGTCGTTGCGGTCATGAGTCTTCCTTCGGTGGCGGATCGGCCGGTCATGGATCCTCCTTCGGTGGTGGATCGGCCGGTCATGGATCCTCCTTCGGTGGTGGATCGGCCGGTCATGGATCCTCCCCGTCGACGGTGTCGAGTATCTCTTCGACGGTGTCCCAGTGCCCCTCGACCTGGTCGGTGAACAGGTAGACGGCGGCGTACTCGTCGCCCGACCGCTCGACGACGTTGTTCTCCATCAGCACGTCGAGGTGGTGCCGGACCGTCGTGTAGTCCAGGTCGAGTTCCTCGGCCAGTTCGTTGGCGTTCCGTGGCCGCTCGTCGATCGCCCGGACGATCCGGACCCGTGACGGTCCGCCCCGCGAACTCGCGAGCAGGTGCCACAGGACGCCCTCCATTCGTCTCGCACCTCGCCCGGACGTGATTTAACTGCTGTGCAGTAGGTGGGTCCCCGGGTTCTCTCGGGACGCGGTCATCTACGGGTGGTCCGATCCCTTTCTGAACCGACAGAGTAAGGTTGTCCCTCCGAGATACCCCGCCCAAGAATGTTCAACAAGGTGCTCGTCGCGAACCGTGGCGAGATCGCGGTGCGAGTGATGCGAGCCTGCGAGGAGCTCAACGTCCGGACGGTGGCGGTGTACAGCGACGCGGACAAGAACGGCGGCCACGTGCGCTACGCGGACGAGGCGTACAACGTCGGGCCGGCGAAGGCCAGCGAGTCCTACCTCGACCAGGAGGCCATCATCGAGGCGGCCCGGAAGGCCGACGCCGACGCGATCCACCCGGGGTACGGCTTCCTGGCCGAGAACGCGGCGTTCGCCGAGAAGGTCGAGAACGCCGAGGGGATCACCTGGGTGGGGCCGTCCGCGGCGTCGATGCGCCAGCTCGGCGCGAAGACCTCCGCCCGCAAGACCATGCGGGAGGCGGGGGTCCCGATCGTCCCCGGGGACACGGACCCGGTCGAGGACCCCGAGGCGGTGAGGGAGTTCGGCGAGGAACACGGCTACCCCGTCGCGATCAAGGCCGAGGGCGGCGGTGGCGGCCGCGGGATGAAGATCGTCCGCGAACCCGACGAGGCCGAGGAACAGCTCAAGTCCGCGAAGCGCGAGGGCGAGGCGTACTTCGACAACCCGAACGTGTACATGGAGCGGTTCCTGGAGAACCCGCGCCACGTCGAGGTCCAGATCCTCGCCGACCACCACGGCAACGTCCGGCACCTCGGCGAGCGGGACTGCTCGCTCCAGCGGCGCCACCAGAAGGTGATCGAGGAGGCACCCTCGCCGGCGCTGACCGACGAACTGCGCGAGGAGATAGGCGAGGCCGCCCGCCAGGGTGCGGACGAGGCCGGCTACTACAACGCCGGCACCTTCGAGTTCCTGGTCGAGGACGACCCCGACCGGGAGGCCGGCGAGTTGCTCGGCACGGAGGCGGACTTCTACTTCCTGGAGGTCAACACCCGGATCCAGGTCGAACACACCGTCACCGAGGAACTCACCGACATCGACATCGTGAAGTGGCAGCTCCGGGTCGCGGCCGGCGAGGAACTCACCTTCTCCCAGGACGACGTGGAACTCAGGGGCCACGCGATGGAGTTCCGGATCAACGCCGAGAACGCCGCCGAGGAGTTCGCGCCGGCCCGCGGGGGGTCGCTGGAGACCTACGACCCGCCCGGCGGCATCGGCGTCCGGATGGACGACGCGCTCCGGCAGGGCGACGACCTGGTGACCGACTACGACTCGATGATCGCCAAGCTGATCGTCCACGGGGCCGACCGCGAGGAGTGCGTCGCCCGGAGCGAGCGTGCCCTGCGGGAGTACGACCTGGAGGGCGTGGTGACTATCGTCCCCTTCCACCGGCTGATGCTCACCGACGAGGAGTTCCTCGCGGGGACCCACACCACGAAGTACCTCGACGAGCACCTCGACCGGAGCCGGATCGAGGAGGCCCAGGAGAAGTGGGGGACCGAGACCACCGCCACGACGGACGAGGAGGTCGTCGAGCGCGAGTTCACGGTCGAGGTCAACGGCAAGCGCTTCGAGGTCAACCTGGAGGAGCGCGGCGCCGCATCGCTCCCCACCGCCGGCGGTGGCGGCGCGGCCGCCGGTGGTGGCGGAGGCGGCGGCCCGAGTGGCCCCTCCGACGACGGCGGCGGGTCGTCCGTGGCCGCCGCCGAGGGCGAACAGGTCGTCGCCGACATGCAGGGAACGATCCTCGACGTGAACGTCGCCGAGGGCGACGAGGTGGAACCGGGCGACGTCCTTCTGGTGCTCGAGGCGATGAAGATGGAGAACGACGTCGAGGCCACCGCCAGCGGGACCGTGAGCCACGTCGCCGTCGCCGAGGGCGAGTCGGTCGACATGGGCGACGTCCTCGTCGTCATCGAGTAATCCCGGCCGGGATCGGTCGGATCCGTCCCCCGTCGGGATAGGCGGCGGATCCGTCCCCCGTCGGGATAGGCGGCGGATCCGTCCCACGGTCCAAGCGTCGGATCCGTTCCTTTCTCCCGGTGCCGGACCGGTGTCTCCCCACGGTACCGGATTCCGGCGGGTCGGGGCCTTCCCGCGGTGTCGGCACGTGAAACCCGCCCTAACCGACAGTATGAACAGAGGGGGGTCCGAACGGTGGGTCAGTGTCGAACAACCCGGCGGGCCTGCTGGCGGTGTTCGCGTACGTCGGGACCGTCCTGGCCTCCGTGCCGGTGGCCGTCGTGGCGCTGTTGCTCAGGCGGATCACCCCGTCGTTCCGCGAGGCGCTGGCCTACTCGCTGGGGGGCGGGTTCGCGCTGTTCACCGTGGTAGTGCTGGCGCTCGCCGTCGCAGTCGATCCGGGGGCTGGCGGAACGCTGTTCGTGACGGGCGTCGTCGCCGTGGTCGTCCTGGCCGTCCTGCCGCTCGCCATCGGGCGTGCAGTCGTCGAACGGACGGCGGACCTGGACCCCGACCGGGCGCTGCGCTGGGCCACCGCCGGATGGCCGCCGGCGATGATACTGAGTCTGATCGTCTTCGTCGCCCCCGGCGGCCCCGCCAGGTACAACGTCACCTTCCTCTCCGGCGTCGAGGCGGTGGTCGCAGGGGGGATCCTGGTGGCGGTGGTACTGCTCGGTCCCGGACTCGTCGGAACCGCCCTGGCCCGGGCGTTCGAGTAAGCGGCGAACGTTCAGGGCGGGCTCCACTGCGACCGGTCGTTTCAGTCCCCGGCCGCCGGCGTCCCGCCCACGTCGTCCGGGACGGTGCCGTCGTCGTTCCAGCCGCGGACCTCGTAGTACTCCGAGAGCGCGGCGTCGAACCCCGGCAGGTCGTAGGGCAGGTCGTCGTCGTCGGCCCGGTCGAACCCCCGCCGGTTGTTGAAGCCCCGTTCGAGTTCGACGATCCGGTCGCCCAGTGCCATCAGGTCCTCGTAGTCGGCCCCGAAGATCCCCTCCATCCGGTCCTCGGTCATCATCGAGTACGAGAACTTGCAGAGGACCCCCGAGTCCTTGAGGGCGTTCTTGTTCTCCATCTCGACCAGGCGCTCGGCCTTCCCCTCCAGGCCCTCCGGGTCCAGGGCCTTCTTCGGGGAAACCAGCGGGTACTCCAGCTGGTACATCTCGGCGTACATGTGGTCGGCGCCGCGGTTCGAGGTGGCGAACGAGAGGCCCTGACCGTTCAGGGCCCGCCCGTCGTGGGCCGCGAACTCCATCCCCTTCATCGTCCAGTTCTCGACGCCGAGTTCGTCGTGACACCGGTCGATGCCCTCCGCGAGGGTGTCGCCGACCCCCTCGCGGTGCGCGATCTTCTCGATAAGGTCGTGGATCAGGTCGGTGTTGCCGAACTCCCCTTCGCTCTTCAGGTAGGCCGCGACGGCGTCGCCACAGGAGATGGTGTCCATCCCGAGGTCGTCACAGAGGTCGTTTGACTTCATGATGGAGACGAACTCGTCGACGTCGGCGTTGGCCCCGAACGAGAACACCGTCTCGTACTCCGGTCCCTCCGTCGTGAGGCCGCTCTCCTCGTCGCGGGTCGGTAGCTTGCAGGCGAACGCGCACTGCGAGCAGGTCCCCTTCTTGTACTTGTGGTCGATGACTGCGCCCGACCCGATGTCGTTGACCGCGTCGAACGAGGTGTCATGGAAGTAGCGGGCGGGAAGTGCCCCGACCGAGTTGGCGTACTCCGCGACGGAGACGGTGCCGGCGTCCTTCATCGGGTTGTCCGCCGTCGAGGCGTCCCGGTGGACCGCCATCGCGGTCTCCTCGTCCAGTTCCACCGACGGCGGGGAGTCCCCCTCGAAGGCGAGGTACTTGACGTTCTTCGCGCCCAGGACCGCGCCGAGGCCGCCGCGCCCGAACGCCCGGTGCTCGGTGGTCATGATGGCGGCGAACCGAACCAGGTTCTCCCCGGCCGGACCGATCGCGGCGACGTGTTCCGGGCCCAGGTCGTGGTGCTCCTCGGCGTGGTCGCCCACCTCGGTGACCGTCGCACCCGCCAGGTCGGGCACCTCGTGGAACGTCACCCCCTCGTCGGTCACGACGACCCCCAGGAGGTCCTCGGCCGCCCCGGTCACCTCGACGGCGGCGTGGCCGGTGGCCGCGAACGGTCGGGACATGAACCCGCCGGCGTTCGAGGACAGCAACCCGTCGGTCAGCGGCGAGACGCCCGTGCAGTTCATCCGCCCCGTGAACGACATCGTCGCCGCCTGGAGCGGTCCCGTCGTGAAGTACAGGGCGTTCTCCGGTCCCAGGGGGTCGGCGTCGAACGGGATCCGGTCGTGTGCGAGTTTCGTCCCGACGCCCCGGCCGCCGACGAACGACGACAGGACGTCGTCGACGTCGTGGGTCTCCGCCGATCGGTCGCCGACGTCCACCGTGAGTAGCGAACCCTCCGCGTGGATCATACCTCTCCCTCGGTCGGGGGGCGCATAAATGTCGGGCCGGATCCCCTGGCGACGACGGTACCGGCTCAGAGCAGGAAGGTATCGGATCGCTCGGTCATGTCCACGAACGAGTCGGCGGCGTCGACGAGTTCCTCGGCGGTGGACTCGCTGAAGCCCATCACCTCGACGCGGACGCCCTTGTGGCGCAGGTGCGAGCAGAGCCGCGAGAAGTCGCCGTCGCCGGTACAGAGGACGATGGTGTCGACGTGGGGCGCCAGGGTGACGGCGTCCAGGGACATGCCCACGTCCCAGTCGGCCTTCTTCGACCCGTCGGCGAAGGTCTTGATGTCCTTGATCTTCGTCTCGAAGCCGATGTCGGTCAGCGCGTCGAAGAACGACTCCTCCTCGGGGGCGTCGGCGCGGATGACGTACGCGATGGCGCGGGTCAGCGTGCGCTCCTGGACGGACTTCTCCAGTAGCGCCGAGTAGTCGATGTTGCGACTGTAGAGGCTCTGGGCCGTGTGATAGAGGTTCTGCGCGTCCGCCAGGACGGCGACGCGCTGGCCCGAGTGGATGTCCACCATGCCGGTCACTGGATGGGCGAGGGGCTTATTCCTTGGCCTCCGGGCACCGGTCCCGTCGGGGCCGACGGAGTCCCCCCGTCGAGGTGTAGTAGCGGGAGAATCGCGAGGAAGGATGTGGACCGGACGGGAGACGTTTTCCGCGGCCCGTACGGCCAGTTCCGGCGGCCACCGGCAGTCGCGTCGGGCTTTCACCGACCGCGCCGCCAGCGTTGCAGCCGACCGACCGCACCGGCCTTGCACCGGCCGCGGCCGCCCGGCATACGCCGGTTTCCCGAAGCCCCCTTGCGGGTACTCCGGTAGTTGGCCTTCCCGATCCTCCGCCCGGGCGGAGGATTTCGCGCGGATCGACGCCCTTCCCGTCCGAACGCCGGGGCGTTCGGGCGGGCCGCGCACCGCGTCGCCGTGAGGCGTCGTGACACGCGCCTGCGTCCGCCGTCGTGCCGTGAGGCACGTCGGTGGTCGCCTCGCACGTCGAGGGCCGCGCGTGGGCCGCTTCGGTTCTCCTTCGGAGCGTTGACCTTGCCTCCGTGTTACCGGATTCTCGGTTTTTGCTCCTAACCCGCCCCGTTCCGCCCGGATGGGCGGTCTTGGGCAGGTCGTCCGTGTGCCCTCGCTTCCTCGCTCGCACTCCCACGTAGGAGGCCATGGGTAATAAATCTAACGTGAACTGTAAGGTCCGTGAGGTGCAGTAACTAACTCGGGAGATCAGCAGAATGCGGTGGGAGATAATTGTCTGTCCGTATATATGACGGCACCTCCCCTTCCATTCCTATCCAGATAATTATCGTTACCCCTCCTTCGTTTCGTCTCCAGGTCGTTATGGCATGGCGGGACCACGATGTACGCCTCTGACGTCCTCCGCTCCCCGGATCGAAGCCCGGTGGATCCCTCGGGGGATCAGAGTCGCTTCGAGACGTATGGCCCGTCGTCGTGGTAGTCCAGCTTCCGGCGGTAGTACTCCCGGGCGCCGATGCCGCTGATGACCGCGAGCTTCGAGTAGCCGGCGCCCCTGGCGAGTTCCTCGGCGCGTTCCATCAGGCGGCGCCCGTAGCCGCGGTGCTGCCACTCGGCGTCGTCCTCGCCCGAGAGCGCGGCCTCGCTCCCGTAGACGTGGAGTTCCCGGACCACGGCGGCGTCGGCCAGTTCCCGCCGGACGGGGCCGCCCGGGAACCGGAGCCGACAGAACCCGACCAGCAGGTCCCGGACCGGGTCCTCGAAGGCGACGAAGTGCTCGGTGCCGCCGCCGGCCCCGTACGCCGCGACCGAGAGTTCGACGGCGTCGGGGTCCGGGTCGGCGTCGTTCATGCCGACCTCCCGGCACCTGATGCACTCACAGTCCCAGCCCCGGTCGTCCATCACCTCCCGGGCGAGTTGGCGGAGGTTCGACTTCTGGACGCCGGCCTCGATGAAGTCCGCGGGGATGTCCCGCTGAACCCGCTGGAGGCGGGTGTACCGCGGGATCTCCCGCTTGATCTCGGCGACGAGTTCGGCGGCCTCCTCGCTGGAGAGGGGGTCGAACTCCCCGCGGTGCCACCAGTCGTAGGTGGCGGTCCCCTCGACGATCAGGGTCGGGTAGATCTTCAGGTAGTCCGGCCGCCACTCGGGTCGCTCGAAGATCCGACGGAAGTCCTCCAGGCTCATCTCCTTCGACATCCCGGGCTGACCGGGCATCATGTGGAACCCGACCTTGAACCCGGCGTCGCGCAGACGGCGGTTGGCGTCCACCGACGCCTGGACGCCGTGGCCGCGGTGCATCTCGCGGTTGATCCGCTCGAAGGTGGTCTGGACGCCGACCTCGACCTTCGTCCCCCCGAGGCGGAGCATGCGGTCGATCTGCTCGGGGTCACACCAGTCGGGCTTGGTCTCGAAGGTCGTGGCGACGTTGCGCACGTCGGCCGTCTCGTTCCGCGTCTTCACGTCCTCCAGGTACCGGAACCCCGTCTCGTCGGGGTCGGGCGCGAAGCTCTCGGTCTCGGAGGGCTCCGGCGGGTTCCCGGGGTCGAAGTCGTTCATCGCGGCCAGGGCCCGCTTGACGAACCACTCCTGGTAGTCGTGGCTGCGGGCAGTCATCGTCCCGCCCATCAGGATCAGTTCGGCCTTGTCGACGGGGTGGCCTATCTTTCGCAACTGCGAGAGCCGCAGTGTCACCTGCCCGTAGGGGTCGTAGTCGTTCTGCTCGCCCCGGGCGGCGGCGGGTTCGTGGCCGGTGTAGCTCTGCGCGCTGGAGAACTCGGAGTCCGGTCCCCCCGGACAGTAGAGACACCTCCCGTGGGGACACCGGTGGGGACTCGTCATGACCGCCACGGGCGAGACGCCGGAGGCGGTCCGGACGGGCTTGCGGCGCAACACGGCCTCCAGTTCCCCCCGCCGGTCGTCCGGGCCGAACTCGATGAGCGCCGAGTTCTTCGGCACTTTCGGCGAGGAGTGACGCCGGCACGCTTCGAGTTTGGCCGACTCGACATCGTCGCGGTCGACGTCGCCGTCGAGGATCCGTTCGACGACGTCCTCGCAGACCTGCCGGTAGGCCTCGGACTCGCGGGGGTCGTCCTCGCCCTCGTCGCCCTCCGTCCCGGTGCTCATTCGCTTGGTCAACATCGCGGATCCGGGCGAATAAGGGTGACGGGTCGGTCCGACACGGTGACACGCGCCGGACCGGTGCCGAGTGTGACCGGTCTCCGACGAGCACCGATCGGTAGCGGTACAGTTAAGCCCGTCCGCCGGCCGACGACGGGTATGAGCGGTCGACCACTCGACGTACTCGAGGCGTCCGTCGGCGACCAGGTGACAGTCCGGCTGAAGGGGGGCGAGATCTACGATGGGGTTCTCGCCGGCTACGACCAGCACATGAACCTCGTGCTGGAGGAGGTGAAGGAAACGCACGGTTCCGACCCCGACGAGGACCCGGACGCCGCCACCCCCGAGGAACGGGGCGAAATGACCATCATCCGCGGCGACAACCTGGTTTCGATTTCGGCGTAACCGACCACCGGAGAGAGGGGTCACCGTGACCTGGGCGTCGGTGTCGCCGCCCGATGAGTGTCTCGGAGGATCGGGTTCGGTGCGTGAGACGGGTAGCGTCCGCTCTGTCCGGGACGAGTGACGGGGAGTGCTCGCTCCGTCGCACGACCACTGGAGAAACGCCGTCCCTCCGGGGACCGATCCGGAAAGGAGAGGCGAGCGAACCGCCGCGGAGTGCGGAAGGGGTTGGCAGGCCTCGGTGGCGGACGGTCGCTCGTCGGGTCGTCGGTGGGGTGGGTGGGAGACGCGGGCAGGTCGTCGTGACCTTGGGGGTGGGTGCCCTCGCGGGCGGGTGCGGGTCGCACGCGACCGGACCGGTGGGAGAAGTCCGGCCCGTGCGACTCGGATCGGGTTGTCGTCGACCGTCCAGTGGACGGGTCGACGCTTGATGTCCCTGTCGGTGAACGCGGCTCGTCCCAGGCCCCTTCCGGGGCGGGACGTTCGTCACGTGGGACGTCCGCCCCGAACCGTCGGCGCCCGTCCCACGTGAACGAACACGTGCGGGGGTACCATTCGACTGCTGGGAAACGAGTTTACTCCGACGGTCCTGCCGTGGCTATCTTTTTATCCTTCGAGGGGGACCCGCGGCCCGTCGGGTGGTCCTACAGCGGAACGAGGTACAGCAGTGCGTAGACCACGAGCCCCAGCACGAACGAGACCAGCCAGAGCGCCGCCGCCACCCGTCCCACCCGGGGGTGTGGCGTGTCCGGTATCTCCGCCACCGGGTGGGTAAGCCCGACGAGGAGGACGTAGTACAGCACCGGGAGCGTGACCACCGCCAGGATCACGTGGATAGCGAGCACCGGGAGGTAGACGAAGCGGTAGACGACGTCGGGACCGTCGAACGGGGTCGGGCCCGCGAGGACCACCTTGTAGAGGTACAGGACGAGGAAGGTCAGGAACAGGACCAGTGCGGCGATCATCAGGGTCCGGTGCCGGTCGACGTTACCCCGTCGGACCGCCCGCCAGCCGTCGAGGATCGCGCCGATGGCGAGGACGCTCACGACGGCGTTCACGTGTGGGACCGCCGCGAGAAGCGCCTCGGAGCGGGGGATCCCGTCGGCCGGCACCAGGCCGCCGGCGACGGCGAACACCAGCGCCACCGAGACGACCCCCAGGACGGCGGCGAGACCCGTCACGTGGTCCTTCGCGCGGAGCCCTATTTGCCGGGTCACGGCCGTGCGTTCGGCCGGACCGCCAATCAATCGCTCGGTCCCGGATCACCGCCGGCACCTACGTTTATGGTACGGGAAGGAGAAAACAAGGCAGGGATGACCATCGAGAACGCGGAGTTCGGACGGTCGGGGACGAAGCTCAACGACAGGGAACGGGAACTGATCACCGAGGCCATCGCCGAGACGGACTGGGACGAGACGCCGATAGTCGACGTCGTCAAGTACCGCTCCGTCGCCCGGGGGGACGACCCGAACCTGCCCGAGTACGAGGTCCACCGCCACGCCGAGGGGATCCCGGACTACTCGACCTACAGCGACCCGCGCCGCAAGCACCACGTCTACCGCCTCACCGAGGACGCCTGCGACGAGATGGGGATCGACCCGGAGACGGGCGAACCGGTCGAGGACGACGACGGTGACGACGCCGGGGGCGAGGAGGGCGAGGCCGACGCCCCCGGGAGCGTCGGCACGTCGGCCTCGGGGATCACCGTCGAACACCAGCTCGGGACGGCCGCCGAGGGGGACGACGAGGACGACGAGGAGTAGGGACCCGACGACCGAGTGGGGGACCGACCAACGGGTTGACCACCACACGACAGCGGATCAGGGCCGGGGGGCTGCGTCCTCACCGGATCGTCTTCCGGACAGCCTCGACACCGATCCGACAGGGTCGCGGCCTCTTACGGTAAAGTTACAGTAAGGCGGACTCCGTCGCTCCCGGTCTACGAGGACACCCTGGGCTCCGTCGCCGTCGTCCACGTCCTGGACCTCCTCCGGGCGGAGCGCGACGGCGTGGAGGTGACGCTCCGGTCGGTCGCCAGGGATCCCTACACCGTCCCGGAGACGAAGGACGTCGACGACCCCCTCGCGGAACTGCGGGCCGAACGGTTGCGGATGGCCGTCGTGGTCGACGAGTTCGGCACGACCGCCGGGGTGGTGACCATCGAGGACATCGTCGAGGGGATAATCGGCGAGGTGCTCGCCGAGGACGAGTCGGTCCCGGTCCGATGGCTGGACGACGGAACGGCACTGGTCCGCGGGGAACTCAACGTCCACGCGGTCAACGAGGCACTCGGAACGGAACTCCCCGAGACCGGCGGGTACGAGTCCATCGCCGGACTGGTGCTTGACCGGACCGGCCGGTTCGCCGAGGAGGGCGAGGCCGTCGACTTCGACGACCTCCACCTCGTCGTCCGGACGGTCGACCGGAACCGGATCCTGGAGGTCCGGGTGGAGCTACCGCCGGAGGGGGCGACCGTCACGGCCGCCGCGGCCGGGGAGTAACTGACGTCCGGATCGGGGGAAATACCCGCCAGTGGGGGTCGGTCGCCGGTTCGGTACGGAAGAGTAGCCGTCGCGGGACGGACGGATCAGACCAGTCCCATCTCCTCGGCGACGATGTCGGCGAGGTGTTCGGCGAGTTCGGGGTCGACTTCGGCGTGTTCCTCGCCGTCGTGGAGGCCCTCGTTGTGGCGTTCGATCGACTCGGCCACGTCCGGGAGCGGAACCCGGGTCCGGGTCTCGCACTCGGAACAGACGACCGGCACCGTCGGGGTCTCCTCGTCGCTCTCGGTGGGCATCGGTGATCCGCGGTTCCGCCCTGCCCCGTAAAAACTGTCGCGATCCCGGTCGGCGCTACGGGGTATCCGGGTCGGTCCGCCCGGAAGGCCCCCAAGGGGTCAGTCGCGACCGGCGGGTCCGACGGATCGGGAGGGTTTATTCCCGGGGACCCCTACCTTCACCCCCCAGGGATGCGGTACTTCGTGAGCGCGGCCGACGACGAACGCGCCGGGGAACTCACGGAGCGCCTGCGCAATGCAGGGTACGACGTCGTCGAGGAGTACGAACCCGGGGCGGTGGTCCTCTCGGTCGGCGGCGACGGTGCCATCCTCTACAACGCCAGGCGGTACGGGGAACCGACGCTGTTGCCGGTCCGGGTCGCGGACTCGGAGGGCAACCGGATCCAGGTCGACGTCGAGGACGCCGTCGACCGCGTCTCGCTCCTCGAATCGGGCCGGGAGGGCGAGGACTACCGGACGGTGCGCCACCACAAACTGACGGCGCTGGTCGACGGCGACCCGGTCCGGGACGGCTTCCGGGCGATGAACGACGTCCACCTCCACCACGCCTCGCCGGTCCGGGCCGCGAAGTTCGGCGTGACGGTGATCGACGGCGGCGAGGTCGTCTACGAGACGGACGGGGCCATCGGCGACGGACTGCTGGTGGCGACCCCGTTCGGGTCGACGGCCTACTACCGGTCGATCACGGGGTCGACCTTCGCGGAGGGCCTCGGCGTCGCGTTCAACAACGCCCACAAGCCGGCCGACGCCCCGGAGTCGCTGGTGGTCTCCCCGGGGGCGCGGGTCCGGTTGACGCTGAACGAGACCACATACGGCGAGAACGCCCTCCTGGTCCGGGACGACGACCCGGACCCCTACCGGCTCTCGGCCGACGACCCCGTCGAGATCCGTCGCTCCGAGGCGGCGGTCGAGGCGATCCGGTTCCCGGACCGGGGAGACGAGTAATCGGGAACGTCGGTCGTCCGACCACCCCCTCCCCAGCCGACTCCCTCCCTCACTTCGTTCGGTCGGTCGTCCCTCGCGCGCTCCTCGCGCGCCGGGAGGACGTTCATCGATAGCGTCGTCCCCGGCGGCGTTCGGGGGCATCCGGACCGCTTTTGAGGGCTCCCCCCGTACCCGACCTATGACGCGGATCCTCGTGGTGGACAACCACGGCCAGTTCACGCACCTGGAGAAGCGGGCGCTCCGGGACCTGGGCGTCGAGACCGAAATCGTCGACAACGACACGCCGCCGGGGGACCTGGACGCCGACGGCCTCGTGCTCTCGGGCGGGCCGGACATGGACCGGCGGGGACGGTGCGCGGAGTACCTGGAGATGGACGTGCCGATCCTCGGGATCTGTCTCGGCATGCAGGTGATGGCGGGCGAACTCGGCGGTGCGGTCGGGTCCGGGGACTACGGCGGCTACGCCGACGTCACCGTCGAGGTGACCGACCCGGACGACCCCCTGGTCGGGTCGCTGGCCCCCGAGACGCGGGTCTGGGCCAGCCACGCCGACGAAGTGACGGAGGTCCCGCCCGGCTTCTCGGTGACCGCCCGGTCGGACGTCTGCGACGTCGAGGCGATGAGCGACCCGGACCGGGGGCTCTACGGCGTCCAGTGGCACCCCGAGGTGTCCCACACCGCGGAGGGCGAGGAGGTCTTCGAGAACTTCCTGTCGGTCTGCCGGCGGGAGCGTCCGGCGACCCGGCAGTGACCCGTCCCCAGTCCGGAGGCGTCGGTTGCTCGCTCGGCTTGCCTCCGAGCCGAGATCCCGGGGTCCTCCGTTGACGGGCACCGCCGGGACCGCCGCCGAACGACGGGACGACGAGGTCCCAGACGCCCGCAAGACGGAACCACTTGCCTTTATTTCGGTCGGCGCATACCTCTCTCTGAGATGACGGCCACGCAGGGCCACCTGGCGAGCCTCTCGCGGTTCATCTTCCGGACGCCGAGGTGGTACACCTCCCTGACGTTCGCCCTGGCGGTCGCCGCCATCACCGGGATCGGCGTCTTCGACTCCACGTACGTCCTGGAGGACGCCTCCAAGGGCCTGTTCTTCGTGGGGATCCCGACCGTGGTCGCGGGGGGGGTCACGAGCGTCGTCGACCAGTCGCTGGGCGGACGACTGACGCCCAACAGGTCCTCGTTGCTGGCGCTGGCCTGTGAACTCGTCGTCGTGGCCATCCTGCTGGTCGCGGGGGTCGTCGCGGTACTGACGGGCCTCGGCCAGAACTTCGTCTTCGACGCCCTGCTCATCGCCCTGGCGTCGATATTCGCGCTCCGCCTGCTCGTCGTGATGAGCGTCTCGCGCCACCACCCCGCCGTCGCAGCGGTGCCGGCGAGCGTCCAGACGGTCGTGGCCGCGGCCTTCCTGTTCGTCTACAGCGGGACGATGCGCTACCTGGAGGTCGACCGCCTCTCCGGACCGCTCGTCGACGCCTACCTCTCGCGGCCGGACCACGCTCCGCCCGAGTTCACGGTGGTCGTCCCCGGCGACTTCGAGAAACTCGCCGTGCTGTGTCTGGTCTACGGCGTGGCGGTCTTCCTCTTCGTGAAGGTGATTGACCGGCCCTGGCAGCGCTCGCTGGGGGTGTCCGTGCTGGACTTCGTCGCCGGGTTCGTCGGCCACATCGCCGAGGACACCCGCGAACTGGAGGAGTTCTTCGAGGAAATCGGCGAGGACGCCGTCGTCCCCGTGACCGTGCTGTCGGCACGCCGGCAGGACGGGTCCGAGAAGGCGCGGTTCGTCCTCCCGATGATCCACCCTGGGCCGATGGGCGAGATCGGTGGCGGGAACCTCCCCGAACGGGTGGCCCGCCAGGCCGACGGGATCTGTTTCCCGCCCCACGCGACGGCGGGACACGACTTCAACCTCGTCACCGAACGGGAGGTCGACACCATCACCGACACCGCCGCAGAGGCGATGCGGAAGATAGAGTACGACCGGACGGCCACCCCGAGCGTCAGGACGCGGGAGGGGGAGGCAAAAATGCTGGGCCAGGCCTTCGGCGACGACCTCCTTCTCGTCAGCACGTTCGCCCCCGGCTACGCCGACGACGTGGAGTACGCGGTGGGCCTGTCGGCGGCCGCCGAGGCCCGGTCCGGCGGGTTCGACGACGTGTTGCTGGCCGACGCCCACAACTCCAACGACGGCCTGGAGGGCGAGGACCTCGGCCACGTCGTCCCCGGGTCGACCCGGTCGTTCGAGATGATCCAGGCCGCCGAGGCGGCGGCCGACCGCCTCGACGACGCGCCACAGAAGCCGCTCCGACTCGGGGTCGCGTGGGACGAGACCGACTGGCGACCGGCCGACGGGATCGGCCCACTCGGGGTCCGGGTGGCGACCTTCGACGTCGGCGGGCAGGTCACCGCCTACGTCCTCGTCGACGGCAACAACATGGAACCGGGGGTCCGTGACCGGGTCGTCGACGCCGTCCTCGCGGTCGATGCGGTGGACCGCGCCGAGGTGATGACCACCGACACCCACGTCGTCAACAAGGTCGACTCCACCAACCAGGTCGGCGAGAACTTGGACGTCGACCGCCTGATAGCGGTGATAGAGGGCCTGGTCGACGAGGCCCTGGACGACCACGAACCGGTGGTCGCGGGCATGGCGAGCGAGTACGCCGAGGTAACCGTCTTCGGCAACGACCGCACCGAGACGCTCGCCTCCCACGCCAACGCGATGGTGTCGATGGGCGGTGCGCTGGCCGCCGCCGTCGCCTTCGCCGCCATCTCGACGAGCGTGCTCGTCTTCCTGCTGGTGTGAGTTCCGATCGCCCCCGACTGCCGGTGTGATCGCTGTCCGGTGGTATCCGAAATCTTCCGATTGGCAACTGACCGAATCCGGGATCGTTCAAATACAGGATCGGCGAATCCGGAACCGGTCCGATGCGGTTCGGCCGTCCTCCGGTTACGGGGCGGTCGCGGATCGACCTCAGGTCCCGTCCGGGTCGCCTGCTTCGGCCACGAGTTCGTCGACCGCACGGCGGGCCGCGAGTGCGGCGTCGTCGGCCACCCGGTCCGGGTCCGCGATCCCGGGTTCCGGGACGTTGAGATAGACGTCGACCTCCAGAATGCCGTCCTCGAAGGTGACGGTCACGTCCAGGTCAGCCACGTCGGCGGTGTCGAACCGCGAGAAGACGAGGTCCTCGGCCGCCTCGGCGGCGACGCGGACGACTCGCTCGTCGTCGACGAGTTCGTAGGGGCGGTCACCCGTAGATCCCCCCGTCCCGTCCGGCGACCGGTCGGACGACTCGTCGGCGTCGTCCGTCCGGTCCCCGTTCCCGTCGGCCATCGCGCAGGATCAGGCTCCGCCGGCACCGGGACCCATGCCGCCCATGGGGCCGCCGCCACCGCCGCCGCCGAGCATCTGCTGGAGTTCCTGCTGGAGTTCCTCGAAGCGCTCCTGGACCCGCTCTTCCTGCTTCTCCAGGGTCTGGACCCGCATCTCCAGGCTGTCGACCTTCTCTTCCAGGTCCTCATTCGCGGTCTCGTAGTCCGTCTCGACGAGGAGGGTCCCGACCTCCTGGTACATCGTGGCGTCCTCGTCGATGTCGTCGAGTTCGTCCAGCGCGTTCTCGGACTCGGTGAGTTCCGTCTCGGCCTCGTTCTTCTGGACGGCGACTTCCTGGGCCGTCTCCTGGAGGTCCTGTAGCTCTTCGATTTTCTCCTGTGCCTCCGGCGGTAGGTTACCCTGCATACCCGGTCGGAGGCTCCCCGGCGTGAAAAACCCCCGCTTTCCCGCTCGGAGAGTGACGGATCGATTCTCGAGCGGAACCCGCCGATTGCTGGCGATCACTCCTCCGGGATCCGTCCCCCGGTCAGCCTGACGAAGCCGAACAGGTACTCGGCTGTCGCGACTGCCTCGGCCCGGTCCGACAGTCGCCGGTGTGCCGCGGTCACGCGGTCGTCGAGCATCCGGGTGACGTCCTCGTCGTAGCGCAGGCGGAATGTCGGCGGCGTCGAGAGCGCGACCACGCCCCGGAAGGCGGCGTTCAGTGGAGCGGCCAGCGGCCGCCGGGAGGGCGCGGCGTCGACGAGCACGACGTGCCCGCCCGGGGCCAGGTCGCACCACCTGTCGACAGCCGCGGCGGGGTCGGGGAACATCCCCGAGACGAAGGTCCCGAGGACGGCGTCCACCGGGCCGCGGACGGGTGGGCGGGTCGCGTCCCCCCTGACCAGCCCCAGGGCCGGGTCGCCGGGGACGTCGAGGGTCCGGCGGGCGTGGGCGACGGCCGGCCCGGTGACGTCCAGGCCCAGCGCCAGACCCTCCGGGCCGACCGCAGACCGGAGGTAGGGCAGGTTCGCGCCGGTGCCACACCCCATCTCCACGGCCCGGTCGCCGGGCGAGAGGCGACAGGCGTCCGCCGCGGCCCGCCGGCCCGCCGCGATCCGAGGGGTGTGGCGGGCGATCAGGTCGTACAGCCCGACCCACCGGCCGTAGAACTCCTGGACGGCGTCGGCCGCCTCCGGGTCGGGACCGACTCTCTCGCTTCCGCTGTCCCCCAGGTCGGCGTCCTCGTCTCCGTCGTCGGATCCCGTCATAGCAGTTCCCGGACCCGGTCGACGACGGCCTCGACGTCCGGCCCGAGGACGTAGACGATCGGTTCGACGCCGTAGCCGCCGGTGTGATAGAGGACGTCGACCCCCCGTGCGTCGGTCAGGGCCTCGGCGACGGCGTCGTCGAGGTCCGCGTCGGCGTCGAACTCGGCGATCGACAGTCCCGCCGCCGACAGCGCATCGACGACGGACTCGTCGTACCGGACGTTCATCGCCGCCTCGGCGTCGCTGCCGGCCTTCCGGGCCGCCAGCAGGATCCCCGCGACGTGCTCGCTGGTCCCGAACTCCGGTTCCCCGGGAACCATCGGTCGCCCCTTCACGTCCACGATCCGACCCGGGACGCCGGCGACGTCGTCGATGCCCGCCGCGTCGGGGAGACAGGCGACCAGGTTCGACCCGACGTTCGGGATGAGGCCGGCCACGCCGGAGGCGTTCTCCAGGCGCCGGAGGCCGCGCCGGAGTTCCGCCCGGACCCGCTCGCGGGCCCGCAACTCGCCCCCGGGGTCGTGGATCCGCACGGTCCCCTCGTGGGCCGCCAGTTCCGGCATCGCCTCCTCGTGGAGCCGTCCGAGCAGGTCCGCCTCCAGCCGGCGGATCAGCACCTCGGACTCGACGAGCGCCTGGACCCGCGAGACGTCGCCCGTCGCCAGCCCCTCGGCCAGTTCCTCGACCGTCTCGACCACCCGATCGTCCTCGGCGACCTCCCGGCGACGGGTCACGTCGCCGTGGGCGTACTTCGAGACCGCGCTCTGGCTGATCCCCAGGGCGTCGGCCACCTCCCGCTGGGTCAGGCCCCGGTCCCGCAGGCGCTCGGCCAGCATCGACCGGTAGGTCGGGAGGAACTCCTCGACGACCACCTCCTCGACGAACTTCACGGGGGATCACCTCCCCGACCCGGGGCGTTCGTCCCACCCTCGCCGGTCGGGTCCCCGCCGCCGCGCTCCCCGCTCCCCGGGTCGCCGGCCTGGTCGCCCCCGCCCTCATCGGTCCCCTGGTCGGCCGTCTGGTCGCCCCCGAACTCCTCGTCACCCCCGATCCGGGAGGCCTGGGGGCCGGACTGGTCCTGGTACTTCGACCCTCGCTCGGCGCCGTACGGTCGCTCGGCCTCGGAGGTCAGGCGGGTGAACGTCAACTGCGAGACCCGCATCCCCGGAGTGAGCGCGACCGGGGCGGTCCCGAGGTTCGACAGTTCGAGAGTGATCTGTCCCCGGTACCCAGGGTCGCACAGCCCCGCAGTGGCGTGGACCACGACCGCCAGGCGGCCCAGCGAGGACCGCCCCTCGACGTGGGCGATGAGGTCCGGGGGTATCTCGACCCGCTCCTTCGTCGTTCCCAGGACGAAGTCCCCCGGGTGGAGCACGAAGTCCTCGCCCTCGTCGACTATCGTCTCGTCCACGTACTCCTCTACTTCTCGCTCGTCGTCGGGGTGGATGCTGGCAATGTTGGTGCGCCGGAACTCCAGGAACTCCCGGCCGAGACGGAGGTCGACGCTGGCTGGCTGGATCTGCAACTCGGGGTCGTCGAGGGGCTCGATGGCCAGGTCGCCGGACTCCAGGCGGCGGCGGATGTCCCGGTCCGAGAGGATCATGTCCGGGTGGTACCACCGACACGGCGTAAAGTTCCCGGTTGGTTCGGATCCTCGGTCCCGGCACCCCTCACAGTCCCCAGGTGGGAACCGTCCGGGTTCTCAGCCCCGGAGGTCCGCCTCGTCCAGCGCCTCGTTGAGGTCGGTCCTGACCGCCTCGCCCGTCTCGCGGTCCCGGGCGGTGGTGACGACGCGGTTCTCCTGGACCGAGGAGCCGTCCCGGATGAGGAGTCGTACGTTGCCGTTGTCGTCGGCGCGGGTGGCCTTCGCCCGGGCCCCGTTCTGGGACCCCGTCCCACCGGCGTCGATCGGTCCGGGGATCACCTTCTTCACGTGGGGGTGGCCCGCCACCGTCTGGACCGCCCGGCGGCCGTCGCGGCCGGCGATGAGCGTCGAGTGGCTCCCGCCGAGTTTCTCGCCTGGCGGCGTCTCGACCACCTCCAGGGGCGTCGATCCCCGCCGCCGGAGGGCCGTCTCGACGGGGTCCTCGTCGTCCCCGGGGGCGACCCGGTAGAGGTCGTAGTGCAACCACTCGCGCACGGCGGAGAGCACCTCGCGGTCACCCGCCGCGTACACCTCCTCCGGGCGCTTGCGCCGGGCCTCGTCGGCGATCCGACTCGCGTAGTTTCGCAACTCCCGTGGCCGGTCCTCGCCCGCTTCGGGCGTGGTCGTCACCGTCGTCGTCCCGCGGACCTCGCCGTCCTCGACGGCGGTCACCGCCGCCCGTTCGCGGCCGAGGTCGAGTACCACCGCGTCGGCGTTGGCCGAGCGACAGACCAGGCAGTAGTCGCCCGGTCGCTCGACGTCGGACCCGCAGGACCGACACTGCACGCCGATCACCAGGTCTGCCGGGGGCAAAAGGGGTGCGATCCGGTGTTCGAGGTAACCGTCTCACGGGCCGACACCGCGTCCGGGCGGCCCGTGGCGGCCGCCCGTCCACCGGGTTCGTCGGCGTTGCGTTCAGTTCTCGGGATCCTCCGTCTCGACACCGAACGTCTCGCCCTCGTACTCGACGGCGACCGGTTCGTGGATTCCGAACGCCGGGTACGCGCCGGTGGTGGTCTCCACACGGACCGTCTCGACGCCGGGTTCGAGGGCCGCCAGAGCGTCCCGGAGCGGCCACTCGCGGATCACCTGCTCGGTGACCAGTGTCCGGGGGTCCTCGACGTCGGGATCCCGCCTGAGGACGTAGGTCGCCGGCCGGGAGCTCTCGCGTTCGGGGCGGTCTCCGGGGGTCACCGTCACGGTGTCGCCGTCGCGGGCCGTGTCGGTCACCCAGTCCGAGAGCGACAGTTCCAGCGCCGGCCCCTCGACGGTGAACCGGGCCGCGACCGCGGTCTGGCGCTCGTGTTCCGGGACCGAAGACGTCGTCGACCCGTCGCCCTCGAACCAGCCGTCGGCCGCGAACGCGTAGGTCCCGCCACCCAGGGCGGGCACGGTGACGTCGGTCGTTCCGCCGACGTTACCGGATACCTTCTCGGCGTCCCGGAGGTCGGTGTTGTCGACGGTGATCCGCCAGGTGTGACTCCCGCCGGGTCGGAGGTGCATCAGCGGCTGGTTGACGAAGCGCGGGGCCACGTGGTGCCAGCCGTCCTCCCAGCGGTCGATCCGCCAGCCGTAGAAGTTGGTCGCGAACGTCCGGTGGGTCCCGTTGTGCATCGTGAACGATATCTCGCCCGAGGGGAGGGTGACCCCCTCGCTCCCCGGTTCCACGTACACCGCGTCCGTCGGGGGATCGACGTCCTCGTAGCCGACCACCCGTGCCACGTCGTCCCCGTAGTCCGGGTAGCGGTTCCCGTCCGGCGGTTGGCCGGTCGTCGGGTCCCTGGTCGACGTCGGGTCGGGGGTGGGCGTCGTGTCGTCGCCGGATCCGCTCGCCGTACACCCCGCGACCGACGCCGTCCCGACCGCCGCGAGCAGACCGAGGAACCGTCGGCGGTCGTGACCGGTTCGGGACTCGTCGGAGGCGCGCGTCGAGTCGTCCATACCGGACGGTGGAAGCGGTACGAAAAGGGAGTTACCCAAGCTACTGTCGCTCTTTCACCGACGGCCGCACCGGGCGAGAGAGGGTCCAGTTACACCGGTTTCACCCCGGAAGCGCCGGTGTTCGCCGCCGAACTCACCCCATGGCCGCCGGATCGGCCTTCAGGAACTCCCGGAGCAGGACCGTCGCGTACGACCCCCGTGGAAGCCGGAAGGAGAACGCGAGCGGGTCGCGGTCGATTCGCAGGTCGGTCGCGACCAGGGTCGCCCGCCGGTCGCCGCTCGACCCGAACTCGCCGGGCAGGTCGAAGTCCGCGGGTTCCAGGTCCAGGTCGTCGAGGACGGATCGCTCGATCTCCCCGGGTTCCCCGTCGGCTAGGTCCGTCCCGGTCCCGACCAGCGGGGCGGTCACGAACGCCCGGCCGCGCTCGCAGTGTCGCCGGACCGAGTCGACGCGGCTCCCCGTCACCCGCTGGACCCGGTCGGTGTCCGGCAGCGGGAATCCCTCCGGAGCAGAGCGGTCGGCGAAACAGACCACGTCCCCCTCGACCGGTCGACCCAGTGGGAGCCCCCGCTCCAGTCGCTCGGAGAGGATCCGGTTGAACGCGTACGACTGGGCGGCGTGGACGAACAGGCGCTGGAGGTTCGAGGGAACCGTCTCCAGTGCCCGGCGGTAGTCCGCGGGGTCCGGATCCGCGGGGTCGTCGCTCTCGGCCAGCGCGTGGCACATCGACCGCTCGTAGCGCAGACCGCCGGGGAACCGCCCGGCGGCCGCCCGCCAGTCGCGGGTTTCCTCGACGTGGGCCCTGGCCTCCCGTGTGGCCTCGGGTTCGGCCTCGTGAGGGTTCCCGAGGTACGCCATCACCGCACCCTCCCAGTCGCCGCGGGCGACCGCGAGTCCCACCTCGTGGGTCACCGGGCGGCGACTCCCGAACCGCTGCTGACCGAAGTAGTTGGGAACCGCGACGCGGACCGACCCGTCCTCGGTGTCGGTCCCGCCGGATCCTCGGGTCCCCCCGGCCTCCGGATCCCCGACCGCCGCCGGGTCACCGCCGGAATCGGCGGACGCGGCGAGTTCGGCGGCGACGTCTTCGGCCGCCTTCGGGCGGTCGGGGTCCCGGACGGTCACCTCGAACTCGTTGCCGGCGAGGTCCCCGAACAGCACCGGGCGGCCGGTCCGACCGACCACCGTCAGGTCGGCTCCCGACAGGTCCACCGCCCGGAGTTCGTCGGGATCGACCTTCCGAACGCTGAACAGCTGGGTCGTGACCGCGTGCTTGTCCTTGGTGCCGGCCCAGGAGACGCGCTCGCGGCTGATCCCCAGCGCGTCCGACAGCGCCGCGGCGAAGTCGTTGGTGTCCCACCCGTCGAGGGTGGCCCGGACGACGACGTGGGGGTACCCGCCGGGGTCGGCGTCGACGGGTTCTGCGTCGACGGCCTCCACCTCTCGCACCCGGAAGTCCACCGGGCGGTCCCGCAGGCGTCCGCCCGTCCCGTCCGCGTCGCTGACGTACCACGCCATCCCGACCGCCCGCTCTCTCGGGTGGCCGGGTCTCACGGCGACCACCGCCTCGACTGTCCGCACCGGCGGATCCTCCCCAACCTCCGGATGGATCCGGACGATGAGTCCACGCTACCGACCTCGCTCAGTAGAGGCCCAGGTCGCCGGTGATCCGGTCGACCTCGTCCTCGTCGGCCGGGCCGACGGCGAGCGTGGTCACGGTCCCGGGGTCTAGCTGGGTGTGGCCGGCGTCCCGGACGACGGCGTTGGGCAGGCTCGCCCGTTCGGCCCGCTCGGCCAGTTCGAACAGTTGCGACTCCCCGTCGACCTTCAGGACCACCTTCTTCTGTCCCTCGCCCTTCCAGGCCCGCCGGGTCCGGTCGTCGGCGTCCTCGTAGGCCATCAGGGAGGCGTGTGCGACCTGTGCGGCGAGCTTTCCCGTGCCCATCCCCAGGTCGGTCCTGGCTGCGATCGCCTGCTTCATACCCGCCCAAGGCCCTCCAGGGGGACGTAGGTTTCCATCCGGGTCGTGTCCGGCCCCCGACTGGCGGGACCCGGACGGTCCACCGATCCCCACGGTTTTTTACCCCTCACCGGTCGATCCGTCGACACATGGCCGGACCATTCGCCGAGCGGTCGATAGTCCTGGAGTTCGAGACGGGGTCGCCCGAGGAGTTCCTGCGGTTCGAACCGGAGGCGCCGCCGGGGGAGCGGTGGCTCCACCGCCCCGACGAGTTCGACGACGACCTGGACCGCGAGGGCGTCATCGACCGCTACGCGCTCCCGGACAGCGCCGAGTACGAGGTGAGCGTCGTGACCGTCCCGCCCGGCGAATCGATGCGGATCGGTGACGTCGCCGGACTGAACGGCCGGTCGGGCGGCGGGGACCTCGTCGAACTGCTCGGCCGCGACGCCGTCCCCGAGGAGTGGGTCGGGGAGACCGTGACGCTGGCGGAGTTCCTGGCGGACCGTTCGTAGCTCCCGACGTTCGGGGGACCGGCACGGTCGGACGGTCCACGCCGAAACACTCCTTCGTCGCAGTCCCCGGGAAAGGGAGCGTTCACTTCACCCGCTTCTCCTCTACGATCTCGCCGGTCTCGGGGTCGATCCGGTGGAACGCGGATGCCCGCGATATTGCCCACAGTTCCCCGTCTTCCTCCCGGAAGCCCTGGTACCGGTCGATCCCGGTCGAGTTCGAAACGGGGTTGTCGATCTCCCAGAGCCGTTCACCGTCGGTCGAGAAGCCCAGGACGTTGTCGATGTCACCGGTGCCGACTGGGACCGCTAGCTGTACCACGACGACGTCGTCCACCCGGAGGGTCGTCCCCACGGGGTGCCGGAGTTCTACTTCGGCGTCCTCGAAAACGATCCTGTCCCCGTCCACCTCCACCGTGCTCATGTCCTGCCGGGTATTCTCTACGGACCGGTTTATGCAGAACAGGCGCAATACCACGGCCTTCAGGCCGTGGATACGCGCCGTCACTCGGTGGAACAGACCACCGTTCAAACGCCAGTCCTGAGTTTCCC
>PXRX01000008.1:0-101158 GCA_003023195.1 Halobacteriales archaeon QS_8_69_26
CATCGTGAACGACGTATCGGTGATCGTGCTCCATCCCTCGGTAGGCTGGCAGCCCGTCGGTCCAGCCCTCTCCCAGCGGCTGGGAGAGGTCGTCTGCGTCCTCAATAACCGGTCCGAGATCGTCCTCGTAATCGCTTCCCTCTTGGGCTGAGACCACGCGAAGCACGTCGCGGCACGCCGCGACGAGCGTCAGTTCGTCTCCCTGCTCTCCCGTCCACCGTGTCCGTCCGCCTTCTGGCGAGCCGCCGCGATCGAGCCCCTCCCGGGGCGGCTCTTGGCCTTTGAATCCTGACCACACCTGCTGAGTCTCATCGACCTGTGTTGGGCCGCCGACTGTCTGGGAGATGCGGTCCCGGATAGTCGGACCCCCTGACAAAAGGCCGTTTCAAACGCTCTGATATTCTCACGGAGCGTCTTGTAGGACGGTGAGAGCAGACACGCGATCTGGGTGATGCTGAGAAGCGTATCCGCGGAGAGAATGAAGGCGATGAGGAACTCGCCGGGAGCGAGTTCCGAATCGTAGAACGGCGTCCCCCGCGTGTACGTGGTTTTCCAGTTGCAACGGCTACACCAGATACGGTCAGAACCATCGAGTGCTTGGAGTGTATCCTGCTCGCAGTGTGGGCAGGATCGCGCTGCCCAGATCTCCTTGAGACGCCGCTCGACGATGGCGTCGAGCGGCTCGGGCCGAAACTCTATTGATCCCAGTTCCACACGTTCCGCTAGCCTCTGGCCAAGGGCAGGGCGTTCGTTGCACATGTTCGTTTCTGCCCGGCCAGAGGCGCTAATACTCTTGGTTCCCGGAGCGCAACCCGGAAGGGGCTCCGGTCCCGACAGATCGGCAGTGACGTTCGTGCGTTCCGCCAGTGGCCTCGGGAGCCAGATCGACCCCATCACCGTCCGGTACGTCGGTCTCGGACTGGTCGGGCTGCTCGTCGTCGTGCTCCTCTACATGGTGGTCCGCTACGGGGACGCCGACCGCGACACCGGGGACGGCTCGGACGAACTGTTCCTCCCCGGCCCGGCCTACGGCCTCACGGGGACGAACGACGTCGAGGAGGTACTGATGGTCGACGACGAGGCGGCCCGTGCGCCCGAGGACGAGGGCGGGGACCGGGACGAGCGTTCCGGCGGCCGTGGAAGCGCCGCCGGCCGCGAGCCCCCCGGCGGACCCGGCGATCCCACCCCGTCCCGGTCGGACGAGAGCCGGTCCGGCGGCGAGGACGGGAAGGGCGACGACGCCCGGTTCAGTCACGACGTGCGCGAACGCCGGGACGGGGAGTGGCTGGTCGAGGTCAGCGACGGCGACCGGTCGGCGCGCTTCGAGGTCTCGCGAACCGGATCCGTCCTGACGGTCGACCCGGTCGCGTCGCCCGGCCGGCGCCACGGCACGAACTGGGTGCTGGCCGCGGAGCGGTACCTCCGGGACGTGGATCCGGCGGTCGGCATCGAACGGGAGCGCGAGTAGCCGGCGGTCCGTCGGCGGAGCCCCACCGGGGATCGGTGTTCGCCCGGGACGATCACTCCCCCGATCGGTCGCCACCCGGTCCGATCCAGCCCGGGTCGGTCGCACCCCGGGGATCCCCCTCCGATCAGTAGTCCACCAGCAGGTGGAACGACGACCCCAGGATCACCCCGAAGACGAGGTGGCCCACGAGCGGCCGGACCGGGGTGTACGGTATCGACCAGTCCGCGGCCGGCGCGAACTCGACGGTTTCCAGCCAGAACGGCCAGACGAAGGCGATGTTGACCGCGTACAGGAGCACCCCGAACCCGATCCCCACCAGGGCCGCGGTCGCGAGGCGCTCTTCCATCCACGTGTGGAACGGTTCGACTTCCGTCGCCATCCCGAAGACGACGCCGAAGAGGACGCTGTGCATCATGTGTGCGAGCCACCCCACCGAAACCGTCGGGATCCCGAACGTGTACAGCGCCCCGATGGCCGCCATCCGACCGATGCCGAACTGGATCACGACCCCGAAGACGGCGCCCCCGGCGACCCCGGCCGCGACCGCACGGCCCAGCGTGATCCGGTCGACGTAGTCGTCCCTGTGTGCCGGTTCGTCCGTGTCTGATACTGCCATGTCCCAACGCGGGACTACCACCAGGTGATACTTTTGGCAACTCTCTCCCAATTCCGTCGAAACTCCACGGTCGGGTGTCTCGTCGTCTCGAGAGCCAGTCGGTCCCGGAAAATCAGAACTCGTCGAGGAACTTCTCGGCCGACAGCGCCAGGTGGTCGGGGTCGTCGGTGAACACCTCGACGGTCGCGGTCCCGTCGAACTCCGGGATGGCGTCGGCGACGACGCCGTAGTCCACCTCGCCGCTCCCGACCGGGATGTGGCTGTCCCCCCGCGCCCGGGCGTCGTGGACGTGCAGGTGCGAGACGCGGTCGCCGTGGACCCCCAGGAACTCACCGATCGTGGCGTTGTCGTGCTCCGCGTAGGCGTGGCCGACGTCGAAGCACAGGGGCAGGTCCGTCTCGGCGGCCAGGCCGCCGACGGCGTCCAGCGCCACCCCGCCGACGTTGCCCACGTTCTCGAAACAGACCTCCACCCCGCGGTCCTCGCCGGCGGCCGCGAGTTCCCCCATCACCGCGGGGAGCCGGGACCGGATCACCTCCGACGCTTCCACCGCTCCTTGGCTCCTGGCCGTAACGTGGACGACCGCCTTCCGGGCGCCCAGGTCCTCGCACGCGTCCAGCAGGTCCGTCATGTACGCCAGGTTGGCCTCGTCGATCCGTTCGACGGCCGTCGCCAGGGGCTGGCGGAACGGGAGGTGGACCATCAGGTCGAGGTCGTCGGCCGCCAGATCCGACCGGAGAGCGTCGCGGTCCACCTCCTCCGGCGGTACCTCGCCCTCGCCGATCGATACCTCGACGAACTCGAAGCGGTCGGGAAGGTCGGGGATGTCGTCCAGGTACGGTCCGACCGATGCGCCGATCTCCATCTGTCAACGCTCGTTCGCCCCGAGGATAAAATTTCTCGCCCGATCCCAGGGGGACGGGTTTTGGGCGAAAGACCGTTCCCGTCGGGCGTCCTACGGCGGGTATGGACGTGCGTGACGCGACGGCGTTCCGGATCCCCGGGGACGCCGACGAACTGGTCGGGATGATGGAAGAGGAGCGTGGGGGGCTGACCGACCAGGAGAGGAACCTCGCCATCGCCCAGGCCGAACTGATCGGGGACCTCTGAGCGGAGCGCCCGACCGTCGACCGAGTTCTCGGGTGAGCGGCCGACCGGGTGGCGAGGGGGTCGCAAGTACGTTCGATCCGGGCGGGTTCGGCGCCGGACGGTCGGTCGGATCCGAAGCAGTCGCGTGAGGCCCCCCGCGTGGTACAGTACGATTACTGTAACGGTGGACGGTCGCGCCACCGTTCGACGGCCGGAGCCTCAGGCGTGCTCCGCGGAGTTGTCCTGGGGATCGTACCCCAGCACCTCGCGGGCCCGCTCGATGGAGTAGAACTTCCGGTCGTTGTCGCTGATCCCGTAGACGATTTCGTAGTCGTAGTCCGCCTGCAGGCACCGGTCGAACAGGTGGGCGCAGTCGCGGTAGGAGAGCCACATGGCCTGGCCGCGCTCGTAGTCCTCGGGCGGGTGGTTCTTCGTGAGGTTGCCGATCCGGACGCAGACCACCGAGAGGCCGTGTTCGTCGTGGTAGTACCGGCCGAGGATCTCGCCGGTCGCCTTGCTGACGCCGTAGAGGTTGCCCGGGCGGGGGGGTTCGGACCCGTCGAGGGTCTCGCCGCCGGGGCGGTACATCCCGGGCGTGCGCTCGTCGGTCTCGTAGGCCCCGACGGCGTGGTTCGAGGAGGCGAAGGCCACCTTCCCGACGCCCTCGTCGGCGGCCGCCGCGAAGACGGTCCGGGTGCCGTCGATGTTGTTGCGCAACACCGAGTCCCAGGGGGCCGACGGCCGGGGGTCGGCCGCCAGGTGAACCACCGCGCCGGCGCCGTCCATCGCCTCCCGGACGGCCGATTCGTCGGTGACGTCGCCGACGACGTACTCGCCGGGCGGGTCGCCGGCCGGCGGGTTCCGGTCGAGGAGCCGCCACTCGTAGTCGTCGCCCAGGGCCGCGAGGATGGCCTCGCCCACGCGGCCGCCGGCCCCCGTCAGGAGTACCGGATCGTCCATTCGCGCGGAAGGAGGGGAGGCGACGACAAGTATGGTGTGGATCCGGCCCGGCGACGAAGTCCGCGTGCGCCACGCGGCCGCCGACCCGATCACACCGGGCTTAAGTACGGTGCCCGTTCTATCCCCGGCCATGGAACTGGACGAACGCCCGCTGGTAATCGCGAGCGCGGTCGGGGTGGTCCTGGGATCCGCGGCGGTCATCGCGGGCACCACGCTCATGGCGACGGTCGGCGTCGTCATGATCGTCCTCAGCGTCGTCGCCTTCCTCCTCGCGGTCGGGACCTACTTCGAGGAGTCCGAACCGGTCGAGGCCAGGTGAGTTCCGGTTTCCGGGTCCGCCCGTGGCCCGGGGGTTCGGATCCCGCCGTGAGTTGCTGATCCCCGGAGATCCGCGGGTTCGGACACCCCGATATCCCCGAGTTCGGGCGCTCGTCCAGGCACCGCGCGTCCGGGTGAGTATTGATGCTCTCCGGGAGCGGATCCGATCCCATGTCCGAGCTCCACCCCGAGGCGAGCGCGTTCCTCGAGACCGTCGAGCACTTCCCGGAACCGCCGCGCTACGCCGTCAGCGTCGAGAGCGCCCGCGAATCCCTGGCGGAACTGTTCGCCGGCGGCGAACCCTACGCCGAGGTCGGCGAGGTCACCGGGTTCTCCATCCCGGGGCCCGAGGGGAACGTGCCCGTCCGCCTGTACACGCCCCGGGCGTCACCGCCGCACCCGACCGTCGTCTTCTACCCCGGTGGCTGCCGGTCCCGCGACGGGACGAACAGCCAGAGCGGGCCGACGACCGCCGTGAGTCCCGCCAGGAAGAGAAAGCCCGCGTCGAACATCCCCGCGTCCCCGAACACGCCGACGACGGTCGACCCCGTCGCGCCGAGGCCGAAGAACGCGGACCGCAACAGTCCCCAGCCCGTCCCCTGGATCCGGTCTGGCAGGTCCCGCACGATGTACGCGCTCGTCACCGGTCCGATGGTGATCCGAACGCCGAGCAGCGGGACGAGTACGAGCAGTCCGACGCCGCCCGCGAACGGGAGGACGAGGAGCGTCCCGGTCGCGAGGACGACGAGTCCCAGCATCGTCCGCCGCTCGCCGTACCTGTCCGCGAGATATCCCCCCAGCGGCTGGGTGACCGCCCCGACCACGAACAGGAGGCCGAACAGCGCCGCGGCGAGGCCGCCGTCCAGGCCCTTGACTTCCACGAGGTAGGTCGGCAGGAACGCGACGAGCGCCTGGTAGGTGAAGACGAACGTGGCCATCCCGGTGCCGGCCAGCACGATGGATCGGTCGGTCAGCGCCCCGAGGGTCCGGCGGGCGGTCTCCCGGGCCGTCTGACCGGAGCTCCGGTCGCCACGACCGGCATCGCCGCCGCGCCGAGACTCCCGGCCCCGAACGTGATGCTGTAGGCCGTGTTGTCGGCCTCGGCAAACGTCTGCGAGAGGAGCATGTCCCGCGGGGTCCCGTAGAGGCCCGCACCGAGGCCGAACCCGGCACAGGCGAGCAGGAACAGCACGAACGCCGGCGCCAGGTAGAACAGGGCGAGGCTGAGGGTGCCGAGGACCATCCCCGCCACGAGTAGGGTCCGCTCGCCCGTCCGGTCCGCGAGGATGCCGGCGGGGAACTGGAGTGCGGCGTAGGTCCCCCACAGGACCGTGAGGGCGAACCCGGCACTCGCGTTCCCGACGGCGAAGTCCGCCTTTATGGCCGGGAGCAGCGCCGGGAGGACCACCCTGAATCCGCTGAGGAGCAACCACCCGACGGCGACCGCGAGGAGCGTCCACCCCTTTCCCCCTCCGCGGAGGGTACGGAGCATCGCGCGGTCGAACTCACCCCCCCGGTGTCGGGTGGGGGACCCGGAACTGACACCCTCCCCGGTCGATCCTGCGAGCGGTCGACGCGGCCCGGTGCGTCCTCCTCGACGTCATCCGTGTCGAACGAGTGGATCCGGCGCCATAAACCGTCGACTCACCGGCAGCGTCCGCCTTCTCCCGGTCCGAAGACCGTCGGGGAGCGATCCGACGCTCGCGCCCGTCGGCTTCGGGCGTCGGGGAAATAGTTGCGGGAGACGGTGACCCTCCGGGGTTCGAACCTTCGGTCCGGGCGGAGCCCGCGACCTCGATAGCGGTGTCCGACGGACGTCCGGCGGACGGTAGATTGATTGTTACGCTCGGATCAACGATCCGTATGGCGACACAGCGCGTCGAGACGCTCGTCGAACTCGACGGGGTAACGAAGCAGTTCGGTGACGTCACGGCCGTCGACGCTATCGACCTCTCGGTTCGGCAGGGCGAGTTCTTCACGCTGGTGGGGCCCTCCGGCAGCGGGAAGACGACCACCCTGCGGATGATCAGCGGGTTCGAGCGACCGACCGACGGCGAGGTCCTGATCGACGGCCGGCCGATGTCGTCGGTCCCCCCGGAGGCGCGGGACACGAACCTCGTCTTCCAGCGGCTCTCGCTGTTTCCCCACATGACCGTCGGCGAGAACGTCGGCTACGGGCTGAAAAAGAGCGGGGTGGACCGCGCGGAGCGACGGCGTCGCGTCTCGGAGTACCTGGAACTCGTCGACCTCGGCGGCTTCGAGGACCGCGACCCGACCGAACTCTCCGGCGGCCAGCAACAGCGGGTCGCGCTGGCGCGGGCGCTGATCAACGAGCCGTCGGTGCTGTTGCTGGACGAACCCCTGTCGAGTCTCGACCGCAAGCTCCGCAAACAGATGCAGGTCGAGCTACGGCGCATCCACGAGCGCACCCAGGGGGCGTTCTTCTACGTCACCCACGACCAGGACGGCCGGGTGGTCGAGCGCGACGATGGGCCGGTCGCCCTCGTCGGGGGCGAGGACGGCTTCGCCGTTCCGGCGCCGGGACGCTCCGGCGCGGTGACCGTCTCGGTGCGACCGGAGGACTTCCGGCTGTCGCCGGCGGGCGAACTCTACGGCGTGGTCGTCGAGCGATACTTCCAGGGCGACCGGACGAACTACGTAGTAGAGCCCGACGCCGACATCGACCGGCTCCAGATAACCGTCTCGGGCCGGGAGACGAGCGTCGACACCGGCGACCGGACCGGTCTGAACGTCGTCGAGGGCGCTCCCGTGGTCTTCTGACCGGGATCGCCCGAGGTACTTTTATTGTTGTCGGTAGTGCAATGGATACGTATGTCTCGTCAGGAGCGACCGGACGACGACGGATCGCGGAGAATCAGCAGACGCTCCTACCTCGCTGCAGTCGGAGCGAGTACGACCGCATTCGCCGCCGGGTGTACCGGTGATGGTGGGACGGACACGATCAACGTCATCACCTGGAACGACTTCGCACAGGACCCGGTGGTCAACAGCGTCGAGGAGAACCTCGACGTCAACGTCGAGATAACGACGTCGACGTCCTCGACGGAGATGTTCACCCGACTGAACGAGGGCGACGACTTCGACATCGCGGTCCCGAACAACAACCTCGTCCCCCGGTTCCTCAGTGCCGACCTGATCGAACCGGTGGACATGGACGTCGTCAGCAACTACGGGGACATTTACGAGAAGTTCCGGAGCTTCGTGGACCAGCAGTTCACGCAGGACGGCGACGCCTTCGGCGTCCCGATCCGGTGGGGGTGGTACGGCTACGCCTACAACACCGACGAGGTGCCCGACCACGACCCCAGCTACCGGATCATGTTCGAGGAGGACTACGTCGACACCGACCTCGACAGCCAGATCGTCATGTACGACGAGGCCGCCAAGACGATGCCGGTGGCCGCGCTGTACCTCGCCGAGGCACGCGACGACCCGTCCTACGAGGAGGCGCTCACGCAGGACGACCGGATGACGTTCACCGAACAGCAGATCCAGGACATGCGGGACCTGCTCATCGACCAGAAGCCCCGGCTGGAGGGGTACATCTCCTCGGACACGACGTTCATCCAGGAGTTCCAGCAGGGCAGCTTCCTGGTCGGTCACTCCGGTCGCAACGAGATCGTCCGGTTGCAGGAGAACCAGGGCGTCGAGAACGTCGAGTTCGTCGTGCCCCAGGAGGGTGCGATGGCCTGGTACGAGACGGCCGTCGTCGCCAGCGCGTCCGACAACGTCGAGACCGCCTGGGAGGTCGTCAACGAGTACATTTCGCCCGGCACCGGCGCAGAGCTGGCCCGCGCCGGCAAGTCGCCCAGCTGTAACCCGAACGTCGCCGACGAACTGAACGAGACCGAACAGGAGCTGTACGGGCGGATCGATCCCCAGCGGATAGAGCGGTTCATCCCGTTCAAGGACATCGACCCCGACGTCGCGGACGCCTACAACAACGCCTGGGAAGAGGTCAAGTCGTAAGATGGCCGCGCCGGACCGGGACGAATCACTCCGGGCGACCCTCGTCGGGGCGCTCAGTAGCGACCGCACCGGCCTCGGGGTGACGGCGCTCCCCGGTGCGGTCTGGATAGCGTTGCTGTTGCTCGCGCCGCTGGCCTTTATGACCGCGGTCAGCTTCGTGACCCGCGACCCCCTCACCTACCAGATCGTCTGGGAGCCGAGTCTGGAGAACTACCGCGACCTGTTCGTCGGCGGCACGACGGAGTACTCGCTGGGCCCGGTCGGATTCCAGGCGACGGCCTTCGAGCAGGCGATGCTCCTGTCGTACGCCATCGCGACGGTGGCGACGGTCCTCTGTCTGGTGCTCGCCTTCCCGCTGGCGTACGCCATGACCCGCCTCGGCGACCGGGCGTTCAAGGTCACGATCTACCTCGTCCTGCTGCCGTTCTTCACGATGTACCTGGTCCGGGCGTACTCCTGGCGGCTGATGTTCGGCGGGTCCGGCGTGCTCAACCAGGCGCTCGGCGCGGTCGGCGTCGGCCCAGTCGGCCTGTTCGAGTACGGCGTCCCCGCGATCATCGTCGGGCTGACCCACGCGTACTTCCCGTACATGCTGATCACGCTGTACGCCAGCCTCGACGGTCTCGACTTCTCGCTGGTGGAGGCCGCCCGCGACCTCGGCGCCTCGCGGGTCGACGTTGTCAAGGACCACATCGTCCCGCTGGCGCTGCCCGGCATCATCGGCGGCAGCCTGTTCGTGTTCGTCCCGAGCGTCGGGGCGTTCATCACCCCGCAGATCCTCGGCTTGGGCACGGTCCAGATGATCGGCATCCTCATCGAGCGGCGGGCGATCGGGGCCGCCAGCAACGCCCCCGCGGCCGGGGCCGCGTCGGTGATCGTCGTCCTCACCATCGTCGTCGCGCTGCTGGTCGTGTTCAGGTACGTGGACCTCGACGAACTGGGGGGTGCCTGAGATGGCGACCGAAACCGACGAGCGGACCGAACCGGCCGAGCGGACGGACGAGGAGTTCGGCGACCGACTGATCGACTGGCGCACCCGCGAGCAGCTGTTGCAGGTCGGGCTGTACGGCACAGCGGCGCTGATGTTGCTGTTCCTTTGGGTGCCGCTGCTCGTCATCGTCTTCCTGTCGTTCACCGAGTCGCCCAACCTCCTGCCGTTCGAGGGGTTCACGCTGTACAACTACACGCGGGTGCCGGGCGAGGCCGACCTGCAGTCCTCCGTGGTGACGAGCTTCGGCATCGCCACGCTGTCGGCGACGATCGCGACCGCCATCGGCGTGCTGGCGAGCTTCGCGCTCACCCGCTACCGGTTCCGGTTCCGGGAACTCTACCGCACCTTCGGGATCGTCCCGATGATCATCCCCGGCGTCATCCTCGGGGTCGGCCTCCGGTTCTACTTCCAGTTCCTGCTCCCGGTGGAGCCGGGGTTCCTGGCGACCGTACTCACCCACTCGCTGTACGGGCTCCCCTTCGTGTTGCTCATCGTGACCGCCCGGCTGTACACCTTCGACGAATCCCTGGAGGAGGCCGCCCGCGACCTCGGCGCGGACCCCCTGACCACCTTCCGGGACGTCACGTTCCCGGTCATCGCGCCGGCGATCGCCGCCGGGTTCCTGTTCGCGTGGGTCCGCTCGTTCGAGGACTACATCCGGGCGCTGTTCGTCAGCGGCGTCGAGGTCACCCCGCTAACCCAGTGGATGTTCGGCAAGATCACGAAGGCGTCGGCCGAGAACCTGAACCTGTTGAACTCCGTCTCCACGCTCGTCGTCCTCGTCATCGCGATCGCGCTGGCGGCCGCGATGAACTACGGCAACGTCAGCGGCTACGTCGCCGGCACCGCCCACGAGGACGAGGAGGAGTGAGCCGCCGGCCCGGCGGATCGCTCCTCGTCGTGTCGCCGAACGAAGCGCCCGGGACGGGATTCGAGGTTTCGGATCGATACGCGTGGCTGCAGGGATCGGACGTCAGGAGTCATAGTCCCGGGAGGATTCGAACCTCCGTCTCGAGCCGTTTCCCGGAAGGAGGGCAATTTCCTCGCTCCCGTCCAGAAGCTCGAAGGATTGGCCACTACCCTACGGGACTCTGACACATCGTTGGTGCGGCCGCTACTAAATCCTATCGTTTTCCGTCGTCCGGATCCGGCGGCACCTCGTAGTGTTCCTTCCGGTGGCAGTTCGCGCAGAGCACTTCACAGCGATCGATCTCGGCTCGAATGTTCTCGACCGAGTGTCCCCGGTTGGCCCGGCGCGAGACGCTGAACTCCTTTTCGGACTCCTCCCGGTGGTGGAACTCCAGACAGGCGGGATCGCCCTCGCCACAGCGGGCGCACTCGCAGTTGTCGCGCTTGTACTCGTACACCCACCGGACCAGTTTCCGGCGTCGCCGTTCCTTGCGCTCGCGCGACTGTTCCCGGTTCGCCCGGTACCACCGCTGGTGGGCCGACAGTTCCTCCCACTCCTCGTCGTCCGCCAACTCTACGTCCTCCGGTTTCGGCTGGACTGTTCCGACTCCCGCCTCCCGGTAGTCGGTCGTCGACAGGCCAGCCGCCTCCTTTGCCTCGTTCCAACTTCCCATCACGCGCTTAATCGTCCCCTGTGCGGGGGTCAACCCGAGGTCCTCGTACTGGGCTCTCGTCGGGGATTCACCCAGAATCTCCGCCGCCTCCCGTAACGCCTCGATGCACTCGGACTCCGACGTTCGCATCGATCACTCTTCCTCCCGCCCGGAACATATCTCCGACCCAGCCGTAGTGAAAGTGAAACAGAAGGGACCGGTTCCCGAAGGGGGATCCCATCGTCCCGGCCCGGCACCCCCAACCGACACCTACAAACCCGGATCTCCCCACACCTCTCATATGTACGTCGGACGTCTGCTGGTGGTCGCGCCGGGCGTGGGTGCCTACCGGGTCTCCTCGCGGTCGTTCCCGAACCGGCGGATCCGCGAGCGCGAACCGGGGGTCCTGACCGTCGGGCCCACCGAGGACGCGCCGCCGCCGGACAACCCGTACGTCTCGTACAACTGCCTCCGGGCGGTCGAGCGCCCCGGCGGCGACCTGGCGGTGCTGGGAAACGGGTCGCACGTCGACCCGGTCGCCGAGAAACTCGAACTGGGGTACCCGGCCCGGGACGCCCTGGCGACGGCGCTGCTGGCGCTGGACTTCGAGCGCGACGACTACGACACCCCGCGGATCGCCGGCGTCGTCGCCGCCGACGGGGCACACGCGGGGATCGTCCGCCGGGACGCCCTGCTGGTCCGCGAGGTGGGGGAGCCGACGCTGGTGGCGACCTACGAGCGGGACGCGCCGGAGCCGTTCGCGTTCGCGGCGGACTCGGCGGCCGAGGCCGCCAGGGACGCCTACGACCTGGAGTTCGAGCACCCGGTCTGTGCGGCCGGCGCGACGGTCGCGGACGGGGTCGAGACGGCCTTCGTGAACGAGTGAGGCCGTGTCCGCATGGCGTAGCCGACGTAGGTGGCCCGCTCGAACGTCGAGACGGCCTTCGTGAACGAGTGAGGCCGTGTCCGGGGGTCGCTCGGCGGCGCTCCGTTCGGCGATCGGAAGACGGGCCGGCCCGCCTCGCGATCCGGGAGACGGGGATTTTAAGCGCCGGCCCGCCGTTCCCCCGCGCATGAGCCGCGCTACGAAGATCGTCCTCGCGACCTCGCTCGTGTCGGCGCTGCTGGCGGTCGCACTGGTGGTCAACACGGTGCTGACGCTGTGACCGGCCTTGCGGATCGGGGCCGGGAGCGAACGCTCGTCGGATCGGTCGTGCGTACCGCCAACGACACATGAGCTTCGAGCGACGCGACCTCTCCGCGGACGTCGACCGGGTCAGGGCGGAGCACGCGCCCGAGGCACTGGTGCTGGACGCCGACCGGGACTTCGAGACGCTGGGGCCGGACAGTACCGTCGAACTGGGGGTACTGGTCGACTCCCTGGAGACGGTCTCGTACCCGGCCGAGTGGTTCCCGGACGACGCCCCCGAGGTGCTACAGCGGTGCGCCTCGGACCTGACGACGGTCGGCCTCCCGAGCGACGGGAGCGTGACCTGGACCCGCCAGACCGACCCGCCGGTGGTGATCGTAAAGCCCCGCGTCGAGGGGTCGCCCGAGGGGTTCGTCGACTTCCTCGTCGCGGAGGCGCTGGTCGAGGTGGGCCTGGGGGTGCCGGAGGCGTTCCCGGGCTTCTTCGAGGACCGGTACCGGGACCTGGACGCGGCGGTGGGCGGGGACCCCGCGGGGACCTTCCAGGTGGCGGCCGCGCTGTACGCGGGGTGGGTCGGCCTGCGGACCCGCGAGGTCTTCGCCCGCTGGTCGGACCGCCCGCTGGCGGTGGCCTGGTGGGACGCCGGCGAGCGCCTCGAACCCCGGCTCTCCGACCTCTCGGGTGCCGTCGCACGGGGAGAGCTGTCGGTGCCCGGTGCGACCGAACTGGCGTGTTCGGCGCTGAAGCACGACGTCGACGTCCCGTCGCCGTTCTCGGCGCTGGACACGGACGCCTACCGGGAACGCGGCGCCGACTTCGCGGTCGCCTGGGCGGAGAAGACCTTCGAGCAACTGTCGGAGTGACCGGGGCGGTGGGCGTCCGACAACCGTCGGAGTGATCCAGGCGGGCGTCGAGTACCTGTCGGAGTGATCGAGGAGGGCGTCGTCGCGGCGGATCCCGCTCAGATGCCGACGTCGATGGTGCCGTCCTCGTCGAGTTCGATGGTGCCGTCGAACAGCGACCGGTAGTCGTCTATCTCCTCGGGGTCGTGGACCTCCTCGGAGAGGTGGAACAGGCCGATCGCGCCGGCGTCGGCGACGAGTTCGACCATCCGCTCGACGGCGTCGCGGGCGGCCTCGTCGCCGGCGTAGTAGGCGAGTTCGGTGATCGAGTCGAAGCTCACCCGGAGTTTGCCGTCGTGCTCGACCAGGAACCGTTCGACCTGTTCGACGATGGCGTCGGCGTCGTCGGGGGCGGCGACGTAGTGGACGCTCTCGCTGGGCCGCCGGGAGTAGCCCCGTTCGACGCTGAGGGTGTCGAGGATGACCGCCCGTTCCTCGTCGACGTCGTAGTAGTCGAGTTTCTGTCGGACCTCCCGGGCGGTCGTCCGGGTCGAGACGACCAGGAACCGGTCGGTGTCGGTCCGCAGGAAGTCGGTGTCGATGCGGTCGGTCTCGCCGGTGCTGGGGTGGATGAGCAGCAGGTTCGTGCCGCCCGGTACCCGCCGATCCGAACCGCCGACCGTGAGCGTGTAATCCATATTCCACGGAACTCGGGGGGCGGACTTAAGCCTGCGGGGACCGCGACGGCCGGCGTCGTCGTGCGGATCCGTCCCACGTCACCCCTTGCTCGACGGGGTTCGGGGGACCGCCAGGGGCGATCAGAGCACCTCGGGGAGGTCGCCGGGCGAGTCGAGCAGGTAGGTCGGTTCCGGATCCGGCGCCTCGGGCACGGGACCGGTCGGGACCCAGGCCGAGTGGAGCCCCGCCCCGTGGGCCCCGGCGACGTCCCCCCGGAGCGAGTCCCCGACGTGGACCGTCTCCGCGGCCGCCGCGTCGAGGTCGGCGAGGGCCCGCCGGAAGGGTGCCGGGTCGGGCTTGGGGGCCAGGTCCGGCTCCGAGGCACAGAAGACGGTCGCGTCGAAGGCGTCCGCGATCCCCAGGGCCTCCAGTTTCTCGCTCTGGCGGTCCTCGGGGCCCTGGGTCACGAGGGCGACCTCGTACCGGTCGCGGGCGTACCGGAGCGCCTCCTGCGCCCCCTCCCTGAACGCGGGGTCGGCGTCGTCGAGGACCGCGGCGGTCGCCTCGGCCAGGGCCGGTGCGTGCGCCGGGTCGCCGCCGACGTCCGCGGCGACCCGCCGGAAGAGGTTCTCGAAGAACCCCTCCAGGGTCCCGGCGGTCGGCAGCGAGTGGGGGTCGACGGCGTTCACGTCGTCCCAGGTGAAGAAGGGGTCGGCGTCCACCCGGTCGAAGGCCGCCGCGTGCAGTTCCGCGTCGTCGACGTCGGGGACACAGAGCGTGTCGTCCAGGTCGAAGCAGACGGCCTCGGTCGCCGGCATCCTCGGAGTGGGCGTTCGAGGGGGGATCCCTTAGCTACCTCGGATCGGGGCAGTCCCGCCGACGGTTCCGGGGAGCGGTGGATCCTTCCGACGCCCCATGGCGGGTCTCCGAGAACCGGGCTCCCGGGAATTCTTGCCGGCAGGTTATATAATCCCCTCCGCGGTAGTGGGCGACATGAGCGCGGAGAGCGAGTTCGACTGGATCACGCTCGAACCGGACGAGGAAGTACTCTGGAGCGGCCAGCCACACATCTACCAGTTGCTCCCGGCGGTGGCCCTCTCGCTGGTGCTGATCGGGCTCCCGTTCCTGCTCGCGGGGTACCTGAACCGCGAGAACACGGACTACGTGGTGACGAGTTCGGGCCTCTACAAGAAGACGGGCATCCTCTCGCGGGACGTCCAGAAGATAGAGTTCGGGAACGTGCAGGACATCTCGTTCAGCCAGGGAGTCATCGGCAAGAGCGTCGGCTACGGCAACGTCAACGTCTCGACGGCCGGCGGGAGCGGCGTCGAGATGCAGTTCCAGGCCGTCCCGGACCCGAAGGAGGTCCAGGAGATGATCAACCGGGAGATCCGCCGGTCCCGGCAAAGCGAGGAGGAGAAGCGCGGGAAGGCCGACGTCCTCGACGAGATCCTGGGCGAACTCCGCGAGATCCGCCGGGCCGTCGAGGGCGGAGCGACCGCCGGGACCACCGCAGAGGCGAGTGCCGGGGTCGACGCCGGGGGATCGACGGCCGGGGACGGCGAGGGATCGACGGCCGGGGACCACGGCGGATCCGCGACGGATCCCGACCGGACGCCGGTGGAGGGCGAGGACCCCGACCGGACGCCGGTGGAGGGCGAGGACCCCGACCGGACGCTTCTGGAGGACGAGGACCCCGACCGGACGCTGATCGAGGGCGAGGACCCCGACGGAGCGGGGAGCGGCGACGGCGAGGTCGACTGGGCCCCGATGGAGGAGGAGGATGACGACCGGCGCGCCGAGTGAGGGGAGCGCGCCGCCGTGGCTCTCGCTGGACCCGGACGAGGAACTGCGGTGGCAGGGCGGCCCGCGGATCCAGACGGTGATCCCCGGGGCAGTGGCGGGCATCGTGATCGTCGCCCTCGCCGTCGCGGTCCCCCAGATCCCCACCTGGCTGGCGGTCTTCGGTGTCGTCCCGCCGGTCGCGACCTACCTGTGGGTGCGAAACACCGACTACGTGGTGACGACCGGGGGCCTCTACCGGAAGTCCGGGATCGTCTCCCGCCGGGTGACCGCCATCGAGTACGACTCGCTCCAGAACGTCTCCTACTCCCAGGGAGTGATCGGCAACCTCCGGGGCTGGGGCACCGTCGAGTTCGACACCGCCGGCGGCGAGAGCAAGGAGATGAGCTTCCCCCGGGTGGACGACCCGCGGTCGGTCCAGCAACTCGTCGAGGAGGAGATCGCACGCCACCGCGGCGAAGGCGGGGACCGCGACCTCCCGGGCACCGTCGAGCAGTGGGAGGCGGTGCTGGAGGAAGTGCGGGCGCTACGGGTGGCGCTTCAGGGTCGCACGGGGGAGTGACTCGGTCGGTCGGTGCTGGACTGATCCCCTGCATCACGAAATCATGTTCGGTCGAAACGACTCGAAAGCCCCCGGTCCGCTCCGGTCGAAGAACTCGCTGCGCTCCTCGCTCCTTCCCTCCAGTCAGTCGCTTTGGTGCTTGCTTCGTCCGTCGTCCCGGAGCGGACCGGCCCCTTTCAGTCCACCCGGACGGACCTCGATCCTCCCCAACCGACTGCGCTTCTCGTCGTCCTCACTCCGCCGGTCGTTCGGACGACTACGATGCTCGCCCCTCGCGCGAGGACGCTCACAACGGAAGACGGTCCTGCTCGCTTCGCTGCGCGGGCTGCGACTTCCTGGCCCTCGCTCGCTGACGCTCGCGAGGACTCCGTTCGCGTCCCGCGCGCCGTGTGGACGGCCGGACCGGGTGATCGAAGACGGAGCCGGATCCCTAGCGCGGGAGGAATCTCGGACCGAACGGAGGGAATCAGACGGGAGAGGTGAATCCCCCTACTCCAGGAGGAGCAGCTCGGGGTCCTTGAGGTACTTCTTGACCTCGTTGGTGAACTGTGCGCCGAGGGCGCCGTCGATCACCCGGTGGTCGAACGACAGCGAGAGGGGGAGGACGTACCGCGGGACGACCTCGCCGTCGACGACGCGGGGCTTCTGTTCGATCTTGCCCAGCGCCAGGATCGCCACCTCGGGGTAGTTGATGATCGGGGTGGCGTACTCGCCGCCGATGCCGCCGACGTTGGTGATGGTGAAGGTGCCGCCCTGCATCTCGTCGATGGAGATGGTGCGGTCGCGGGCCTTCTGGACGACCTCGTTGGTCTCGCTCGCGATCTGGAGCAGGTCCTTGTGGTCGACGTCGTCGACGACGGGCACCATCAGGCCGGCGTCGGTGGCGGCGGCGACGCCGAGGTTGTAGTAGTGCTTCTTGACGATTTCCCCGTTCTCCTCGTCGAGCTGGGCGTTGAGCAGGGGGAACCCCTTCAGCGCGGCGACGCAGGCCTTCATCACGAACGGCATGTAGGTCAGGCGGATCCCCTCCTCCTCGGCGACTTCTTTGAGGCGCTCGCGGGTCTCGACGAGTTCGGTGACGTCGACGTCGTCGTGGTGGGTGACGTGCGGGGCGGTGTACTTCGACCGCTCCATCGCCTCGCCGATGGTCTTGCGCACCCCGCGGTATGGCTCGCGCTCCTCGCGGGCGGCCGGCTCCTCGCGGCGGGCCAGCGCCGTCGTGTCGGCGGCCTGGGCGCGCTGCTGGGCCTGGGCGTACTCGCGGACGGCCTCGGGCGTGACGAACGCCTCGCCGTCGCGCTCCTCCGTGGCGGGCACCGCGTCGATGTCGACGCCCTCCTCGCGTGCCATCCGGCGGGTGGCCGGCGCTGCCAAGGTCCGGTCGCGGTCGGCGGCCCCGATGTCGGCGGGGGCGGCCCCGGAGTCGACGGGTTCGGCCTCCACGTCCACGGTGTCGGCCGGTTGGGCGGTCCCGGTGTCGGCCTCGGCGGCCGCACCGCCGGCCGCGCCGCCCTCGGCGTGGGCGCGCACGTCCTGGTCGGTGATCCGGCCGCCGGGGCCGGACCCCTCGACGGCGGCGAGGTCGACGCCCAGTTCGCGGGCGAGCCGTCGGGTGCTCGGGGCTTATCTGAACACCGCCTCGCCGTCCCGGGAGGAATACGAGGGCGACGTACGGGCCGCGGCCGAGTCCGGCGGCGCGGACGAATCCGGCGGTCCTGGTGACGAACACGGAGCCGACTTCGATGACCTCGCCCTCCTCGGCCAGCAGTTCCCTGACCGTGCCGTCGACCGGGGAGGGGACGTCCGCCAGGGCCTTGTCGGTCTCCACCTTCGCGAGGACCTGGTCCTCCTCGACTCTGTCGCCGACGTCGACCAGCCACTCGACGATCTCGCCCTCGGCGACGCCCTCGCCGACGTCCGGGAGGTGGTACTCGAACACCATGGTCAGAACTCCACGGCGTCGCGGATGCCGTCCTCGATCCGTGCCGGTTCCGGCAGGTAGTAGTCTTCCAGGGAGTAGAGCGGGAACGGCGTGTCGAAGCCGGTGATCCGCTCGACGGGGGCCTCCTGGTAGAGGAGCGCCTCCTCCTGGATGGTCGCCGCTATCTCGGCCCCGAGGCCGCCGGTCTTGGGGGCCTCGTGGACCACCGCGGCGCGGCCCGTCTTCTTGAAGGACTCGACGATGGTCTCGTCGTCCAGCGGCGACAGCGTCCGGAGGTCGACGACCTCGACGTCGACGTCGCCGGCGAGGTTCTCCGCCGCTTCGAGGGTCGGCCGGGTCATCGCGCCCCAGGTGAACACGGAGATGTCCGAGCCCTCGCGCCGGACGGCGGCCTCGCCGAGTTCGACGGTGTAGGGCTCCTCGGGGACGTCCTCGCGGAACGACCGGTAGATGAGCTTCGGTTCGAGGAAGACGACCGGGTCGTTCGACCGGATCGCGGCGGTGAGTAGCCCCTTCGTGTCGTAGGGGGTCGAGGGGATGACCACGTTCAGACCCGGCTGGTGGACGAAGAACGCCTCCGAGGACTCGGAGTGGTGCTCGGGGGCGCGGATCCCGCCGCCGTAGGGCGCCCGCACGACCAGCGGGCAGGTGTACTGTCCGCGAGAGCGGGTCCGCAGGCGGGCCGCGTGGGAGATTATCTGGTCGAACGCGGGGTAGATGAACCCCAGGAACTGCATCTCGGCGACCGGCCGGAGGCCGTAGGCGGCCATCCCGACGGCCGTGCCGACGATGCCGGACTCGGCCAGTGGGGTGTCGATCACCCGGTCCTCGCCGAACTCGTCGTAGAGTCCCTCGGTGGCGCGGAACACGCCGCCGTTGACGCCGACGTCCTCGCCCATCACGAGGACGTCCTCGTCCCGTTCCATCTCCGCGTGCAGTCCGTCCCGAACCGCCTGTACGAGCGTGAGGTTCTGTGATTCGGCTGCCATTGTTACTCCTCCAGTAGTGCGTCGTCGCCGTACTCCTCGCGGATCCGTTCGAACCAGTCCATCTGTTCCTGGAGTCGCCGGGGCATCCCCTCGTAGACGTGGGCGAACATCTCCTCGGGGTCGGGTTCCTCGACGGCCTCGGCCTCCTCGATGGCGTCGGCGACCGCCTCCTCTATCGCGTTCTCGATGGACTCGACGTCCTCGTCGTCCAGTCGGCCCGTCGACTTGAGGAACGTCTCCATCCGCGGGATGGGGTCCTTCTGCTTCCAGCGCTCGACCTCCTCCTCGTCCCGGTAGACGGAGGGGTCGTCCGCCGTGGTGTGGGCGCCGAAGCGGTACTGGACCGCCTCTATCATCGTCGGCCGCCGGGCGTGGCCGATGTCTTCGTTCACGTCGGCCTCGTCGGGGTTCTTGGCTTTCTCGACGGCATCGCGGGTCACCTTGTAGGTGGCGAGCGGGTCCATCCCGTCGACCTGGACGCCCTCGAAGCCGTAGGCCTCGGCCTTCTGGGCGAGGGTCGCGCTGGCGGACTGGCGCTCGCGGGGCACCGAGATGGCCCACTGGTTGTTGTTACAGAAGAACACCGCCGGGGCGTCGAAGACGCCGGCGAAGTTCATCCCCTCGTGGAAGTCCCCCTCGCTGGTGGCGCCGTCGCCGAAGTAACAGAGGAAGGCCTTCTCCTCGCCCTTGAGCTTCGATGCCCAGGCCGCCCCCGCCGCGTGGGGAATCTGGGTGGCGATGGGCACCGCAACCGTGAAGATGTTGGCCTCCTCGGGGATCTGGTTGCCCTCCTCCATGCCCATCCAGTACAGGAGGGTCCGCTTCAGGGACAGGCCCCGCACGAGGCCGGCCCCGTGTTCGCGGTAGGAGGGGAACACCCAGTCGTCGTCCTCCAGGGCGTGGGCGCTGCCGATCTGTGCGCCCTCCTGGCCCGACAGCGGCGGGTAGGTCCCCATCCGACCCTGGCGCTGGAGGCTCACCGCCCGTTCGTCGAAGTGTCGCGCCAGGCGCATCTGGCGGTACATCTCCACCATCGTCTCGTCGTCGAGGTCCGGCACCTCCGCGTCGTCCAGCACCCGACCGGTGTCGTCGAGTACCTGTACCCGGTCGTGCGGTTCTCGCTGGAGCGTGCTCACGGCGGGATCCACCCCTGCATGTGTGGATTCTCGACACCTCGCGGTAAATGCGTTTCGTAAATACGTTACTCATCGGTCGATTCTTGCCTGGACGGTGGGGATCCGACCAGAGGCGAACCGGAGATCCGCCGAGGACCCGAGGCCACGAACCGGGGACCCGGTCAGCCATCGTGGTCCGACTCCAGGTGGCGATCGGTGCTACCTCAGGACCGGTCGCGGGACCAACGAGCGTCGTGCGCGAGCAGTGAACTCAATCGATAACGAGGCCGAGGTAGCCATCGAGGGGCTTTGCGACAGTCGCGGATCCACCCATCAGAATGAGGTACAGCCCGTAGTACCCCGTGAGGAGAGAGAGCACGAACGCTACGATCCCGGTGTGGAGGATCGGGGCACCCAGGCTCGCCACGAGGGGAGCTCCAACGAACAGGATGAGGGCCATAACAGCGGCGTACACCGCGCCGTTCAGGAGAAGCGTTTTCCGGGGCGAGTACCCGCAGTTCGGACACGTGGTCGCCTCCTCGTCGACCGTCGCACCACAGGAGTCACACTCCACCATGTGCCGGTGTTCCGACGTGAAAAACAAAAGTCTCCGGTTCGACGGAACGAGGGGTCGGGCGCAGGCCGGGATCCGACGACCGCTCGTGTAACGGAGAGGCCGCTGGCCGATGCTCAATGGAGTATCGGAAAGAGGTACCCGTCGAGGTCGTCGTCCACTGTGGCCCTTGTACCGGCGAACGCGATCCCGAGTCCGTAGAATACGATGCCGATCCCGACCAGAACCCCCAACATCGACGCGACGAACCCGACTGTTCCCCAGGTGACGAACAGGATCCCGAACGAGCCGAACACGAACACGTAACCGAAAACGACGTACGCCAGACCGCTCGCGATCAACGCCCGCCGCGGATGGTACCCACACTCTGGACACCTTGGCGTCGAGTCGTTGACCTTCGAACGACAGTTGTCACACTCCATCCCAACGGACCAATTTTCGCCGGTTCGATATTCAAAAGTTTCGCCAGGTGCGACAGCAGCGAAGTCGCGGACCCGGGCGACGCCGCTGGCCGCCGAGAGCCGGAGGAACGCGCCGAACGTGCCGAGCCCGGAGTCCTCGGCCACGCGGTCAGTCCCCTGCCGCGCGGGCCCGCTCCCGGGCGGCCTCGACGGACTCCCCCTCCCGGAGCAACGCCTCGACGAACAGTTCCCCGGCCTTGTACGACGAGCGGACCATCGGTCCCGAGGCGCAGTAGAGAAAGCCCAGTTCCTCCTCGGCGACCCGGCGCCAGGTCTCGAACTTCGCGGGGTGGACGTACGAGCCGACGTCGAGGTGCGACCGGGAAGGCTGGAGGTACTGCCCCAGCGTCACCACGTCCACGCCCCGTTCGCGCAGGTCCGCCAGGGTCCGGTAGACCTCGTGGTCGTACTCGCCGACCCCGAGCATCAGCGACGTCTTGGTGTGGATGTCCGACTCCCGGTCCACCTGTTCGAGCACCGACAGCGACTGCTCGTAGCCCGCCCGGGGATCCCGCACCGGGCGCTGGAGGCGCTCTACGGTCTCGACGTTGTGAGCGATCACGTCCGGTTCGGCGTCGATGATTTTGCGGACGAGGTCGGGTTCGCCCTGGAAGTCCGGGACGAGCGACTCGACGAGGATGCCCGGGTGGCGCTCCTTGATGGCGCGGATGGTCTCCGCGAAGTGGCCCGCGCCTTGGTCGGGCAGGTCGTCGCGGTCGACACTTGTCAGAACCACGTAATCCAACCCGATCTCGGCGACTGCGTCGGCAACGTTCTCGGGTTCGTCCGGATCCAGTGGCTCCATGCCCCCGGTCTTCACGTCGCAGAAGTTACAGCCCCGCGAGCAGCGGTCGCCCATCAGCATGAACGTCGCGGTCCCGCCGCCGTCGCCGGCGTCGCCCGACCAGCACTCCCCGATGTTCGGGCAGTTGGCCTCCTCGCAGACGGTGTGCAGGTCCCGGTCCCGGAGCGTCTGCTTGATGTCCGCGAACTCCCGCCCCGAGGGTGGCTGGATCTTCAGCCAGTCGGGCTTTCGCGCCCGGCTCATTGCTGTCCGCACCTCGGGGGTCGGCGGTGAAAAATCCCCGGGGACGACCGCGACCACGGGACGAACGGCGGTGCGTGGATTCGGTGTGGACCGTCGGCCGGGGCAAAACTTGCGGATCGCACCATTAAAGCGGCCCACCGAGAAAGGGTCCGGTAATGGTCGTCGGAGACATCGAAACGGGCACGGACGTCCTCGTCATCGGCGCCGGGCCCGCCGGCTACGTAGCGGCGATCCGCGCAGGCCAACTGGACCTGGACGTCACGCTGGTCGAGAAGGACGCCTACGGCGGGACCTGCCTCAACCACGGCTGTATCCCCTCGAAGGCGATGATCACTGCCTCGGACCTCAAGTACGAGGCCGAACACGCCGAGGAGATGGGGATCCACGCCGCGCCCGCGGTCGACCTCTCGAAGATGGTCGACTGGAAGGACGGCGTGGTCGACCAGCTAACGGGCGGCGTCGAGAAGCTCTGCAAGGCCAACGGCGTCAACCTCGTCGAGGGCCGCGCCGAGTTCGACGACGACGGTCGGGTCCGGGTCGCCCACGGCGGCCAGGGCCAGGGCGCCGAGACGCTCGCGTTCGAACACGCCATCGTCGCCACCGGCTCCCGGCCCATCGAGATCCCCGGGTTCTCGTTCGACGACGACCCCGTCCTCGACTCGCGGCAGGCCCTGGCGCTGGACACGGTGCCCGACGACCTCGTCGTCGTCGGGGCCGGCTACATCGGGATGGAGCTCTCGACGGTGTTCGCCAAGGTCGGTGCCGACGTGACCGTCGTGGAGATGCTCGACGACGTCCTCCCCGGCTACGAGGACGACGTGGCCGAGGTCGTCCGCGACCGCGCCGAGGAACTGGGGATCGACTTCTACTTCGGCCGGACCGCCAGCGGGTGGGAGTCGACCGACGAGGGGATCCGCGTCCACACCGAGGCCGCGGAGGAAGTCGAGGCCGCGGCCGACGGCGGCGAGGTGGCCTTCGACGCGGACAAGGTACTCGTCGCCGTCGGGCGGGAACCCGTCACCGACACCCTGAACCTGGAGGCGGCGGGCGTCGAGACCGACGACCGCGGGTTCGTTCCCACCGACGACCGGGCCAGGACCAACAAGGAGCACATCTTCGCCGTCGGCGACGTCGCCGGCGAACCGATGCTCGCCCACAAGGGGAGTGCCGAGGGGACGGTCGCCGCCGAGGTCATCGCCGGCGAACCGTCGGCCATCGACTACCAGGCGATCCCCGCTGCAGTGTTCACGGACCCCGAGATCGGAACCGTGGGGCTGACCGAGGACGAGGCGTCGGAGGAGGGCTTCGACCCGGTCGTCGGCCAGTTCCCCTTCAGGGCTTCGGGCCGGGCGCTGACGACCGGCCACGCCGAGGGGTTCGTCCGGATCGTGGCCGACGAACCGAGCGGGTTCGTCCTGGGCGCACAGGTCGTCGGCCCCGAGGCTTCGGAGTTGATCGCCGAACTCGGCCTGGCGATCGAGATGGGCGCGACCCTGGAGGACGTCGCCTCGACGGTCCACACCCACCCCACGCTGGCCGAGGCGGTCATGGAAGCCGCCGAACACGCGATGGGCGAGGCCATCCACACGCTGAACCGCTGAACGGCCTTCCAATACAGTCCTCGCCTCGGTTTCCCGGGGCGATCACTGCGTTCACCAACCGATCCTTCGGAAATTATTCCTTTGACGTTTACGATTCAAAGAATTACGAATTCAGTTTAGAATAATTAAAGAGGATTCGGGTAGAATTTGGAGCCGCAATGGTAGACCGTACCAGGCGTTCGGTGATCAAAGCCAGCGGCGCAGTACTCGGCGGGATCGCGGTCGGATCGACCGCGGTGTCCGCCTCCGGTGGCGACGGCGACCGGTTCATCGTCCGGACGAAGGGCAACGCGATACCCGACGGAGTGGACGTGGTCCACGAGATGCCGGGCGTGGACCTGGCGGTCGTACGGGGCGACGAGTCGGTCCTGCAGAGTTCCCGGGGGGTCAAAAGCTACGCGCCGGATCCCGAGGGGGAACTCGGCCACGGACCCGACATCGCCGGAGAACCGGTGAACACTCGGGCCCCGTCCGTCGAGGAGGCCGACGTGAGCCCCGACGACGCCAGCGTCGACTCCGGGGTGAGTACCGAGGCTGTCTTCTATCCCTACCAGTGGGACAAGCAGGACCTGAACGTGGCCGACGCCCTCGGGAAGACGATCGGCGAAGGGACTCGGGTGGCCATCCTCGATACCGGCGTCGCGGCCGGTCACCCGGACCTCGACGTCGACGTCGGCCTCTCCCGGGACTTCACCGGCGACGGGTACGGCGCCGGCAGGCCGATAGCCGGCTACCACGGCACCCACGTCGCCGGCATTGCCGGTGCTAGGGGGCGTCTCGGAACGATCGGCACTGCACCGGGTGCCGAACTCGTCGACTGCCGGGTGTTCTCGCCGTTCGTCCAGGGGTCGTTCGGTGACGTCCTCGCAGCGGTCGTCTACAGCGCCGCCATTGACGCCGACGTGGCCAACCTGAGCCTCGGGGCCTACCCGATCCCCCGTCAGGGACTGGGATCGTTCTACGGCAAGGCCCTCAACAGGGTGATGACCTACGCCAACAGCCGGGGGACCCTGCTGGTGGTCGCCGCCGGGAACGACGCGGCCGACCTCCAACACGACGGTTCCTACATCAGCCTCCCCAACGAGGGCGCCCAGGGCATGAGCATATCCGCCACCGGGCCGGGCGGCTTCGGGTGGGACGCCGGCCCGTACGGCGGCGAGGAGCCCGCCGAATCCCCGGCGATCTACACCAACTACGGCACCAACGCCGTCGACCTCGGCGCACCCGGCGGGGACTTCGACATCGAGGCCTACGAAGAGTACTACGACGGCGACGCCGTCGCTCCGCTCTGGTACCTGGACATGGTGCTGAACACGGTCGCGTACCCCGTCTACGACGGCACCGACCTCGTGGACGTGGAGTACAACTGGAGCTGGGTCGCCGGCACCTCGATGGCTGCCCCCCAGGTCGCGGGCGCGGCCGCACTCGTCAAGAGCACCAACCCCGGCTACAACGCGAACCAGATCGAGAGCGCTCTGGAGCGTGCCGCCGACGTTCCCGCCGGCTACGACAAGAGCTACTACGGATCCGGGTACCTGAACCTCGTTGACGCGCTGTAGGCTTCCCCGATCCACCCGGGCGCGTTCGAGCGCCCAAAACGAGAATCCGCTTTTTTCGAGCGAGTCTAGCCGAACGGCCCCATCCCGCCGGGACCGCCGCCACCGCCCTGGCCCTGCATCTGTTTCATCATACGCTGCATGTCGGCGTCGCCCATCCCCTGGAACTGGTTGAGGGTGCGCTCCATCATCTTGTGTTGCTGGAGCAACTCGCGGACCCGGTCCTCGTCGGTGCCCGATCCGCGGGCGATCCGCCGGACCTGGGAGGCGCCGACCGACCGGGGGTTCTCGAGTTCCTCCTCGGTCATCGAGTCCATGACGACCTCGAAGGTCCGCATCCGGTCCTGGGTGACGTCCATGGCGTCGTCGGGCAACTGGTCCTTGATCCCCCCACCGAGGCCGGGGATCATGTCCATCACCTGGTCCAGCGGGCCCATCCGGTTCATCGCCTCCATCTGCTTTTGCATGTCCTTCAGGGTGAACTGGCCGTCGAGGATGTCCTCGGGATCCCAGTCCTCCTCCTCCTCGCCCGTCTCCTGCATCGCCCGCTCGACGCGCTCGGTCAACTGCTTCAGGTCGCCCATCCCCAGCAGCCGGGAGATGAACCCGTCGGGCTCGAAGCGCTCGACGTCCTGGACCGTCTCGCCGGTCCCGAGGAAGGCGATGGAGGAGCCGGTCTCGTTGACCGCCGTCAGCGCGCCGCCACCCTTCGCGGTCCCGTCGAGCTTCGTGATCGCGACGCCGTCGATACCGATGGACTCGTCGAACTGCTGGGCCTGCTCCTTCGCGCCCTGGCCGATGGCCGCGTCGAGCACCAGCAGGCTCCGGTCGGGCGCGACGGCCCGCTCTATCTCCTCGATTTCGGCGACGAGTTCGTCCTCGAGGGCGTGGCGCCCGGCGGTGTCGACGATGACCACCTCGGCGTCCCCCACCGCTTCGAGTCCGTCGCGAGCGATCTGGACGGGGTCGTCGGCGTCGGGGTCGCCGTAGAACTCGACCTCCGCGCGCTCGGCCATCTCCTTGGCCTGGTCGTAGGCGCCCGGGCGGAAGGTGTCGGTCTGGATCACGGCGGGGCGCAGGCCCTTCTTCGAGAACCACCACGCCATCTTCGCCGCGGTGGTGGTCTTCCCCGACCCCTGCAGGCCGGCCAGCAGGATCGTCTGCTCCTCCAGGGGGAGTTCGGTCGACTCCCCCACCAGGCCGACCATCTCCTCGTAGACGATCCGCAGGACGTGGTCCCTGGCGGAGGTGCCCGGCGGCGGTTCCTCGTCCAGCGCCCGGGACTCGATGGAGTCCGACAGCTCCATCACCAGGCTCGTGTCCACGTCGGCCTGCAGGAGCGACCGCTGGATCTCCCTGACGACGTCCTTGACGTCCTCCTCGCTGATGCGGGACTTGCCCCGTAGCTTGTCGAGGGTGCCACGGAGCGAACTCCCCAGATCGTCGAGTACCATTTGCTCCTGGGTAGGCGCTGGGTCCGTTAAAGGCTTTGTTCACGGGGATCGCCGGCGGTGACCCCCTCCAGCGGGGGCCGGTCAGGTCGGGTCCGGCGCCGGGTCGCCCCCGCTACCCGTCCCGGAGTCGTCGGTCTCGCCGGCCATCTCCCGGACGTAGCGGATCCGCTCGGGGATCGGCGGGTGGCTGTGGTGGAAGGCGGCGTACCAGGGGTGCGGGAAGGGGTTCGAGAGGTTCTCGCCGGCCAGGGTCGACAGAGCGTCGGCCATCGGCTCGCCGGCCCCCATCACGTCGACGGCGAAGGAGTCGGCCTCTCGCTCGTGGGCCAGCGAGAGCCTGTTCTGGAGGGGCGCGGTCCAGCGGGTCACCGGCAGGACCCACAGCAGTGCCAGGAGCAGGCCGGCGTGGGTCGTCTCGGGAACCCCGAACATCGCGTACAGCCACTCCGTCGAGAGCAGGAACTGGAGGGCGGCCAGGACCACCCCGGCCTGGACCGCGCCGGCGGCCAGGAGCTTCCAGATGTGGCCCTTCTTCCAGTGGGCCAGTTCGTGCGCGAGGACGCTCTGGACCTCCGGCAACTCCATGTGCTCGACGAGGGTGTCGAACAGGACGACGCGCTTGGTGCGGCCAAAGCCCGAGAAGAACGCGTTCGAGTGGCTCGACCGCCGGGAAGCGTCCATCTCGTAGACCTGCTCGCACCTGAACCCGGCGCGCTCGAAGACGTCCTCGACGCCGGTCCGGAGTTCGCCCTCCTCTATCGGCTCGAAGTCGTAGAACAGCGGCGCGATCACCCGGGGGATCAGGACCTGCAGCGCCAGGCTGACGACGACGTACAGCGCCCAGACCGCCAGCCACCAGGGGCCGACGGTCCCGACCAGCCACAGCACGGCCGCCGTGAGCGGGGCGACCAGCGCCACCGTAATCGCAGTGGAGACGGCCCGGTCGCGCACCCACAGCCGCGGGGTCTGGTTGTTGAAGTCGAATATCTCCTCGACGACGAACGTGTCGACGAGGTCGAACGGCCACCCCGCCGCCGAGTAGAGAACGACCGCACCCGTGACGAAGACGACCCCCGCCCCGAGTTCGCCCAGGCCCGTCCCCTGGAGGGCCGCGACGGCGTCGGCGAACAGGCCGGAGTAGAGGACGAGCAACACCCCGGCGAGCAGGACCCACGACTGCAGGAGCGAGAGCCCCGTCTTGGCGCGGTGGTAGTCGGTCAACCGCTCGGTGTCCTCCACGTCCAGGGTCTCCTCGACCCACTCCCGTTCCTCCCGGACCGTCCGTTCCCCGTGTCGCAGGTTCACGATCGCGAGGGCCGAGAAGAACGCCTCGGTTCCCACCAGCAGTACGACGAACAGCGCGTGATACAGGTGCGTGCTCATGATCCCTCCCGCCGGCGTGGGCGGCCCGACTCCGGCGGGTCGCCCCCGACCGACCCCGCCGGTCGTGACCCATCCCCACGCCGGTCGTTACCCCGGGATCCGACCCCCCGGAATTTGAGGCTGGCGACATCCGTCGGCGGCGACGAGCGACTCCGCAGACTGATCCACCCGTCCGAACGTCCCCCCGGCGCGCGAGGAACGCGCGAGGGACGACCGACCGTCGAGCAGGGGTCCGACCGGAGGGAGCGACCCCGGGAGACGGGAGGGAGTCGGCTGGGGAGGGCGTGGTGACCGACCCGACGTTCGAACGCGACACCGACGCCTCCGGTGATCGGTACCCGACGCTCCGCGGTCGGTGATCGGCGGTCGACACCGAATGGAGGAACGGCGTGGCGCGGTCGGACCGGCGGCGACACGGCAGCGCCGCCGATCCCCCGGTGACACGGTTCAGGCGGAGAGGTCGCGCTCCATCGACCGGAGGCGCTCGACCCGCCGCTCGGTCGGCGGGTGGGTGCGCATGATCTCCGGGACGTCGAACCGCGATCCCCCCGGGACGGCGTACAGCGCGTTCATGCCGGCGCCAGCCCGGAGGTCCTCCTCCGGGCGGTCGTCCTCGTCCTCGTCCTCGGCTGCGAGCGTCTCCAGCGCGGCGGCCAGGGCCGCGGGATCCCCCGTTATCAGGGCGGCGCCGCGGTCGGCGGCGTACTCCCGGTAGCGCGACAGGGCACGGATCAGCACGTAGCTGCCGGCCCAGACGACCAGCGAGACGAGGACGGCGACCAGCAACCAGGGAACCCCGGACTCCCCCCCGGAACTCCCCCCGTCGCCGCCGTCCCCGAACCACCAGACGTGCCGGACCACGGCGTAGGCGACCGTCGAGAGAGCGGACACGAGGGTGAGCACGGTCGCGTCGCGGTGCGCGACGTGCGCCAGCTCGTGGGCCAGCACCGCGTCGAGCTCCTCCCCGTCCAGCGCGTCCAGCAGGCCGGTCGTCACGCAGACGACCGCCGACTCCCGGCTCCTGCCCGCGGCGAAGGCGTTGCGGTCGGGCGAGTCCACGACCGCGAGGTCGGGCGCAGGCACTCCGGCGGTCCTCGACAGGCGGACGAGGCGCGCGTGCAGGTCCGGGTACGCCGCCGGGTCGACGCGTTCCGCGCCGGTGGCCCGGAGCGCGATCCGATCGGCGTAGCGGTACTGGGCGGCGACGGCGAGGCCCGCGCCGGCGACCACCAGGACCGTGCTCCCGGTGGCCTTCGCCAGCGCGGCGACAAGGCCCAGGTACAGCACCCCCAGGCCGGCCAGCGTCGCGGCCATGCGGAGGCGGAGCCCCCAGTCCGCCGTCACCCTCATGCCCGTCCGTTCCTGGCACCCGACCCCTCTTGAGTACGTCGCAATACTGTCGACAAAGTCGTTACCAACGACACGAAGGCAACTGGCGACACCGGTCGGCTCGGACGGGGACCAGCCGGCGTCTGCCGGGATCCGGTCTCAGGTGAACCGCCCGGTGACCTCGTCGCACTCGGCACAGCGGGCCAGGATCGCCGACCTGTCGTCGGCCATCTCCAGGTCCTGCGGGGTTCGGCTCCCGCAGGACTCGCAGTCCCGGAGTATCTCGGTCTCGCCGGCCTCCTGGGGTGCGCCGAGGACGAGCACCCGGGCCGGTTCGTCGCCGGCGTTGCGCGAGCGCTGGTACTCGCCCGGACCGAACCGGAGGAGTTCGCCCGCCGAGGCCGTGACCTCGCCCTCGTCGGTCTCGAAGGTGATTGTCCCCTCCAGGGGGACGAACACCTCCTCCTGGGCGCTGTGGACGTGGTAGCCGTAGGCGGTCGACTCCCCGGGTTCGAGTTCGTAGTAGTTCAGCGCCAGGTCGGTCGTCCCGAGCGCGTCGGTCAGCGGACGGATCACGCTGGCCGGGCCCATTCGGGACTCCATCTCGGAGAGGGTCACCTTTCGCATACCACGACCGAGGGCGTCGCGGGACTAAAAGCGGTCGGAGCGGCCCGCCGCGGGGATCAAGGGGTTCCCAGCCGGACGACCGGTGTGAAACACGTCCGACTCGAACTCACCGCCAACGGTCGCGAACGGGAGATCCATCCGATGTACGACCTGCTGGCGAACCACTCCTCGGTCGACCGGGCGAAGACCACGCACTGGAACGCCTCCGGCGGGGAACTCGGGATCATGCACTTCGTCTACGGGGACCTGACGGCCTTCGAGGCGGAACTCGCTGACATCGACTCGGTCCTGGACTACGAACTCACCCGGGTCGACGACGACTCCTTCGACGCGTACCTGCGGTGTGTCACCGGCGACGCCGCCGGCGACCTGTTCGAGACCCTGACCCGGGGTCGGCTGGTGGTCGTCCACCCGATCGAGTGGGATCCCGACGGCACCCAGTCCATCGCCGTGGTGGGGTCGCCCGGCGAGATCCAGGCGGTCGCCGACGGCGTTCCGGACCCCGTCGAGTGCACGGTCCGGGAGATCGGTGGACTGGAGAAAGCGGCCGAGGCGGCGACGGCGAAACTGAGCGACCGCCAGCGGGAGGCCCTGGAGAGCGCCCTGGACCTGAGGTACTACGACGCGCCGCGCGAGGCGAGCGTCGAGGACGTCGCCCCAGAGATCGGCTGTGCGCGGAGTACGGCCGCCGAACACCTCCGGAAGACGGAGTCGAAGCTCCTGCACTCGGTCTTTCGGGGATAGTCGCGGGGGGGTCGGCCGGGTTGGCGGGACAGACCGCCCGATCCGCTCGAACTATCAGGAGAAGTCGGTACTGACCTCGATCTCGGTTCCTGCCAGGGCCGTGGAGACCGGACAGGCCGCCTCGGCTCGCTCGACGACGGCCGCGAACTCCTCGGCAGTGGCGTCGGGGACGACGCCGTCGACGGCGATCCGAACCGACGGGATCTCGAACCCGGCTTCGGTCCGTTCGAGGGTGACCGTCGCGGACGCGTCGACGTCGACCACGTCGTAGCCGGACTGGTCGAGGAGGTACGCGGCGGTCATCGCGAAGCAACTCGCGTGGCTCGCGGCGAGCAGTTCCTCCGGGTCCGTGGCGTCCGCGGTCTCCGGGGTGGCGTAGGTGCCACTCCAGACGCCGCTCCCGGGGGAGACGTCGCCGTCGCCGTCCATTACCGGTCCGTGCCACGTCGCGTCGGCAGTGCAGTCGGGCATCGCAGTTCCCAGTACCGGCGGGTCACCGGAGTCGCTGGTGCGGGACTCCTCCGGGGGGTTTATCCGGTGTACCCGCCGGGCGCAGTCGGCGTCGACGACTCCGGCCGACGGTCGGGACCGCCTGTCGGCACCGACGACTCCGGGTGACGACCACGACCCGGGGCGTTACTCGTCGTCTTCCTCCGCCACCTCGGTCCAGTAGTCCAGGCCCTCCTCGTTCGGGAAGTACCCGGAGACGGGCCGCTCGTCACTGCCCCCCGGTGGGGATCCGGTGTAGACGCCGAACGCGTCGGCGTCGGGGTAGACGGTGACGTCCGGCGTGTCCATCGTCGAGACGATCAGGAAGCGCAGGGTGTCCTCGCCGTCGTTCCGGAGCGCGTGGCCCCCGCGCTCGTCGGCCGGGAAGGCGGCGTAGTCGCCCGCTTCGACCGACTGTTCGCCCTCCGGGGTCCGCAACGTCCCCTCGCCGGCGAGGACGTAGAGGGCCTCCTCGTTGCCGTTGTGGTAGTGGTACGGCCACCCGTGCTTGCCGGGCGGCATCTCGTAGAGGCTACACCCCAGGCGTTCGCCGCCGGCCGCCTCGCCCAGTTGCTTGCGCCGGAATCGGGCCTCGCCGTGTTCGAACTCGGTCCACTCCAGGTCGGATTCGCCGGTGATCCGCATACCCGTCCGGGGGACCTGGCGAGTGAAAGTCGTTCCCCCGGCGACGCACGTCCGTTCACCCGGCGACGATCACGTACGCGTTCCAGACGGTAATGACCAGCCCCAGGCCGCCGATGAGGAGCGCCACCTCGTCGTCGACGTTGTACGGGTGGAGCCGGTCGAAGAAGTAGTAGAACCCGTAGAGACCGATGACGACCCCGGCCTTCAGCAGTACCATCCCGACCCGGCCCCACTCCGCCAGCACCGCCGCGGCGACCGGGTTGCTCTCGGCCGCACTCGCACCGAGGCCGACGGCGGTCGTGACCGAGTCGCCCACCACGAACGCCACGAAGGCGAACAGCCAGAGCCAGGTATGGTGCTTGTGCTCCATGACCCCCGCTACCGAGGTGGGTCGGGGGTCGTGGAAAATCTGACGCTTGCGGGCGCTCCGGGTGCCCGCCCGGGGCCACCTCGAACAGCGCCTCGGGGCGTCGCGGATCGTCCCGCCCGGTTCGACGATGACTTCGATTTCCTTCGCGCCGACCCTTGCCGCGAACTCGCCGAAGCGTCTCCACTTCATACGAGAGGCAAGGACGGCGACGAGCATAGCGGTTAGCCGGGGCCCCTCGGGGACCGTCCGGGTCGTTTTCGCGTGCGACCAGTACGACCTCCCCGGACCGTTAACATCCGTGATACGACGGGGATCGGACACTGGGTTTAGGCCGACCGAAAAATGGTAACTGGATTGATAATACTTAAGCGGCCGGAGTGCCGGGATCCGACATGGCGTTGCTGGCGAACCTCGTGCTGGTCTTCGTCGCGGGACTGCTCACGGCCCTGGCGACGGGCCTTGGTGCGCTCCCCTTCTTCCTCGTCGAGGACATCCCCGACCGGTGGAACGTCGTCCTCTGGGGCCTCGCGTCGGGGATCATGGTCTCGGCGTCGGTGTTCGGCCTGGTCGACGAGGGTCTGGCCGAGGTCGGTGGTGGCCCGGTCGACGCCCTCCTCGCCATCGGCCCCGGCGCCCTCGCGGGGGTCGCCCTCGTGGTCGTCGGCCACCGCGTCCTGGAGGGTGCCGAGGTGGACCCGCGGCAGTACGAGGCGGCCGACTTCAGGAAACTGGTGCTGATCCTGGGGATCCTGACGGTCCACTCGTTCCCGGAGGGGGTCGCCGTCGGCGTCGCCTTCGCGGACCTGGGGCTGGATTCGGCCGACGCCGTCGTCCTGGGCGGCCTGTCGGTGCCCCTGCTGGCCGTCTTCATGACCGTCGCCATCTCCATCCACAACGTGCCCGAGGGCGTCGCCATCTCGATCCCACTGCGGGCGATGGACGTCGGCGAGTGGCGGATGGTCTGGTGGGCGGTCTTCTCCAGTCTCCCCCAACCGATCGGGGCAGTGATCGCCTACGCGTTCGTGCGCCTCGCCCGCGAGTTCCTGCCCTTCGGCTTCGGATTCGCCGCCGGGGCGATGGTCTACCTCGTGGCGACCGAGTTCGTCCCCGAGGCCCTGGAGACCGGCGCTGACCTGCCGAACCGCGGCCGGCCCGAACTCGCCGGGGGGCTGGTGGTCGGTCTGCTGGTGATGGCGCCACTGGCACTGTTCTGATCCACCGGCGGGAGTGTCGGATCCCGGTCGGTCCGGACCGCTCCCGGCGGGTCCGGATCCGCGCCCTGTCTTGCGGCTGCCGAGGGTCGCTCCCGAAGAGACACATCTTTAAGCGACGCCGGGGAAATGACGCTCACTATGGGCAAGAAGTCGAAGGCCAAGAAGAAGCGCCTGAGCAAGCTGGAGCGCCAGAACAGTCGGGTCCCGACGTGGGTCATCCTCAAGACCGACCGGGACGTCCAGCGAAACCCCAAGCGCCGCAACTGGCGGCGGGGCGACACGGACGAGTAACCGATGAGCGCCAACGACTTCGAGGAACGGATCGTGACGGTCCCGCTGGGGGAGGCCAAGGCCGAGGCCAAGCACAAGCGCGCCGACCGGGCGATGGTTCTCGTCCGCGAACACCTCGCCAAGCACTTCTCGGTGCCCGAGGACAGCGTCCGCCTCGACCCCTCGATAAACGAGGCGGTCTGGTCGCGCGGTCGCTCGAAGCCCCCGAGCACGCTCCGGGTGCGGGCGGCCCGCTTCGAGGAGGACGCGGAGGCCGTCGTCGAGGCCGAACACGCCGAGTGACAGCGTGCTACGGACCGCCTTCGCTGGGTCCCCGTACGTCGGCGTCTTCGCCAGGGCGACCGACCGGTGCGTCCTGACCGGTCCCGACGCCGAGGACGTCGACGCCCTGGAAGAGGAGTTCGAGGTTCCGGTCGTCACCACCACGATCGGCGGGTCCTCGACGGTCGGGTCGCTCGCGGTCGGGAACTCCTCCGGCCTCGTCGTCAGCGGTCGCGCCATCGAGGAGGAGTGCGAGACGATAGAGTCCGAAGCGGGCGTCGAGGTCACCCAGCTTCCGGGCAGGCTCAACGCCGCCGGTAACGTCGTCCTCGCCAACGACCGGGCGGCCTACGTCCACCCCGACCTCTCCGACGAGGCGGTCCGGACCGTCGAGGACGCCCTGGACGTGCCCGTCGAGCGCGGCGAAATCGCGGACGTCCGCACCGTCGGGACCGCCGCCGTCGCCACCGACGCGGGCGTACTCTGCCACCCGAAGGTGACCGACGCCCAGCTCGAACACCTCGAAGAGCTGTTCGGCGGCTACGCCGACGTCGGGACGGTCAACTACGGGGCACCCCTCGTGGGGTCGGGCCTGGTCGCCAACGAGCACGGCTACGTGGTCGGCCGGGACACTACCGGCCCCGAACTCGGACGGATCGAGGACGTGCTCGGGTTCATCGACTAGGGCACGGGGACGATCCCGCACCGATCGACGGATCCCCGCCGAACGCCTCCCGCTGGTCGACGGATCCCCGCCGAACGCTCCCCACTGGTCGGGAGTAGGAAGATTCTTCCGCGTCGGTCCGCGAGACGTAGATAGCAATGAGCGAGTACACGATCCGCGGACGGTTCCAGGCTCGCGGGGGCTGGTCCACGTTCGAGAAGCGAACGGAGGCACCGAACGACGACGTGGCCCTCGAGCGCGTCTACGCCGAACTCGGCAGCGAGCACCGCCTCGAGCGCACCCAGATCGAGGTCGAGGAGGTGGAGGCATGAGCCTCGGCGGCGGTCCGGGCGGCGGCAACCCGCAGATCCAGGAGCTCTCCGAGCAGATCCAGGAGATCAGGGGCCAGATCGAGAACCTGACCGCGGAGAAGGAGCGCCTCGACGCCGAGAAGGCGGAGATCGACGAGGCCATCGACGCCATGGAGCGCCTCCAGAGCGGTTCGCAGGTCCAGGTCCCGATCGGCGGCGACGCCTACCTCCACGCCGAGATCGGCGACATCGACCGCGTCACGGTCGGCCTGGGCGGGGGCTACGCCGCCGAGCGCGACGTCGACGGCGCCATCGAGACCCTCGAGGGCAAGCAGGACACCATCGACGAGCGGATCTCGGAGATCGACGACGACATCGACCGGCTCAACGAGGAGACCGAGGAACTGGAAGAGCGTGCGATGAGCCTCCAGCGCCAGCAGATGCAACAGCAGATGCAGGGCCAGCAAGAGCAGGGCAACGAGTAACCCTCCTGCGGGCCGATGTTCGACAACCTGAAGGACACGATCGGTAGCTTCCGGAGCGACGTCGAGGAGGCCGCCGAGGAGAAGGCCGAAGACGCCGGGGGCGAGGAGGCCCCGGCCGACGACGCCCCGCCCGCCGACGAGGCCACCGCCGAGGAGGGCGAGGCGGCCGACCCGGACGCCGAGGAGTCGACCGATCCGGACGAGGACGACGACACCGGCCTGGGTCGGAAGCTCCGTTCGGCCGCCCGCGGCCGGGTCGTCATCGAGGAGGAGGACCTCCAGAAGCCCCTCGACGACCTGCAGATCGCGCTGCTGGAGAGCAACGTCGAGTTCGACGTCGCCGAGGAGATAATGGACGGCATCGAGGCGGAACTCGTCGGCGAGACCCGGCGGGTGACCGAGTCCACCGGCTCGCTCGTCGAGAACGCCCTCCGGTCGTCGCTGCTGGACGTGATAAGCGTCGGGCAGTTCGACTTCGACGCCCGGGTCACCGAGGCCGACAAGCCCGTCGTCGTCGTGTTCACTGGCGTCAACGGGGTGGGCAAGACAACCACCATCGCCAAGATGGCCCGCTACTTCGAGGAGCGGGGGCTCTCGACGGTGCTCGCCAACGGCGACACCTACCGGGCCGGCGCCAACGAACAGATCGAGGAACACGCCGACCGCCTGGGCACGAAGCTGATCAGCCACGACCGGGGGGGCGACCCCGCGGCGGTCATCTACGACGCCGTCGAGTACGCCGAGGCCAACGACGTCGACGTCGTCCTGGGCGACACCGCCGGTCGCCTCCACACCGACGAGGGGCTGATGGACCAGCTGGCGAAGATCCACCGGGTCGTCGGCCCGGACGTGACGCTGTTCGTCGACGAGGCCGTCGCCGGCCAGGACGCGGTCCGCCGGGCCCAGGAGTTCAACGACGCCGCCGAGGTCGACGGCGCCGTCCTGACGAAGGCCGACGCCGACGCCCAGGGCGGGGCCGCCATCTCCATCGCGTACGTGACCGGCAAGCCCGTCCTCTTCCTCGGCACCGGCCAGGGGTACGACGACCTCGAACGGTTCGACCCCGAGTGGCTGGTCGACCAGTTGCTCGGTGACGAGGAGTAGGCCCCGGGCTCGAACGCCCCGGCACCGATCGACCCGCCGGCGGATCCCCCGTTCTCCGTCTTCGAACGTCGAGCCGGTCGCCACGCCCTCCCCAGCCGACTCCCTCCGTCGCTCTGCTCCGTCGGTCGTCCCTCGCGCGTTTCTCGCGCGCCGTGCCGACGTTCGGCTGGGCTGCTCATCGACGGAGGGTGGATCGGTCGTCGATTCACGTCGAACTCATCAGTGCCGAAGTCGATCCGTTCCCGGACTCCTCCCAACCCGGGCTCGCCCCGTGCTGTGATCCGGCCGGGGCGGTTTCAGGCCCGCGCCAGGAGGACGATCCACTCCTGGCCCTCCCCCTCGCCGACCTCCCGGAACTCCACCTCGAAGCCGGCGTCCTCGACCAGCCCCCGGATCTCGTCGGGTTCGTAGAGGACGAACCGCCGGCTGTCGCCGTCGTAGGCCGAACTCTCCAGCACGCCGGATCCCCGCTTGACCGCGAGCAGCAGGGCGCCGCCGGGCCGGAGGACGCGGGCGAACTCGGCCAGCGTCCCCGGCGCCTCCTCGCGGGGGACGTGCAGGAAGGAGGCACACGCCCAGACGCCGTCGAGGGCGTCGTCCCGCACCCCGAGGCGGCGCATGTCCATCCCGGCGGCCTCGGCCGGGACCCCTTCCCGTTCGATCCGGTCCCGTGTCTGGGCCAGGAACGCGCGGGTCACGTCGACGGCCAGGACCGAACACCCCCGGTCGGCGAACGCGGCGGACTCCCAGCCGGGGCCGCACCCGGCGTCCAGCACCCGCGGTCGCTCCCCGGACCCGCCGGGCGAGGGATCCAGGGCGTCGAGGAACAGCTGGCGCTGGTCGCGGACCACCGAGCGGTCGCCGTGCCGGCGCTCGTACTCCTCGGCGACGGACTCGTAGGTCCCGACGGTTTCGGAGAGGTCCGCCCGGGACCCGTTCGGATCGCTCATCGACCGGACCGACGACGCCGGCGACAATAACCGGATCGGAACCCGGACGACGCGGCGGCGAACCCTCCGGGGTCCGGAAACTCGCCGCAATTCGTCGGTGGATCCGGGAGGCTTGCGGTTCGCCCGCACGGAGGCCGGCCTTCTGCTGACGTTCATCGGCGTCCTCGGGGTGTTGAACCAGGGCGTCCTCGTCGGCCGCCTGGCCCGACGGGTCGAGGAAGCGCGACTGGCGACCGCCGGGGCCGTCCTCCTGCTCTGCAGCCTCGGGGCGCTCCCGTTCGCCCCGGTGATCGGACGTGCGGTCTCCGGCGGTCGGACGGCGTTTCTCACCCCGGATCTGCTGGCCCTGCTCGTGGTGCTGGCGGGGCTGTCGCTGGGCAACAGCCTCCTGAACGTCTCGCTGTCGACGCTGGTCTCCGCGGCCGCCTCGGCCGCCACCCAGGGGTCCGCGTTCGGCATCGCCCAGGGCGCGGGATCCCTCGGACGGACGGTCGGCCCGCCGGCGATGGCCGCCCTCTACGCCGCCGCGGGCTTCCAGTCGCCCTTCCTCGCCGGGGCGCTCCTCCTGGTCGTCGTGGTCGTCATCGTCGCACGGATCGCTACCCAGCGGGCGGTCGAGTCCCGGAGCGGGACTGCCTGACGGAGTGGGGGACCTCCCGCCTGGGAGTGGATTCCCGCGCCCCCGGGACCGTCCCTACTCCTTTAGTCCGGGCGTACGATGGTCCGTGTATGTACGAGGTGTTACTCTGCGTCGACCGCAGTGAAGCGCGGGCGAAGGCGGCCGCGCGAACCGTCGCCGACATGCCGCTCGACCGGGAGGAGACGCGGGTCTCCGTGCTGCACGTCTTCGGGGAGAACCCCTCCGGGGCGTCGGTCAACCAGGTCGCCGCGGCCCGCCGGGCCCGGGACCGCCTGACAGAGGCAGGGTACGACGTCCGCCTCCTGGAGACCAGCGGGGATCCCGCCGTGGGGATCGTCGACACCGCCGAGGACGAGGACGCCGACCTGGTGGTGGTGTCGGGCCGCAAGCGGTCGGCGACCGGGAAGCTCCTGTTCGGCTCGACGACCCAGGAGGTCATGCTCGAACTCGACCGGCCGGTGCTGGCCTGCGAGACGCCCGAGGAGTGAAGCCGGGAACCGGACCGGATCGCCAGGGGGGAACCGGACCGGATCGCCAGGGGGGAACCGGACCGGATCGCCAGGGGGGAACCGGACCGGATAACGCGTGACGGAGTCGAGAACTGTCGAGCCTACAGGACTTCGTCGAAGTCCTTGTGGCCGTGGATGTCGACGCCGTCGCCCGTGATTTCGGCGAGGAAGACGCCGTTCCCGGAGCCGGTGTCGCGCTCGACGGCGCTCCTGACGGCGCGGGCGGCGACCGTCTTTGCCTCCTCGTTCGAGAGGCCCTCCTCGTACTCCTGTTCGAGGGTACCGTAGGCGAGCTGGAGGCCGCTGCCGGTGACGGTGTAGTCGTCGGGCATCACGCCGCCGGCGGGGTCGATGGAGTAGACGTGGTGGCCGTCGTCGTCGACGCCGCCGAGGATGGGGTTGATGGCGAAGAAGGGGCCGCCGCGGGCGAAGTTCCCCGCCAGCGTCGCCAGCCCCTCGATGGACATGTCCTCGCCGCGCCGGGCCTCGTAGAGGTTGACCTCGGCCCGTAGCGAGGAGATGAACGACTGGGCGCCGCCGACCGACCCGACAAGGGTCAGGGCGGCGGTGGGGTGGATCTGCTCGACCTTCTGGACGTTCTTGTTGGCGACGAACCGGCCGGCGAGCGAGGCCCGCATGTCCGTCGCAATGACGACGCCGTCCTCGGTCGTGAGGCCGGCGGTCGTGGTGCCCGTCTCCGTGACGTTCTCCAGTGCTTCGTCGTCGGCGGGCGACTCGGGGAGCGAGCCGACCTCCGGCTCGTAGGGGCCCGGACGCTCACGGTCGATGTCCGTGGGGTGATCCGTCGGGTGACGCATTGGCGGACCCTACTTCCCCACCGCATAAAAGGGCGGCGTTCACCGGCGGGGATCGCCGGCGTGGATGCCCGTCGATCCGGCGTCCCACTCCCCGTCGATCCGGCGTCCTGTGCCCCACCGGATCGGCCCGGGACTGGGCGTCCCCCTTCCTGACGGATCCCGGCGGGTCGGTCCGGAAACCCGGCGGTGGAAGCGTGGAGAACGACGGCGAGAACGGGGGGTTCGTGCGCTTCAGGCGGTGCTCGCTCGGGTCTCCTCGAGGGCCTCCCCGAGGCTGTCGACGGCCCGGTGGACGGGCGGGGTCAGCCCGAACCGACCGAGGGCGAGCGCGACCGGCATCGCGACGATGCCGACCAGGACGGTCAACTGGTACAGCACGAACAGTGTGGCGTGGCGGAGCCGTTCGATCATCGGGTGCTCAACCGTCGGTGGCCGGTAGTATATAAAAGTTATTTTGATAGAGTTGATGTAAGGGTCGATCATACTGGAAACGCGGCGGTGCTGTCTTGCGATTCAACTCTACTTGGATACATTCCAATCGGAGGGGACGAACGGCCCCCGAACGACCATGTACGGATATGTAGGACGGTGCGGACGGCCGTAATTCGCATGACTTATGGAAATTATGCGCTTCTCGTGCGCTTCTCGTGTGCCCCTCACGTTCGCGCTCTCGGCACCGTGGCGACCGCGTCGGTCGATACCAGGGGCCGTGTGGGACGGTTCCACGCCACACGTGACGGTTCGAAACCACTTGTCGGGGGTCAGAGCAGTGGACGGTCCGGGGCGAACGACGGGCGGTCCGCGGTCACTCGCCCTCGCGGATCATCACGACGGCGTCCTCGTCGTTGTCGTAGTACTCGGGGACCCGGCGGAGAGGTTCGAACCCGAACCGGCGGTAGAGCCGTTTGGCGGCGTCGTTGGACTCGCGGACTTCCAGTTTGACCGTGCTGACGTCGTCCATGACCGAGAGCGCCCGCGAGAGCAGCGCCGACCCGACGCCCTCGCCGCGGCGGTCCGGGTGGACCGCGAGGTTCTTGACGTGGCCGATCGGTCGGCCGTAGGTCCGGACCACGTCGGCGACGAGGAAGCCGACGACGGGGCCGTTCCCCCCGTCGACGTCGTCGAGGGCCACCAGGAACCGGGGGTTCCCGAGGAAGCCGTCGAACGCCTCGTAGGGCCACGGACTCGGGAACGACGCCCGTTCGATCCGGATGACCGCCAGCAGGTCCGCCCGCTCGGCCGGTCGGATCCGCACGGGTGACGTCTCCCCGGGGACGGTGGTCACGGCCCGGAGTACGGACCCGACCGCAAAGAGTGTAACCCCCGCCGGGGGACGGGTTCGGGACTGACCGACCGCCCGATTCGACTGGCGCGTGCGGTCGCTCGTGTCCCGAGTCGGAGGGTGTCGGATCCCCCGGTGCGGTCGGTCACTCGTGTCCCGAGACGGGGACCGGTTCGTACGGTTCCTCCAGGTACTCGACGTCCGAGTCCGACAGCGAGACGTCGACGGCCTCGACGGCCTGTCGAGGTGTTCGATGCTGGTCGTGCCGACGATGGGGGCGTCGACGACGTCCCTGTGGAGCACCCACGCCAGGGCCACCTGGGCCATCGTCAGTCCCTCCGCCTCGGCGACTTCCGCCACGCGCTCGTTTATGTAAACGCGGGGGCCGTCCGACCCGCGGTCGCCCGCAGATGTTCGGGATCGGAGGGGAGTGAAAACGGTCCGAATAAATGCACGGAGGTGCAAGCAGTAGTGAACGTGACCACCGAGGATCCGGACGACGAGCGGGCGGTTCCGTCGCTCCCGGACGAGGACGGTTTCCCGTGGCCCGTCGGCACTCACCGGCGGTTCACGGCACTGCTCGGGGCGACGACGATGGGGGTCTACCTGCTGGTGATCGCGGGTGCGACCGCCGCGGTGGCCGACGCGGCGGCGGCCTGCCCGACCTGGCCGACCTGCCACGGCTCCCCCCTGGCGGCCCTGACCGACCCCGGTCTCGCCGTCGCCTGGGGGCACCGCCTGCTGGCGCTTGCGGTCGGGGTCGGTGCGCTGGTCAGCGGAGCGGCGGCACTGCTCGGACCGACGACCCGCCGGGTCAAAGTGGCCCTGGCCGTTCCGCTGGTGCTGTACCCGGTCCAGGTCGGCCTCGGCGCGATGACCGTGACCGCCGGGACCCCCGCACTGCTCTCGGGTGCCCACCTCGCCGTCGGCGTGACCATCTTCTCGGGGCTGGTGCTCTCGCTGGCGTGGACGCTGGAGGCCGCCACCGCGACCCCCGGGGACTACCGGCCGCTCGACCCCGACCCTTCGCCGCCGGGGCGGGACGGTTCGGCCCCGATCGACCCGGCGGATCCGGACGGGGCCACCGGATCGCCCCCCGCTAACTCGCCCGCCGCCGAATCGTCCCCCGCCGACTCGCTCGCCGCCGAGTCGCCCGCCGACTCGCTCGCCACCGAGTCGCCCCCAGACGCCACGCCGGAGACGCCGACGGGACTGGCCCGGGTGAAGGCGCGGGCGACGGCGTACCTCCGGTTGACGAAGCCCAGGCTGATGTGGCTGCTCTGTCTCGTCGCCGTGGCCGCGATGGCCCTGGCCGCCGGTCCCACCCTCGACCCGGGAACGGTCGCCGCCACCCTCGCCGGCGGGGTGCTCGCCATCGGCGCGTCCGGCACCTTCAACCACGTGCTCGAACGCGACATCGACCGCCGGATGCAGCGCACCTCGGACCGTCCGCTGGTGACCGACCAGGTCGGCGTGCGCCGGGCGACGGCCTTCGGACTCGTCCTCGCGGCCGGGTCGATGGCGGCGTTCCTGTCCATCAACCCCCTGGCGGCGGTCCTGGGGCTTTCCGCCATCGTCTTCTACAGCGTCGTGTACACGCTCTTGCTGAAGCCAAACACGGTCCAGAACACCGTCGTCGGGGGCGCGGCCGGCGCCCTCCCCGCACTGATCGGGTGGGCGGCGGTCACCGGGCGGGTCGAACTCCCCGGCGTGTTGCTCGCCGGGGTCATCTTCCTGTGGACGCCCGCCCACTTCTACAACCTGGCGCTGGCCTACAAGGAGGACTACGCCCGCGGCGGGTTCCCGATGCTGCCGGTCGTCCGCGGCGAGGCGGTCACTCGCCGGCACGTCCTGCTGTACTTCGGCGCGACCCTGACGGCGGCCGCGCTGCTGGCGGCGGTGACCGACCTCGGATTGCTGTACGCCGCCACCAGCGGCCTCGCCGGGGCCGCCTTCCTCTGGGCGGTCGTCCGCCTCCACCGCGAGCGCACCGAACGGGCCGCCCTCCGGTCGTTCCACGCCTCGAACGCCTACCTCGGGGCGGTGCTCCTGGCGGTGGTCGTCGACGCCGCCGTCGTCTGATCCCACCACGTCCATGGCTACTAACAAACACGACCGCGTCGCACGCGACCTCCTCCCGGGCCGCCAGACGCTGCTGGTGCTCGGGGGACTGCTGATAGCGGAGTTCCTCGCGGTGGTGTGGTACTTCGCCCTGACCGACAGCGCGCCGACAGGCCTCCGGTACCTCGTCTACCCGTTCGTGTGGATCAACGTCGGCCTGCTGGCGGCCTGGCACACGAGCCCCGCCCCGGCGAGCGCCCGGGACCGGCGCATCGCGGCCGCACTCGCGGCCGGGTACGCCCTCCTGCTGGCGTACTTCGGGGGCGTGATCGGTCCCGGGACCGCCCTCGGCGGCGGCCCGGTCTTCGGGCTGTCGGTCCACTTCGTCTCCCCCGGCTGGGGGCCCGCCCTGGTCTACGGCGGCGAGTACCTCCAGGTCGCCGTCATCCCGTTCGAGGCGATCGGCTACGCCGCCCTCGTCTACCTGGTCTACGCGACGATCATCGACGCGACGGGCGCGGCCGTCTCGGGCGTGCTCGGCCTGCTGTCGTGCGTCTCGTGTTCGTGGCCGATCGTCGCCTCCCTGGTCACGGGGGCGGTCGGGGGTAGCGGTGCCGCGATCGCCGTCTCCGCGTCCTACGACCTCTCGACGCTCGTGTTCGTGGTGACCGTCGCGCTCCTGTTCTGGCGGCCGTTCGAGCGGTGATCCGGGGCAGTGCCGGTCGGGGACCGGGAGTCACCGCCTCGTCGATCGCCCGGAACTCGGGAGGCGCGTATCCGGCACCGCCGTTCGCCCGGAACTCGGGAGGCGCGTATCCCGCGCCGCAGTTCGACCGGAAACCGGGAGGCACATACCCCGCCCCGCCGTTCGCCCGGACATGAGCGATCCGGCCGTCGAGGTGGAGAACGTCGCCAAGACTTACGGCGAGACGACGGCCCTCTCGGGCGTCTCGCTCTCGGTCGGGGAGGGCGAGGTGTTCGGCCTGCTCGGCCCCAACGGGGCCGGCAAGACGACGCTGGTGCGTGCGATCACGGGGACGACGGCGGTCGACGAGGGGGCGGTGCGCGTGTTCGGGTCGTCACCGGGACGGATCGACCGGTCCAGGCTGGGGGTCCTCCCGCAGTCGTTCTCCCCGCCCGGACGGCTCACCGCCCGCGAACTCCTGTCGTACTACGGGGGTCTCTACGACCGGTCCCGGCCGGTCGATGCGGTCCTCGACGCAGTCGGGCTGGCCGACGCCGCCGACACCCGCTACGCGAACCTCTCCGGGGGGCAGCAACGGCGGGTCTGTCTCGGCACGGCGCTGGTCAACGACCCCGACCTGCTGGTCTTGGACGAGCCGACGACCGGCATCGACCCCGCCGGCCGGCGCGAGGTGAGGCGACGGATCGCGGACCTCGCGGCGGGCGGCGCGACGGTGCTGTTGACTACCCACGACATCGACGAGACGGAGCGGCTGGTCGACCGCGTGGCCCTGCTCTCGGCCGGCGAGGTGGCCGCGACGGGGGCACCGTCGGCACTGGTCCGCGAGCACGGCGGCGCACCACGGCTCGTGGTCGAGACGGCCGCCGGGCCGGAGGCCGTCGGCGACGCCTACGAGGTGGAGGCCACCGACCGCGGGCTGGCGTTCCCCGGGGTCGACCCCTCGGGGATCGGCGGCGTGGTCGAGGCGCTCGACGATAGGGGCGTCGAGTACGCCGCCCTGCGCTGGTCCCGGCCGGGGCTGGAGGACGTCTACCTCCGCCTGACCGGTACCGGTACGACCCGGGTGACCGCCGGGAGCCTCAACGAGGTTGCCGGCGACGGTGGAGGTGGGTCGCAGTGAGCCGTGCCGGACGGCTCCGCGCGCAGTTCGGCGCGGACTGGCGGTCGTTCGTGCGGCGCCGGACGGCCGTGTTCTTCACCTTCCTCTTCCCCGTCATCCTGGTGGTCATCTTCGGGGCGCTGGTCCGTACCGCCCCCACCGGCGGGGGCCTGTTCACCGAGGCGCCGGGCTGGTACGTGCCGGGCTACCTGGCGGTCGTCGTCCTCTTCACGCCGCTGACCCGGATAGGCAGCGAGGTGGCCCGCCACCGCGAGGGCAACCGGTTCGAGAAGCTCGCGACCACGCCGCTCACGCGCGCGGAGTGGTTGCTCGCACAGACGCTCGTCAACGTCGTCGTGATCGGTCTGGCGGCGGCGTTGATACTCGCGCTGGTGTGGGCGCTGACCGGGGCGGGGTTCGCCGCCTCGCCGTACCTGGTGCCCTTCGTCGCCGCCGGTGTCGCCCTGTTCTGTGGGGTCGGCGCACTGCTCGGTCGCCTGTCGGACTCCCAGGACGGCGCGGTGGCTGCGGCCAACGCCGTCGGCCTCCCGCTCCTCTTCCTCTCGGAGACGTTCGTCCCCCTGGACCTGCTCCCGGGGTGGTTCGCACCCCTGGTCAACCTCTCGCCGTTGACCTACTTCGCCCGCGGCGTGCGGGCGGCCACCGTCGGCGGTGCCCCCGGCCAAGGGGCGTGGACCGGCGGATCCCCGGCGACGAACATCGCTGTTCTCTCGGCGCTGGCACTCGTCGCGTTCGTCGCCGGCGCCGCCGCGATACCCCGGACCGAGTGATCCGGCGGTCACGGGATCTCCGCGTGTGACCCTCTGGTGCGGACGGCCTCGAACCACTCGGCGGATCCCGCGCGCGAGTCCGGGGCGGAGGATCGGAGGCCCGATCCCGGACCGGCCGCGATCCCACGTATAAACGTGCCTGGAAATCCATGGCTGCGGGGCATTAATAAATGAGGCTGACTTACCGAGTAACACACACGGGCGGTTTGCGGGACCCGAGCGGGGTTCACCCCTCATCATTATATCCTTATTAATCCTATTTAAATAAAAATAACCCAATTAATATAGTAAAGTTTTAAATAGTATTAATTATGTCCGGGTCTGTGAATTAATCGTACTATGTCCGACCATACGGACTCCAGGATGGCAGCGTTCCTGAAAGAACATCCGCGGATGATGGGCGCCCTGTTCACGCTCCTCGTGCTACTGAGCCAGGCAGGGACGGTCGTCGCGGATAGTAGCGCGTACGGCGGCCCGTAACCGGAAACGAGGGATCACTGGTTTTGATGGACATCGATCTCGTCCAGCGAAAGCTCCGACGACCAACAGAGGTCGGAGACCCCCTTGACCCGGATAGGCACCTCTTCGCGGTACAGGAAGTTTTCCAGTTTCTCCTGGTCGACGGTGATCTCGGGGCTGCTGTTTCCGAGCAGGTGGTAGCCGATTTCCTCCAGATGACACGTGGCCACCCCGCCAACACCGGTGTTCGACGGGTACCACTTGGCCTGGAAGGTGAAGGTGTCACTGTCGACCCGGCCCAGTGAGTAAATCGGGGCCACGGAACTCTGTCCGACGACTATCCCACCGTCACCGACGATCAGGTAGTCGTTTCCGATGACGAACTCGTCGCGGACGACGCGGAGCGCCGACCGAAGCGGGTACCCCGCGTTGAGCAGGCGCGCCATCGTCTCCCCGACCAGGGCAGCCACCCTGTCCGGAACGGGGTCGAGAGTCACTACCCCACCGACTGCGCCGGCACCGATCAGCGAAAGTCCCTGTTCGTAGGATTGGCAGGCGTTCAGCAGGAACGCGTTGACGCCGGTTTTCGTCAGCGTCCCCAGGTCCAGTCGCCCGTCCGAACACCGGAGGCCTTCGGTGTTGGCGTGGCCGATGTAGTGGAGGAAATCGGTTTCCTGATGTTCGATCAGGGTTCTGAGTGCTGCCGTCGACAGATCCCGATATATGCGGACGTCGAACGGGAGGTCCTCGCCGTCGTAGATGTCGGCCGTTCCGAGTTCCGCTGCCATCTCGGGATCGTTGCACACCACCGCGACGTCGATCGGGGGATCGGAGGGTTCGCGCCGGAGGCGGTTTCGATACGCCTCCTGGGTCGTATGGCTCGCACCTATCGGAGTCGCGTCACCGGCCCATATCTCCTCGAGAATACCGTCGCTTTCCCCGTCGTGGAACTGGACGTAGTCGCGGTCGAGGTCGGTCGCGTCGTCCCCACGAACGACCGAACCGCTGGACCGCAGTAGTACCTCGTCCTCGTTCCGCAGGAGTTCGTTCAGTTCGGCGAGCTGGTCGCTCTCGGTACGGTCGACGTTCGCGGCTGCCGTTCCACCGGACCGGGTCCGAACGAGCGCCAGGTCCGCGACCAGGTACGGCAGGAGTTCGGCCTGTTGAGGGTCCGGCGCGAGGTGGCTCGCCAGTTCCCAGTCGGGGATCCGGTCGGCGACCGACTCGTGGGACACCGAGAGGATCCGCCGTAGCCGCGGTGCGGGGTCGAGGTCGTAGAGGGCGTCGAGGTCGACGTCGATCCGACCCTCGACGTCGGCGCGCTCGCGGAGGGGGAGCTGTGTCAGCCCCTTGGTCCGGGCGAGACACTCCAGGAAGACCACCCGTCGCAGGGTCCGCTCGACGCGACGCTCGAACTCGCGCTCGTCGGGGGACGGCCCGGCCCCGAGGGGGTACTCGAACCCCTCGTCGGTCTCTATCCGCGGAGTTGCGCCGGGGACGACCCGTGCGCCGAGGTAGTAGGCCAGCGGGGCGACCGGGTAGACGAACTCGACCCGGGGCGGGACGACGAGCCGGACTTCCGGGGACGGGGGGACCAGTTCCCCGGGGATCGACCGTTCGTCGCCCACCTCGACGAGCGGCGGGTGTCCCCGCAGCGTGGGCCAGGAGCGCTCGGGCGTGGTCGTCTTCAGTGCGCTCCCGAACGCCGAGATGGCGGCCATCAGGTCCTCCGGGTCGTCCGTGGTCGTCACCGTGGTCGCCGGACGGTTGTGGTTCGAGCGCGCCGCCAGGGTGACGGCTGCCCCCGACCCGAATTCGAAGCGGGTTTCCTCGTCCGTCGACACGGTGAATCCCCCCTCGACGTGGAGGTAGAGCTTGATCGGGCCGCTCACCTCGACGACGTACTCGCCCGGCGGGAACGTCTCGGTCCCGTTCTCCTCCAGGTGGGCGAGGGTGGTCCAGTCGGCCGCGTCCCGGACGATCACGAGGGCGATCCGTCCGACCCCGACCCGGTCGAGTTCGACCCGGGCGGCGGCACCGACCGGGGCGGGGACCGACTCGGTGGGAACCGGCTCCGGGTCGACGGACGGGCGGGTCCGGAGGACGTCCCGGCGCCCCTCGATGGGGTCGACGACCGCGACGCCCGCTCCCGTCGGTTCGAAGCGCACCCGCGGAACCGACTCGGCTCGTTCGATGGGGTCGGAGGTTGGGGTACTCATCTCTCGGGGACCGTCTCTCCGCGTCGACTGACGTGTTCGAGGGTGAAAACCGTAATGGAGGCGGCGGGGCCGCGGCATCCTCGACCGGTAGGGGAAGGTTTCTTCCCCGTCGTCCCCGAGTCGGGAGCGTGATCCGCTACCGGAACGCCGCCCTGTTCGTCGCCCTCGCGGTCGCCTGGGGAGCGGCGTTCACCGCCATCAAGGCGGGGCTGGCGTACTTCCCGCCGGTGCTGTTCGCGGCCTACCGGTACGACCTCGCCGCGGTCATGATCCTCGCGTACGCGGCCTACGCCACCGACCGGTGGCGACCTCGCACCCGCGACGAGTGGCTCGCCGTCGCCTCCGGCGGGGCGCTGATGATCGCCGCCTACCACGCGCTCCTGTTCGTCGGCGAACAGGGCACTACCAGTGCCGCCGCGGCGATCATCGTGGGACTGTCGCCGATCCTGACGACCGCCTTCGCGCGGGCGTTCCTCCCGGACGAGGCGCTCACTGTCCTGGGAATGGTCGGTCTCCTCCTCGGCTTCGGCGGCGTCGCGGTCCTGAGCGATCCGGACCCGAACGACCTCCTCGGGGCGGGGACGGTCTCGGAACTGCTGGTGTTGCTCGCCGCCGCCTCCTTCGCCCTCGGGAGCGTCCTCACGCGGCGGGTCGACCCCGGGCTCCCGGTCGAGACCCTGCAGGGCTGGGCGATGCTCGTCGGCGCACTGCTGATGCACGTCGTCAGCGTCGGCATCGGGGAGTCGCCGTCGGCGGTCCGGTGGACCCCGGAGGCGGTGGCCGCACTCGGCTACCTGGTCGTTATCGCCAGCGCCCTCGGCTTCCTCGTCTACTTCGACCTCCTGGAGCGACTCGGGCCCGTCGAGATCAACCTGGTGTCCTACGCCGCGCCCGTCGCGGCCGCGGCGACGGGCATCGTCTTCCTCGGCGAGGACCCGACCGTGCGGACGGTCGCCGGGTTCGGCCTCGTCCTCGCGGGGTTCGTGCTGATAAAGCGCCGGGCGCTCCGCGAGGAACTCGGCGTCTGGCGGGCGGGGCGGGCGGGGGAGCGGCCGGACGAGGGCGGTCGATAATTCGAGGGGAGTCGGTGATCCGGCCGCTGATCCGCGGGGAGTAGGGTATTCGTCGGGGTCGGGTGACTCGGGGTGGATCGCGGGCACGTGCAGGGTCGTCCCTACGGGAGAGGGACGGGGAAGTCTCGACCGGTCAGTGCGCCGGCGACTCACCCGCTCCGGTAGGGGTGACCCACCAGGAGTGCGACGACGTTCACCGCCAGCAAGACGAGGAAGGCGAACGTCTCGGAGGGGTCGGTGAGGCCCCGGAGCAACAGGCCCAGGTTCAGGAACGGGAGCGCGATCGCGAACCAGAACGCCACCGCCCGCGCGGGCCTGGTGACGGTGCTCGCGCCGGCGAGGACCAGGTCGGGGACCAGTGACCGGGCGCTCGCGGCGAACTCGCTCACCCGCCGGGCCGGCACCCAGCGAGGCGTGGACGGACTGTCGGAGGGGAGGGGAGGGCTCGACATCAGGGGGACACCTCTCGATATCACCGTTGATACTCCACCATCTTATAACGGCCCGAGTGTTCCGGTAATTTTCGGTCGTTTCAGTCGAATATCGCTGTATAAATGACGTTTTACGAGGCTTGGAGATATGCGGAGACGTTTTAATTGCAGAGCTGAGGGCGTTTCGCCGCGCCGGCCTCGCGGGACGGTCGGTCCCCGATCCACGCACCGTCGCTCGCGTTCCCGCCCACGTCGACAGTGCGCTCGACCCGGTCGCCGTCGACCGCGACGACGCCCGCGTACCTGCCGGGGGTCCCCGGCGCGGTGACGACGAGTTCGACGGTCGTCCGCTCGCCGGCCGCCACGGCCACTCGCTCGCGGACCCGCCGGTCTCCGATCCGGTAGGTGACCACCGTCGCTCCGTCCTCGTTACCCCGGTTCTCGACGGTGACGGTCGCCGTAACCGTCTCGCCCGGCGGGACGGCGTCGGGCGCGTCCACGTCCGCGAGGACGAACTTCGGACCGAGCAACAGCACCTCCCGCCCGGCGGGGTCGAACCACTCGGTCGCCGAGGGGTCGCGCACGCCCCGGACGGGGACGACGCCGGGGTCCAGGCCGACCGCGACCAGCGGCCCGTCCCCGCCGGCGATGGTCTCGTGGAGGGGGCCGGCGCGGTCGCCGTCGCCCGAGGATCCTCGCAGCAGGGTGACGGTCTCGCCGTGCGCTATCCCGTCGCCGGCCCCCCGGACCCCCTCGGGGGCCGGTCCGGGCGGGAGGAACACCACCGTCAGGGTCCCGTTCCGGTCGGTCGACAGTTCGTTCCCGGCCACGTCGACGGTGCCCGCCACGCGCCGGTCCGTGTCCGTCCGCCGGAGGACGAACGTGACCGGTTCCCCGTAGCCGACGACGTCGGACGACGGGGAGAGCGACAGCGACACCGTCCGCTTGCGGACCTCGACCGTGGCGTTTTCGGGCCGGAACCGGACGGACGGCGTCGGATCCGCCCGCGCGGTCACCGCCAGCGTCCCGGCCTCGTTGAGGTCGACGTCCAGGGTCCCCTCGGGCCCCGTCGACCGCTGCCGGCCGTCGACGACCACCGTCGCCGCCACCGGATCCCCCGTGTCGGCCCTGGTGACGCGCAGGGTCACGCGTTCGCCGACGACGGGCGGTCCGCCCGCGACGGTCACCCGGAGGTCGACCGCTCGACGGACAACGTCGAGTTCGACGGGGTCGGCGTCGTACCGTACCGTCCGGTTGGACGGCTTTGTCGCCGTCACGTCGTACGTCCCGGCCGCGGGGACGCGGACCACGGCGGTTCCGTCCGGTCCCGTCGGCAGTTCGTCCTCCCCGACCTCGACCGTGGCGTTCGTCGGCGACCCGTCCGGGAGGGTTACCCGGACCTGGACCGCGCCCCCGGCCTCGACGCTCGTCCGGTTCGCCGTCACCGAGAGCGCCACCGTCCGTCGTTCCACGTCGACGGTCGCGGTCGTCCCCACGTACCGCGTGTTCCCCGCCGCCGGCTTCGTCGCCCGGACCTCGTGGTTCCCCGGCGTCGGGAACGCGTGGACGACGAACCCCCGGTCGTCGGTCCGGTACGTCGCGCCGTCCACCCGGACAGTCGCGTTCGACACCGGGCGGCCGTCCGGGGTCGTCACCCGGATCCTCACGGGGTCGCCGACGGTCACGTCCGTCTCGTTGACCGACACCTCCAACTCGACGGTCCGCTCGCCGTCACCGCCGCCGACGATGGGGAACACCGGGCCGCTCCCGTCGCCGATGCCCTCCGCCGGTCCGATCCCGAGCAACGACGCCGTCACCGCCCCGAGGACGATCAGGAGGAGAACGATCACCGTCGGGTCGCGGGAGGGGCGGTACGGCCCGTCGAGGCGGAGGGAGCGGGGAACCTCCAGGCGGACTGAACTGGGGACGTTGAGGCCGACGGAGCGGGAGCCGTCGGGGCCGGCGGACTGGGTGTGCGATCCGTCGAACCGGACCAACTGGAGGGATGAGCGCGGTGACACCGGTCGGATCGTCCGACCCTATGACCGGGGACGGCATATGCGATCCGGCCTGGATACGCGGCCCGACTCCGTGGCTCCGCTCACCGCCTCACCCCCCGTCGCTCGCGTTCGGGACGCGCACGACGATCCGACCGGTCGCGCCGCCCTCGTGGTCGTGGTCCGTGTCGTTCCAGACGCGGACGGCCGACCCGCAGTAGGTCCCCGGATCGGCGTCGGGCGGGACCTCGACGGGAACCTCGACCGTGACCTCCGGTCGGACGGGATCCCACTCCCAGTACGGGTTCGGCGTGGGGTAGACCTGGTCCGGGGACGGCGTCAGTTCGACGGAGGAGATCCGGACCTCGACCACGCCGTCACCCGGTCGTCGGACGTGTACCTCCCCGACGTTCCTGGCCGTCACTGTGGCGGTGCCGTTCTCGCCCGGTCGTAGCGTCACCGGATCGACGGTGACCCCCGGCGGGTCGTCCGGTCCCTCGGGTGGCGGCACCGTCGCGGATCCCGGGGACGAGCAGTCCCGATCCGGCGTCGCGGTGGACGAGGCGCCCGCTGTCGGTGTCGCTCCGGTACGCGCCGGGGTCGGTGACGCGTTCGAGGCCGTCGCCGTCGGTCCGCGGTCCGTCTCCGCCGGGGTGGATGCGGCGTCGTCCACGACCGGGATCCCACCCAGGCACCCGCTCGCGACCACCGCGAGGGCCAGGACGGCGACGGGGTACCGTTCCATCGGCCGCGAGTTTCAGCCGGGCTGACAAGTGCTTTGGGGAGCTCCTTGCCTATCTCGTACCCCAGGTCCCGGTAGTTCTCGGGAACGTCCTCCGGCGGGAGGCGGACGAGGATCGACTCGGGGTCGTAGCCGTTCTCCCGGTAGAACCGGTCGACGTAGCCGCCGGCGGAGCCGAGAGTGACGCGCGAGAAGCCCAGGGTGGCCGCGCGGGCCTCGAACTCGGCCAGGAGACCCGTACCGATCCCCCGGCGCTGGTGGTCGTTTTCGACGGCGATCCCCGCGAGTTCTACAACGCCATCGTCCCCCGGTTGCCCCAGGCAGTGTCCCACGAGGTCGCCGTCGCGGTAGGCGCCCACGAGCAACTCCGGGTGGTCCTCGTACCAGCCCCGGACCGTCCCGGGCGACTCGTCGCGGTCGACGTACCGGTTGTGGAGGCGGCGGAACTCGTCCAGGTCGGCCTCGTCGACGGGTCGGTACTCGGTCACGTCAGAGGGCGGGGCTCCCGGGGGCCTAGGCGGATCGGATCGGGACGCCCGGTGGCGGTGACCTGGACCGGGAGAATCGAGGACGGTTGTCCGGATCCGGGTATCTGGGGGTTGTGGCCCGAATCGGAGTCGACGACCGGATCAGTAGGGAGTAGCGGATCGAACCGGTGGAGTGCGGTGGGCCGGACCGGACTTACTGGAAGCCGATCCGGGAGCCGCGCTGGCCGACGCCGGGTTCGGCGTTGCCGCCCCGGAACTCCTCTTCCATCTGGTCGTAGTAGTCGAGGATGTCGTCGGTGATGGTGGGCCGGACGTTCTCCATGCCCCGCCGGAAGTGGCGCATCTCGACGGTCTCGGCCTCCTCGTCGTCCCGCAGGGCCTCGATGGCGGCCTCGCGGGCGATCGATTCGAGGTCCGAGCCGACGTAACCGTCGGTGCGTTCTGCGATCTCGCGGAGGCTGACGTCCGGCGAGAGGGGCGTGTCGCGGGTGTGGATCTTGAGGATCTGCTCGCGACCGTCGACGTCGGGCTGTTCGACCATCACGAGCCGGTCGAACCGGCCCGAGCGGATCAGCGCGGGGTCGATCATGTCCGGGCGGTTGGTCGCGCCCACGACCATGACCTCGCCCATCTCCTCGAGCCCGTCGAGTTCGGTGAGGAGCTGGTTCACCACGCGCTCGGAGACGTTCGAGCCCATCTCCTGGCTGCGGGACGGCGCGAGGCTGTCGAGTTCGTCGAAGAAGACCACGCAGGGTGCGACCTGGCGGGCCTTCCGGAACGTCTGGCGGATCGCCTTCTCGGACTCGCCGACCCACTTGCTCAGTAGCTGGGGCCCGCGCACGGAGATGAAGTTGGCGTTGGTTTCGTTGGCGACGGCCTTGGCCATGAGGGTCTTGCCGGTACCGGGCGGGCCGTACAGGAGGACGCCCGACGGCGGGTTGATCCCCAGGCGTTCGAACCGCTCGGGGCTCCCCAGTGGCCACTCGACGCTCTCTTTCACCTCCGATTTGGCCTCCTCCAGGCCGCCGACGTCGTCCCAGGTGACCTTCGGTAACTCGACCAGCACCTCCCGCATCGCGGAGGGTTCCACCTCCGCCAGCGCGCCGCGGAAGTCCTCACGCTTGACGATCATCCGGTCGATGAGGCTCGGCGGGATGTCCTCCTCGTCGAGGTCGATCTCGGGGAGGTACCGCCGGAGGGCCTTCATCGCGGCCTCCTTCGTCAGCGACTCGATGTCGGCGCCGACGAACCCGTGGGTCTCGCTCGCCAGGTGGTCCAGCGACACGTCGTCCGAGAGGGGCATCCCCCGGGTGTGGATCTGGAGGACCTCCTCCCGGCCCGACTCGTCGGGGACGCCGATCTCTATCTCGCGGTCGAACCGGCCCGGCCGGCGGAGGGCGGGGTCGACCGAATCCACGCGGTTGGTCGCGGCGATGACGATGACCTGGCCCCGCGACTCCAGTCCGTCCATCATCGTCAGCAACTGGGCGACGACCCGGCGTTCGACCTCGCCGGTGACGTCCTCGCGCTTGGGCGCGATGGAGTCGAGTTCGTCGATGAAGATGATAGACGGCGCCTCCTCGCTGGCGTCCTCGAATATCTCGCGCAACTGCTGTTCGGACTCGCCGTAGTACTTGGAGATGATCTCGGGGCCCGCGATGGAGAAGAACGACGCGGACGTCTCGTTGGCGACGGCCTTCGCCAGGAGGGTCTTGCCGGTGCCGGGCGGGCCGTGCAGGAGCACGCCCTGCGGTGGCTCGATCCCCAGTTTCTTGAAGATCTGGGGGTGTTTCATCGGCAGTTCGACCATCTCCCGGACGCGCTGGATCTCCGACTCCAGGCCACCGATGTCCTCGTAGGTGATCCCGCCGCCGGTCTTCTCGAACCCGGAGATGGGTTCCTCGCGGAGTTCCACGTCGGTGTCCTCGGTGATGAGGACGACGCCCTCGGGCTGGGTCTCGACGGCGATCAGCGGGATCGCCTGCCCGGGCGAGCGCATGAATGGGTGGTTCGTGCTCGACATGACGGGCACGATATCGCGCTCGACGACCGGACGTTTGAGGATCTGCCGCTTGACCATTCCCGCCGCGTCCGACCCGAACTGGACCGACGCCTCCTCGGGCGGGGCGAGCACCAGGCTGTCGGCCTTCGTCGCCTCGGCCTTCCGGATGGTGACCCGCTCGCCGATGCCGACCTCGGCGTTCTGCCGGGTGAACCCGTCGATGCGCACCGTGTCGGTGTTCCAGTCCTGGCGGTCGGCCCGCCAGACCTTCGCCGCCGTCGTGTCAGCGCCCTCGATCTCGATGATGTCGCCGGGACTGAGCTTCAGGTGCAACAGCGTGTCCGGGTCCAGGCGTGCGATACCACGCCCGGAGTCGTTGGGATACGCCTTTGCGACCTCGAGTTGGACTTCATTCATGATTTCACGATCGCGGGGATACCGGATCTGGGCTTCGGGGACCGATATGTCTTACGTTACCCCGGGAAGGGAACGGATCTCGGGGTCGGTCCCGTCGCACGATCCGAACCCTATGCGATCCGTTCACATATGCCTACCGGCTCGCCCGTGGACACCGGAGACCGCGCGGGTTCGCCCGCACCCTTCTGAACCACGCGGGGATCACCCTGCCTCCGGGGATCACGCGGGTTCGACCGTACCACCGGGGATCGCGAGGGTTTAACCTCGACGGCGGCGGTGTGCCGGTATGGAACTGCTGGCGTTCGACGGGCGAACCGGCGCGGCCGGGGACATGATCCTCGGGGCCCTCGTGGGCGCCGGCGCCGACCCGGCGGCCCTGGCTCCGGTCGAAGACGCCCTGGGCGTCGAGTACGGCGTCGGCACCGTCGACCGGGCCGGGATCGGGGCCACGCGGGTGGCCGTCCGGATCCCCGACGACGGTGACGACGCACCCGACGGGGACCACGCACACGACGGTCGGGACGACGCACCCGACGAGGACCACGCACACGACGGTCGGGACGACGCTCACGCCACCGACCACGCTCACGACGACCACGACCACGACGACCACGCTCACGACGACCACGACGACCACGACCACCACGGTCATCACGGCCACGACCACGATCACGACACCGACCACGCCGAAGGGGCGGGACCGGACCGGGCCTACCCGGAGGTGGTCGAACTGGTCGAGTCGATGGACCTCCCCGGTCCGGTGGCCGAGGACGCCCTGTCGGTGTTCGGGATCCTGGCCGAGGCGGAGGCGGCGGTCCACGACGCCGATCCGGGGACGACGCGCTTCCACGAGGTCGGTGCCGACGACGCCGTCGCGGACGTGGTCGGCGCCGCCCTCCTCTTCGACGACCTGGATCCGGACCGGGTCGTGACGGCGCCGCTCTCGGCCGGCGGCGGCGAGGTGACGTTCAGCCACGGGACCTATCCCGTCCCGGCGCCGGCGACCGTCGAGGTCGCCGCCCGGGCCGACTGGGAACTGCGGGGCGGGCCCGTCGACGCCGAGTTGTTGACCCCGACGGGGGCCGCGATCCTCGCCCACTACGCCGAGGGCGTCGAGTCCCTTCCGGCCCTCCGGGTCGAGGAAACCGGCTACGGTGCCGGACGGCGGGACCTGGGATCCCGACCGAACGTCCTGCGGGCGATCCGCGGCCGGGCGCGGACCGGGGCCGTCGACGGTGGCGGACTGGACCGGGAGGGGATCGCGGTCCTGGAGACGAACCTCGACGACGCCGCCCCGGAACTGCTGGGCGGCCTCCAGTCGACGCTGGCCGAGGCCGGCGCCCTGGACGTGTCCGTGGTTCCGCTGACCGCAAAGAAGTCCCGCCCAGGCCACCTCGTCAAGGTGATCGCACGTTCCGAAGACGCCGAACGGGTGGCCCGCCGCCTCGCCGAGGAGACGGGGACGCTGGGGGTCCGCGCGACCGGCGCGACCCACCGGTTCGTGGCCGACCGCCGGGTCGAGACGGTGACCGTCGAGGCCGGCGGCGAGACCCACGAGGTCGACGTCAAGGTCGGGAGCGCCGGCGGCGAGGTCTACGACGTCAGCGCCGAGTACGACGACGCCGCGGCCGTCGCGAGCGACGTCGACCTCCCGATCCGGGAGGTCGTGCGCCGCGCCGAGACCGCCTTCCGCGAGGGGGATCGCTGATCCGCCGGGATCGCTGACTCTCCCGCGACCGGGATCCCGGGACCGATCCCTGCCGAACCCCCGGGAGTGGGAGGCCTGCCCTCCCCCGACTCCGGACGACCGGCCCGGCGGCCGAGCCGGTCGCCCGTCGGGGCCGGCGTGTACCTTCTCCCGGGCGATCCCCGGTAGTGGACGCGGCCGGTCGCCCACCCGTGAGGCCCCGGAGCGGTAGCGACGGGGCCGAACACCTCGGGCGAGCGGCGCAAATCGAAGATTTGCTGGCTCCCGAGTAGGACTCGGGAACGGTCGGGGAGGTGAGGGGGTCACGCACTCGGCCGGGGATCCGGTGTGCGGTGTGCGGCCGGAAATCGACTCACTCCCGGTTCTCCTCGACGGCCCCGCAGTGACACTCGCCGCGGCAGTAGGTCATCTCGCCGCCGGTGTCGACCCCGGCGGCCACCAGGTCCGCGAGCAGTCGCCCGCCCATCGAGGCCTCGGGCCGCACCCCGCCGGCGGTGGCGCCGTACGGCGACGCACCGACGGGGATCCGCTCTACGACCTCGCGCTCGTCGGGATCGATCACCGCCACCTCGTCGCTCGTCTGGACGGGCACGAACAGCGACCGGCGGTCGGGGTCCCAGGTGCCCGTGTACGCCACGCCGCCGAGGTCGATCCGACCCTCGACGGTCGCCTCCCGCACGTCGACGACGGTCACGTCCTCGGTGTCCGGCGTGAACACGAACAGCGTCCGGTCGTCCGGCGCGATCTCGCTGGTCAGGGGGTTCTCCCCGAGGCCGTCGGCGGTCGTGAGCCTGGCGACTTCTTCCGGATCGGTCGGGTCGGAGACGTCCCAGATGCTCTCGGCGCCGTCGCCCTCGTCGTGTTCGACCGCGAGGCGGTCGCCGTCCAGGGCGGCGGTGCCCATCCAGGGCCGGGCCTCATCGACGCCCTCGACCACGGGGTCGACGTCCACCTGTGCGACCACCTCGAAGGGATCCACCCGCAGGACCGTCAGCGTGTCCCCGAAGAGGTCGGGGACGAACGCGTGGTCGCCGCCGGGCGCGAACGTGACGTCGCAGGGGCCGGGGCCCTCGCGGTCCTCGCCGGTCCCCTCGCCGCGGTCTATCGAGGCGAGGGCCTCCCCGAACGACCCGGAGTCGGGGTCGGCGTCGACCAGGAACTGCCGGTGGGCCGGTTCGCGGGCGCTGACGACCACCCGGTTGCCGTCGGGCGTTCGCTCCAGCCAGTTCGCACCCGCCCCCGTCTCCACCCGCGCGGCCTCCGAGAGGTCGCCCGCCCGGAGTGCGGCCACGCCGTCGGAGACGTTCACCCAGAGGTGGTCGTCGGGGTCGGTCACCAGCCCCGGCGAGTACTGGTTCGAGGGGAACGAGGCGGTCAGGCCGGCCCCGACCGTCTCCACTACCTCCATGGCGTCGGGGTCGAGGACGCTGACCGTCCGGTCGCCGGTGTTGAAGACGTACACCGACGGCGCGAGGCGGTTCCCGTCCCCGCCTCCGAGTGGCCCGCCGAGACACCCGGCACCGGCGACCGCCCCGACCGCGGTCGACCCCCACAGGAGGTGCCGGCGCGAGACGCCCCTGTCGGGGTCAGTCGGTGCGGGTCCCTCTCCTGTCGAACGGCCGGACCCCCTGGCACCCTCCGCGCGGTCGTCCGTCTCGGATGGACCGTCGGACACCGTCGGTGTCACCTACAACGTCCCGGGGGACCGGCGGACCTAAAACCCACGCCCGTTGGCGGTGGATCCGCACGGCCGTCGGCTCCCCGGACCGTCGGTGCGCAGGGGGTGCCGGCGGGGCCGGTCCGGAGAGCGTCGGTGCTGGCGGGATCGGTCCGGAAAGCGTCGGTGCTGACGGGATCGGTCTGGGAACGTCGGTGCCGACGGGATCGATCCGGGGGTTCGGCGACGCTAATGGAGTCGGTCCGGAGAACGGAGGCCGCCGGGATCGGTCGGAGACCGGCGGTGCTGGCGGGGTCGGTTCGGTGAAGCGGGACGGGTCGGGATCCGCTCAGATGTAGCCTTCGTCGTCTAGCTGGTCCATGATGTCGTCGACGAACGACTCGACGTCGTCGTACGGGAAGTCGCCGCCTGGGAGCTTCGTGTTCAGCTCCATCGCGGTCATCGAGAAGTCGCCGGACTCGAACCGCGTCCCCGGGCCGTTGGGCAGGGCCGGAACCAGGTCCATCGGACTCGAGATCGGGTAGTCGGCGCCCTCGAAGGCGTCGATCATCTGCTCGCGGAGGTCGTCCCTGTCTACGTCTGCCATGGTTCAGGTGGATCCATGACAGACCACGGTTAAAAAACATTCGAGATTGATTGAACTCACAACTCGGTTCCAGTTTCCGGACGCGGTCGGGCGGCCACCGTCGGCGATCCCGGTCGAACCACGGGACGCGATGGCCTCCGGAGGGCACGGGGCCGGGGGTGTCGAACGAGTTCGTGAGCGGCTCCTACCCGGTGGAAACGGAGGCGGAACTTTATGTACAACCGCGTGGATCGTTCGAGCGATGACGGGGACGCCACAGGACGAGGGCAGCGCCCACACCCACGTCGGGGAGTGGGCCGACCTGATCGGCGACCGCGTACCCGACTCCGCGCGGCGCGAGCGGACGCTCGCGGACCGCCCCGTACCGCCCCGCGAGGACGACGACCCCGACCCGACGGGCGCGAGCTAGGGGTCAGGAGACCTGGGCGTACTGCTCGGAGAGTTTCTCGGCGGCGTCGCCGAACTGGTCGCGCTCGAACTCCGAGAGTTCCCACTCGATCACTTCCTCGACGCCGTCGCTCCCCAGTTTCAGGGGCACGCCCAGGGCGACGTCGTCGTAGCCGTACTCGCCGTCCAGTTTGATCGACCCGGGGATCACCTCGCCGGTGTCCCGGAGGACGGCCTCGACCATGTGGCCGACGCCCGTCGCGGGGCCCCACTCGGTGGCACCCTTGCGCTCGATGACGTTCATCGCGGACTGCTGGAGGTCCGACAGTATCTCCTCCCGTTCGCCGTCGGAGAACGCGGGGTCCCGGCCGTTCACCCGCACCGTCGAGAAGACGGGGACCTGGTCGTCGCCGTGTTCGCCGAGGATCGTCGCCTCGACGTTGCCCACCGGGGCCGAGAAGCGCTCGGCCAGGACGTACCGGAACCGGGCGCTGTCGAGGCGGTTCCCGAAGCCGATCACCTTCCCGCGGTCGCGGTCGCCGGTCTCGTAGAGGTGGCGGTTCAGCACGTCCACCGGGTTCGAGGTGGTGATGGAGACGAAGTCGTCGGTGTGCTCGTGGAGGCTCCCGGCGATGTCCTCCATGATGGGGGCGTTGTCGTTCGCCAGGTCCAGCCGGGTCTGGCCCGGGCTCCGGGGGATGCCCGCCGTGATCACCACGACGTCCGACCCGGCGGTAGCCTCGTACCCGCCCTGGCGGATCGTGGTGTTCGAGTCGTAGGCGACCCCGTGGTTGGTGTCGGCCGCCTGGCCGACCGTCTCGTCCTCCTTGTCCGGGATGTCGACGAACACGACCTCGTCGGCGACCTCCCGGAGCGCGATGTTGTACCCCGCGGCGGCCCCGACCGTGCCGGCCGCGCCGATGACGCTTACCTTTGCCATGACGCCTGAAACTGTCACCGGCCGCCCGTTAAGCGCGTCGGATCGTTCGGTCGGTCGGGTCGTCCGGGTGGTTGGGTCGGTCGGATCGTCCGCGGACCGGTCGACGGCTGTCCGTCGCCAGGCCGGCCTCAGAGTTCCAGGGCGACGACCCCGGCCCGGGAACCCCTCGGTCCGGGCGACCGGCACCCGGTGGTCGTGTTCGCCGTGGAGCACCAGGACGGGGACGCAGTCCGGCCGTTTTCCGCCGTTCGAACCCGCTACGGGCCAGTTCCGACCGGACGTCCCGTCCGCGCGCCGCGGCCAGCACCTTTCACGCCCTTTTTTCATTCCGCCCGTCGTTCCGGCCGTCGTGAGCGACCGCGACGAGGGCCGCCCGACGATGCGGTTACGGGGAGACGACGCCGGAGGGTCCGGGGAGCGACCGTCGGAACCCGAGCACGGGAGGTCGACGACGCGACGCCGACTGCTCGCGACGGGGGCGGCGGGGCTGACCGCCGGCCTCGCCGGGTGTTCGTTGACCGAGGAGGCCGGGTCGTCGGGTGACCGAGAGGTCGGAACGCCGGGGGACCGGGAGGTCCGACTCGACGTGACGGTTCTCGACCCGGACGGCGACCCGGTCACCGACGAACCGGTCGTACTGCTCGATACTGGCGGTACCACCGACGCCCAGGTCGCCCGCACCGACGGCGACGGTCTGGCCCCCTTCGTCGAGGGGGTCGGCCCGCCGCCGTGCAACACTCACTTCGTGGGGCTCCCCGACCGGCGGTTCCGCCGCGATGTCGGGTGCTTCGAGGGCGGGACCACCGAGTCCGTCGAGGTCCGCCTCGACGAGGAATCGATGGCCGGTCCGCGGGAGCCGGGTGCCCCCCGGGAGAACGGGAGGTCAGGATCACGGTGACGGTCCTCGACGGCGGCGACCCCGTGGTCGACCAACCCCTGCTGTTGCAGGACAGGGGTGGCACTCCCGACACGCGGATCGGGCTCACCGACGGGGAAGGTCGGGAAGTCTTCTTCGAGGGCGTCGGTCCGCCACCCTGTAACACGCAGTTCGTCGAACTCCCGGAGCGCGAGGTGAGCCGGGAGGTCGGGTGTCACGACGGCGGCGCGACCGAGTCCGTCGAAATCGACCTCGCCGCCGTCGGCGATACCGCCTGATCCTCGACCACGCCGGCAACCGTCCTCCGGTACTGGAGTCCCGGTCCGGTGTCCGCCGTGGGGATCCGGTGGAGGAGAGCCCGTCGGGCCGATCCCACCACGCTTTTCGCCGGCGACCGCCTTCCAACGGGTATGAGCGACTTCGACAAGGAAGCCGAGCGCGAGAAGTTGCGCGAGAAGTACGAGCAGGAACAGGCCGAGCGACGGGCCACACAGCAGATGTCCGAACTCCTCCTGCAGGGGGCGACGATGACCAACTCCCACTGCGACGACCACGGCGACCCCGTCTTCCGGTACGACGGCGAGGAGTTCTGCCCCACCTGCCGGGCCGAGGGCCGGGAAACCGGTCAGGGGGAGAGCCACGAGGAGGAGGGCCAGGACGGCCAGCAGGGGGCACAGGCGGAAGGGGCGGACGCCGGTGGGACGGACGCCGAGGCCGAACGGACCGCGGCCGGCGGGGCCGACGCCGGGGAAGACGGATCGGGCACCGAGGCCGAACCGACCCGAAACACCGGCCGCGGGACGCCGACGGAGGCGGGGGACCGCCCCGCCGGCACACCCGGATCCCGACCGGCGGGGAACGCCCGCTCCCCGCCCGCGGACGACCGGGGCGGGGCCGCGAGGGGGGACGGCCGGTCACCACCGGCCGCCGATCCGCGGGGGGGCGAACCCCGGACGGCCGACCGTCCCGACCGACCGACGGACGCCCGGTCCCCACAGGGGCGGGCGGCGCCGGGTGCGGGGGACGCCGGGGACCTCGCGACCGCCGAGGCCTCGCTCCGCCGGACCCTGGTCCGGTTCGCGCGCCGGGCCGAGGGGACCGACGACCCCCGGCGGGCCCGGGAGGACCTCCGTGTCGCCCGGGAGGCCGCCGAGACCCTGGCCGCGCTCCGGGACTGACCGGGGGCTAGTCGCGCCGCCAGCGCCAGACGGCGGCCCCGACGCCGCCGATTGGGATCCCGAACGCGAGCAGGAACGGGGCCGCGTACGCCAGCGTCACGACCGCGCCCCGGACGAAGACGACCAGCGTGTTCACCGAGTCGGCGAACGCGCCGACGACCGACCGCTCGTGGAACGCCTGCTGTTCCTCCTCCTCTTCTTCCTCCGGTTCGGGGTCGGGTTCGGGCTCTTCCAGTTTCACGGTCAGCGTCGAGTAGGCCACCTTGTCCTCCAGGGACCGCTTCTTCGCCTCCAGGCGCTCTATCTCGCCCTGGATCTCCGAGAGGCGTTCCTCCAGGCGGAGGAGTTCCTGGGTGGTGTTGGCCTGGTCGTAGAACTCCCGGACCCGCTCTCGCTCCCGCCGGAGGTTCTCCAGGCGGGCCTCCAGGTCGACCAGCTGGTCGCTGACGTCCTTCGCCTGGGTCCGTTCGGAGACGACCGTCCCCTCGTCCCTGACGGCCGCTAGCAGGTCGGTGAACCGGTCGGCGGGCACCCGGAGGACGACCTGTCCGGTGGTCCAGGTCCGGTTCCCCTCACGGTTGAGCGTCTGCTGGGAGTCGCTGACGAACCCGCCCATGCCCCGGGCCGTCGCAACGAGGCTGGTCCGGGACGCGTCGTAGTCCTCGACCTCGACGTTCACCGTCCCGGTCCGTATCACCGCCTGGCGGGCCGCCGGCGATTTCGCGTCGGGCGATCCCGACTGGTCCGCGTTCGGTTCCCCGCCGCCCCCGTCGTCGGGTGGTGCCCCTTCCATCGCCTCTTGCTGGTCCGCCTTCATCGCCGCTTCCGTGTTCGCTCCGTCGTCGCCGGGGGCGTCGCTCGCACCGTCGGACCCGAGCCCCGAGCAACCGGCCAGCACCAGACACGCCGCGAGCAGTACCGTTGCGATCGTCCTCCGCTTCATGTGAGACTTCCACATGGGGAACCGACTAAGTACCAGCGTAGGCTGAAAGAACGATTTACGCCAGACCCCTCGGGTGATCAGGTTTCCGGCCGTCGGATGAGGGTCTCTCGGGGGTCGGCGGTGGCGGGATACGAACACCGAGCCGCTTGTCTCTACCGGGTCGTCTGGATAATTACCGGACCGGAAGAATACCGCGAAATGAATGTCCACGGTTCCGCGTACCTCTGAACTCACTTACTTTCCGTCCGGCCGCAGTCTCGGTTCGCACGCGCGCCGTTCTGTGTCCTGGGGACGAAACTGCCGACGATCTACTATCGGATCCCTGCCTTGCGGTTCGAAAGGGATGCGGCCGGTGATGGCCGTCGATGGAATCGATGTCGACGGCGTCGTCGGTAAGGGTCGCAACGAGCGGCTCGTTTTCGTACTTTCGAACCCAATCCGCAAATCAGTCACCCAGAAGGTGGTCGTCCGGGGTTGGGTCCGGGTAGTGGGTCGGCCGCACCGGGTTGTCGGTCTTGAAAATGACGACGTGACCGCTATCGAGTTCTTCGATTCGCCAGGCCGGGGTCTTGAGGACGTGCTCCGGCGGCGTCGACCTTCCCGGCGGCGGGACCGAGGAACTGGTCAGGATGGTCTACGCCCGCGACGGGGCCGACGGCGCCGAGTAGGACGAGTGCCGGCAGTCGTGCGATCCGAACGGTCCTGGGGCTGACGAACCGGCCGCCCAGCGGCGGACCGATCAACCGGCGATACTTATGCCGGCATTGGCGTTTTTGGCGTCGATCCAGTAGTACGGTCGATGGATCCCGAGGCCCGTCGCGAGCGCTACCGGAACGCGAGGGTGATGGAGTACGGGTCCGCTGTCCTGAGTCTCCCGGCGGCCTACTACGCGGTCGTCGGCGAGTGGACGGCGATGTTGACGGCGGTGGCGCTGGCCGGAATCGTGTACGCGACGAGTTACTTCGAGCGCCTGGTCGTCGCCCGCGGGGACGACGGCCCGCCACGACGCGAACGGTAGGGCGGTCACTCGGGTTCGTACTCGCTCCCGACGACCTCGCGGATCCGGTCGGCGGTGACCTCGCCGACGCCGTCGGCCGCTAGCAGGTCCTCCTGGTGGGCGGTCATCACCGCCTCGACGGTGCCGAACTCGGCCAGCAGGGACCGCGCGGTGACCGGGCCGATGTCCGCGATGGCGGCGACGACGTACTCCTGTTGCTCGGCGAGGGTCTTGGACTGCTTCTCGCCGTGGACCGACACCTCGCGGTCGTCGCGTTCCTGCTCGCGACGAGCGAGGGTCTCCAGCAGACCGGCGGTGTCGTCCTCGTCGGCGGTCCGGAGGACAGAAGCGTCGAAGTCCACCGCCAGCGACGCCATCGCCCCGCGGATCGCGTTGGGGTGGACGTCGCGTGACTCCCGCAACCCGTCGCCCTCGACGACGACGACGGGCCGGCCGTAGTGGCGGGCCATGTCGCCCACCTGCTCGAACAGCGAACGCTCGCCGCCGACCAGCGTCGAGAGGAAGTCCTCGACGGTCTTTCGCTCGACGACCACCCGGTCCGAGCAGACGTAGTCGCCCACCGCCAGCGTCTCCAGGCGGGTCCGGATCCCCTCCCGGGTCGAGAGGTCCCTGGCGATGGCGGCGTCGAGTTCCCGCTGGTCGATCACCACCTCGACCGGGTCGTCCGGGTCGCGCCCGGCCCCGGCGGTGGCGGCCAGGCCCCCGGCGTCCTCGGCCGCCCCGTCGCCGCCGGATCCGTCGTCCCGGTCCGACCCGGAAGCGTCCGCCCCGTCGCCGCCGGATCCGTCGTCCCGGTCCGACCCGGAAGCGTCCGCCCCGTCGCCCGGCCGCGAAGTCGGTCAGGCGGGCGCTCCCGTCGGTTCCCGAAGCGTCCCCGGCCGCGTCGACGACGTCGGTCGGCGTCCCTGCGGCGTCCGGATCCGTACTCGGCCCGGCGTCCGGATCCGCGGTCCTCTCGGCGTCGGGATCCGCACCCGTCCCGGTGTCCGGTGTGTCGCCGTCGCTTCCCGGATCGACCATCGACTCGTCGCCCCCCGGATCGGCCGCCGGCCCGTCGCCCTCGTCCCCGAAGGCCCCGAGTTCCTGCTGGTCGAGTTCCGCACGGATGTCCTCGACCGCGCCCTTCAGTTCCCGGAGTTCGTCCTCCATCTCCCGCTCGCGGCGACGAGAGATCCAGAAGTAGGCCTCGTCGCGGGTGTCCTCGGCCATCAGCACGACGACCCGGCCCTCGGTCTGGCGACCGGTCCGGCCCTTGCGCTGGATCGACCTGATGGCGGTGGGAACCGGTTCGTAGAAGAGCACGAGGTCCACCTCGGGGACGTCCAGGCCCTCCTCGGCGACGGACGTGGAGACGAGCACCTCGAACTCCCCGTCGCGGAAGGCGTCGAGCACCTCCGTCTGTTCGGTCTGGGTCATCCCGTCCGAGCCCTGGCGGTCGCCCTGGCCGACGAACCGCCGGACCTCGAAGTGCTCGCCCAGGAACTCCGTCAGGGCCTCGGCGGTGTCCCGGGACTCCGTGAAGACGATCACACGCTCGCCCTCGCCGATCCCCAGGGTCTCGGCGATCAGTCGCCGCGCCCGCGAGTACTTCGGGTGGAGGCCGTCGTACTCCTCGGCCAGTCGCATCGCTTCGCGGACCTTCGGTTCGGAGACGAACCGCTGGTCGGCCTTCGAGGCGCCGGAGGTGCGGGCCGCCTGGCGCTGGCGCTCGAAGTAACGCTCGACGGCCTCCACGCTCTGGGTCTCGACCAGCGTCGCCGCCTGGCGGAGCTTCATCACCTCGGCGTGCAGCGACATGCCCTCGAACCCCTCGGACTCGCCGGCGTCTATCAGGTCCTGTAGCTCCGCCCGCATCGCGTTGAGCCGTTTCTGCGAGAGGTCGGCCTGGGTCGTCGAGGCGACGCCGAGTTCCTTCAACTGGGTCAGCCGGTCCTCGATGACCGCGTTGATCCGGTCGCGGATCGCCTCCACTTCCTCGGGGAGTTCGACCTGTTCCCACTCGACGTCGGTCGCGTGGGTGTACTCGTCGACGTCGGCGTCGTCCTCGGTCATCACCGCCACGTCCTCGATGCCGAGGTTGTCACACACCTCCAGAATGGCTTCCTCGTCGCCGCCGGGGGAGGCGCTCATCCCGGTCACCAGGGGGTCGGCGGCGTCGGCGTGGTACCGCTCGGCGATGTAGTTGTAGGCGTAGTCGCCGGTCGCCCGGTGGCACTCGTCGAAGGTGAGGTGGGTGACCGGCCGCAGCGAGATCCGGCTCCCGAGCAGGTCGTTCTCGACGACCTGTGGGGTCGCAACAACGACCCGGGCGTCCGCCCAGAGGCCGGCCCGGTCGTCCGGCCGGACCTCGCCGGTGAACACGGCCACCTCGTCGTCGGGGATGGAGAGGGCCTCGCGGTAGAAGTCGGCGTGTTGCTGGACCAGGGGCTTGGTGGGTGCGAGCAGCAGGGCCTTCCCGTCGACCTCGTCCAGCCGTCGGGCGGTCACCAGCAGGCTCACCGTCGTCTTCCCCAGCCCCGTCGGCAGGCAGACGAGGGTGTGGCCCTCCATCGCCGTCCCCGCCAGCCGGAGCTGGTAGAGCCGCCGCTCTATCACCCCGTCCTCCAGCATCGGGTGTTCGACGTAGGCCGTCCCGTCGCCGGCTGTCGCCATCGCTCCCCCCTAGCTCGCCCTGGCGTTTAACCGTTCGCGTGGCGCGGTGAAAGTGAAGCGCTCGCGTCGATCAGAAACGCCGCCGGCCGGGATCGCTCGTCCGAGCGGCTCCGGGAGTTACGGTAAAGTTACTGTAAAACTCGGAGTGCGGTAGGACCCTCTCCGGCAACCGGTCCGAGGAGCGGTTCCCCGTGGTCACCGCTCCTCGCTATCCAGCACCCGGATCTGGTCGCCCCGCACGGTGACGGGGATGGGGACGGTGGCCTCGTACAGTTCCACCGTCACCTGGTCCTTGCCCTCGTCGATCCGCTGGACCTGGGCCTTCTCGCCCTTGAACGGGCCGGCGATGAGTTCGACGATGTCGCCCTCGGCGATGCCCTCGACGTCGGGCTTCGGCGACAGGAAGTGTTCGACCTCGGCGATGTCGCTCTCGCCGGGGACGACGCTGCGTGCGTGTGGGATCTCGTCGAGGTAGCGCTCGATGATCCCGGGGGTCTCGGCCTCGACCATCACGTAGGAGGTCAGCGAGTCCGGCGCCAGCGCGGCGTGGATCCGGTCGTCCTCCCGCTCCATGATCATGTCCGCGACCGTCTTCTCCTGGCTGGCGGTCGTCTTGACGGCGTAGATCGGCACCTCAGACCCCTCCGGGGACGAACTCCATGATCCAGAAGATGATGAAGCCCATGAGACCGACCAGCAGGATGCCGGCCCCGGCGATCTTCGCGACCTGGGAGAACTCCTCCCAGGAGGGGGTACTCGCCATTCTGAGCACCCGTACGTACGAACCCCAGTCGAGCGGAACGTCCATGTTTACCGGACAGTAGGATCCTTGCGAGTTTTATGGGTTGCGAACGGCCGGCCTGCGCCGGTTCCGCCCGACGGTGAGTCGACGATCCGCCGGGATCCGCCCGACGCGGGCCTCCCGTGGTCCCCGGCAGTGCCGGTCGTCGGTCACTCCCGGCGGCGTCGGACCGCGGCGAGGGCGAGCGCCAGGATTGCGGCGGCGACGGCCGGGAGTGCGGACGGGAGGACCGACCCCGCGCGGGGTTCCTGGCGCGGGACGTCGTCGGTCACGTTGCCCGTCGGGGTGTCGACGGGACTGTCGTCGGTCGTGGTCGCGTCCCCGCCGTCCTCGCCGGTGACGTCGTCGACCACCGACCCGTCGCTCCCGTCGTCGCCGGTCGCCGGGTCCTCGGCCGCCGGGGCGACGCCGCCGCCGGACCCGCAGTTCGTGTCGGTTTCCTGGTCGTCGACGAGGATCGCGGTCCGTAGCTGGCAGGTGTACGACACGGTCGGCACCTCGTAGCTCTCGCCGGTGGGGCCGCGGAACGAGAGCGCCATGTTCACCTCGACGTCGGTTACCTCGCCGCGCCGGACGTGGCTGGTGAACCACTCGTCGGCCTTCTCGTTGTCCATCGCGACCCGGACGACCACCTCCCGGGTCTCGCCGGGCGGGATGACCGCGTCGCGGTCGATGTCCTCCAGGGCGAACTCCCGGCCCTGGGTCTCCAGCATGGTCACCCCGTTCATGTCGACGGTGGCGGTGAGGCCGTCGGGGTCGGCGGGGATGGGTGCCGCGTTGGGGTTGTGGACCCGGAAGTGGAAGCGGACGACCGTCGTCGACTCGTTGACCTCGCCCCAGGTGGCCCAGCCGTCACGGACCTCGTACAGCGGCGTCCCCTGGGGGTGCTCGCCCTCGGTCCCGTTGGCGGCCCCCGAGAGGGCGTCGATGATCGGCCGTTCGCCCTCCAGCATCGTCTCCTCGTGTTCGATGTCGTGGCTGGCGCCGGGGCCGACGTTCGCCCGGACGGTCCCCTCGGCCTCGGCCTCGACCGTCTCGTCGGCCTTCACGTACTCGACCCACCACTCGGGGAGGCGGTCGTTCAGCAGGTAGGTCGTCAGGACCTTCGTCTGCCTGCCCGACCGGATGGCGATCCCTTCCTTGTTCCCCTCGGCCACCGGGACGCCGTTCAGGGCGATGGTGTAGTCGGCCTCGAGGTTCCCGGTCCGGATCCCGAAGGGGTTGGGGTTGTCGACCCACACCGTCGTCTTCACCTCGGTGCGGTTCTCGGAGACGTTCCCCCAGTCGCCGACGTCCTCGACGCCGGCGCTCGGGGCCCCGATGATCCCGAGGAACCACAGGAGGGCGACCAGGACGACGACACCGACGAGCAGTGCGACCGCGCCCAGGGCGATCCGCGTGACTCGTCCCATGGTCGACGGGTGACGGGGGACGAGCAAATGCTTGGTGGTCCGGCGGGACCCCCGTGGACCGGGCGTCCGTCCCGGTCTCCCGGAACGGATCCTGGCCCCGTCCGGGTCAGTGCCGACCGGCCTCAGTCCCAGAACGCCTTGGTCCGGGCGTACTCGCGCTCCCGGGCGAGGATGTCGCGGTAGAAGTCGTCCTCGTCCTCGCGGAACCGGTTGATGATCCGCGCCGCGGTGTCCGGGCCGACGCCCCGGGCGGCCATGGCGACGACGGCCTTCTTGCCGTGGGCCTGGACCAGCGAGGCGTTCCGGTGGGCCCGGCGGGTCCGCTTCTCCTGGTCGGCGTCCTTCTCGTCGGCCCGGACCGCCCGGAACACCTCCTCGGCGGCCGGGTGGAGGGCGGCGACCCGCGTCGCGCCACACGTCGGACACTCTGGCTGGTCGGGGACCCGCCGGACCCGGGTGTTCCGCTCCCAGTCCTCGCAGTTGAGACAGAACAGCCGCACCCGGTCGTCCCGGATGCGCTCCCGGACCGTCTCGACCACGTCGGCGTCGGCCCCTTCGGGCGCGAGCAGTTCCCGGCCCCCCGAGCGCCCGCCCCGGGCGATGGGCGTCAGGCCGTGGTGGGTCGCGAGTTCCATCCCGTCGTCCAGCGAGGCGAGGACCTCGGCGGCCTCGTCGATCGCGAGGTCCTCGTGGAACACCTCGCGGACCGCCTCGTCGTAGGCCGGCGATCCCTCCAGGGCCGTCCGGAGGCGGTCGCCGGAGAGGTCGGCCGACCCCTGCCAGGACTTCAGCGCGCCGAACTTCTCGGCCACCTGCGAGAGCCGGAAGGTCAGGGCGTCCGACCGCCGGAGGCTCAGTTCGATGATGGAGCGGACGTGCTCCGGGTCGGTCTCCCGGAGCACCTCGACCACGTCGCCCGACGAGGTGCCCGCGGGCAGGTCGAGTTCGATCCGGTAGGGGTCGACGTCCATCCCGACCGACGAGCCGGCACGCTGGCCGACCATCGAGGACAGCACCCGCCCGAGGGTCTCGTTGGCCCGGTGGCCGAGCGCGGCGTTCACGACGGCCGCGCCCCCCTCGCCCTCGACGACGATCCGTCGGTCGGTCGGCACCGGCGCCCCCGACTCGACGTGTTCGGCCAGTCGCTCGACGGCGGGCACCACCGTCCGGGGGTCGACGGGGTAGCGCCCGGCCAGGTCCCGGGCGACCGACTCCGGGTCGCCCCCGGCCGCGAGTTGCGGGGCGGCCACCCGCCGGAGTTCGCCGACCTCCCTGGCCACCGCCCACGGGACCGGGATCTCCTGGCCGACCCAGGACGGCACCTCGCCGCCGGGGTCCTCGACGGGGCTGACCTGGACGGTGCCGTCGTCGTGGTCCACCTCGACCACCCGCCAGAGTTCGCCCCGCTGGACGAACGTGGCTCCGGTCTCGGCGAAGTTGACGACGAACCGCTCGTCGAGGGTCCCGACCCGCGCCCCGCCGGCGACGTCCTCGACGTCGTACGTCTCCTCGTCCGGTATCATCGAGAGGTTCGCGTAGACGTACTGGCGGGTGCCCCCCGACCGTTCGAGGCGGTCCGCACCCTCGTCGAGCCAGAGGATCCGGTTGCTCGACAGTTCCCGGACGACCTCCTTGAACGCCGCCTCGTCCAGGTCGCGGTAGGGGTAGGCCCCCGCGACGATCCGGTAGGCCCGCATCGCGGACAGTTCGCCGTGGCCCATCAGCAGGCCGGCCACCTGGTTGGCGACGACGTCCAGCGACCCCTCGTGGATCGCGGCGGGTTCGACCTCGCCCTCGCGGGCCCGGCGGGCGATGACCATCGCCTCCAGGGTGTCGTCCGGCGACGTGGTCACGACGGTCCCCGCGGAGGTGCGGTCGGCCCGGTGGCCCGCCCGCCCCACCCGCTGGAGGAGGCGGGTGACCTGCCGGGGGCTCCGGTACTGGACGACGTGGTCGACCCGGCCCACGTCGATCCCCAGTTCCATCGAGGAGGTACACAGCAGGGCGTCTCTCTCCCCGCGCTTGAACGCCGCCTCGGTCTCGACCCGGGCGTCCCGGGCCAGCGAGCCGTGGTGGACCCCGATGGGCAGGTCCAGCGCCTTGCACCGCGACCCCAGCGCCTCGGCGGTCTGGCGGGTGTTGACGAAGACCAGGGTCGACTCGTTCTCGGCCACCAGGTCGCGGATCGCACGGACGTGGCTGGCCGTCTCGGCGTCGCAGGCCAGTTCGGCGGCCAGGCGCTCGTCCTCCTCGCCCGGTTCGGGCCGGACTACCGACAGGTCCAGGTCGCTCCCGGCCTCGGCGCTCCGGACTGTACAGCCGCGGTCGCCGGTGAGGAACGCGCCCACCTCCTCCGGGCGGCCGACCGTCGCCGAGAGGCCGACCCGCTGGAACGGGCCGGCGAGTTCCCGGATCCGCTCCATGGCGACGGTCAGTTGCGCCCCGCGCTTGGCGGCCGCGAGTTCGTGAATCTCGTCGATCACGACGTGGTCGACGTCCGCCAGGGCCTCCCGGAGTCGCTCGCCGGTCAGCATCGCCTGGAGCGTCTCCGGCGTCGTGACCAGTACGTCGGGGGGATCGACCGCCTGCTGGCGTCGCCGGTAGTCGGTGGTGTCGCCGTGGCGGACGTCGACCTCCAGGCCCAGTTCGTCGCCCCACCACTCCAGGCGGTCGCGCATGTCACGGTTGAGCGCCCGGAGCGGGGTGACGTACAGCGCCGCGATCCCGAATGGGGTCCGGAGGTCCGTCTCGTCGGCCTCCTTCCCCGCCCCGGATCCGTCCTCCGTCTCGCCCTCCCCGTCGGGAGCCGCGTCCCGCACGATGGCGTCCATCACCGGGAGCATCGCCGACTCGGTCTTGCCGCTCCCGGTGGGGGCCACGACCAGGGTGTCCTCGCCCCCGGCGATCGGCGGGATGGCGAGGCGCTGTGGCTCCGTGGGCCGGTCGAAGCCCCGCTCCGACAGCGCCGAGCGCACCCGCTCTCCGAGGTGCTCGAACGCGGAGCGGGCCGCCGTGCTCCCGGGATCGGTCATCGGGATCGATTGGGGCGCGACCCGATTAAGCGCGTCGTTCCTCCCGCACCGGGTTTCGGCCGCAGTTTCGGGTCACGGCGAGCCGGTACGCCCGCTCGCGGGGACCCCGGATCACAGCGACCCGTCGGCCTCCCGGTCCCGGAGGTCAGCTACCCGGTCTCGGATCGCCGCCAGTTCGCTACCCTCGCGCTTGTCGTCGAGGTGGCCGTAGACCAACGCCATGCGGTGGTTGCTCCGGAGGCGGTCCTCGTGGCGGTCGAGGAAGTCCCAGTAGAGCGCGTTGAACGGGCAGGCGTCCTCGCCGACGGTCTCGTCGGGATCGTACGGACAGCCAGCGCAGTAGTCGGACATCCGGTCGACGTAGTTCGCCGAGGAGACGTAGGGCTTGGTGGCGAACGATCCCCCCGCGTACGAGCCCATCTCGACCACGTTCGGCGTCGTCACCCAGTGGTAGGCGTCGACGTAGGCCGCGTGGAACCACTCGTTGAGCTGGGCCGGATCGACACCCCACAGGGTCGCGAAGTTCGACAGGACCATCAGCCGCTGGATGTGGTGGCTGTACCCCCGCTTCCGGACGTCGCCCACCGTCTCGGCGAGGCAGGCCATCTCCGTGTCGCCGGTCCAGTATAACTCCGGGAGGTCCCGGGTCGCGTCGAGGCGGTTCGCGTCCGCCAGGTCGGGCATCTCGTGGCGGTAGACGCCCCGGACGAACTCCCGCCAGCCGAGAACCTGTCGGATCAGGCCCTCGGCGGAGTTCAGCGGCACGTCCGACCGATCGTGGTAGGCCGACTCGACGGCCTCGACGACCTCCCGGGGGTGGAGCAACCCGAGGTTGATGGCGGGCGAGAGGAGGGCGTGGGCCATCGCCCACTCCCCCCGCACCATGGCGTCCTGGTAGGGGCCGAACTCGGGCAGGCGGTCGGCGACGAACGCGTCCAGCCACGCCAGGGCGCCCTCGCGGGTGACCGGCCAGACGAACTCCTCCGTGTTCCCCCAGGCGTCGAACGCCTCGTCGACCCACTCCCGGACCGCCGCGGTCGTCTCGCCGTGGTCCGCGTCCGGAACGCGCGGTGCCGTCCAGTCGTCGGGCGGGACGTCGCGGTTGTCCTCGTCGTAGTTCCACTCGCCGCCGACCGGGTCGCCGTCGTCCATCAGGACGCCGGACTCGCGGCGCATCCACCGGTAGAACGCCTCGTGTTCGAACTCGCGGCCGTCGGCCCACTCGTCGAAGGCCGCGCGGGTGCAGAGGAAGCCCTCGTTCTCGACGACGCGCAGGTCCCCGCCCGCGGCCGCGACGAGTTCGCGCAGGCCGTCCGCGGCCCCGTAACTCGGCGGGCGCATCGTCACCAGCGTCGCCCCCGGGCGCACCTCGAAGAACTGCTCGACGCCATCGCCGAACGTGTCCGCCCGGACGTAGTGGACGTCGTAGCCCGCCTCCCGCAGACGGTCCCGAAAGCGCCGCATCGCGGCGAAGACCAGGGTGAGCTTCGCGGCGTGGTAGGGCATCCGGCGGGCGAAGTCGTGGGCCTCGACCACGAGGACGGTCGATCCCTCCGGGGCGCGGGAGAGGGGACCGACCCCGGTGTGCAGGTGGGTGCCCAGCACCCAGGGCACCGCGTCGTCCGGGAGGTCGTACTCCGGCGGGTCGCCGACGACCGGACCGGGCATGGTCGGTGATCGGTCGTCGCCCCCATATGTCCGGCGTAACCGGATCCCTTCGGCCGCCCACCGGATCGGGCGAGGCGACGGGCCCGTCAACCCCTTGTCGCCCCCGCCCCAAGCCGGGGCCGTGACGGACGAGTACGAGGCCGTCTTCTGGGACGTCGGCGGGGTGATCCTCGACCTGTCGTCGGTCGGTCGCGCACGCCGGGCGTTCGTCGAGGACCTGGCCGACCGGTACGACCGGGACCCGGACGCGGCCATCGAGGCGTACCGGGCGGCGCTGTCGGAGCACTTCGCCGCCCGCGAGGGCACCGAGTACGACTCGGCGGCCGAGGGGTACGCGGCGGCCGTCGAGGCCGTCGCCCGGCGGGAGGTCCCCGAGTCGGAGTGGCGACCCGCGATGCTCGCGGCCAGCGAGCGGGCACTCGAACCCGTCGAGGGCGCGCCCGAGGCGATCCGTCGCCTGGCCGACGCGGGCCTCACCCTCGCGGTGGTCAGCGACATCGACACCTGGGAGGCCGAGCGGTTCCTGGAGTGGTTCGGGATCGCCGACGCGTTCGACGCCGTCGTCACCTCCGAGTCGGTCGGCCGGCGCAAGCCCGACCCGGCGATGTTCCAAACAGCCGTCGACGCCACGGGTGCCGACCCCGCCCGGACGGCGATGGTCGGGGACCGCTACGAACACGACATGGAGGGCGGGACCCGCGCGGGCCTGACGACGGTCGCTCTCGACGGGTCCGCCGCCGAGCGAGCGCCCGATCCCGGCGACGGCTACCGGGTCGACGATCCGGCAGTCGACTTCGTCGCCGACTCGCCGCTGGACGTCCCCCGGATCCTCGGCGTCGAATCCCCCTGACGAACCGGCGGGACCTGGACTCTCCGGGGGATCGACCCCGGGGCGCGTGCGGTCGCGGCCGCCGAGCGATGCGAAGCGGCCGCGACGATTTCCGCGCGAGGGGCGAGCATCGCAGCCGAACGAGCGACCGGAGGGAGCGAGTGAGGCGAGACGCGCAGACGGCTGGGGAGGATCGAGGTTGCGGGGTGGGACTGGAAGGGGCTGGCCCGATCCGGGAAGCACGGCGACGCAAGCACCACAGGGAGGAGGGAGCGGAGCGACCGACGACCGAGGAGCGCAGCGAGCCGCGCGACCGGATCGGGCCAGGGGCTTCCTGGTGGTGTTCGCGGGGTCCGAATCGAGTCCTTCCTCAACCAGCCTCCCGTCATCTCTGGTGTGAACTCCGTCGTCCACGTGGTGTGGAACTAAGTGCGGTCCCGTCGATCCGGAGTCCATGACCGACGTCGGACTCGGGGCGACGCCCCCGGCGACCGACCTGTTCGCGGAGGACCTGTTCGAGGACACCGTCGCCCTGGTCACGGGCGGAGGGACGGGGATCGGCCGGGCCGTCGCCCTCGGCTTCGCGGACCTGGGCGGGGACGTCGCGGTCGCCAGCCGGGACATGGACCACCTCCGACCGGTCGCCGAGGCGATAGAGGAGCGCGGCGGCGCGGCGTGTGCGACCACCGTCGACGTGCGGGAACCGGACGCGGTCGACGCGATGGTCGCGACGGTCGTCGACGAACTCGGGGGGATCGACGTCCTGGTGAACAACGCCGGCGCGAACTTCCTGACGGGCTTCGACTCCATGTCGACCAACGGCTGGCGGGCGGTGGTGGGAACGATCCTCGACGGGACCGCCTACTGCACCCGGGCGGTCGGCCAGCACATGATCGATCGGGGGGAGGGCGGCGCGGTGGTCTCGATGGGCGCGACCAACTCCGTCCGGGGCGCGCCCTACCACGCCCACTCCGGGGCGGGCAAGGCCGGCGTCCACAACCTCATGCAGACCGTCGCGGCCGAGTGGGCCCGCCACGGGATCCGCGCCAACACCGTCGCGCCGGGGGTCATCGAGACCGAGGGGGCCTCGGAGCTGATGGAGGGCGGGATCAGAGACCGGATCGTCGACGAGGACCTGGCGGCCGACCGCCTGGGAGTGGCCGAAGACTGCGTGCCGATCACCCTGTTCCTGTCGAGTCCCGCCGCCGCCTACGTGACCGGTGGGTACTTCACCGTCGACGGCGGGCAACTAGTTGCGCCTTCTCCGGTCTGACTTACGTCGGGGGGATCGGCTCGCGGTTCCAGTCGAACCGTCCGGTGTCCGGGGATCGAACGACGATCTGGAATGTCCGCCGATCGCAACGACCCGGAAAGTCCCCGGCCCCTTTCAGTCCACCCAGACGAACCTCGATCCTCCCCAGCCGTCTGCGCGTCTCGCCTCGTTCGCTCCGCTCACTCGGCTGCGATGCTCGCCCCTCGCGCGAGGCCGCTCGCTGGCTCGCGGTTCACTTCGTTCACCGCTCCCCCGACCCGGCCTCGGGGGCCAGGCGGTCGGCCCACTCCAGCGCCTCATCGATCCCGGTTTGCGGGGGCGAGCAGGTGAACGACCGGCAGACGTAGAGGGTGGGATCCCCGTCCCCGTCCCTGGCCTCCCGGCCGGCCCAGATCGGACCGGGGTCGTCGAGGCCGAGGCGGTCGAGCCAGTCCCGGAGGCCGTCCCCGGTGGGCGGCCGCGGTGCGAGGACGAGGGCGGGGAGGTACCGCTCGGCCAGTCGATCGCGCCATGCGGCGGGGACCCCGTCGGCGGCGACGGTGACCTCCAGGTGGCCGACCGCCCAGTCGTCGGCCGCGAGTGCGAGGGTGGCGTGTTCGGTCGGCCGGGACTCGACCCGGCTCCCGTGGGTCCCCAGCACCGACTCGGCGACGCCCGCGAAGTCCGGCCACCCGTCCGGATCCGCGCCGGCTCCCTCGTCGCCTCCCTCGCTACCGTCACCGTTCCCGGCCGGGAGGAAGGGATCCAGCGCCAGGAGGAGTTCGACGGCGACCCCGACGCTGGAGGGGGTGGACTGGTCGCGCAGTTCCTGGGGCCGGGTGACCAGGTCCTCGCCGCTCTCGGGGGTGAAGTAGAGCGTGCCGGCCCCGGGGTCGTAAAACTCCTCGACGACGGCCCGGGCCAGGTCCAGGGCGAACCCGAGGTGGTCCGGGTCGCCGGTCGCGCCGTAGCACGCCAGGGCACCCCTCCCGAGGAAGGCGTAGTCCTCCAGGTAGCCGACGCCCTTCACGTCCCCGTCCTTGTACCGACGAGAGAGCCGTTCCTCGTCGGGATCCCAGAGGTGCTCGCGGACGAACGCGAGGGCGTCCTCGGCCGGGGCGAGGTAGTCGTCGTCCAGGACGGTCGCGCCCTCGGCCAGTGCGGCGATCATCAGGCCGTTCCACCCTGCCAATACTTTCTCGTCCCGGCGGGGCCGGGGCCGCTCCTCGCGTGCCGCCAGCGCCTCCGCCCGGGCCCGGTCCAGGCGCTCCTCGACCTCGGACTCGGACGTGTCGAAGGACTTGCTGAGCTCCGGGACCGTCGCAGTCTCCGTCAGCACGGTCGTCCCCTCGAAGTTGCCGGCGGGCGTGACGCCGTACCGCTCCTCGAAGAGTGCGGCGTCGGTGTCGTCGTCTATCGCCGCATCGACCTCCTCGGACGTCCAGGCGTAGAACGCGCCTTCCTCGGGGGTGGGATCCTCGTCGCCCTCGCCCCTTCCGTCGCCGTCGTCCCCATCGATCCGCGACTCGGGCGGTCGGCTCCGGGCGTCCAGCGTCGAGTAGAAGCCGCCGTCGGGGTGGGTCAGTTCGCGCTCGACGAACGCGAACGTCTCCCGAACGACGCCGGCGTAACGCTCCCACCCCGTGAGGCGGTAGGCGGCCAGGTAGGCCCGGGGGATCTCGGCGTTGTCGTAGAGCATCTTCTCGAAGTGGGGCACCGTCCAGGTGCGGTCGGTGGCGTAGCGGTGGAAGCCGCCGCCGAGGTGGTCGTACATCCCGCCGGCGGCCATCGCGTCCAGCGTCCCGGTGGCCACGTCCCGGTAGGCGTCGCGGCCGGTGCGGTCGAACGCCCGCAGGAGGAGGTGGATCCGTCCCGGGTGCGGGAACTTGGGACCGCTGGCGGTGAACCCGCCGTGTTCGCGGTCGGCCCCACGGACGAGGGCGTCGGCGGCCCCGAGGAGGGCCTCGCCCGGCGGGTCCCCGGGGTCGGGGGTCTCCTCCAGTTCCCCCCTGACCGCGTCGGTCCACTGTTCGGCCCGGCGCTCCATCTCCCGGCGGTCCTCGGGGTCCGACCACGAGTCGGCGATCCGTTCGAGCAGGTCCCCGAACCCGGGCATCCCTCGCCGTGGCTCGGTCGGGAAGTACGTTCCCACGTAGAACGGTTTACCCTCTGGGGTGAGCCAGGCCGAGAGGGGCCACCCGCCCCGGCCGCTCACCTGCTGGCAGATGGTCTGGTAGACCGAGTCCAAGTCCGGGCGCTCCTCGCGGTCGACCTTGACCGGCACGAACTGCTCGTTGAGCACCTCGGCCACCTCGGGGTCCTCGAAGCTCTCCTCCTCCATGACGTGACACCAGTGACACGCCGAGTAGCCGACCGACAGGAAGACCGGTACGTCCCGCTCGCGGGCCGCCGCCAGGGCCGCCTCGTCCCAGGGCTGCCAGTTGACCGGGTTATCGGCGTGTTGCCGGAGGTACGGGCTCTCCTCGGCGTCCAGCCTGTTCCGGTCCGTCGGTGCGTCGCTCATGCGCCCGCTTCGGCCCGGGGACGTGAAAACCCCCCGACCGGGATCGGCGGTTCAGTTACAGTAACGTTACTGTAACTACGCGACCAGATCCCGGCGGATGCCGTGGACGGCGACCGGGGATCCCGGAAAGTGATGCGGTTCCGCCGTCGGACTACCCGAACTCGTAGGTGGTGAGGTTCACCAGGGCTTTCGGGGAGTTCCAGACGAGGCGGACTCCGCCGGGCGACGGCTCCGCCGCGAGGAGGGCCGTGACCGAATCGCCGGGGCCGACGGTGTCGGACCCCTCGAAGGTCGAGATCGTCTCGCGTCCTCGGAGCCGTTCCAGTTTTAGGTTCTCGGCCGGTACCTCGTCGCCGGCCTCGTGGATGACCGTGACCCGTAGCTCGTCGCCCTCCCGTTCGTGGTCGAACCCCCAGGTGACGGTGGGGTAGGTGACTGCGGGACGGTCCTCCTCCAGGCGGTGGTCTGGGAACGCGGCGACCACCTCGGCCGTCTGCCCGTCGACGGTCACGTCGACCGTCCACGCCTCCTGCATCCCCGCCTCCGCGGCGAACCGGCGGAGCTTCTCGCGGACCGCTCCGGGGTCACCCGGCCGGTCCAGCGCGAACGTGTGGCGCTCGTAGGTGACGTCGGCGTCGAAGGTGTGGGTCCAGCCGTACCCGACCAGGCCGTCGAAGTCGACTCCGGCCTTCGCAGTCACCGGGTCCTCGCCGGGGTCGAAGAGGTCCATCGGGGACCCGCCGACCCGCCGGAGGAGGTGGTCGAACTCGTCGTCGGCCTCGTGGTAGCGCGGCACGGCCCCCTTCGCGGCGTCGACGACGGTCCGTACGGCGTCGAGCGACCCGTCGACGCCGGAGTGGCTCCCCGCGAAGACCACCGCTTCCGGGCCGACGGCGACCGCCCGCGGGTCGTCGGACCTCGCGAAGAGCCTGTACTCGCGGTGGCGTCCGGCACCCCGGTACCCCGACCCGAGCAGAGTTCCCCCGACGGCTCCCCGGTCGACCGGCGCCTCGACGACGTAGGTGCGCGTCCGGCCCAGGCGGACCACCTCCCGGTAGTTCCCGAACCCGATCCCGAGGTGGTCCAGGCCGAGTTTGCTCGACCGCCGGACCGTGTTCTCGTACATCGACGGGACGCCGTCCTCCAGCCGCCGGATCCGGTCGAGGTCGGCGTGCCAGATCGGATAGGAAGGGTCGGACGACGGGTCGTCGGCCGGGAACGGGAAGGCGTCCGGGGCCGGGAGCCACCGGCGGTAGGTCGGTTCGCCGTCCTCGGGGACCGGGACGGATCCGAACTCGACGGACTCCGTGGCTCCGGTTCCCGTCGTGTCCGTCGTGGTCGCCCGTTCCGGGTCGGCCGTCGTCCTCGTCCGCTCCGGGACGTCGAACGTCGTCCGTCGCCCCGATCCCGACCCCCCCAGGGATCCACACCCTGCGAGCGATCCCGTCAGGGCCGTCGCCCCGGCCGCTCCGACCCGTCGCAGGAACGCCCGGCGGTCCAGCGACGCCATGTTGTGTGACAATACGGACCGAAAGAAAGTCCTTTCGTTCGGTGACGTGCGGGTGCGGCCCGGCGGTTGTGGGTCGGGAGGGATCCCACGAGTCGGTGGCGGTTGCGGGTCGCGGTCGCGCTCCGACCCCGCGGGGGCCCCGGTTCGAGTTGGCGGACCGCGGTCCCGGATCGACGGCTGGTCAGGTGTCGCCCCAACTGCGGTCGCCGCCGTCGTCCTCGTCCTCCGGGAACCGGATCACGTTCTCGCGCCCGATACGGATCTTCTCGACGGTCCCTTCCTCGGCCATGTCCGAGAGGGTCCGGGAGGTCTTCGAGGACGACCAGTCGAGTTCGTCGGCGATGTGGGCTTGCTTCACCCGCCCGCCACGCTCTTCCAGGAGGGCGATCACCCGGTCATCGTCGGTGACGATCCCGGCGGGGCCGTCGCCGGCCGCCGGCCCCTCGTCCCCGTCGTCGTCCTCTTCGCCGCTGCCGTCGTCCTCGTCCTCGTCGCCGTCCTCGCCCCTGCCGCCCACTGGGATCGTGGGAACGGCCGCGCCGGAGACGTACGCGTACGCGCCGACGGCGGAGAGGACGACCACGATCGCACCCCCGAACAGCGCCAGCGGGGTCTCGCCGGCGTCGCCGGGGTCGCCGTCCCCGTCGGCGGTCGTGGTCCCGGGGTCCCCGGTGGTCCCGTCGGAACCGGGGTCGTCGCCGTCGGTCGTGGTGTCGCCGCCGGCCGTCGTCGGCGCGGGTTCGATCACCACCTGGGGCCGGGTGTGGGCGAAGTTCCGTTCGCCGTCCCAGGCGACCGCGTCGGCGTCGTTCTCGCGGCCGTCGGGTCCGGGGTCGGCCCCCTCGACCCGGTAGCCGTCGGGCGCCTCGACGACCAGCGTGTCGTTCTCGGCCAGGAAGAACCCGCCCTGGAACACGTCGCCGACGACCAGTCGCTCGCCCTCCGTCCGGGCGAGGTTCCGCCAGGTGAACTCGTAGGTCACCACGCCCCACCGGCGGGGGACCTCCTGGATGCTCGTCGATATCCGGAACTCCTCCGCCGCCATCGACCGGCCCGTCTCCGCGGCGGTGTTGTCGACCACCCGGCTCATCCGTCGCTCGAAGTCGCCGAGAAACCGGGACGAGTTCTCGCGGACTCGCCGCTGGAAGGCCTCGTACTCGTCGACGCGGTCCTCGGTGAGGCGGGTGCGCACCTGGACCGTCCAGACGGCGTCGCCGTTCGGCCGGACCCGGATCCGCGTCACGGTGTTGTCGGTCGGTGGGGGCGCCTGGGCGTCGGCCGTCCCCGACTGCTCGGCGTCGTCGTCCGCGCCGTCGACCAGTTCCTCGGCGCCCGTGACGGTCCCTCCGGCCAGCGTCGCGCCGACCAGCAGAGCCACGCCGAGACAGACGACGACCGTCCGGGTCGTACCCCCGCGCATCGCCTTTCGAGCCTTATTTTCGCTCCACGTATAAATTATCTGAATTACAGGCGCTACAACCCCGCCGTAAACGGCGGGGATACAGCGCCGTCATCGTCTCGTTTCCGTGTGAATCGGCAGGTTTACAGTCCAACGCGGTATATCGTGGACTGTGCGCGGACAACTGGCAGTTGACTCGGTGTTTGCCACGGCGAGAGCCGAAACCAAAACGGTGAGCCGACCGCGCCGACCGACACAAAACAGCGAGATAACTCGCTACCCCTCTGCGGGAACGAGTATCGGTAACGTGGCACTGCCACTGCCGTCGGTCAGGAACCGTAGATTCCCAACCGTCCGAATCGACGGGAACCGCCACTTGTGCGGTTCGGGAAGCCCCGCCCTTTAGGGCGGGGAGGATGTCACCCTGTTTCTACTTCGCGGGCCTCCATCCGGTCGCCTCGGAAACGGGTGTAGCGGGCCTCTACCGCTCTATTGTCCGGTTCCGACTCACCGACGACCGAACCGGTCGGCCCGGTCCGCCGACGCGCGACCCGAGACTGCCGATCCGGCGAGGCCTGGACCGGGACTCCCGATCCGTCGACGCGCGGACCGGGAGCGGCGTCCGCGTCTCCGAAACGACCGGGTCCGGACCACCCCGCCTCTGTCGTGCGAAACCGGCGCGTGCAACGGTCCGGGAAGGTGTGCAAGCGTGCACGGACCCGCGCGGAACCGACGAAAGTCGCCGTAACCGTCTGGACCGTTTAAGTGGGAAATGGTCGATCGATCCGCCAGGATGAGCACCCGGACCCCGAACGTCCTCGTCGTTCTGATCGCCGTGGCCGCCGTGGTCGCCCCGGTCGGCGGGGCGGTCTGAACGTCAGTTCCGGACAGCAACTTTCGACGGTCCTCGCGGTGACCAGCGAGAACGTCCAGTCCGAGTACCGGCGGACTGCCCTCGACCACCGCCTGGACTCGGGGAACCGCACAGAGGTCGTGGCGAGCCGGGGCGACGAGTTGCTCGTCAGGGCCCGCGAGGTTGACGAGGAGTACCGGACTGCCGTCGAGCGGTACCGCCGGGGTGCGATCACCGCCGCCGAGTTCGCCCGGCGACTGGCCGTCCTCGGGTGGCGGGCCGACCGCCTCTCGAACGAGACGGCCCGCCTGCTGGAGCGGGCGGACGGGATCCCCCGCGACGAACTCCGCGCGGCGGGGCTGAACGTCACTGCCCTGTCCGTGGCCGTCGACCGCGTCCGGCGGATCCGCGGGGCGGGGACCCGGGCGCTGGTCGGGCCGTTCACCGGCACCGGCGGCAACGTCAGCGTCGGCGTCGACGGTGGGGTCTCCGTCGCGGTCGAACGCGAGGACGGCGGCCGGGCCCGCGAACTGGAGCGGTCCCCGGACGGGGACGACGCCCTGCGGGTCGAGCGGTCGACCGCGCTCTCGGCCGCCCGCGAGGCCCTGTCCGACGCCGACGGCCGGTGGGTGGTCGTGACCCACGCCACGGACGCCCGCGCCGGGGTCTACGTCTTCGCCTTCCGCCTGGAGTCGAACGCCTCGGCCGGGACGGCGGTCGCCTCGGTCGACGGCTCCTCCGGCGAGGTGGTCGCCGTCGAGGAGGTCACCGCCCCGCGCGCCGGGGGACCGCGCGGTGCCTGCGCCGAGCGAGTCGCGAGCCTCCGCGCGGAGATGCAGGCGTCGGTCCGGGCCGCCGGGAACGCCTCCGAGCGTGCCGCCGTCGAGGCCGCGTTCCGCGACCGGATCCGGACGGTCCGCGAGGAGTGTGCCGATGCCGCCGTGGATCCGGGCGTGAACCGGTCGGCCGCGCTCGCGGCTGCCAGCGGGGCGCTCCCGGAGGTCGCGGGCGAGTGGACCCTGGCGGGGTCGTACCTCGGTCCCGGGCCGGACGCGGCGTACGTCTTCGAGTTCCGGCTGTCGTCGTCGGTCCGGTTCGGCGTCGCGACGGTCAGGGTCGACGCCGCCGACGGGTCCGTCCTCGAAGTCGAGGAGGAGGTGACCACGGAGACCGCGACGGTGAACCGGTCGACCGCCCTGGCGACCGCCCGCGAGGCGCTGTCCGATCCCTCGACGGGCGAGTGGGACCTCGCCGGGTCGACGAGCACGGCCGCCACCTACGAGTTCGTCTTCCGCCTGTCGGCGCCGGACGCCGAGGGGACCGCGGTCGTCGTGGTCGACGCGGGGAGCGGCGAGGTCCTCGACGCTGAGGAGACCGTCACCGACCTCGATCCGGGTGACGGCGGCGAGGAGAACGGCACCGAGGACCCGGACGAAGGCGGGATCAACCGCTCCGAGGCGGTCCGGATCGCCCTGGAGGTCCTGAGCGACCCGCCGGAGGGATCCTGGACGGTGACCGGGGCCGAACTCGCGGACGGCGTCTACGACGTCGAGTTCGTCCTCGACGCGGAGGCGGCCGACGGGACCGCGACGGTCAGGGTCGACGCCGAGACCGGAACGGTGCGCTCGGTCGAGGAGAACGTCACCTCGTCCGGAGGGGAAATCGGGCCCGACCGAGCACTCGAAGTCGCACGCGCGGCGTTGCCCACGGTCGACGGCGAGTGGATCCACGCCGGCACCGACCTCGCGGACGGGACCTACGGGGTCGCGTTCGACCTCGATTCCCAGACGGCGAACGGGTCGGCGGTCGTCGAGGTCGACGCCGAGAACGGGACGGTGCTGGACGTGGACGCGAACGTCTCCGCCGGCGCCGGCCTCGACGCCGGGGAAGCCGAGAGCGTCGCCCGGTCGGCCCTGCCCACCGTCGACGGCACCTGGACGCTGGTCGACTCGGAGGAGACCGACGGCGTCTTCGGGTTCTCGTTCGTCCCCGAGGCCGAGAACGCGACCGGCCAGGCCGAAATCGGGGTCGACGGGGCCACCGGCGAGGTGGTCTACAACGAGACCACGGTCACCGGGGACGACGACACGCTGGACGCCGACGAGGCCGAGAGCGTCGCCCGGTCCGCGCTCCCGTCGCTCGACGCGGAGTGGACGCTCGAAGCCTCGACGTTCGAGGACGGCGTCTACGAGTTCACCTTCGGGATAGACACCGACGACGTCACGGGGCAGGCCGAACTGGGGATCGACGCGGACACCGGTGACGTCGTCTACAACGACACGACCGTCGACGGGTGAGTTCCGGGTCCCGTCTCCCTCGAACGCACTCCACGGATCCCGGTCACCCTTCGAACAACCCGTCCACGTCCTCCTCGCGGGCGCGGCGGCGCTGGACTCGCTGTCGCAGGCGGTCGTAGACGATCCCACGGTCCTCCCGGCGGGCGAAGTCCATCACCAGGGTGACGAATGGGCTGGTCTCCTCGCCGGCGTCCAGGTCCGCCCGGGCGTACTCGACCGCCCGTTCGACGGTGTCCTCGTCGTAGCCGTACTCCTCGGCGATGGTCTCGGCGGCGACGGCGGCCGCCGGGAACGCCAGGTCCGACAGCGCCACGGCCTCGCCCTCGTGGGTGAGTTCGGGGACCGGCCGGCGCTCTATCGTCTCGGGGTCGGCGGCCAGGTCGGAGCAGTACGACCGGACCCCGGCCACGTCGACCCCGCGGTAGGTCGCCGGGAGCGGCGCGAGGTAGGTGCGACCGCCGGACGCGAGGCTCCGGGCACCCGCCCACTGGCGGTCGGTCGCCTTGTAGACCGCCGCGGTGAACTGGATCAGCCCGTGGAGGAGTCGCTCGTCGGCCTCGGGGGTCGGACCGTCGACGCCGAGGCTCGGTGGGTCGTCGGTATCCCCCTCGGTCCCGTCGCCGGTTTCCCCTGCAGACCGGCGACGTTCGTCCCTGGCGGCGGCCTCGGCGGCGGTCGAGGGGGCGTCCATCCCCTCCTTGATCGACAGCCAGCGGTCCTCCCAGGCGTCGTGAGCGGCGTGGTACTCGCCGGCGTTGTGGACGGCGATCCCTGCCCGGAGGTGGTCGCGCATGGCTCCCGATTGGGAAGCCGCGGAAAACGGGCTTTCGGTCGTGGGGCGAGTCGCCGCGGCGGAACGGATCGGCGTCGGGTCGCGTCCCCACGGAACGGATCGGCGTCGGGTCGCGTCCCCACGGAACGGATCGGCGTCAGGTCGCGTCCGGTGGGTGGTACTCGCCGTTCAGGCGCAGGAGCTGGCGTGCGCAGTCGGCCTTGGCGACGAGAACCCCCCGGAGGGTCGGGGGTTCCTCGCGGCGGTCGGCCACGAGTTCGTCGGGCACCGCCAGCGTGTCCTCGGGAACGGCCTCGTCGCCGTGGACCGGGAAGTGGGCACCGTCGAGTTTCATCACGAGGGGTGCGTCGAGTCGCTCTACGCCACGACCCGTGGCGTACAGTTCCTCGTTCAGCCGCTCGTGCTGGCGTCGAGCCATCCGGGCGCGACGGTCGTCGGTCGGCTCGACGTACATCCGCCCGAGGTAGTAGCTCCCCGAGAACTCCTCGAACATGCTATCCGTTCGCATGGCACGCCACCACGAGTATAAACCTTCTGGGGAATCTTTATACCGTCGCGCAATTCGGCCGGCCGATCCACGGTCCCCTCACGGCGGTTCTTGCCGCCCCGACCGACTGCGCGTCCGCCGTGCGTCGGACGACAGGTGTGAATCCTTACAGGTCCCGCCGGAGCGGATCGCCCCGGTGGCGGGCGGACGGACACCCCTGTTGCCGGCACGTGCAGTCACCCTTTTATCTACGCGCCGCGAACCCCGGGTGATGAACTCGGCGGCGCTACTGGACCTGCTCGGGAACGAGAACCGCAGGCGGATCCTGCGGTTGCTCGCCCAGAAGCCCTGTTACGTCACCGAGATAAGCGAGTACCTGGGGGTCAGCCCCAAGGCGGTGATCGACCACCTCCAGAAACTGGAGGAGGCGGGACTGGTCGAGAGCAGGGTCGACGACCAGCGCCGGAAGTACTTCCACATCGCCCGGAACCTCCGCCTGGAGGTGAACGTCTCCCCCTACCGGTTCGGGGCCAAGTCGGCCTACCCGGCGAGCATGAGCCTCGACCTGACGCGGTGGCGCTACCTCACCATCGACGTCGGCGGCGACGAGGACGACGAGGCGGACGCCGACCCCGACGAACTGGCCGACCGGCTCCGCCGCCTGGAGGACCTGGAGGACGAACTCTCGATGGCCCAGCGGTGGGTCCAGGGCCGGCTCACCGACACGCTCGACCAGCTCGGCGAGGTGGTCGAGGAGAGCGCCGACGCGGGGTTCGACAGCCGGCTCTACGCCGACGTCCTGCTGGCGGTCCAGGACGGCCGCCGGACGACCGCCGGCATCGCCGACTCGACCGGGACGCCCGCCGAACTCGTCGAGGAGGCACTGGCGGCACTGGCGGAGGCCGGACTCGTCACCCGCCAGAACGGGGACTGGCGGATCGACTGACCGGCTCGTAGTTCGACCGCCGGACTCAGGGTACGCTCTTCGTCAGTCCGGCCCGGAGGTCCCGGCCGAGGTAGATACCCACCAGCGTCGCCAGGAGCGCGACCCCGGCGCTGACCGCGAAGATGGGGACGCCCCGGTCGGTCGCGGCCACGACGGTCAGGTTCCCCAGCACCCCGACCGCGCCGCCGAGGAGGACGCTCGCCAGGCTCATCTCCAGGTAGGGGCGGCGCGGGCTGACGAGGCCGAACAGGAACGTCACGACCAGCAGTCCGAGGGCGCTGCCGATCGGCCCGAGCGGGAGCAGGAAGCTCCCGCCGACGATCCCGGCCAGGGCCGCCACGAGCGCCACCGCGAACGTCCGGCCGGAGAAGAGGTTCCCCGGGTCGGGCATCGAGGGGGACGGGAGGGACGGGAGCGACGGCGACGGGATCGCTCCCAGGAGTCCACCCGAACTCGACTCGTCGGTCGCCTCCCGACCGGTGTCCGCGGTTTCGGTGCCACCACCGGTTTCGACGTCCCCACCGCCGAGTCCCCCGTCCTCCCCCACGGACTGGGCCCGGTCGATCACCGACTGTGCCTCCTCCATCGCGGCGCGGGCCTCGGGGTCCTCGTACCCCTCGTCCTCGGTGACCTCTTCGGTCCGCTCGACCATCGTCGTGTCCTTCGGGCGCCCACGAAATGGGTCTTTCGCCGTTTCGCCGACGGTCCGGGGGCCGGCGAATTTGCGGTACCGTTACTGTAAACCTGGTATCCTCGATCCTCCCCAGCCGTCTGCGCTCCTCGGTTCGCTCGTTCGCTCCGCTCACTCGCTCACCTGCGGTGCTCGCCCCTCGCGCGCGACTCGCGGCTCACCCCCTCGCGGTTCACTTCGTTCACCGCTCGCCGTTCGCCGCTCGTAGCGCACGCGCCGTCGGGTTGGCCGCCCGAGGGTCGAGCATGGGAGAGCCGACCCAGGGTTTTTGTCTCGTGATCACATACCACGGTCGAGGCGATAGCCCGATGTGCCACCATTATGATACGAAAGAACTAGCGGAATGGAAGCGACTGCTCGAAGAGGAGCGGGCCGAGGAGCCGTCCGACGACGAGGGCGAACTGGCCGAGGAGGACCCGGAGCCAGCGACGCCGCCGGCCGACGACTAGGGACGCACCCGATACTTTTCGACGGCGAGGGCGGTGAGCGACGGCTGTCGGTCGATCCGGCGGGTGTCGGTCGCCCAGCCAGGAGTGTCCCGGTCCGAGGCGGAGGAGTCACCCCTCCAGCAGGTTCCGGATCCGACGCAGGGCCAGGTGACAGACGGGGGCGTAGCCGGCCGCCAGCACCGGGAGTTCGAAGACGACCCGGCAGCCGCTCCCCAGGTCGTCGACCCGGTGCCCGGTGGCAGGGATCCGTGCGACGCGCCAGGTCCAGCGCCGGACCTCGGGGTCGAAGCCGTCGACGGCGAAGGGGACCCGGACCCCGCCGGGGAGGACGACCCGTCCGGTCGACCCGAACCGGATCCACCGGTCCTCGCACTCGACGGCCCTGACCGACGGCCCCCACTCGGGCCAGCGGTGGGTGTCGATCAGGAGGTCCCAGGCGGCCGCGGGCGGCGCGTCGACGGCGGCCGCGACCTCGATCCGTCGTCCGTCGGGGGTGTCCGCGAGTTTCGTCTCGGCCACGGCGGAGGAAGGGGTGCCGTGGGCATAGGTCCGTCGCCGACTCACCTGGTGGACGAGGTGGATCCACCGGCAAATCCGGCGCGACTCGGGGGGCTTATCCAGGCCGGCGTCGAACCACGGTCCATGCGCGACGAGGGCGAGAGCGAGGAGTTCCTCCTGTTGAACCCGGGGCCGGTCCCGGTCACCCGCGAGGTGCGGGCGGCGATGGACGCGCCGATGGTCTCCCACCGGTCGTCGGAGTTCGAGGCGGTCTACGAACGCGTCCAGGCGGGCCTGGACTACGTCTTCGAGCACTCGACGCTCTCGGGCCGGTCCACGTCGTCGGGGGGAACCAGCCTCGCGCTCAACGGGACGGCGACGATGGGGATGGAGGCCGCCGTCGCCAACCTCGCTGACGACGACTCGGAGGTGGTCGCCCTGGTCAACGGGAAGTTCGGCCGGCGCTTCGCACGGATCGCCGAGCGCCACGCCGACTGCACGCGGGTCGAGGTCCCGTGGGGGGAGTCGTTCGACCTGGCCGAGGTGGACGCCGCCATCACCGACGACACCGACCTGGTGACGATGGTCCACAACGAGACGTCGACGGGCCTGCTCAACCCCGTCTCCGGGGTGGGTCGGCTTGCGAGCGAGGCCGGCGCCCGGTTCGTCGTCGACGGCGTCACCTCCGTCGGGGGCGACGTCTTCTGTCTCGACGACTGGAACGTCGACGTCGCGGTCACCGACGCCCAGAAGTGCCTCGCCACGCCGCCGGGGATCAGCGCCCTGTACGTCTCCGAGGGGGTCGAGTCCGAACTGGACGGCGAGGGAGCGCCCTTCTACGAGGACCTGGAGTGGCACCTCCGCAAGGCGGGCAACGACCAGACCCCCTTCACCAGCGCCGTCCCCCTGTTCCGGGCGATGGCCGTCGCCCTGGAGGACGTCCAGGACGAGGGAATGCCGGCCCGGATCCGCCGGCACCGCCGCCAGGCCGCCGCCTTCCGCGAGGGGTTCGCGGCGATGGGGCTGGATGCGTTCCCCGACGCCCGCGGCCCGACGGTTCGCTCGAACACCGTCACGGCCGTCGCGCTCCCCGAGACGGTCCGGGCGGACCCCGACGCCTTCTTCGCGGCCGTCGGCGAGCGGAACGTGTCGATCAGCGGCGGCCAGGCTCACCTCGGTGGCGACGTCTTCCGGGTGTCGAACATGGGGAGCTTCGACGACGACGAGGTCCTCCGCGGGGTCCGGACCGTCGGCGAGGCCATGCGCGACGTCGGCGTCGACGTCGACACGGCGGCCGGCGTCGAGGCCGCCCGGGAGGAACTGTGATCCGGCGCGACGGAACGGTCCCTGCCCCGGCGAAACGCTTCCGGGGGTCACTCCCGTAGCCGGACCATGGTGATCCGGGAGCTAACCGGGGAACGGGAGCGAGCCGAGGCGGTGCCGGTCCTCCGGCAACTGTGGACCGACGCGGATCCGGACGAGGTGCTGGCCTGGACGGGCGAGGAGGAGTACCACTGCTTCGGCGGGTTCGTCGAGGGGGAACTGGTCGGGGTCGCGGGCGTCGTCGAGGCGACCGTCCTCCACCACGCGCGCCACGCATGGCTGTACGACCTCGTCGTGGACGAGTCCCGGCGGGGGGAAGGGTACGGGTCCGAACTCGTGGCGTTCGTCGAGGACTGGGCCGCCGACCGGGGCTGTGAGTACGTCGCGCTGGCGTCGCCGGACTCGACGGAGGCGGTCCACCGGTACTACCGGGACCGCGGCTACGATATCTGGGGCCACGTCATCGAGAAGGAACTCTGATCGCCGTCGAGGGGCGGGCCCGCGGCGGGGACCGACCGGGGTCGACTCGTGGGGATCCACCCGAGCGGTGTACGGCCGCAGGGATTTATTATCCAACCGAACGATCCACGCAGGTACGTCACATGAGCGACGGGGACTCGGGAACCGGGAGCGGTCCCGCCGACGGATCCGGCGGTGAGTCGCACGGGAACCCCGACCCCCCCATCGCGCCCGACGACGATGAGGCCCCCGCGGACCCGGCGCGGAAGGCACAGCGGCTCCACGCCGTGGCGACCCGGATGCAGTCGGCCACCTCGCCGCCGGAGGTCCACGAACTGGCAGTGGAGGCGGCGGTCGACATCCTCGGGTTCGACTGGTGTGGGTTCATGGGCGTCAGGGAGGGCTACTTCGAGATACTGGCGGTCTCCGAGGAGTCGCCGGTCGACCCCGGCGACCGGCCCCTCTCCGTGGACCAGGGGGTGACCGGCAAGTGCTACCGGACCGGCGAGTCCACCATCACGGCCGACGCCCAGGCGGACCCGGAGGCGACGCCCACCCAGGACGCGTTCCGCGCGGGGCTGACCGTCCCCGTCGGGGACTGGGGGGTGTTCCAGTGCATCGCGTCGGAGCCCGGCTTCTTCGACGAGACCGACCTCGAGGTCGGCGAGTTGCTCGCCGCCCACGCCAGGAGCGCGCTCGACCGGATCGAACAGACCCGGCGGCTCGAACGGCTCTACGGCGCCACCCGCCGGCTGATGAGCGCCGAGACCCGCGAGGAGGTCGCCGGGGTCGCCAGCGAGACCGCCGCCGCGGTGCTGGAGTTCCCGCTGAACGCGGTCCTCCTGCACGACGAGGAGGCCGGGGCGCTCGTCCCCGCCGCCGCCTCGGACCGCGCCAGGGAGGTCTTCGGGGAGGCGCCACGGATCGGCCCGGACGAGGGTGTCGCCTGGCGGGCGTTCCGGGACGGGGAGACCGCTGTCCACGACGACGTCGGGGAGACCCGCGGTACCTACGGTGCCGGGGCCCGGAGCGAACTCCTGGTTCCCCTTGGCGAGCACGGCGTCCTCGTGCTCGGTTCGACGGTCGCCGGCGAGTTCGACGACGACGACGTCGCCGTCGCCGAGACGCTGGCCGCGAACATCACCGCCGCCCTCGACCGGGCGGACCGCGAGCGGGAACTCCGCCGCAACCGCCGTCGCCTCCGGCGGCAGAACGAACGCCTCGACCGGTTCGCGTCGGTCGTCAGCCACGACCTGCGCAACCCCCTGTTCGGGGCGCGGGGGGGCGTCGAACTCGCCAGCCAGGAACACGACAGCGAGGGCCTCGACCACGCCGTCGACGCCCTCGACCGGATGGAGACCATCATCGAGGACGCCCTCACGCTCGCGCGGGAGGGCCGGGCCGTCGACGACCCGGAACCGGTCGACCTGGCGAGCATCGTCGACGAGTGCTGGCACCGGATCGACCCTCCCGGCGCGCGTCTGACCGTCGAGGCCGACTGCCGGATCCGTGCGGACCCCGACCGGCTCCGCCGGGTCTTCGAGAACCTCTTCCGGAACTGTATGGAACACGCCGCTCCCGGCGACCGGTCGGGCTCGGACCGCGACACCGGATCCGGCGGCGACCCGACACTTTCCGTGCGTGTCGGGACCCTCGACGGCGGCTTCTGCGTCGAGGACGACGGCCCCGGGATCCCCGAGGACCGTCGCGGGGACGTGTTCGAGTCGGGCTACTCGACCGAGCAGGGGGGGACCGGCCTCGGCCTGTCCATCGTCGAGGAGATAGTCGAGGCCCACGGGTGGGAGGTCGCCGCCACCGACGGGACCGACGGTGGCGCCCGGTTCGAGGTCACCGGGGTCGAGGTACTCGGCGGCTGACCCGCGGCGTCGACGCGGCGGACGGCTCGCGGGCTCGTGGGATCGACAGCGCACGACCGGCTTTCGACACTGGCAGAGGTTGCCGACTAACTGTTGTTAATAATAGATGGGAAGAAAATGAACTACGAGCATGACTGGTGAGGGTGGTGACGACGCCGACCGTGCCGACGGGGACGGCGGGTCCGGGGGGCCGGCGGAGGACGAGGAGCGAGGGATCCGCACCCGGAGCGTCCACGCGGGGGCGGCCCCGGACCCGGCGACCGGTGCCCGCACGGTGCCCATCCACCAGACGACGTCGTACGTCTTCGAGGACGCGGAGACGGCGGCGGACCTGTACGCCCTCGACGCGGAGGGGCACGTCTACTCCCGGATATCGAACCCGACGGTGCGGACCCTGGAGCGGCGGCTTGCCGACCTGGAGGGCGGGACCGGCGCCGTCGCGACCGCGAGCGGAATGGCCGCGCTGGACGCCGCGACCTTCCTGCTGGCGGAACCGGGGGACAACGTCGTCGCGGCCGCGGACGCCTACGGCGGCACGACGGCCTACCTCGGGACCGTCGCCGAGCGACGGGGGATCGAGGCCCGGTTCGTCGACACCCTCGACTACGACGCCTACGCCGAGGCGGTGGACGACCGGACGGCCTACGTCCACGTCGAGACGATAGCGAACCCCTCGCTGGTGACCCCGGACTTCGAGCACCTCGCGGACCTGACCGACGAGCGAGGGATTCCACTGCTGGTGGACAACACCTTCGCGACGCCCGCGCTCTGTCGCCCCGTCGAGCACGGGGCCGACCTCGTCTGGGAGTCGACGACCAAGTGGATCCACGGCGGCGGCACCACGGTCGGTGGCGTCCTGGTCGACGGCGGCACCTTCCCCTGGGACGAGTACCCGGAGCGGTACCCCGAACTCGGGGCCGAGAGCCCGACCTTCGAGGGGGTCTCCTTCGCCGACCGGTTCGGCGACCGGGCGTTCGCGGCGGCGGCCCGCCACAGGGCGGTGCGGTCGCTGGGGAGCGCCCAGTCGCCGTTCGACGCCTGGACCACCCTACAGGGCCTCGAAACGCTCCCGCTCCGGATGGACCGCCACTGCGAGAACGCCCGCGTCCTCGCGGAGTACCTCGCGGACCACCCAGACGTGGCCTGGGTCACGCACCCTGGCTTCGGGGACCACCCGACCCACGACGACGCCACGCGGTACCTGGGGGACTACGGCGGGATGGTGGCGTTCGGCCTCGCCGGGGGCTACGAGGCCGGACGGCGGTTCTGCGAGGTCGCCGACCTCCCCTCGTTCCTGGCGAACGTCGGCGACGCGAAGACCCTGGTGATCCACCCCGCCAGCACCACCCACGCCCAGTTGAGCGAGGCCGAACGCCGGGACGCCGGGGTCACCGACGACCTCCTCCGGGTCTCGGTGGGCATCGAGGATCCTGCCGACCTCCTGGCCGAGTTCGACCGCGCCATCGCGGAGGTGTCGTCGTGACGCGAACCACCGGCGATCCGGCGGTCCGCCCCGCGACGCGGGAGGTGTCCCCGTGACGCGGACCGTCGACCTCGGACGCTTCGAGTTCGAGTGCGGGGAGTCGATTCCCCGCCTGGCGGTGGCCTACGAGACCTACGGCGACTACGACGGGAGCAACGCCGTCCTCGTCTGCCACGCCCTGACCGGCGGGCCACACGTCGCCTCTCGGCGAGAGGACGGGGAGCGATCCGGCGGTGGTGCGGACGACGGGGACGACTCCACCGGGGGCGATGTCCCCGACGACCAGGCCAGCGCCTGGTGGGCGGCGGTCGTCGGCCCCGGCCGGTACCTCGACACCCACGAACAGTTCGTCGTCTGTGCGAACGTCCCCGGGTCCTGCTACGGGACGACCGGCCCCGCGAGCACGAACCCCGAGACCGGCCGACCGTACGGCCCCGAGTTCCCGCCGGTCACGGTCGGCGACTGGACCCGCGCCCAGGCCGCCCTGCTGGACCACCTCGGGATCGACCGTCTCCAGGCGGTCGTCGGCGGGAGCGTCGGCGGGATGAACGTCCTGGAGTGGATCCGGCGCTACCCCGACCGGGTCGAACGTGCGATCCCCGTCGCCACCGCCCCGCGCCTGGACGCCCAGATGCTGGCGCTGAACGCAACGGCCCGGCGGGCGATCACCGGCGATCCCGCCTACAACGGCGGTCGCTACTACGGCGACGGCCCGGATCCCGACCACGGTCTGGCGGTCGCCCGGCGGATCGGCCACGTCACCTACCTCTCGAAGGGGTCGATGGAGCGCAGGTTCGGCCGCCGGTCGGCCGGGCGCGACTCGGACGAGGTGGGTCCGGGCGAGGCCGGTCCGGCCGGCCCCGGTGGCGACCCGACCGGCCCCGGTGGCGATCCGACCGCCCGCGCGTTCGACTACCGCGACGTGGAGTCGTACCTCGACCACAACGCAGGGACGTTCGTCGACCGGTTCGACGCCAACAGCTACGTCTACCTCTCGCGGGCGATGGACGAGTACGACCTGGCGCGGGACCACGACTCCGACGCCGACGCCCTCGACGGCTTCGACGGCGACGTCCTGCTGGTGTCGTTCACCGGGGACTGGCACTTCCCCGTCGAGCGATCCGAGCGCCTGGCGGCGGCGTTCCGCCGGGCGGGCGTCGAGACGACCCACCACGTCGTCGACTCGGACTACGGCCACGACGCCTTTCTCGTCGAACCCGACGAGGTCGGGCCGGCGATCCGGTCGTTCCTGGAGGAGGGTCGCCACCCCGAGGGAACCGGCGGGCAGGCACCGGTCCACGCCGGCCTGTTCCGGTGAGGAGGTCAAGCGACGATCAACGCCGGCCCGCTCCGGTAACGGTCTCCCGGGCGATCCGGCGTCCTCGCACCGGTTACTCGTCCGGTCGGCGCTCCAGCGGAACGCCCCCGGCGCTCTCGTAGGGGTCGCGCCGGACTATCGGCCGGAACCCGTCCAGCCCCTCCCGGACCGTCAGGTCGTTGGCCGCCAGGTCCAGGACGTCGTGACGCCGCCGGGGGTCCTCTTCCAGGACGACCGACAGCCGGGGGGATCCGTAGTAGACGCGCCCGGTCGGGGCCGACTCGACCAGGGGTGGCGAGACGTCCTCGACGGGGGTCAGGACGACGAGGCGGTCGTCCTCCTGGAAGTGGTAGACCGGCCCGCGAGGGTGGAGCGCCGCGAGGTCGGCGACCGCCTCGCCGGGTACGACACGCCTGCGGAAGAGCCGTCGCCACGACCGCCCGGTCGAGAGTTCGTGGATGGTGTCCGGGTAGTGGCGCAGTCGGTTCCTGTACCAGTCCGTCTCGTCCTCCCGGGCCCGGGCCGGGCTCGCGACCTGTTCCGTCCTGACGACCATGGGTTCCCCGTGACCACCCGGTCCCCCGGCAAGAAGTTTGTGGATGGCCCCGCCGACCGTCCGGCGGAGGTCCCGTCTTACAGTAATGTTACAGTAACGGTGTCGGCCGATCCCCCGAATACGGCTACCGGCGTTGCCGGTGAGCGCCGACGGTGTCGGGGATTGGCGGCGCTCTACCCGACGTTCAGCGCACGCTCGACCACGTCGGCGCCGTAGATCTCCTCCAGTTCCTCGCGCTGGTCCGGGCGGGCCGCGTGGACCTCCTGGAACAGCGTGATCGGTGTCTGGGCGGCCTGGTAGGTGGCCTCGTCCCACATCCGGTCGCGGCTCACCTCCACCTCGACGCCGTCGATCCGCAGGACGGCGGACCGTCCCATGGAGATGGCACCGCGGCCGGCCTCCTTGGCGGCCTCGAACTCCTCCATGGAGTCGACGATGTCGTCCATGCTGGGGACGTAGCTGGTCCGGTCGCGGAGTTCGTCGTGCAACTCGTCGCCGTCGAGTTCCCGGGTCTGGCCGTCGGCCCGGAACCGGTAGCGGTCGCCGTCCAGCGCCTCGAGTTCCAGGTCGTCGCCCTCGTACACCTGGGCGCCCTCGCGGGCGTCGAGTTCGACCTCGCGCCCGCCGGCCTCTATCAGGTAGTGTCCACTCTCGGGCGGGAGCGGTGCCCGGTTGGCCTCGACCACCTGGCCGGGGGTGAGCGACCAGATGCCGATCATTCCCTTGGCCCGGTTGTCGGTCATGCGCTCGCGGTACCCCTCGACGTCCCGGATGTCGTCGAAGGGGCCGTCGACGGCGATGAGTCCGGCGGCGCTCGCCGCACGCGAGGTGTTGTGGCGCAACTCGGGCCAGGGCGGGAGTTCGCCGGTGGGCGTCATCGCCCGCATGTCCTTGGTGTAGTCCACCTCGCCGTCGACCAGCATGAACAGTCGCTGGAGGTTGTTCGAGGGCTTGCCCATCTCCGTCCGCAGGTCCTCCATCGCGAGTTCGGCCGCGCCGCTCTCGACGATGACCGACATGGCGAGGCTTCCCGCTTCGAGGCCGTGTTCGTCCTCGACCATCGTGATGCACTCGTCGGCCTTCTTCCAGTCGTCCACGTCGCCCACCTCCGGGATCACGAACCCGTCGATGTGCTCGACGGCGCCGCCCTCTGGGTTCGCGATGGCCCGCATGTGCTCGAAACCCCGTCGCCGGGTGCCGGGGTCGTCGCGGTGCCAGACGACCCGGGGGTGGATCTCCCCGGGGAAGTCGGCGCCGTGTTCCGACACCACGTCGACGACGTTCTCGACGCCCTCGTCGCGCATCGACGGGGCGGTGGCGTCCTCGTTGTCGGGCACCCAGACGTCGGGGGCCTGCATCCCCCGCAACCCGGCGGCCTTGCGAAGCATCTCCGCGGAGTCCTCCCCCTCGACGGCGGTCGGCGAGGTGAAGAACGTCCTGACGAACGTCCTGTCGTGTCTCCGTTCCATGGTTCGTGTTGACAATGGTGACCCGCGGTAAATCTCTGTCGCGCCCCGGTAGTCGGACCACCGGGGATCGGGGCGGGTCGACCCCGATCAGTCGTCGGAACTGATCACCGACTCGCCGTCCTCGCTGAACCCTTCGGACTCGCGCATCCGCTCGCGGGCCTCGGGGTCGAACTGGCCCTCGATGTCCTGGAACCGGGAGACGAACGACAGTTCGTGGTGGGACTCGGTCTCGTGGCCGAGGTAGCGGTCCTCCAGGTCGAACTGCGCCCGTTCGTCCTCCTCGGCGATGGCCGCCATGTCCTCGTAGACCGCGTGGGCCCCCGAGTGGAGGCCGAACAGCGTGATGAAGATGTAGTCGTACCCGATGTCCCCGAGTTCCTCGAAGGTGAGCGGGTCGTCCTCCTCGGACCAGGCGAACGACGAGGAGTAGTTGAACGCCAGCCCGGCGTCGGGGTGGGTCTCGTGGATGGCCTCGGCGTAGTCGATGGCGTCCTCGCGGGAGGGGTCGGGCATCTCCGGCCACACGAGGTCGACGCCGACGTCGGCGAAGGTCCGCCCGCGCTCGACGTGTTCCTCCCAGTCGGCGTTGGCCGACCCGTAGGCGTCGGTCCGGGCGATGATCACGGTGTCCTCGCTCTGCTTGGCGTCGATGGCCGCCTCGAACCGTGCGCGGGCGTCCTCCCGGTCGACGACGGTCTTGCCGGCGATGTGGCCGCACCGCTTCGGCGTGGTCTGGTCCTCGATGTGGATGGCGGCGACGCCGGCCTTCTCGTACTCCCGGACCGCCCGGCGAACGTTGTGGACGCCGCCGTAGCCCGTGTCGCAGTCGGCGATGACCGGGAGGTTGGTGGCCTCGACGATCCGCTTCGCGTTCTCGACCATCTCGGTCATCGTCACCATCTCCAGGTCCGGGAAGCCGAACTGGCCGAGCACCGTCGAGTAGCCGCTCATGTAGACGGCGTCCAGGCCGGCCATCTCCGCAAGCCGGGCGTCCAGCGCGTGGTAGAGGCCGGGCGCGAACGTGTAGTCCTGCTCCTCCAGGAGCCGCCGGAATCGCCGCCCGGCGGGGTTGTCGATGTCCCGTTCGACCACGTCGGTGTCCTCGATCAGGTCCTCGACCATCTCAGCGTCCCTCCGGGTCGTCGACTTCGCCCTCGTCTCCGACGAGGGGCACCAGCGGCGCGGTCCGGTTCTCGGGGTCCGTGTCTTGGATCACTGCAACCTGTGCCTCGCCCTGGCTCGTTAAGTAGTTTATGATCGACCATGATAATTATTGTTAATGGTGTTTCTGACTCCCGCAGAAATTGCACCGACGGTGGCGGGAGTTCACGCTCGCGGATCCGGTGATGCGGGCGAGATCGGATCGCTCCCACCGCCGGGATCGGGGGTCCCGCCAGCGGTGCCTCGAGTCGATCGGAACTGGCTGCGAGGGAGATATGGGGGCGACGGAGAAGGTCGCGGGCGGGTCAGGTCTCGGGTTCGACGTAGACCTTTCCGATCTCCTCGTCGGCGCCCTGCATCGCGTCCTCCAGTTCCGTGATCGCCTCGTCGATTTCCTCGGTGTTCATCTCCTCTTCGAAGGCGATGTCGGCGGTGAGGATCGCCCGTCCCGGACCGAAGTAGACGGTCCGGAGGTCGACGACCTCGGTAACCCCCTCCCAGTTGCGGGCCATCTCCCGGAGCCGGGCCTCCTTCTCTGCCGGCATGCTCTCGCCCAGGAGGAGTCGCTTGTTCTCCCAGGCCAGCGCCAGCGCGAAGCCCATCAACAGGAGCCCGATCAGGAACGCGGCGGCGGCGTCGAACAGCGGTTCGTGGAACTGCTCGGTGAGGAAGACGCCAACCAGTGCGATGCTGGCGCCCACCAGCGCCACGGTGTCCTCGGTGAATGCCGTCAGCGTGGTGACGTCCGAAGTCTTGCGGAACGCCTCGCGGTACCCCGACCACCCCTTCGACTCCATCTCGTTCCGGAGCCCCGCGTTGGCCTTCTTCAGCGCCCACGCCTCGAAGAGTATCGCGCCGATGAGGACGGCGTAGTTGACGTACACCGGTTCGACCATCACGCCGAGCAGTTCGAACGGTTCGCCCCCGCCGTGGGCGTTCGGGTGGGTGAGCTTCTCGTAGCCGTGCTTGGCGGACTCCCATCCCGCGATGCCGAACAGGAGGACGCTCACGAGAAAGGAGTAGAAGAACTGGGCCTTCCCGTAGCCGAAGGGGTGCACCCTGGAGCGGTCGCGCTTGCTGAACCGGATCCCGATCAGCAGGAAGACCTGGTTGCCGGTGTCCGAGATGGAGTGATACGTCTCGCTGAGCATCGACGGACTCCCGGTCAGCACGAACCCCACGAACTTCATGACCGCGATGGCCCCGTTCGCGATCAGTGCCGCGATGACGACCGACCTGCTGCTTGCCATCGCCCGGTCCTGCGGCCCCTCCCCGGAAAAGGGTTTCCGCTACACCGGGCGCGCCGGCGCGATGGCGTCTCGGGGATCCCCCGGATCGACCGGTACCTACTTGATCGACGGACTGGTAGGTTCGACCGTGACGGGGACACACGACCGCGGCACGCACCTCGCCCGTCTCGGCCGCGCGGCCGACCGGCCACACGTCGCCGCCAGCGTCGTCGCCGGGACGGCCGTCGCGTTCAGTGCCGTCTGGTTCGCCTCCGTGGACGGCGACTGGGGACCCGGACTGGCCTTCGTCCTCTACCTCGCGACGGTCGCCAACGCCTACGCCGTCACCTGCGCGGTCTGGTGGGCGCTCGTTCCAGAGGGGGTCTGGAGTTACCGGAGAGGCCTGGGGACGGGCCTGGCCGTCGGGCTCTGCTCGCACCTCACCATCGGGTTCGCGTGGCTCGGCGTCCTGCTGCTTCACCCCGGGACGACGACCGACTGGTCGCTCCTGGAACCGGTCGGGCTCGGACTGCTGATGAGCGTCTACAGCGTCCCGTTCACGCTGGGGATCCCGATCCTCCTGTGCGTGGCCGTCGCCCTCGGACTGACCTACCTCCGGAGAGTCGTGGCCGCCACCCCGGGATATCGATCCGTTCCCGACCGGTGAGCCTCCGCCAGTCGGGCCCGGGATCGGTGCCGGTCGGTCCGGGGGGTGGATCGAAAGCTACGGGACCGTGGGCCACTTGGACCGAACGATGCTCGTCGTCTGCTCGGACACCCACGGCACCGACGCCCCGCGCCTCTCGGGACGGACGCTCTCCGCCGTCCGGGAGGCCGAGGCGGTGGTCCACGCCGGCGACTTCACGACGGAGGCCAGCCTCGACGGGTTCCACCGCGAGGCCGACCGCCTCCACGCCGTCCACGGCAACGTCGACACGCCGGCGGTCGCGGACCGCCTGCCCCCGGCCCGGATCGTCGACTGGAACGGCCTCCGGATCGCCGTCACTCATCGCCCCGAGGGCGGAGCCACCGGCATGGCGATGTTCGGCCGCGAGCGGGACGCCGACCTCGTCGTCCACGGCCACACCCACCGGCCGGGGTTCCGCGAGGGGGATCCGCCCGTTTTGAACCCCGGCAGTCACGCCGATCCGCGGGGGAACCGCCCGGGGCACGCCGAAATCGAGGCCGTCGACCGCGGGTCGGACGGCGAGGGCGGCGACCCACCCCCGTCCGAGGGTCGGATCGTCGAACCCGACGGAACCGTCTTCGAGCGGTTCGAGGTGGAGGCTGGACCGGACGACCGGGGCTAGCGGCGATCGGTTCGCCGGAGCGGATCGACGACATACGAAAGCGCAAGCGGGGATCGGTCGGACCGTCGGGAGGGCCACGTCGGCGGTCCGTCGGCGGCGGGTGGCGGCCGGAACCCCCCAGGGTTTCGGCGGATCGGCGGTCGGTTCGGCTGACAGGCGGTCGGTTCGGCGGTCAGGCGTGCAGGCGGACGGGC
>PXRX01000008.1:101190-250568 GCA_003023195.1 Halobacteriales archaeon QS_8_69_26
CCCCCACCCGACCCGGCTATCGAGAGCGGGCAGTGCGGGGACGCTCGGGCGGCGGGCCCGGCGTCGGCGTGGGTCGGCGCGGCGGAGGGCCGTGGCGGGGACGCACCCTGACATACGGGGTCACCCCACAAGTACTTCCTGTAAGCTAAAACGGTCATTTTACCCACCTTCGGCCGGTTTGCGGCGGTTTGCGGCGGTCGGAGTGGATCGCTACACGCCCACGGTCGACTGGCTCACCGGGTCCGGAGGTACTGGACCGCGAACGACACCAGGAGGACGGTCGCACCTCCCAGGAAGAACAGGGCCCCGGGCGGGAGGCCGGCGGCGCCCTCGGTGGCCGTCCCGGCGTCGGTGACCGTCGGTCCGCCACCCCCACCGCCGTCCGACGGTAGCCACTCCCCCGCGACGACCCGCTGGACGACCAGGCTGGCGGCCGCGAGGAGCCCCAGTCCCCCGAGGAACCGCGCGAGGGCGTTCCGGAGGCCGCCGGCGTCCTCCTCGTCGCCGGCGAACACCACCAGCGAGTCGTCGGCGGGCGCGTAGACGTCCATCTCCCGGCCCTTCTCCGAGTAGGTGGTGTCGACGACCTCGACGACGCCGGCGTCCTCGAGGTTCCCGAGGTGGTACTGGGCGTTCTGGAGCGACGTGTCGACGCGGTCGGCCACCTCGGAGGGGTTGGCGGGGTCCCGGTGGAGCGCCGAGAGGACCTCCCGCGCCGTCGCCGCCGAGAGGGCGTCCATCAGTTCGTCGGCGTCCTCGCTGTCGAGGCCGACGACCCGCGGGTCGGCGTCGTCGGACCCCGACCGGTCGAACCCGGACAGCGGATCGGCCATCGCCGCCCGCTTCGGGTTCGTCCGGTATCAACCTTTCACCCCTGGGCGAGTGACTCGCACGCCGGTCGCCACCGTTTCACACCGAAGGGATCCATCGGGTCGCCGTTCCGCACCGGAGCGGTCGGCACGGGGTCGCTCCCCACCGGAGCGGGCGTCTCCGATCCGGACGGGTGGACGGCCTCGACGACGCCCGACCCCTCCGGGGAGGACGGAACGTTCAACACCTCCCGCTACGATGGACGGGTATGAGAGTCGCGCTCATCGGTGTCGGCCAGGCGGGCGGCAAGGTAACCGAGGCGCTGGTCGAGTACGATTACAACAACGAGTTCGACGCCGTCAGGAGCGCGCTGGCGGTCAACACCGCTCAGGCCGACCTCCAGTCGCTACGGATCGACACGATGCTGGTCGGCGAGGAGCGCGTGAAGGGCCACGGCGTCGGCGCCGACAACGAACTCGGGGCCGAAATCATGGAGACCGACGCCAACGTCGTCCTCGAGGCGCTCCAGGCCCGGGTCACCGCCGAGGTCGACGCCCTCTTCGTCGTCGCCGGTCTCGGCGGCGGAACCGGGTCCGGCGGCGCGCCGGTGCTCGTCCGGGAACTCAAGCGGGTCTACGACGTCCCCGTCTACGCCCTCGGTATTCTCCCGGGCCGGGGCGAGGGCTCTATCTACCAGGTCAACGCCGGCCGGTCGCTGAAGACGTTGATCCGCGAGGCGGACGCGACCCTGCTGGTGGACAACGACGCCTGGCACGAGAGCGGTGAGTCCGTCGTCGAGGCCTTCGACGAGATAAACAAGGCCATCGCACAGCGGGTCGGCCTGTTCCTGGCGGCCGGCGAGAACGTCGAGGGCGTGGCGGAGTCCGTCGTCGACTCCAGCGAGGTCATCAACACCCTACGGGAGGGCGGCATCGCCGCGCTGGGCTACTCCAGCGCCGTTGCCGCGGCGGACGCCAGCGAGAACGTCAACACGGTCATGAGCGCCACCCGCGAGGCGCTGTATACCGGGACCAGCCTCCCGGACGCGACCGAGGCCGACGCCGCGCTCCTCGTGATCGCCGGCCGCCCGGACGCGATCCCCCGGAAGGGCGTCGAGCGCGCCCGGAGCTGGCTGGAGGAGGAACTCGGCAGCATGCAGATCCGTGGCGGGGACTTCCCGCTCGAGTCGGACCGCATCGCGGCCGTCGTCCTCCTGGCCGGCGTCGAGGGATCGGGGCGGGTCCAGGAGTTCTTCGACCGGGCCAAGGAGGCCAAGGAACAGGCCGAGAACAGACGACAGCAACAGGACCCCGAGGAAGCGTTCCAGTCCGAGGAACTGGACGACCTGTTCTGATCGTCGAGCGCGGGATCTGAGCGGTGTCCGGCCAGGGATCCGCCGTCGAAGCTCGGCCCGGAGTAACTCAGACCAGGGATCCGCCGTCGAAGCTCGGCCCGGAGCGACTCAGACCAGGGATCCGCCGTCGAAGCCCGGTCCGGAGTGACTCAGACCAGGGATCCGCCGTCGAAGCCCGGTCCGGAGTAGTCGACTTCCATCAGGTCGAGCAGGGTGGGTGCGATGTCGTAGAGGTCGGTCTCCTCGCGGATCGACGCGCCGGGGTCGTCGAGGTAGAGGCTGGCGTTGTCGAAGCTGTGCATCCCGTTGCGGGGGGCGTCGGAGTCGAACACCTCGTCGTGGCCCTTGAAGCCGGCCTTGAGGTCGAACCCGTGGTTGGGGACCACGACGAGGTCCGGGGCCATGTCGGCGTGGTCGCCCCGGAAGACCTCCTCCTTCTCGTAGACCTCGTCGGCGACCGGGGTTCCCTCGGGTCCTTCGAGGTCCTGCAGCATCGACTTGAGCTCCTGGCGGGTGGACTCGTACTCGTCCTGGGGGACGCCCCCGCGGGGCTCCCGGCTCTCCAGGTTGATGTAGAACCGCCCGGGGATCAGCGAGTACGCCTTCGTCCCCTCGGCCACGTCGGTCAGTTCCTCGTGGGCTCCGTCCTCGTAGACCAGCCACCCCTCGTCGTGGAGCCACTGGTTCAGGTGGACCTCGTAGTCGAGGGTGGTGAACCCGTGGTCGCTGGCGACGACCATCGTCACGTCGTCGGGCAGGGAGTCGCGGAGTCGCCCGAGGTAGTCGTCGACCGTGCGGTAGAAGTCCATGAACTCCTCGTAGTACTCGCCCTCGGTCTCGTAGTCCTCGAAGAGGAAGTGGTTGACCCGGTCGGTGGTCATGAACACGCCGAAGAACAGGTCCCAGTCGTCGGCCCCGACGTAGTGTTCGAAGGCCTCGAACCGGGCGTCCAGCGTCGCGTGGGCGTCCTCGACGAACTCCGACTTGTCGTCCTTGTGCCCCAGGTTCGCGTCGACGTCGATCTTGTAGCCGATCTTCTCCAGGTACTGGCGCAGGTCCTCGGGGTAGGCCGCCTTGTCGAGTCCCGGGGAGAGAAAGCCCGAGACCATCCGCTGGACGTTGCGCTGGGGCGGGAACGTGACCGGAACGTTCAGTACGGTCGCGTCACGACCGGCGTCGGTCGCCCGGTCCCACAGGCGCTTCGAGCGGACGTCCCGGCCCATCGGCACGTAGGTGTCGTAGGAGCCGACCTCCCGGTCCTGGAAGCCGTAGACGCCGGTCTCGCCGGGGTTGACCCCCGTGGTCAGCGACGGCCAGCAGGCGCTGGACTCGGGCGGGACGATGCTGTCGATCGGCCCCGCGGTCCCCTCGTCGGCCAGGGCGGCCATGTTCGGGAACTCCCCGGGGTGGTCCGCAAGCAGGCTGTACGGCACGCCGTCGATCCCGAAGAACGCGACTCGCGGGTCGTCGTCGCCGCGGAGCCGGTCGAACAGACCCATACGGGGCGTTTCCGCGGCGGGGATACAAGAACCTTGGTTTCCACCCGCTCCCCGTCCGACGGCCCCGGCGGTCGGGGATCGCGGTGGGACCCCGCCGACGGCGGTCGGGATCCCCCCTCTTGGTCCGGGTGCCCGGACCCTCCAGCGCGAGTCCCGCCGTCCGGATCACGCGAAAGGATGAGGCATTTACCATTCACCCGCGAAGCGGGACGCATGTCCGCCGATCCCTCGCGCCAGCGGTTCGTCCTCGACACCTCCCTCTTTCTCACCGAGGAGATCCGCGAGGACGAGGAGTCCCTGGAGGAGGCCGTGCTCCGACTGCTGGACCTGGTCGCGACCGCACGTCTCGAACTCGACATCTCCTGTCACATGCCGCCGTCGGTCCACGACGAACTCTCGTCGGTCCTGCGCGACCGGGGGGTCGACGACGTCGTCTTCTCCCGCCTGGACACGTGGGTCGTCCGGAAGAGCCCCGACCGCTACGGCGTCAGCGTCCCCGCGACCATCGTCTACGACTTCATCGACGAGATGAGCGACCGGGTCGACCGCGGCCTGCGCGTCTCGGAGGAGGCGCTCCGGGAGGTCGAGCAACTCGACCCCGAGGAACTCACCGGCGACCCCGGTGACGGGGACTACATGACCGAACCCGACCGGATCCTCTCGGAGATGCGCGACGAGTACCGCCGGGCCCTCCGGCGGGGGGTCCTCGACTCCCGCGAGGACTTCGACCTGCTGATCCTCGCCCGGGAACTCGACGCCGGCGTCGTCACCGAGGACCGGGGCGTCATCTCATGGGCCGACGAGTTCGGCCTCCGGTACGTCCGGGGCGGCCGGTTTCCCACCCTGCTGGAGGAGTACCTGCGTGCGACGGGTGCCGAGGGCTACGGCGAGTGACCCGTTTTACTGTAATATTACTGTAAACGGGTCGCCACCGGAGGTTTATACCGGAGACCGCGACCAGTCCCGGCCGTGCCCCCGATCCGTCGGATCGCACCGGTGCTCGTGGTGGCCGTCCTCCTCGCCCTCCCGGCGGCCGTCTCCGGGGTGGGACCGTCCCCCGTTGCCGCCGACGGCCCCGGGGACGACGGGGTCGAACCGGCGGAACCACCCCCAGACGGGACCTGTCGGGTCGACGCTCCCGGCGATTCTGGGGAGACCGGACAGGCACAGACCGCCGGACGGGAGAACCGGTCGGCGGGCACGGAGGGATCGGTCTCCTCGCCTGCGGAACCGGACGGCGACTCCCCGGACGGCCCGCGGATCGTCGCAGTCTACCCGAACCCCCACGCCCGCGGCGACCGCGGCGAGTTCGTCGTCCTCTCTGTGCCCGACGGGACGGACCTCTCGGGGGTCATCCTCGACGACGGCGAGGACCGCGTCGCCCTCCCGAACACGACCGCCGGGGGACGGGCCGCGGTCACCCCCGACCCCGCCCGGGCCCGGAACCTGACCGACGCCGCAGTGGTCGGGGTCGACGCCCTCGAACTGTCGAACGCGGGCGAGCGGATCCGGCTACGACACGACGGGGTCGTCGTCGACGCCGTCGCCTACGAGGACGCTCCGGAGGGCGAACTCCGGCGGCAGGCGGGAGCGACGGGGGACGAGTGGGAGTGGTGGCCCCTCGCGGGCACCGACCGTGCGCCCGCCGACCTGCCGGCCAGGGCGGCGACGGCCTTCGTCCTCCCCGACGCTCCCGCTATCACCGTCGAGACGCTCCGCTCGGCCGACCGGCGGATCCTGCTGGCGGGGTACACCCTCACCTCGCCCCGGGTGGTGCGGGCGCTCCGGGCCGCCGCCGACCGGGGGGTGCGGGTCCGGGTGCTGGTCGATTCCGCACCCGTCGGGGGGATGGACCGCCGCCAGGGCGAGGCCCTGAACGCGCTGGTCGAGGTCGGCGTCGACGTCCGGGTCTTCGGCGGCGAGCGAGCGCCGTACCGGTTCCACCACGCCAAGTACGCCGTCGTCGACGACCGTGCGCTGGTGCTGACCGAGAACTTCAAGCCCGCCGGCACCGGCGGGCGGTCCTCGCGCGGGTGGGGGGCTGTCGTCGAGGGGCCGGCGGTCGCGCGGGAACTCGCGGCCGTGTTCCGTGCCGACACCCGGGAGTCGACGTCGATCCCGTGGCGCGAGTACCGCCGGAACGCCTCGTTCGTCGAGGGCGATCCCGCCAACGGGTCGTACCCCTCCCGGTTCGATCCCCGGCGGGTCCCCCTCGACGGCGTCCGGGTACTGGTCGCCCCGGACAACGCCGAACGGGGGCTGGTCCGGGTGCTGTGTGGCGCCGAGGAGTCGATCCTCGTCCAGCAGATGACCGTCGAACCCGGGCCGCTGCTGTGGGCGACCATGGCCGCGGCTCGCCGGGGGGTGCGGGTCCGGGTCCTCGCCAGCGGCGCCCGCTACGTCCGGGGGGACAACCGCCGGACAGTCCGGCGACTCAACCGCTGGGCCGACCGGGAGGGCGTCGACCTGCGGGCGAAAGTCGCCGACCCCCGCTCGCGCTTCGAGAAGGTTCACGCCAAGGGGGTGGTCGTCGACGGCGACCGGGCGGTGGTGAGCAGCGTCAACTGGAACACCCATTCCCCCCGCGAGAACAGGGAAGTGGCCGTCGTCCTGGAGGGGGACCGCGCCGGGAGCTACTTCGCCCGGGTGTTCCGGGCGGACTGGCGGGACGGCGCCTGGCGACTCCCCGCTGGGGTGGTGGGGCTGGTGGTCCTCACCGTCGGCACCGCGGTCGCCGTCGCCCGCCGCCGGATCCGGTTCGCGGCGACGTGAGGACTCGCCCGGACGCAGGGAACGGTCCCCCGCCAACCGGCCCCGACCACCGCCGGTTCCGGTCGACGGGAACCGTCAGCTAGGTACTTTTCCCCGGGGGCCGAAGGTGGAAGTATGACTCACCGGATCCTGGTCCCGTTCGAACTTCCCGACCCCGAACCGGTCTCCCGGCTCCTGGTCGAGGACCTGGCGGCCATGGAGGTGGTTCTGCTCGGCCACTACTCGCTGCCGGAACAGACCTCGCCGAAGGCCGCACGCAGGCAGTTCGGCGAGGAGACACAGGCCGAACTGGACGCGCTGGCGGCGGACTTCGAGGCGGCCGGCGCGGACGTGACCACCCGGCTCGTGTTCGGGAAGGACCGGCCGAAGGCCATCGACGAAATCGCCGTCGACGAGAACTGCGACGCCGAACTCGACCCGGCACCGACGGACGGCATCGACCGGATCCTCGTTCCGCTCGTCGACGCCGAGAACCTGGAGCGACTGGAGGACTTCGTCGCAGCGCTCCTGGAGGCGACGACCACGGAGGTCACCCTGTTCCACGCGGTCGAGGGGGAGGAGAAGCGCGGGGAAATCGAGGCGATGCTCGACGGTGCCCGCGAGCGCATGGTCGCCGACGGGTTCGACCCGGACCTGGTCGACGTCGCCGTCGTCGAGGGCGAGGACCACGACTCGGCGATCCTCCGGCTGGCGGAGGAGTACGACGCGGTGGTGATGGGCGAGGCGGACCCCGGTATCGCCGAGCGGATATTCGGGTCCCTGCCCGACCGGATCGCCGACCGGACCGGTGACCCCGTGATCGTGGTTCGTCGGAACCTCTGACGGACGACTCCGGCGACGTGAACGCCGGAGCAGCGGTCGGGAGCCGGCGGGGTCAACAACTATAACGCCGGGGCGAGAGCAGTGATCCAGATGAGCGAGGACTTGGAGCGCGACCTCGGACTCTACTCGGCAGTCACGTTGAGTATGGGGGCAATGATCGGCGGCGGCATCTTCGTCCTCCCGGCGGTGGGGTACAAGAAGGCGGGGCCGGCGGTTATCATCGCGTACCTGCTAGCTGGACTCGTCGTCCTGCCCAACGCCCTCTCGAAGGCGGAGATGGCGACGGCGATACCGGAGGACGGTGGCACCTACCTCTACATCGACCGGGCGATGGGTCCCCTGTTCGGAACCATCGCGGGGCTCGGCGTGTGGTTCTCGCTGGTGTTCAAGAGTTCGTTCGCGCTCGTCGGCCTCGGTGCGTACCTCCTGTTGCTCGTGAGCGTTCCGTCCGGGGTCGTGAAGGTCGTGGCGCTGGTACTCGGCGGGATCGTGGTCGTCCTCAACGTCGGCGGGACCGAACAGAGCGGCCGCGCGCAGGCGGTCATCGTCGGGGCCGTCGTCCTCGTGCTGGCGGCGTTCGTCCTCGACGGCGCCACTCTGGGGGAGCCGGGGCAGTACGATCCGCTGTTGACCGAGGGGGCCGGGGGAGTCGCGACCGCCGCCGCCTTCGTGTTCGTCTCCTACGCCGGGATCGGGGAGGTCGCCTCGGTCGCAGAGGAGGTCTCGAACCCGGGACGGAACCTTCCACTGGCGATGTTGACGTCGATCGCCGTGATGATGGTGATCTACACGGCCGTCGTCGCGGTCGTCGTCGGCATCGTCGGCCCGGACACGCTGTTGCACGGTGGACCGAACGGCGGCCCCTCGCTGACCCCGATGGCCGACGGTGCCGGGGACCTCCTGGGCGGGGTCGGGGTCGTGGTGATCGCCGCCGCAGCGATCCTCGCACTCACCAGCATGGCGAACGCGGGGGTTCTGGGGAGTTCGCGGTTCCTCCTCGCGATGGGCCGGGACTCGCTGTTGCCGGCGCCGGTCCGCCGGATCGACCGCCGTTTCAAGACGCCCCGCAATGCGGTCCTCGTCACCGGGGTCACGTTGCTCGCGCTCATCGCGTTCGTCCCCGTCGTCGACCTCGCGAAACTCGCCAGCGCCTTCCTCATCCTCGTGTTCACCCTGGAGAACCTGGCGGTCGTCGCCTTCCGCGAGACCGACGTGGCGTTCTACGACCCCATCTTCACCGTTCCCGGCTACCCGCTGGTCCAGATAGTCGGCGTGGTCGGTGGGGTGGCGCTGCTCACGAGGATGGGCCTCGTCCCGGCGCTGGGAGCCGTCGGGATCACCGCCGGCGGAGCCCTCTGGTACCTGGTGTACGGCCGACCACGGACCGACCGGGTGGGAGCGATCACGCTCTACTTCCGCAAGCGGGTCGGCGACGGGGAGGCGACGGACGGAGTCCTGGCGCTCCCGGAGCGAAAGCGCGGGGACTGATCCGGCCGACTCAGTCCTCCAGGGGTGCCGTGCTCGTCGAGCCGAGGTCCTCGTCTATCTCGGCGTCGGCCATCTTCTCGACGAGGGCGTCGATGACCTCCTCGCGGCGGCCGGGCAGGAACTTGATCGACCCGACGACGAGGTGACCGCCCCCGGAGACGCCGCCGCCGACGATGCCGTCTTCGAGTTCCGAGACCATCCGGGGGATGTCGAGGCGGACCCCGTCGGACCGGAGGACGGCGAAGTCCGGCCCGTAGCCGATGGTGATCACGGGGTCGCCGGTCTCCTCGACCTTCCGGTCGTGGATCGACCCGGTGGTCTTGCCCGGCGCCGGGTACGTGAAGCGGTAGGCGTGGTTCTCGACGTCGACCCGGTAGAGGCGGGCGCCGTTGTCCAGGCGTTCCCCCTCGACGTGGGCGCCGACGGCGTCTCGCTGTCGGTCCACGGCCGCACGGGACTGTTCGGCCATGAACGCCACCAGGTCGCGGTGGCGCTCCTCGTCGTCGCAGCCGACGTTCAGCAGGTCGTTCAGGAGGTGCCGACCGTCGTCGTACCGCAGGTGGAAGGCGGCGTAGTCCAACGCCTCGCTGACGTCCTGGAGGTCCTCGGCGTCGTACCCCTCCTCGGCGGCCAGGTCGACGTAGTCGTCCATGGCCTCGGCCTCGGACCGGTCCGCCACCCCACCGATCGCGGGGAGGTGACGCACGTCCTCGGTAATCGAGGGGTCTATCATCCGCGCGATCTCGACGCAGAGCATCCCGGTCGTCACCCGGTAGTCCTCGCCGTGGAGGTAGGGGTTGACGTGGGCGTCGAGGTAGGGGTCGACGGCCTCCGGGTCGGGGTGGTGGTGGTCGACGGTCACCACGGGGATGTCGTAGGCCGCCAGCGTCTCGTAGGCCGGGACGTCCTCCTCGGTCGACCCGTTGTCCAGCATCAACACGAGGGGGAGGCGCTGGCCGTGCCTGGCCCGGTCCCCCAGTGCGAAGTTCAGGTCGCGGGTGGCGTCCTCCATCTCGTAGAAGGGCGCCTTCGAGGGGAGGCGCTTGAACAGGTGCCGCGGGGCGTCCGGGTCGGCGTAGTGCTCGGCGACGAACCGCTCGACCGCCCGCTCGATGGGGACGGCCGCGCACATCCCGTCGCCGTCGGCGTGGTGCCGGACGCGGATCGGGCGCCCCTCCAGGACCGCCTCGCGGACGACCCGCGCGACTTCCCGGAGGTCCTCCCACATGTCGTCGAGGACGGGCCACTCGACCAGCGGATCGACATCGTGGGGTCGCGCCCGCTCCGCCAGCGCATCCTCGAGGTCCGCCCGGAGTTCGTCGGCCTCCTCGCCGTCGAGGACCCGCAGGTCGCCGACCTCCACCTGGACGGCCCCGTCGCGGTGCTCGACGGTGCCGGTGACCGACACCGGGTCGCCCAGTTCCACCTCGGGGTAGGCCCGGACGCCGGCGGCCTCGAAGGCCGCACAGGGGACGACGCCGGCGCCGTCGCGGACCCCGAACACCGTCGGCCCGCCGGTCTGGTTCACCTGGACGACTTCGCCCGCCAGGCGGACGGTGTCGCCGGCGTGGTCGTCGAGTTCGTCGGTTCGTACTGCCGGGTGCTCCTCGGTCGATCCCTCCCCCTCCGTGACGACGTCGTACTCGGCCAGGTCGGCCGGCCGGAAGCCGACGTCGCCGTCGTCCCGGATCCGGTCGAGTTCGACGACGAGTTCGTCGCCGACGTCGTAGGACGCCTCGCCGAGAGTGGACTCGTGGACGAGTCCGGAGACTGCGTCGGAGAGGTCGACGAAGACCCCGTAGTCGACGACGCCGTTGACCCGCCCGAGGTAGGGCGTGTCTTCCTCGACGTCGTCGATGGTGGCCTCCGGCGACAGGTCGTAGACGACGGGAATATCCCGTCCCGTTTCGCTCGTGGACATGTCCTTGCACGCGATTTACCGCCGTCGCGGTTAAGGGCTTCCTTTCCGCCCTCTCGCCCCGGATCCATCCGACGAGAGCCACGTCCCCGGGATGGGACGGCGAGTCCCACGTCTCGATGGATCGGCAGGCGGGGCTTACGTCCCGGGCGTCGGCCGGTTAGCCCTCCGTCTCGGGCGTCCGCCCGGCGAGTTCGTCGGCGAGGTACTCCGCGATCCCGACGGGTTCGGACTCGACGAACCGCGCAACCTCCTCGCCGTCGACCTCGACGACGACCGTGGGGATGTACTCGACGCCGTACTCCCCGGTCAGGTCGCCCTCCTTCTCGCGGTCGACGGGGTGGACCGCGACGTACTCCCGGAGCCCCGCGGCATCGACGGCGGCCGCGAAGTCCGGCAGCGCCCCCCGGCAGTCGCCACACCAGTCGCCGCCCCAGACGTGGATCCGGACTGCGCCGCGCTCCGGGAGCGCCGCGAGGGTGTCGACGGTCGACTCGTAGGCGTCCGCGTCCCAGACGGGGTTCGGGGCAAACGTCTCCAGGGTCTCGGGGTCGGCCATGGGGATCGGTTGGACCCTGGAGCGGAAAACACCCGGGATCGCGCCCGATTCTGCCGGTCGAGGGGTTGGTCCCGCCTCTGGGAGCCGGGGATCGGCTCGAAGACTCATTACCGGGGGGACCGAACGGATCGAGGGATGAGCGAGCCAGACAGCCCCCGTGCGCGGCCGGTCGGGATCAACCACGTTGCCATCGAGGTCGGGAGCGTCGACGAGGCACTGGAGTTCTACGGCGAGATATTCGAGTTCGACCTCCGGGGCCGCAGCGAGTCGATGGCGTTCGTCGACATGGGCGACCAGTTCCTCGCCCTGTCCGAACCCTCCGTCGGGGGGTCGGACGACCACGCCCACTTCGGCCTGGTCGTCGACGACCGCGACGTCGTCGAGGACCGACTGGACGACATCGAGGCCGAACGGCTCCCCGGGAGCGGCCTCGACTTCCGGGATCCCTGGGGCAACCGCGTCCAGGTCGTCGCCTACGAGGACGTCCAGTTCACGAAGGCCGACCACGTCCTGGCGGGAATGGGCCTCTCGGGCCTCGAGAAGACCGACGACGCCCTCGCCGAACTCGACGAGAAGGGGATGGCTCCCGACTGACTGGGGATCGCCGGTCGCGGCCGGTCGCCCGCGGGAGACCGGTTGTGCGTCGGTCGATCGAAACCGAGAATCCTGCCGGTAGCCGGCAGCAGTTTATTGCTAGAGCCCGTAGCGGGAACCAGTGAACGACAGCATCCTGGACACCATCGGGTCGCCGCTGGTGCAGGTGGCCTCGCCGGCGGGCGCGACCGTCGCGGCCAAGGTCGAGTCGCGCAACCCGGGTGGCTCGGCCAAGGACCGCCCCGCACTGGAGATGGTGCGGGCCGCCGAGGCGGCCGGCGAACTCCACCCCGGCGACCGGATCGTCGAACCCACCTCCGGCAACACGGGGATCGGACTGGCGATGGTGGCCGCGGCGCTGGACTACGAGTCGACCATCGTGATGCCCCGCTCGAAGTCCGAGGAGCGCCGGCGGATCATGGCCGCCTACGGCGCCGACCTGGAACTCGTCGACGGCGAGATGGCCGACGCCCGCGAGCGTGCGAGGGAACTGGCCGACTGCGAGGACGCCCTCGTGCTCGAACAGTTCGAGAACCCCGCCAACCCCCGGGCGCACTACCGGACCACCGCCCCCGAAATTCTGGAGCAGGTCGGCGACCGGGAGGTCGACGCCCTCGTGGCCTGCGTCGGTACCGGCGGCACTATCTCGGGGACCGCCACCCGCCTGCTGGAGGAGTACCCCGACATGGACGTCGTCGCCGTCGAACCCACGGAGAACGCCGTCCTCTCGACGGGCGAACCCGGCCAGGACGACTACCAGGGGATGGGCCCAGGGTTCGTCAGCGACAACCTCGACGTGGACCTGATCGACCGGGTCGAGACCGTTCCCCTGGAGGACGCCGAACGGGAGTGCCGACGGCTGGCGCGCGAGGAAGGGATCCTCGTCGGCCAGTCCTCCGGCGCGGCGTCGCTGGCCGCCCGCCGGGTCGCCGCCGACCTCGCCCGTCCGGAACTGGAGTGCCCGCCGGCCCCCGCCGAGGTCGGTCCCGAGTTCGCCGACGCGGAGGCCGTCGGCACCGACGGCGGCACCGACTACGACGACTGCCCCCTCGTCGTCACCGTCTTCTGGGACTCCGGCGAGCGGTACCTCTCGACGGGCACCTTCGACGTCGAGGACTGACCGCTCACCTACCCCGAATCCTCCGCGTCGCCGGTCACCTGATCGTCCCCGGTTTCGGGGTCCGCCACGATTTCTATCCGCTCGCGGATCCACGCGACGGCCCGGTCGATGGCCTCGGGGTCCTCCCCGGAGACCTCGACCCGGTTGTGCTCCTCGCCCCTGCTGGGATAGCTCCCGACGGCGACGTCGAAGCGGTCGCGGGCGTCGGCCAGGTACTCGGCCAGCGCCCCCTCGGGGACGGGGGTGTGCAGGGTCACCGACCGGCCGGCCCCGGCGAACTCGTCGGCCACCGTCTCGAAGGTCGCCTTCATCTCCTCGGGGATCCCCGGGAGGACGTAGACGCCGTCGGCGACACAGCCGGGCGCGAGTCCGACGGGATTCAGGAGGGGTCGGGCACCCTCGGGGATCGACGCCTGGGCGTCGAAGTCCAGGCCCATCTCGGGGTAGCGGTCGAACAGTTCCGGGTTCGACTCCCGGAAGGCGGCGACCGTCTCGGCCACGTCGGCGCGGGCCGCCTCGTCGACCGCCAGGGGCCGGTCGAGGGCGTCGGCGACGGCCGCCATGGTGACGTCGTCGTGGGTGCCGCCGAGGCCGCCCGTGAGGATCACGGCGTCGAAGGCCTCCCGGTACCGGTCGACGGCGTCGGCGATGGCGGCCCGGTCGTCCGGCAGGACCAGCACCCGCCGGACTGCGACCCCTCGGTCGGTCAGTTCCCGGGCCAGCCAGGTGGCGTTGGTGTTCTCGGTGTCCCCCGCCAGCAACTCGTCGCCGACGGTGATCAGCGCGACGTTCATACATCGTTCAGGCGGTCGGCCGGCATGAACGGTTCGTCCTGCGCGGTCGGTTGCCGGGAGGTGCGACGCGACGGCCGGGACCGACCCCGGTCAGAGCACCAGCGACTCACAGAGGGCGTCGGCACCGGACTCGCGGTGGATCCGGCGCTGGCGGGTGGCGCCGCTCTCGGCCTCGTACACCTCGCGGATGCCCTCGACGCCGAGGCGGTCGGCCTCCCGGTGGACGGCCTCGTCCAGGTCGACGGTCCCCTCGCCGTCCCGCCGGAGGAACGAGGCGTCGTGGCCGTACCGCATCGCCCGCCACTTGTTCTCGTCGAGTGCCTCCCGCCGGAGCCGGGCCGGGATCTCGCCGTCCTCGTAGCGCTCGGCCAGGTCGATTACCAGGGCCCGGACGTACTCGGTAAAGGCCAGCACCACGTCGGGGTCAGCGTGGGCGTCCGGCGAGCGCACCTCGACGGTGCCGTGGGTGGTGTGTGGGCGGACGTCGTACCAGAGTTCGCCCCGGTCGCCGATGGACCCGGTCTCTATCATCCGCCGCTCGAAGCGGCGGTAGTCGTCCATGTCCGCGAAGTGCCCGGGCATCCCCGTGTTGGGGAGCCCCTCGAACACCTTCGCACGCGCCGACTCCAGGCCGGTGTCGAACCCGTTCCAGTACGGCGAGTTGACCGACAGTGCGAGCATCACGGGGAGGTGCCACCGGATCCGGTTGCTCACCGCGACGGCCTTGTCGGGGTCGTCGACCCCCACGTGGACGTGCAGGCCGGCGGTCGTGTTGCGGTGCTGTGGGTACTGGATCCGGTCCAGTTGGGCGCGGTAGCGGGGCTTCTCGGCGTGTTCGAGTTCGCGCCACTTCGCGGCGGGGTGCAGGCCCGCGGCAGCGATCCGGTAGCCGTGACGCTCGGCGTGGTCGACGAGGGCGTCGCGCACCTCGGAGAGGGCCTCGTCGGCCCGGCCGGGGTCCTCGAGGGTCTGGGTCTGGGTCTCGATGACGAACTTGAACAGTTCGTGGTCCAGCCGACCCTCCAGGACGGCCGGCGGGTCGCGTTCGTAGACCAGTTCGTCGGTTCCGCTCGTGGGCCGCCCGTCGGCGTCGACCACGAAGAACTCCTCCTCGATGCCGACCGTCCCGAGTTCCGTGAACGCCTCGGACGGGTCCGTCACCTCGTACTTCCCGCCGTCCTCCGTGCCGTCCTGGCCCGCGGGCGGACACATGGCCCGTCGGTTCGCCCGCCTCCGGTAAATAGGGTTCGACACCGGAAGCGGTGGTCGGGATCCGCCACCGTTTCGCCCCGGAACGTACCGCCCCGAGGATCCGACACCGCCACGGTGGAACGCCGATCCGGTCGGTCGGTGTTCCGCAACGAAAACCCTTAGGTCGCCCCCGGAACAGCCACGACCATGGCAGAGGACCGGGCGGAGGCGGCCGGACCGTTCGACGCCTTCCGCCAGTTCTTCGCGCTCCGCCGGGACGTGCTGGTCCTGTCGCTGGCGATGTTCGCGTTCAGCCTGGGGTTCCAGATGACCAGCCGCTTTCTCCCCGAGTACATGTTCGCACTCGGGGCGTCCGGCCTCGTCGTCGGGGGCTTCTCTTCGTTCGGCAACGTCGTCTCGGCAGTCTACCCCTACCCCGGCGGGGCGGTGTCGGACCGGATCGGCTCCCGGTACGCCCTGACCCTGTTCGGATTGCTCTCGACGGTCGGGTTCGCCGCGTGGCTGCTCGCGCCGGGGATCGGGACGATCGCCCTCGGAAGCCTCGCCCTCGAACCCTGGGTCTGGATATTCGTCGGCCTCCTCCTGGCCCAGGCCTGGAAGTCGTTCGGGCTGGGGGCGACCTTCGCGGTGGTCAAGCAGGCGACCGAGCCCTCGCGGCTCGCGGCCGGGTTCGCCAGCACCGAGACCTTCCGTCGGACGGCGTTCCTCGTCGGCCCGGTGCTGGCGGCGGTGCTGATCGGTCTCCACCCGGTATTCACGGTGAGCTTCCAGTACGTCCTGGCGGTCGCGGTGGTCTTCGGCGCTCTCGGCACGCTCGTCCAGCACGTGCTGTACGACGCGAGTGAGGACACCATCGGCGACTCCTTCGAGGGATTCGCACAGATCCGCCGGGACCTGCGGGAGATGCCCGACCCCCTCCGGCCGCTGCTGGTCGGGGACACGCTCGTCCGGTTCGCCAACGGGATGGTCTACGTCTTCTTCATCCGCGTGGTCACCCAGTTCCACGAGGTCGGTCTCCAGTCGACCGTCTCGCTGGCCGGGATCACCTACGCGCTCGACCTCTCGCCGCCCGCTTTCTTCGGCTACCTGCTCGGGGTCGAGATGCTGGTGGCCCTCCTCGTCATGGCCCCCGCCGCGAAGGTCGCCGAGTACGTCGGCCTCAAGCCCGTCGTCGCGACCGGGTTCGCCGTCTACGCGGTGTTCCCGGTCGTGCTGATCGGTGCCCCCGGCACCTCGCTGGCGATGATACTCGTCTTCGCGTTCTCCGGATTGCGGTTCGCCGGTCTCCCCTCCCACAAGGCGCTCATCGTCGGGCCCGCCGAGGCCGGTGCCGGCGGGCGCGTGACGGGAACCTACTACCTCCTGCGCAACACGGTCGTGATCCCCAGCGGGATCGTCGGCGGAGCCCTCTGGGAGTACGTGAGTCCCGAGGTCGCGTTCACCATCGCCGCCGCCGTCGGCGTCCTCGGCACCGGCTACTTCCTCGTCTTCGGCGAGGAGTTCGAGGCCTACCGGTAGTCCCGGTCGACGGGGCCGATCCAGGTTTACAGTACAGTTACTGTAACTCTGCCACCACCGGGATCGCCGGAGTAGTGGGCAGGGGTCGATCCGGTCCGCTACCCGTCGCCCGACAGTGGCCGGGCCACCACGGCGAGGTGGTCGGCGTGGACCGGATCCAGCCGTGCGGTCTCCAGTACCTCGTAGGCCTCCCCCAGGGTCGCCAGGGCGTCCTCGAACACCGCCGAGGGATCGCGGGCCACGTCCTCGCTCCTGGCCTTGATTGCCGCCACGAGTCGGCCGTCGTCGGCCAGGAACCGGCGGTTCCGGACCGCCACCTCGGCCTGGCCGCGGGTGGCGACGTCCTGTACCAGAGCGTCCAGGCCGCTCTCGACGACGTGGGCGTAGGTCTCCGGTTCCCGGGCGTCCTTCAGCAGCGGGAACAGGCGGTCGCGGCGCTCGGCGGCGGCGAGCAGGTCCCTGGCCGGCCGGGGGGCGAACTCCACCGCGTAGGTCGGTCCCGCGAAGTCGGCGACGTGACTGACGGTGGTCCCGCCGGCCGCGCCGAGGTACAGCACGCCGTCCCCGGCCGACAGCCCGGTCTCCAGGCCCAGTTCGATGGTCGCCCCGAGCTTCGATCGCCGGGCGTCCCACAGCCGCCACTCCCCGTCGGTCGGCTCGCCGTAGACCGGTTCTCCCCGGGTCGCCAGGCGTTGCTCCCCGTCGAACTCGCGGTAGGTGACGCCCTCGATGGGGACCTCAGGCATCGGCGTCACCTCCCGTTCCGGTCACGCCGGTCGGGCCCGCACGCATCGCCATCACCCCGCTCCCGGTCCCCGGGATCCGGGCGTTACCCATCGCTCTCACCCCGCTCCCGGTCCCCGGGATCCGGGCGTTACCCATCGCTTCGAGTTCGCGGTCCAGTTCGGGCCGGCGATCGCCCGAGTAGTGGTCGACGCGAGCGGCGATGGCGAGTTTCCCCGCCAGCGCCCTGGCGGCCGACCCGCGCTCTCCCCGGACCGTGTTCCGGACGTACTCGTGGGTGTAGATGACCCCGTGCTTGGGGGAGGGCGCGTCGCCGCGGAGGTGGGCGAACAGGGCGTCCTCGGCGCCGAGCACCTGGACCGTCCCCGCTGGCATCTTCGCCAGCGACTCCAGGTCACCCGCGAGGGCTATCAGCCGCGCGGCCAGGACCGGCCCCGCCAGCGCCGCGAGGTTCGGTGCGACCGCGGGCGCGGCCCGTTCGACGAAGGCCCTGGTGGCGTCGCGCTCCTCGGCCAGCGACAGGACGCGCTCGGCCAGGCCGTGGAGGCGCTCGCCGGCCGGATCCGCCGCCTCCGGGTCCCTCGTCGCCCGGGGGTAGTCGCTGTCGTCGGCCGGATCCGCCGCCTCCGGATCCTCGCCTTTGCCGGCGACGGAATCGCCACCGGTGTCTCCCTCTCCTGCGGTCGGATCTTCGGCGATCGCACGCGCCGTCTCAACGGGTCCGTCGGCGTCGGTCCCCCGGCTGGTCGCCCACTCGACCAGGCGCTCGCCGAGTTCGTTCACGACGCGTTCGAGATCGTCCATCGCGCTGACGGCGTGGACCAGTTGCCGGTCGTCGGCCCCCTCGCGCTCTTCGATCACCTGCCGGGCGGCGGCCGTCGTCGCGGCCTTCAGCGCCTCGTCGTAGCCCTCGCGGCCGTCCGCGAAGCCGGACTCGACCGCCAGGGTCGGCCAGTCGGCCGGGCGCTCGGCTCCCCCCTCGCGGATCCGGTCGGCGGCGGCGTCGACGTCGCCGGGACCCAGCCCCGCGAACCAGCCCGGACTCCCGGTCGGGCCGTCCGACTCGTCGGTCATGTGCTCCCCTGGGTCGGCCCGGGGATTAACGCTGTTGCTCGCCGGCCGCTGCTCGTTCGACGCTCCGCTCCTGACGGTGGTCTCGCCTGGTGACGTCGTCCCGGGGTGAAACGGCCCGACGGTGCCCGACCGTGACCGGCCACTGACCGCCACGTTCACAACTTCCCCCGCCGATCCCCGGGACATGAGCTTCGACGCGGCCGCGCGGGTCCACGTCGCGCCGCTCGGCCTGGAACACGACCGGATCGTCGATCCGCCGGTGGAGTACGGGGCGGACAGGGTGGTGTTGCTCGACTACCTCCCCGACTACCTCGACGACCGGCTCACCCCCGACGACATCGTCGCCGAGTTCGACGACCGGGGGATCGCCGCCGAGGTCGTCGAGTGCGAGATGGGGGACTTCTTCGACGCGATGGCGGTCTTCGGCGCGGTGATCACCGACCATCCCGACGACGAGGTGTACGTCAACCTCGCGACCGGCAACAAGGTGACAGCGATCGCGGGGATGCTCGCCTGCATGGCGACCGAGGCCGCCCAGCCCTACTACGTCGAGGCCGAGGACCACGGCTCCCACCGGGCACCGGTCCCCACGGGCGTGCGGTCAATCGACGCCATCCCGCGGTACCCCATCGACCGGCCCGACGACCAGTTGCTCGAAGTCATGGAGTTCGTCGCCACCTCCGACCGGGCCGACCACGACGGCGAGCCCTACCGCATCAAGCGCGAACTGATCGAGTTCGGCGAGCGCGAGGACCTCCCCTTCCTGGCGGATTACACCGGCGAGACGGAGAAGGGGAAGTTCCGGCGACTGGAGGCCCACGTCGTCACGCCGCTGACCGACCGGGGGTACGTCGACGTCGAGTCCGTCGGCACCCGGAAGCGGGTGTACCTCACCGACCTCGGTCACAACGTTCTCCGGGCGTTCCGGTTCCGGACCGGGTAGTCGATCCGGTCCTCGACCGGCCCCGGTCGTTCCTCGCCTGTCGGTTCGGGTCCTCGGCGCCCGGCCTCAGTCGATCCCGAGTTCCTCGGCCTGGCTGTCGACCCACTCCCGGTGCCGGTCGGCCACTGCTTCGGGTGCGTCGGCGAGCGTTTCCTCGGCGTGCCGGCACCACTCCCTCGCCCGGTCGTCCTCCCCGGCCTCGCGGCAGGTCTCGACCAGGCGTTCGAGGGTCCCCAGGGCGTCCTGGGGTGCGCCGACGGCCTCGAAGGTCTCCACGGCCGACCGCCAGTGCTCGCGGGCGGCCTCCGGGGGTCCGGACGCGGCCTCGACTCGTCCGAGTAGGTCGCGGCTCCGACCGGTCCAGTGTCGTGATCCCAGGTCTTCGAACGTCCCGACCGCCTCCCGTGCTTGTCGTCGCGCTCGTTCGGTTTCGCTCCGGTCCAGTGCCAGGCGCCCACGTCGGAGTCGAACCCGTGCCGTCCCGCGGGGGTCGTCGACGTCGTCGAACAGGTCGGCGGCCTGCTCGAAGTACTCCTGTGCCTCCTCGTACTCCCCCTCGCTCTGGGCGACCATCCCGAGGTTGCCGAGACAGCGGGCCTCCCCCTGCCGGTCGCCGACGTCGCGTTTCACCGCCAGGCTCCGCTCGAACCGGTCGCGTGCCTCCTCGGGTCGTCCTCGTCGACAGTCCACCAGTCCGAGGTCGGTGAGCGTGTCGGCCTCGCGGTTGGGGTTCCCGAGTTCTCGTGCGATCCCGAGTCCCTGCTCGAAGTACTCGCTGGCCCGGTCGTACTGTCCCCGTTCCCTGGCGACGATACCGAGGTTCGCCAGCGTGTTCAGTTCCCCCTCTCTGTTGTCGAGGTCCCGCATGATTCCGAGACAGTGTTCGAACCGTTCCTGTGCCTCCTCGTACCGGCCCTCGTCCTTCGCGATGATCGCGAGGTTGTTCGTGGCGTCGACTTCGCCCTGTCTACTGCCGATCTCCCGGGAGATTTCGAGAGACCGTTCGTAATGGGTCCGGGCGTCGTCGTACTCCCCGAGGTCCCGTGCGACGATCCCGAGGTTGTTGTGGGTTTCCGCTTCACCCTTCCGGGCGCCGAGGTCGCGCTTGATCGACAGGGATCGTTCCAGGTACTCCCGCGCTTCGCCGTACCGACCCTGCTTTCTGGCGATGAGACCGAGGTTGTTCAGGGCGCTCGTCTGGCCCTGCCGGTCGCCGATCTGGCGTTTGATCGATAGGCTCCGCTCGAAGTACTCCCGGGCGCGATCGAATTCGCCGAACCCGTGCGAGACGATTCCGAGGTTCGAAAGCGACCTCGCTTCACCCTGCCGATCGCCGAACTCTCGTTTCAACGACAGGCTCCGCTCGAAATACTCGCCTGCCCTCTCATATTCGCCTCGGCTCAGGAACACCGTCCCGAGTTCGTGGAGTCCTTCGGCCTCGCCGTGACGGTGTCCGAGGTCGCGCCTGAGGTCGAGGGCTCGTTCGAAGTATTCCCTCGCCTCGTCGTACGCACCCTGCTCGCGGGCCGCTTTTCCCAACCGACGGAGTGCCTCCGCCTCGATGTCCCGGGCACCGATGCCGTCGGCCATCTCGCGCTGGCGCTGGGTCGTTTCCCGTGCCCGCTCAATCGCTCCTTGCTGCAACTGCGCCGAAGCCAGGGCCCCGAGTAATTGACAACGCTCGCGGGAATCCACGTCAGCCACGGAGAGTCCCTCTCGGGCAGTTTCGACGGCTGATTCGTACTCGCCACGCTTCACCTGCACTCTCGCGATACCGAGAGACGACTGGACGCGAAGCCGCGCCGAGTCCGCTTCGCTCGTGACGCTCTCGGCCACCTCCGCGAGCTGCTCGTACTCGCGTTCCGCGCGGTCGTAGTCCGCGTGCCGGCGGTACGCGTCGCCGCGCCACTCCGGGATCCGGGTCCGGACATCCGCGGAACAGGCATCGGGCAACTCGAAAGCCGAGTCCCCGGTCGTCCCGAAGAGGGGGGCGAACTTCGGCCACTCGCTCCCGAGCTGGAAGACGGCCTTGACCACGTCGTCCGCCCACTCGCCGGGGTCGTCGGCGATCCGAACCAGGTAGTCGGTCTCCCCCCGGAGCAGCCACGCGAGGTGGTCGCGTAACTCCGCGTCGTCGGCGAGTTCGAGGATCCTCGACACGACCCGGCCGACCCGCTCGTGGGCCGCCCGCTCGCCCTCGGCGTCGAGCAGGTGGGCCAGGAACTCGGCGGACCACACCTCGTGGACGGCGCGGTAGGGGCCGGCCCGGTCGCGGTCCGCGTCGGGGAACAGCACCCGGCCCTCCAGGGCGTCGATGGCCTCGACCACCGCCGCGTCCTCCTCGGGGGCGACGGCGTGGAGCAACTCGGGGTGGACGCTGACCCCGGCCGCATTGAGGAGGTTCGCGGCGACGCCCACGTCGAGCGCAGTCTCGCCCCGACGTTCGAGGTCGAGGCGGGTCCATCGGACCGCCCCGTCGAGCGAGGTCGTGGGTCCCTCGTCGTGGACGGTTGCGTCGCCGTCGCCGGCCGTCTCCCCGTCGCTGCCGGTCGTGACCTCGTCGTCTCCGGCGATCCCGGATTCGTCGTCGTGGACGTCGAGGTACGACAGGAGCCGGTGGAGCAGGAGGAACAGTTCTCCGGGGCTGCGCTCCTCGCCGGCCGCCTCGCTACGCACCTCGGGGAGGAGTTCGTCGACGGTGACGTCCAGGTCGGCGTCGGCAGTCCGGCCGACGGCGTCGACGAACCGCTCGTACTCGTCGCGTCCCGGGCGGGGGACCGGTACGACGTCGAGGGCCCGCCGGCGAGTTCGCTCGCGCTCCCGTTCGAGGTGGATCCCCGCGTCGGCCCACTCGCCCCGGCGGGCGTCGAGCAGGGAGGTCACGCTCTCCTCGTCCTCGAAGGCGTCGACGGCGTCGAGGACGGCGCTCGCCTCGGGGCGGACGGCGTCCTCGACGACGACGAGGGCGTGACCGTCCACCCGGTCGAGGTGTCGCCGGAGGGTCGCCGGCGCGTCCAGGCGGTCCCCGGTCCCGCTCTCGCGGTAGAGGACGGGCCGCCCGGCCTCGTGCCACGCGCAGGCCACCTGCTTGCAGACGGTGCTCTTCCCGGCGCCGGGCGGTCCCACGACGACCAGGTCGTCGCCGTCTTCCAGACGCTCGCGGAGGTGCCCGGCGAGTTCCACCTGCCGGCCGTCGCGGTCGACCCGGCGGTCGATCGCGGCCCCGTCGCGGACGTCGACCAGCCGGAGGCCGGCGCGCCAGGCCCGCCCGGGGGGCGTGGGGTCCCGACCGTCGAAGTAGTGGGGGGCCAGGCGGACGAAGCCCTGTCGTTCGAGACCGGCGGCGGTGCCGTAGTCGCCCTCCCCGGACCCGCCGCCGGTCCGATCGCCGGCCGGGCCGTCGGTCGCGCCGCCGACCGCGACCCCGTCGCGGTCCCCGGCGTCCGCCCCCGCGAGCGTCGCCCCGAGCGAGTCCAGGTCCCGGCGGAGTTCCAGCGCGGACGCGTAGCGGTCGGCGGGGTCGGTCGCCATCGCGCGGGCGACGACGTCGTCGACGGCCTCGGGCAGCGCCGGGTCGACTTCGGTCGGGCGTGGGGGGTCGCCGTCGAGGGCGGCCTCCGGCGACGGCGTGGCCCCGTCGGACGCGGGCGATTCGCCGGTCAGCAGCCGGTAGTAGAGCGCGCCGAGCTGGTAGACGTCGGTCCGCTCGTCGGGGTCGCCGAACCGGTCCGGGGCCAGTTGTTCCGGGGCGCCGTAGGGCGGGGAGACGCCGTCGGCGTCGGGCGCGTCCTCCCGGAGGCGGGCGAGCCCCCAGTCGGCGATGGCGGGGTCGTCCGGGCCGTCGGTCCGGAAGAGCACGTTGTCGGGTTTCAGGTCCAGGTGGACGACGCCGTGGCGGTGAGCGTGGTGGACGGCGTCGGCCAGCGTCCGCGCTATCCGGGTCGCCTCGCCGACAGAGTGACCGCCACGGTCCCGCAGGTCGCCCCCGTCTGCGAGTTCGAGGGCGATCCACGGGTGCGGATCGGTCGACCAACCGAGCACGTCGACGACGCCGTCGTGGTCGTCGAGGCGCTCCCAGGTCTCGGCCTCCCGGCGGAACCGCCGGACGACCGCGTCGTCCCCCGGAACGTGTGGCTCCTTGAGAGCGAACCGCCGGTCCCCGACCCGCACCTCGTGGACGGTGGCGCTGCCACCCCGTCCCAGTACGCCGCACTTCTCGAAGTCGTCGTAGTCCGCCTCGACACCATCGGCCGTCGTCCCCAGTTGTGCTGGCTCCCCCTCCGGATCGGCGTCTGCCATCGTACTGGACGAAGGTACTCCTCGGGGACAATCAAGATTACTGCCGCCGGCTACCGCCGCGGAATTATCGCCGCCCCTCGGCCCGGTTGCCGCCGTGCGGCGGTCACCGCATGCGTCCCGGGGGATCACCGACCTGCGACGGTCACCGCCCTTCTCCGCCCGGTCAGCGCCGTGCGACGGTCACCGCCCTTCTCCGCCCGGTCAGCGCCGTGCGACGGTCACCGCGTACCCCTCTGCCCGGCGGACGACCTCCGCCGACGAGAAGCCAAGGTCGGGAAGGTCGTCCTCGTACCTCATGGTCTCGTTGTAGACCAGCCACAGTTCGCCGCCGGGACGGAGGGCGTCGGCGGTCCCCGAGAACAGCTCCCGGGTGACGCCCTCGCCGGCGTGGGTCGGCGGGTTCGAGAGCGCGGCGTCGAACGGTCCATCGACGCCCCGGAGGCAGTCGGCCGTCACTATCCGGGGATCGACCCCGCTCCGGGCGGCGCTCTCCTCCGCGCAGGCGGTGGCGACCCGGTCGTCGTCGGTCATCGTCACCGCACACCCGGTCCGACGGGCGGCCGCGATCCCCAGGGGTCCGTAGCCACAGGCGGGGTCCAGGAGGTGGTCGTCCGGAGCGAGGTCGGTATCCGAGAGCGCGGTCTCGGCCAGCAGCGCGGTCCCGTCGTCGACCGACCGGGGCGAGAACAGGCCGGGACGGGTGACGAACTCGCAGTCGACCCCCGCCACGGTCGCCGCGAAGGCGTGGGACTGGACGTACTCCGATCGGCCGAGCGACCCGTCGGGCGGGCGCTCGGCCCGGTAGACCCGGCAGTCGCCGTGCTTGGCGACCCCTTCGACCCGCCCGTCGGCCACCTCGACCATCGCCTCGCGGTATCGGTCGGCCCCGGCGTTCCGGTCGGCCGCCACGAACAGTCGGCCCCCCGAACGAAGCGCCGCCAGGGCGTCCGCGACCCGGTCCTTGCCGACCGCTATCGGGTCGTAGGGCCTGGGCGCGTAGGCCGCCAGGTCGAACTCGCCGGTCACGTCGGCCACGTCGGCGACGAGTTCGACGCGGACCGGGGCGTCGTTGGCCCGGCAGTTACGCTCGCACAGGCGGGCCGCCCGGGCCGACGTCTCGGTGGCGACCGTCTCCCCCTCCGGCGACAGGTGGGCGAGGATCGTGGGGACGACCCCGTAGTTCGCGTCGGCCGCGAGGACGTCCGCGCCGGGATCCGGCTCCGTGGCCTCCAGCAGTGCCAGTTCGGCGGTCCGGAACTCGTCCTTCGAGACCACCCCGTCGGCGGTCCGGAACTCGTAGACCGACGGCCCCGGCTCTACCCGGGACTCCAGTCGTAGCTCGTAGGGGGCCGACGGCATCACCCGGCGGTGGGCGGCCGGCCCGGAAAAGCCCCGCGATCGGGGGATCGACCCGGAAAAGCCCCGTGATCGGGGGATCGACCCGGAAACGCCCCGCGATCGGCGGGGTGGATCGACGGGTCGGTGGTCGACAGCGGGGGGAACCGGCCGCCGGGGTCCGGGAACCGATCGCTCGGCAGCGGAGTGCCGACCGTTCACCGTAAAATTACAGTAACCGACCGCCGGTCGACGGTCCGTGGTGCTACTCGAACTTCTCGAAGGGCTGTTCGCACTCGTTGCAGTAGTGCATCGACCGGCAGAGTGCGGGGCCCTTGGGGTGGTCGCGCACCGTCTCCGTCGACCCGCAGTAGGGGCACTCCGCGCCCTCGGTCTGCCCGGAGGTCTGAACGCTGGGGTCGTTCCGTCGCATGGTCACTCCACGCTCAGGCCGAACTCCCGGAGTCGTTCCTTGCCGGCCTCGGTCACCATGTCCAGGGACCACTCGGGGCTCCAGACCAGGCGGAGGGTGACGTCCTCGACGCCCTCGACGGACGCGACGGCCTCCTCCACCTCGCCGGTCAGCATGTCCCGGGCGGGACACCCCGAGTACGTGAGCGTCATGTCGATAGTGACCGACGCTCCCTCGTCGCCCGCGCCGATCATTCCGTCGCCGGCCTCGCTTCCGTCGCCGCCCTCGTCCACGTCGACCCGGTAGATCAGCCCCAGGTCCACGACGGAGATGGGCATCTCGGGGTCGTCGACGCCGTAGAGGGCGTTCCAGACGTCGGCCGCGAGGCCCTCGCTCCCCTCGCCGGTCGCCGGCAGGTCGGCGGCGTCGGGGATCGACCCGTACTCGTACTCGGTGTAACTGCAGGCCGCGGACCCGACCGCGTTCGGGTTCTCTGGGTCGCCGGCGGGGTCCAGGTCCGGGTCGGCCTCCACGCTGGGGTCGTAGCTCATGACTCGGCCTCGTCCGGGTCGACCATGATCCGCCGGGCCTCGGTGCGCCCGAGTTCCCGGTAGGTGTGGGTGAAGTCATCGTGAAGGTCGTCCCAGTCGCCGGTGTGGTCGCCGCCGCGGCCGTGGGGCGTGTGGCGGTCGGCGTCGGGGACGGTCAGCCCCAGTTCCGAGAGGAACGGTTCGACCTCCGAGCGCCACTCCCCGCGCATTTCGGAAAGCGAGGCGGTCCGCAGGCCCAGGTCGTCGATCCGGTCCTCGATTTCGGGGTCGGTCGGCGCGAACAGCGCCAGCGCGTGGGGGAACAGGCGGTCCAGCGCCGACTGGAGCCGGTCCAGCCCGCCACTGTCGGTCGCCAGCCGTTCGAGCCAGCCCTCGGCGTGGTCGCGGTGGAACCCCTCCTCGCCCCGTATCTTGGGGACGCGGTCGCGGATCCGGGCGTACGACGACTCCTCGAGGGCCGAAAGCCGGATCCCCTCGGCGACGTCGTACAGGTACGACCGGAGGACGGCGTCGGCCCAGTCGCCCTCCGCGAAGGGCACCTCGGAGAGGGTGGCGTGGCGCCACTCGCCTGGCGGGCGCTCCCAGACCAGGTCGGACTCGGAGTACCCGAAGTCCTCCAGGAGGTCGTACCACAGGCGGGCGTGGCCCAGTTCGTCCTGGGCGATGTTCGACAGCGAGAGGTCGCTCTCCAGGGTGGGTGCCCGGACCTGCCACTCGGTGTAGCGCTCGGCGAGGACGAACTCGTCGTCCGCCAGGCGGTAGAGCAGGTGTTCGACGGCCTCGCGCTCGCCCTCGTCCAGGTCGCCGGGGGAGCCGAGGTCGGCGTCGGTCGTCGCCATCGTCAGTCACCCCTCCTGCGACGGTCGGCCTCGGCCTGTTCGGCCTCGGAGTCCGCGACTTCCTCGGCGGCGGCGTCGATGTTCTGGTAGGTCATCGCCCACCGGTAGGACTTGTCGGTCGTCCCGCCGAAGTTGGCGGTCTCCTCGTCGACCTCTCCGATCTCGTCCTTGGGCGCGACCCACAGGCTGTGGGTGGGCTTGCGGCGCCCGTGCTGGATCTCGGCGAACAGCAGCGCCATCTCGCGGTCGGGGGCGTGGACGTTGCCACAGTGGGTGTGGTAGTCGCCGGCCTCCTCCTGCCGGAACACTTCCCAGATCATGGGTCTAGTCCGCCGCCGCGGGCTGACCCCGCGCGGTCTGCTCGTAGTCGTCGAGCACGTCCCGGACCCACTCGACGGCGTCCTGGGCCGCCTTGCGACCGTCGATCTGCCCGACGCCCGGCTCGTAGTCGTTCTTGGCGATCTTGAAGAACTCGTCCCAGTCGAGGTCGTCCTCCCTGACCTCGTAGGTGCCGTCGTCGCGCTTCTCGATGCGCGGGTAGTCCGGGATCTCCAGGCCGTACTTCCTGGCCTTCGGGATGTAGGCGTTCAGGAAGGCGTTGCGGAGCTGGTCGTTGCTCATCTGCTTGAGCCCCACCTCGGCGGCGAACCCGTGGTGGGTCGACTGCTCGTCGGTCGGCCCGAAGAACTGGATGATCCGGGGCCACCACTCGTCGAAGGCCTCCTGGGTCATCTCCTGTTCCTTCCGGGAGCCGGTCATCAACTCGCGGAGGATGTCCTCGCCGTGCTTGACGTGAAAGCCCTCCTCGAAGCACACCTTGTCCATGGCGTGGGCGTACGGCTCCCAGGAGGTCGACTTGAGGGTGGCCTGCCGGCGCATCGCCGCGCCGTCGACGAAGAAGGCGATCATCGGCGTCTCGACGTACGAGTCCATCGGGTAGTGGAAGCAGTTGAGGAACTTCCCCTTTCCCTCTTCGAGTTCCCGCAGCATCTCCTCGCGGGTCTTGATCCCCAGGCTCTCGGCGGCCCGGTACAGCAACTGGCCGTGTCCGATCTCGTCCTGCACCTTCGCCGAGAAGGCCAGTTTCCGGTCCAGCGAGGGCGCCTGCCGGATGAACGGCCGCTCCAGGTACGCCCCCATTATCTCGCTGTTGGCGTGGAACTGGATCATCCGGGTCGCCGCCTTCCGGTACTCCTCGGGCATGTCGTCCTTCGGGCTGAACTCCCGCGGTCCGGCCCGCTCCGTGACTGTCTCTACGTCCATGTTCGTCCCCTAGATTCCGCCGCCACGGGCATACCGATTCACCCGCCTATATGCGGGGTTTTTATACCCGTCCGGCGCCTACCGGGTTCCCATGACTCCGCCGAGGGGACCGATCCGGACCTGGATCGGGCGACGGGAAGGGATCCCGACGCCGGAGCCGATGGAGAATCCGACACCGGGCGGGAATAGAAGGGGCCGACCGGGGGCTTCCAGGGTTGATCCGTTAGCGAGGACCGGATCCCTGTCTTCGGACGAACCGGGTGCAGTACGGGACGGGAGTACTCCACGAACTAGGATAGACGGTGATCGCCGGTGATAGCGGAGTGTCTCGTCGTCGAGTTCGCGGTCACGGGCGACGACTGTCCGCTGGCGGAGGCCGCCGCCGAGACCGGGGTCCGGATCGACGCACGCCCGCCACAGTTGCGGGCCGACGAGAACGCCCTCCTGCAGTTCTCGACCGCCGCCGCGGGAGCGGAGGCCGACCCGCCGCCGGGACGGATCGGGTACGACGAGGGGTCGGGACCGGACGGGGGCGACGCCGACCGGAACTGGATCGACCCGACCGCCGCGGAGGACTGGTCGGGCCGGGACCGGAGCGTCGACCCGGCGCGGTACGGCCCGGTCGCGGAGGCCCTGGACGCCGACGACCGGATCCGGTACCTCCACGCGGCCCGGTCGGGCGACCGGGTGAACTACCGGTGTCTCTCGAAGGAGCTCTGCGTCGTCCACGACCTGACCAACGCCGGATTCGTCGCGGAGGCCCTGGAGTACGACGCCGGTGCGGAGCGACACACCGGCGCGGTCGTCGGCTACGACGTGCTCCAGGGGGTCCTCGCGGCCGGTGCCGCCCACTCCGGTGACGGCGGCCGGGCGGGCATCACCGTCGAGCGGATCCACCCGCTCGGTCCGGAGGACGACCAGCCGGTGGCGACCCGGTGGTCGATCACCCCCGCCCAGGAGGTGGCCATCCGGACGGCCCTGGAGATGGGCTACTTCTCGGTGCCCAGGGCGGCCGACGCCGGCGAGGTGGCCGCCGAACTGGGGATCAGCAAGTCCGCCTTCCTCGAACGGCTTCGCCGGGGCCAGCGGGCGCTCCTGGACCAGGTGTTCGGCCGGGCGTGACCGAACGTCGGGCCGGTCGCCACGCCCTCCCCAGCCGACTCCCTCCCTCACTTCGTTCGGTCGGTCGTCCCTCGCGCGTTCCTCGCGCGCCGGGAGGACGTTCGGTGGTGCGGATCACTCGGGACCTTCGGTGGGGCGGATCAGGCCTGCCGGTCGACCCACGCCGCCAGGTCGTCGACGAGGTCCTCGGCCACGTTGTCGAAGAAGGTGTACCCGGCGTTCGTCGAGGGGCCCTGGCCTGGCTGGAGGAAGTGGTTCAGCGACGGGTACTCGTGGACCGTCGCCGCCGGCAGGGCCTCGCGCCACCGGTCGAGGTCCGCCTCGGGGTCGACCTGGTAGTCCCGGCCGCCCTGGAACAGCGCCAGCGGGCGCGAACGTCCCCGTGCGGTCGCCACCTGGTCGTAGGCCAGCAGGGTCCGCCACCATGCACCCGGGTAGTTCAGGACGAGTTCCCCGTCGGTGACGTCGCCGTCCTCGACCCGTTCGACCTCCTCGCGGACCGTCTCCAGGCGCGACTGGTCGTCCCCGTCCAGGTCGCCGTCCAGCGAGAGGACGTGCTCTACCTGTTCGACGACGAGCGTCGTCGCCGTGCGGGACGGGGCCGCCAGCATCGCGCCCCCCGCCACGTCCGGTGCCTGCTCCAGGATCCGGGGCGTTGCGGCCCCACCGAGACTGTGGCCGGCGACGAACGTCGCGTCGGCCCGGACCCCCTCGGCGGCCCCGAGCACCTCCGCCGCGGCGACGGCGTCGTCGACGACCACCTCGTCGATGGTCTGGTCCGCCGGGGGCATCCGGCAGGCCCTGTTCTCCTTCTCGTAGCGCAGGACGGCGACCCCGCGGGTCGCCAGCCCCCAGGCGAGGTCCTGGAACGGCCGGTTGGGACCGACCGCCTGGTTCCGGTCGTGTGCGCCGCTCCCGTGGACGAGGACGACCCCCGGAACCGGTCCGTCCCCGGTCGGGACGGTCAGGGTGCCCGCGAGGGTGCAGTCGTCGTCCTCGACGGTCACCGACCGCTCCGAGAACGCCGCCCGGTCGGCGTAGGCCGGCGGTTCGTACTCCCCGGGCGGGAACCGGAGACCGATCACCTCGCCCCCGTCGTCGACGGTCACCCGGGCGTCGTGGTCCCGCCGGTCGAGCGACAGCGAGAGGACGACGACCCCGCCCGGCTCCCGGGTCGCGTCCGCGACCCCGCGGTAGGGACCCTTCTGTCCCACCAGCCCGAGCCAGGCGTTGGCCAGCTGGTTGGTCGTCAACTGCGGGCGGACCGACGGGGCCACCAGCTCCCGGGCACGCTCCCACTCACCGGCGTCCAGCCGTGCGATCAGGTCCCGGGCCGTCGCCTCGTAGTCCGGTTGCTCGGCCGTGGTCCGCTCCGTCGTCTCCTCGGTGGTCGTCTCCCCGGTGGTCGTGGGCCCCCGGGTCGTCGTGGTCGCCGTCGTCTCGGTCGTCGCGGTCGTTCCGGTCGTCGCCGTCGTCGCGTCGCCGTCCCCCTGACAGCCGGCGAGGAGGGCGGACCCGACCCCGGCGACCGTCGCCAGTAGCCGCCGACGCGTCGAGCGTTCGGGGACCATCGTCCGGGGGCAGGGACGCCGGGACCGACGGTCTTTCGATCCGGCGACGGGGGTCACCGGTCGACCGAACCGCTCGATCAGTCGCCCGTCTTGTAGACCCCGCGGGCGTCGGCGACGAGGGTGCCGTCCTCGCTGAAGACGTCGACGTCGACGGTGCCGACCTGGTCGCCGAACTTCACCACGTCGGCCTCGGCCCGCAGGTCGCCCGACCCCACTTCGTGGTAGTCGATCCGCATGTCGATAGTGGGGACCGGCTGGTCGGCCAGCGACACCAGCGCCGCCCCGCCGACGGTGTCCGCGAGCGTGAAGGTGACGCCGCCGTGGGCCATCAGCCGTTCGCTGTGCCAGGAGAGTTCGTCGCGCATCTCGATCCGGCCCTCGGCGTGGCCGTCCGCCGCCTCTGTGACCTCGACACCAAGGAGATCCGCGAAGGGCATCTCCTCGAAGAAGGATTCGATGTCCATGTCACCCGCTCCGGTGGCGACCGCAATAAAGGATCGACCTTCGCCACCCGGAGAACAGTTCCGACGGCAGGGAAGCCCCAGGGCGCGCGCCGTCGCGGCCGCCGAGCGCGAGGCGCGTAGCGCCTCGAAACCGCGAGCGGTGAACGAAGTGAACCGCGAGCCAGCGAGGCGGTCGCGACGAACCCGCGCGAGGGGCGAGTATCGCAGGGAGCGAAGCGACCGAGAAACGCAGACGGCTGGGGAGGATCGAGGCTGCGGGTGGGAATGAAAGGGACCGGGGGCTTTCGAGTTCGTCGGGTGATCGTTCCGATATTTACTCGTCGGGGCTACCGGTGCTCAGGATCGAACCGCTCGACGACTCGATCCCCACCGATCGTCGACGCCCAGAGTTAACTGTCCGCGCCGGGAGGATCCGGACATGGACGTCACTGACGAGGACGGCGTTCGCACCGTCACCTTCGACCGACCGGACGTGATGAACGCGATGAACACCGGGGTGGCGACCGAACTCGCCGACGCCATCGCGGGGACCGACCCGGAGTCCCACGACGCCGTGGTGATCACCGGCGAGGGCGACGCCTTCTCCGCCGGCGGGGACATCCAGGCGATGAAGGAGCGCGACGCCGAACCGCAGGTCGCCAAGGAACGGATCGACGCCAGTTTCGGTCGGATCGTCGAGGAGGCGATGACCGCGCGGGTCCCGGTCGTCGCGAAGGTCGACGGCGACGCCGTCGGCGCGGGACTGGCGGTCGTCGCCGTCTCCGACTTCGCCTACGCCGCCGAGTCGGCCACCTTCTCCTGTGCGTTCGTCCGGGTGGGGCTGGTCCCCGACACCGGTGGGACCTTCCTGCTCCCGAAACTCGTCGGCCTGCGGGAGGCCCGGCGACTGGCCTACACCGGCGAGTTCGTCTCGGCCGCCGAGGCCGCCGAGTTGGGCCTGGTCAACGAGGCGGTCCCCGAGGACGAACTGGACGAGGCCGTCGAGTCCCTCGTAGCGGAGTTCCGGGAGGGGCCCAGCCGGACGGTCGGCCTGATGAAGCGGGCGATGAACGAGAACCTCGGCCGACGGTGGGACGAGGCGCTGGACCACGAGAACTTCGTCCAGGTGATGGCCTACAACTCCCCCGAACACGAGGAAGGGATCGACGCCTTCCTGGAGAAGCGCGACCCCGAGTGGGACTGATCGCCACCGGGAGCGACTCGCCGCCGACAGTCGGTCTCGACCGCCCTGGCAGGACCCCCGAGTGCCGCCGTCCGCCCGATTTCTCCTCGTCGTCGTTCGTCCTCCGGTTCCACCCCTCTCCGAACGGTCGACTGGCCGTACCTCTCCCGACCGGTCTGATCCCGAACGGCCGGTCGCCCGCCGGCCCGATCGGCGGTTTCGATCACGATAGAACGCGGAATAAATACACGAACTTGGATATATAGGAGTCATTTGACGGATCGGTATGCACAACTATTAATTGATCGCGCGTGAATTCCCGGTGTCCATGTCCACAGCATCGGACTGGCTCGAGGAACAGTTCGAACTCGAAGAACACGGGACGGACGTCCGAACGGAGGTGCTGGCGGGGCTGACGACCTTCCTGACGATGAGCTACATCGTGGTCGTGAACCCGGCGATCCTGGCGGGTATCCCCGGCGAGAAGCCCGGGATCATCATCGACGGCGTCGGCGTCGGGGAGATGCGTGCGATGCTCGCGGTCGTCACCATCGTCTCGGCGGCGGCGGCCATCTTCGTGATGGCCTTCTACGCCAACCGGCCGTTCGGGCTTGCGCCCGGCCTGGGCCTGAACGCCTTCGTCGCGTTCACCGTCATCGGCGCCCTCGGGGTACCCTGGCAGACGGCTCTCGCCGCGGTCGTCGTCGAGGGGATCCTGTTCGTGGGGCTCACCTACGTCGGCGCCCGCGAGTACGTGATCAAGCTGTTCCCCGAGCCGGTCAAGTTCGCCGTCGGGGCGGGGATCGGCCTCTTCCTGGCGCTGATCGGGCTGGAGGCGATGAACGTCGTCGTCGCACACGGGGAGACGCTCGTCACGCTCGGCCCGGTGGCCTCCGATCCGGTCGCCGCACTGTCCGTTCTCGGCCTCTTCTTCACCCTCCTGCTGTACGCCCGCGGGGTTCCGGGAGCGATCATCCTGGGGATCCTCGGGACCACCGTCGCCGGGATGGTCGCGACGCTGGCCGGCCTGGTCGAACCGGGCGTGCTCGCCGCCGAGTTCGTCCGCAACGGCGGCTTCGACTTCTCGAAGTTCACCGGCGCGCAGTACGACGTCTCGCCGCTGGCCGGCGCGTTCATTGGCGGATTCGGCCAGGTCGAGATAACGTCGTTCCTGCTTGTCGTGTTCACGCTCTTCTTCGTCGACTTCTCGGACACCGCCGGGACGCTGCTGGGCGTCTCGAACATCGCCGGCTTCCTCGACGAGGAGGGGAACCTCCCCGACATCGACAAGCCGCTGATGGCCGACGCAATCGGGACCATCGTCGGGGGGATGCTCGGCACCACCACCGTTACCACCTACATCGAGTCCGCGACGGGCGTCGAGGAGGGTGGCCGGACCGGCCTGACGGCCCTGGTCATCGGCCTCCTGTTCGTCGCCGCGCTGGCGCTCGTCCCCCTGGCGGCCGCGATCCCGCTGTACGCGTCCCACATCGCGCTGGTGATGGTCGGGCTGATCATGCTCAAGAGCGTCACCAGCGTCGACTGGGACGACGCCACCGAGGCCGTCCCCGCGGGCATGACCGCCATCATCATGCCGATGACCTTCTCCATCGCCTACGGCATCGCCGCCGGCATCGTCACCTACCCCATCGCGAAGGCCGCCAAGGGTGACGTCAGGTCGGTCAGCGCCGGGCAGTGGGCGCTCGCCCTCGCGTTCGTCGCCTACTTCGTCGTCCGCACCAGCGGCGTCCTCCAGGGCGGGATCTGAGGTCGGGATCGCTCCATCGGTTCCCGATCCGTCCCCTTCCCACTTCGCCTTCTCCCGATCCGTCTCGCTGCCGACGTCATCCGGGGATCGCCGGATCGCCCCGGAGGAACCGCTTGATGGCCCCCTCGACGGCGGGGCCGCGTTCTATCACGGCCTCGTGGCCGGCCCCGGGGAGGCACACGAACCGTCCGCCGGGGATCCCGCGGGCGGTCCGGCGGAAGCCCCGGAGCGAGAAGAACGGGTCCCGGTCGCCCCCGACCACCAGGGTCGGTACCGGGACGTCGGCCAGTCGGTCGCCGGCGTCGTGGTCGAGGCAGGCCCGGGCCGAGACCAGGAAGTCCTCGCGGGCCGTCGTCGGCGGGTCCAGCAGTCGGTCGTAGGCGGCCGCGGCGGCGCGCATCGCCCACCGCCGTGCTCCGGTCGCCAGCAGGTCACACGCGTCGCGGTATATCGCCCCGAGGTTCCCGGCGGCGGCCTGGCCGATCCACCCGTCGATCCGGCGGCGTCCCTCCTCGTCCAGGCGGTCCGCCCCGAGCAGAGAGACGGCCCGGCGGACCCGCCCGGGGTGGTCGGCCGCGAGATGAGTCACGACGAACCCGCCCATCGAGAGTCCGACGACGTCGGCGGCGCCGCCGGGGATCGCTCCGATCACCCGGGCGCAGTCCGCGGCCATCTTCCGGGTCGTCGCGCCCTGGTCGAGGCCGTGCGGACGACTGATCATGAACACCGGGCGGCGCTCCCCCGTCGGTCGGGGAGCGAGGAGCGACCGCCCGTCCCCGTCGACGGCAGTGGCCCCGGGGTCTTCGGCCTCGCCGCTTGCCGCCCGTTCGGACCGCTCTCCCCCGTCGCTGGTCGGTGGATCCGGCCACTCCCTCCTGTCGACGCCCGTGGGCAGGGAGTCCGCTCCCATGCCGACGTTCGTGGGACCGGCGTCCCCGCCGACGCTCCCGGGACCGGGGTTCCCGTCGGCGCTCCCGGGACCGGAGTCCCCGCCGCCCGTGGAGTCCGGTCTCTCACCCCTCTCCGCGCTCGCGGGGCCGGATCGCCCGCCCCGTCCGACGGACACGTACCGGCCGCAGTAGCCCGCCATGGCCCGGGCGAACGGCCACGCGTCGCCGACCCCCAGGAGGGCGTCGTTCAGCCCCGGGACGAGCACCAGGGGCGGGTGGCCGTCCTCGCTCGGCCGGGGGCCCACCCGGACGTAGGGGTGGCCGCGGATCCGGCCGCTCCTGGCGGCGAGCGCACCGGCCCCGGTGGTGATGGTCCGTCGGATCACGCCCGGGCTACAGCCCCAGGAACTCCTCGGCGTTCTCCCAGAGGATCTTGCGCTGGACCGCCTCGTCCCACCCCAGGTCCGCGAACTGCTCCAGCCACGGGCCGGGGTCTATCATCGGGTAGTCCGTGCCGAACATCACCTTGTCCTTGAGAATGGTCCGGGCGTAGTGTAACACCTGGTCGTCGATGTACTTCGGCATCCACCCCGAGAGGTCCATGTAGACGTTGCCCTTCTGCTGGCAGATGGCGAGTTGCTCCTTCTCCCAGGGGAACGCGGGGTGGGCGAGCAGTATCTGCAGGTCCGGGTGGCTGGCCGCCAGGTCGTCGACGAGCATCGGGTTCCCGTACGTGATCCGGAGCCCGCGCCCGCCAGGGGACCCGGCCCCGAGCGTGGAGTTGCCGCCGTGGAACACGCACGGCACGCCCAGGTCCTCGATAGTCGAGAACAGTTCCTCGTGCTCCGGGTCCGAGGGATCGAACCCCTGTGCGATCTGCTGGAACTTGAACCCCGAGAGGTCCAGGTCCTCTATCGCCCGCCGGGCCTCCTCGACGCAGTCGTCCTTGAGGGGGTCGACGGACGCGAACCCGACGAAGAAGTCGGGGAACTCGTCGCGCACCTCGGCGACGTAGTCGTTCGGTACCGGCGGGTTGCCGGTGTTCGTCTCGGCGTCCCACCCCAGCAACACCGTCCGGCCGACCCCGGCCTCCCGGAACTCCGATACCATCTCCTCGTAGGTGGCCGTCTCCATGTCCGCCCCGAACTCGTGGGCGGCGTCCTGCATCATCTCGCCGCCCGCGTCGTGGAGGAACTCCGACGTGGGCTGGTGGGCGTGGGTGTCGACCGCCCGCGGTTCGTCCGCGAGAACGTCGATGGGCATGGATCCCCCTCCGGCGCCCCGGGCAAAAAGCGCCCCGGGTCGTCCGGCACCGGAACCGCTTCGATCCGGGTCGTCCGTTTCCAGCCGCGTTGGATCCCCCTACCGGAGTTACTATGTAGATATTGTTCTATTTAGGTATATTATAACGATTTACGTAGAGTGGGTAGGTAGACCCGGACGATGCCAGAGACGACTCCGGACCCGCCCACCGCCGACCCCGCGGAACTGCCCACGGTCGAGGACCCGACCGGACCGTCGTCGGCCGAACTGCCGACGACAGTCGACACGCCACGCCTGGAGCGGGTGTACCGCCACCTGGCGCGAACCGGCGGGGATTCGGTCGACGGGATCGCGGAGGCCCTCGACCTGCGGTCCCACGCACTGGTCACGGTCCTGACCGTCCTCGACCGTCGCGGGGCGGTCGAACGCGTCGACGGCGAGTACGTCGTCCGCACGCTGGGGGAGGCCGGGTAGGGGACTCGTCGGGTCCACCTGGAGTCGGTGGATCCCCGACCCCTCGGTTCCGGTCGTCCGCCCGGCTTCGGCCCTCCATCGCCCGGCTTCCGCCCGGCTTCGGCCCTCCATCGCCCTGCGTTCGTCCCGCTTCGGCCCTCCATCGCCCTGCGTTCGTCCCGCTTCGGCCCTCCATCGCCCGGTTTCGATTCGCTTCCCCCCGCCCTTCGTCCGGTTTTCCGCCCCGCTCGATCCCTCCGGTTCCCGTCCTGGATCGGATCTCGGTACGTGGCTGTTACAGTAATTTTACTGTAAAGTGGATCCACGGCTCGCGTCCGCTCCACGGACCGGGGAACACGCTTTTGACTCGCCGGACGGAGGTGTGCGGGCATGGATCTCGCCGACCGCTGGGACGGGTACAGCGCCTTCGACTACCTCGACCCGGAGGACTACCGCACCTTCGACCTGGCCGGGAAACACGCCGGGGAGCCGTACGAGGTACCCCTCGACGGGGCGGAGGAGGATCGCGCCGAGCGCCTGGCCCGGGAATCGACGGTGGTGTCGCTCCACGAACACGCCTTCCGATTCCCGGCGGACGTGGAGGAAACCCCCGAGTACGTCCGCGAGGGCCGGACCCACACCGCCTACGAGCACCTCGCCGAGTCGCCCCTGGACGCCGTCTTCGACATGCACCTCGACGGTCTCTCGGGGATCCACACCAAGGAGGGCTGGAAGTTCGAGGAGATGGTCCACGACGTCGGGATGCGGGGCTGTGACCTCGCCCACTCCGAGTTCGCGTTCCAGGCCGGATCCGTCGAGGACATCCGGGAGGCCGCCGAGGGGGACCGACTGGCACTGGTGCCGGCCATCGAGTCCTCGATGCCCATCGAGAACGAACTCGACCGGATCGAGGTGCTGTACGGCGTCGGGGTCCGCTCGATGGGGATCACCTACATCGAGTCCAACGCCCTCGGGACCGGCGGGGGCGACGACTTCGGGAGCGACGGCGGCCTCACGCGCTTCGGCGCCGCGGCGGTGGAGCGGATGAACGACGTGGGCATGGCCGTGAGCGTCAGCCACGCCAGCGAACAAACGACGCTGGACGCCTGCGAGGTGTCCGACGCGCCCGTCCTGGACACCCACACCCGGCCACGGATGGCCGACGAGGACCGCGGTGCCTCCGACGAGACGTTGCAGGCGGTGGCCGACACCGGCGGCGTCGTCGGCATCGTCGCCTCCTCCACCATTCCGGACGTCGAAACCTACATGGAGCACTTCGAGTACGTCCGCGACTTGGTGGGGATCGACCACGTCGCGTTCGGCCCGGACGTGCTCTACGGCGACCACCGCGGCCTCCTCCAGTGGCTGGGCGCGAAGTACGGCCTGGACATCCCCGAAGGGATCGGTGGCCGGCGCTACGTGAAGGGCCTCGAAAACCCGACCGAGGCCTGGCACAACATCCCCCGGTGGCTCGTGAAGGAGGGCTATACCGACGACGAGATAGCGAAGTTGCTCGGGGGGAACGTCCTCCGGGTCCTTGACGAGGTCTGGTGACCACGCCGCCGCCGGATCCCGCGCGAGTCCGCCCCGCTGTTCCGGCCGTCCGGTTCAGGATCGCCGTCCGCCGAACCGGGGTTCGATTCGATCCTCAATAATATATAATCTATATAGTGATATATTTTCTAACCACCGTCTATTATAATAATTCTTACTCGGTGGCTTTGGGACTACTCCACGATGCACAGGCGCACGTTTCTGACCGCGATAGGGGCGACGGCAGCGACTGCCGCGGCGGGACAGGCGGCAGGCGACGGACGATTCAAAGGGGTTGCAGACGTCGGGGCCACACAGGAGGGAACGATAGCGAAGATGTTGTTCGGGTCCACGAGCGGGGTGCTGGCCCCGGACATGACGCCGCTTTCCGACGACTCGCTGGTGGCGGTGTACGCCGAACCGGAGGCCGAGGTACGGGACAGGGACGACAACGGGGACGCCGTCACCTACCCCGACGACCTCGACATCCCGCTGGTCTGCGTCGACGGGTCGGTCGTCGGACTGGGCGCGATGCTGGTCAACGACGGTGACCTCGTCCCGGAACTGGCGGGGGAGGACCCGCTGGCCGACCTGGGCAACGAGGAGTTCGTGCTGAACTGCTACGACGAGTTCGTCGACGGCGATACGATCCTCTGGGACGACTCCCACGGGCAGTTCTACGACCTCGGCCGGTTCAAGAACTTCTCGGCCTACGCCGAGTCGAACGGCTACACACTGGTAGCGACGTCGGACCTGGACGCGGACTTCGCGGGGGCGCTCTCGGAGGCCGACGGGGTTGTGATCACCTCCCCCTCCGATTCGTTCAGCGACGAGGAACTGACGGCGCTGTCGGACTTCGCCGACGGCGGGGGCGGGGTGTTCCTCCACGACCAGAGCGACTTCAGCGACTTCGACGCCACGGCGAACCTCAACGACGTCGCGTCGGGCCTGGACCTCGGGTTCCGGTTCAACGACGGCGAGGTCGGCGACACGGAGAACAACATCGGCATCGGCTACCTCCCGCTCACGTCGAACTTCAACACGGAGGCGTTCGACCTTTTCGCGGACCGCGAGGGAATCGTCGTCGACATCCAGCGCGGCCAGGAGTACGACGTCGCCGTGGAGTCGGTCGCGGACGGCGACACCTTCGACGTGGTGTTCGACGGCGAGGACGTCGGCCTGCAGACCGACTACACGGCGACCGTCAGGGTCCTGGGGGTGGACACGCCCGAGTCCGCGAGCGTCGCGGCCGCCGCGGAGCGCCCGGAGGAGTGGGAGGGGCTGGCCTACGACATCGACGCCTCGTCGCTCCGTCGGCTCCAGTTCGACTCGGCGGCCAGCCTCCTGGCCGAGGACATGACGCCGCTCACCGACGACTCGACGGTCGTGGTGACCGCCGAACCCACCGCCGAGAACGAGGACAGCGACGGGAACGGCGACGCGGTGTCCTACCCCCCGGATACCTCCATACCGCTCGTGGCCGTCGAGGGGTCGGTGATGGGCCTGGGCGCACCGTTCGTCAACGACGGCAGCTACGCCGCGGCGCTGGACAACGAGGAGTTCCTCCTGAACGCCTACGACGAACTGGTCGGCGGGGGAACGGTCCTCTGGGACGAGTCCCACGGCCAGTTCTACTCGCTGGACAAGTTCGGGCAGTTCGAGTCCATCGCGGCGGACAACGGCTACACCCTGGAGGGGAGTTCGGACCTGACGGCCGACCTGTCCGACGCCGACGGGGTGGTGATCACCTCCCCCTCCGACGCGTTCACCGACGAGGAACTGACGGCGCTGTCGGACTTCGCCGACGCCGGCGGGGCGGTGTTCCTCCACGACCAGTCGGACTTCAACGACTTCGACGCGACGGCCAACCTCAACGAGGTGGCCGCGGCCCTGGACCTGTCGTTCCGGTTCAACGACGACCAGGTGGTCGACGACGAGAACAACGCCGGTCGGTTCTTCATCCCGACGACCACGCAGTTCGACGAGTCGTCCCCCTACTTCGGCCAGCGCCCCGGCAGCGACGGGAGCGAGGGCGAGAACACCACGCCTCACCTCGTCGAGTGGGCCGGCAAGGCCACCGACTTCGCGTTCGAGGTCCTGGACGGCGAGACGGTCACGCTCTCGTTCGACGAGAACGAACCGCTCCGGGACCCGACCCGCCTGCTGGCCTACGCGGAGTACGACGGCGACGGCGGGACGGACACCCTCTACAACAAGAAGCTCATCGAGGAGGGGTACGCCCGGGTCTACGGTTCCTCGATGGCCCGCCACGACGAGTTCTGGGCCGCCGAGAACGTCGCCCGGCAGGAAGGGCGGGGGCTGTGGGCCGAGAGCGACGTCTCGACGGCCACGCCCTACCGCGACGGGTTCGTCGGGGAACTGTTCGTCCCCGACGCCCGTGGCGTCCGGTCGGCCGAGGGCTCTCTCGCCGACGGCCGGATCCCGCTCTACTCGGAGGACACGTCGTCCCCCGGTGAGGCGCCCCTCGCCGCACTCGACGAGGACGACCGGGTGGCGCTGGTCGGCGGACCGATCATCGACGAGTCCTACGAGGCCGACGAGGGCTTCCCCCTCGACACGTCCGACTACGACAACTTCGCGTTCCTCACCGCCCTAATCGACTACCTCTCGGACCGGGACGGCGACGTGCTCGTCGACGGCGGCCACGGCCAGTTCGGCGCCGGCTACACCCTCTCCAGCGAGGACGCCGCCTACTACCAGCGCCACCTCGAGGGTCGGGGGATCAACCTCGAACAGGTCAACGACCCGACCCCCGAGAAACTCGACCGCGGCCGGGCCTACCTCGTGACCACGCCCGTCTCGGAGTTCACCGACGCCGAACTCGACGCTGTGCGGTCGTTCCGCGACTCCGGCGGCGCGGTGGTGTTGCTTGGGTCGGCCGCGGCCCCGGAGTCGGCCACCACGAACCTCCAGTCGGTCGCCGCCGGTCTCGGGACCGACCTCCGGTTCGACGACCCGGTCGAGGACCCCGAGAACAACCTGAACGACGACCCGACGGTGCCGACGACGACCAACCTCGACTACGCCACGGCCGCCGTCGACGGCCCCGTCGACCACGCCGACGAGGACGACGACCAGGCGATCGACACGTCCGAACTCCGGTCGGCCATCAGCGACTGGGCGAGCGGCGAGTACGAGACCGACCAGCTACGGGACATCATCGAGGCCTGGGCCAGTAGCTGAGACGACCTGCGGCGGGCGATCCGGCCGCGAGATTCCGGGCGATACCGGTTCGCCCGGTTCGACTGCCGGTCGTTCGGTTCGACTGCCGGTCGTTCGGTTCGACTGCCGGTCGTTCGTTATTCGACCTCCGACCGTTCGAGGGCGGCGATCCCCCGGTGTCGCTCCGGGGGACATCCGATCCGGGCGCGACAGCCGTGACTGCAGGACCGATCGTCATTTAGTGCCGGAGTGTGTCCACCCGCCCATGAGTCAGTCCGACGAGTCCGGGGGTCGCCGCGACCGGTTCGCCGAGGTCGCCGACCGGTACGACCCGGACGCGGTCGAGGAGCGGGCGTTCGACCACTGGGAGGCGGTCGACGCCTACGAGAAGACCACGGAACACCGATCGGACGGGGAGGACTACTTCTTCGTCGACGGGCCGCCCTACACCTCCGGAGCGGCCCACATGGGCACCACCTGGAACAAGGCCCTGAAGGACGCCTACATCCGCTACCTCCGGATGCAGGGCTACGACGTCACCGACAGGCCGGGTTACGACATGCACGGCCTGCCCATCGAGACGGAGGTCGAGGAGCGACTGGGCTTCGAGGACAAGAAGGACATCGAGGAGTTCGGCGTCGAGAACTTCATCGACGAGTGCACGGACTTCGCCGAGGAGCAACTCGACGGACTGCAGGAGGACTTCAAGTCCTTCGGCGTCTGGATGGACTGGGACGACCCCTACAAGACCGTCTCCCCCGAGTACATGGAGGCGGCCTGGTGGGCGTTCAAGCAGGTCGACGAGCGCGGCCTGGTCGAACAGGGCCAGCGGTCGATCACCCAGTGTCCCCGGTGTGAGACCGCCATCGCGAAGAACGAGGTGGAGTACCACCAGGTCGAGGACCCCTCCATCTACGTGAAGTTTCAACTGAAGGATCGGGAGGGCTCGCTGGTCATCTGGACCACGACCCCCTGGACGGTCCCCGGCAACACCTTCGTCGCCGTCGGCAAGGACATGACCTACCAGGCGGTTCGCGCCCGGAAGGACGGCGAGTCCGAGGTGCTCTACCTGGAGGAGTCGACCGTCGAGGAGGTCCTGAAGAAGGGCCGGTACGACGACTACGAGGTCGTCGAGGAGTTCGAGGGCGACGAGATGGTCGGCTGGGAGTACGAACACCCCCTCGGGGACCTCGTGGACCACCCGGGCGGCGAACACGCCGTCCAGGTGTACGTCGCCGACTACGTCGAGGCCGACCGCACCGGCCTCGTCCACTCCGCGCCCGGCCACGGGGAGGAGGACTTCGAGCGCGGCACCGAACTCGGCCTGGACGTGTTCTGCCCGGTCGGCGGCGACGGCGTCTACGACGACCGGGCCGGCCCCTACGCCGGCCAGTTCGTCCGGGACGCCAACCCGCAGATCATGGACGACCTGGAGGAGCGGGGCCTGATGCTGGCCCGGGAGACGGTCACCCACGACTACGGCCAGTGCTGGCGTTGCGATACGGACATCGTCCAGATCGTCACCGACCAGTGGTTCATCAACGTCACCGACGTGAAGGCGGACCTGCTGGTCAACCTCGAAGACAGCGAGTGGTACCCGCCCGGCGCCCGGGACAACCGCTTCCGGAACTTCGTCGAGGAGGCCCCCGACTGGAACGTCTCCCGGCAGCGCTACTGGGGCATCCCGATCCCGATCTGGATCCCGGACGAGAGCGTCGAGGGGCAGGAGTGGTCGGGCGACATGGACGACGCCATCGTGATCGGCACCCGCGAGGAACTCGCGGAGCGGGTGGACCAGGACGTCGACCCCGAGAGCGTTGACCTGCACAAGCCCTCGGTCGACCCCCTCACGATCACGGAGGACGGGGTCACTTACACCCGGGTCCCGGACGTCTTCGACGTGTGGCTGGACTCCTCGGTGGCGACCTGGGGGACCCTGGACTACCCCGAGGAGGAGGCGGCCTTCGAGGGACTGTGGCCGGCCGACCTGATCATCGAGGCCCACGACCAGACCCGCGGGTGGTTCTGGTCCCAACTCGGCATGGGCACCGCCGCGATGAACGAGGTGCCCTACGAGCGGGTGCTGATGCACGGGTGGGTCAACGACGCCAAGGGCGAGAAGATGTCCAAGTCCGTCGGCAACGTCGTCACGCCCGGCGAGGCCATCGACCGCCAGGGCGTCGACGTGATGCGGACCTACCTCCTGTCGGTGAACCCGCAGGGCGAGGACCTGAACTTCACCTGGGACGAGATGGACACCGTCCGCCGGCAGTTCAACACCCTCTGGAACACGTTCCGGTTCCCGATGCCGTACATGCGGATGGACGGGTTCGATCCCGGCGTTGCGCCGGAGGCGCAACGAGGCGAAGGCGACCTGGAACTCGTCGACGAGTGGGTGCTCTCGCGGCTCCAGACGGTCGAACTGGAGATGACCGACCACTGGGGCGGCTTCCGCCACGACCGGGCACTGGACGCCTTGCTCGAGTTCGTCGTCGAGGACGTCTCCCGGTTCTACGTCCAGGCGGTCCGCGAGCGGATGTGGGCCGAGGAGGACACCGCCTCCAAGCGGGCGGCCTACACCACGCTGTACGCGGTGCTGTACGACGTCGTGGCCCTGCTCGCCCCCTACGCCCCACTGCTCGCGGAGGAGCTGTACGGCGTGCTCGTCGGCGAGGACGGCCACGACACCGTCCACATGCGCGACTGGCCCGAACCGGCCGAGGAGTTGCGGGACCCCGACCTCGAACGCGACGTCGAGTTCCTCCGTGCCGTCGAGGCCGGCGGACGCAACGCCCGCGACCAGGCCGGCCGGGGACTGCGCTGGCCGGTTCCACGGATCGTCGTCGCCGCCGGGGACGAGGGGGTCGCCGACGCCGTCGAGGCCCACCGCGACCTCCTGTCCGAACGGCTCAACGCCCGCGAGGTCGAGTTGATCCGCCCCGAGGACCGCTGGGAGGAGCTCTCCTACAGCGCCGAGGCCGACATGAGCCTGCTGGGGCCGGCCTTCGGCGGTCGCGCCCAGGAGGTCATGCGGGCGCTCAACGAGGCCGAGGTCGACGAACCCTCGCTGGAGGCCCTGGCGGCCGCGGTGAACGAGCGACTGGACGACCCCGTCGAACTCGACGCCGAGATGGTCGAGTTCGTCACCAACACCCCCGAGGAGGTCGCCGCCGCGAGCTTCGACCTGAACGGGGACGAGCGGGGGGTCGTCTACGTCGACGCCTCGCTCACCGAGGACATCGAGAGCGAGGGGTACGCCCGCGAGGTCATCCGCCGGGTCCAGGAGATGCGCAACGACCTCGACCTGGAGATGGACGCGGAGATCCGCCTCCAGTACGACGTCGACGACGACCGCGTCGCCGACCTGGTCGCAGAACACGAGGCCCTGATCCGCGAGGAGACCCGCGCCGCCGAACTCGGGGCGGTCGACGGCGACCGCGGTGCCCGCAGGGAGTGGGACATCGAGGGCGTCACCGTCGAGATCGCCCTCGAACCGCTCGCCACAGAGGCGGCCTGATCCCCCAGGCGGCTGGGGGGATCAGTCGGGCGCGGGCCGGACCGCCAGTTCGCAACTGTACCGGTCGTCCTCGGCCTCGCGTTCCGCCGTCGCGCCCGCACCAGCGTCGCCCTCGACGTTCGCCGCGGCGACCTCCTCGTTCGGGGCCAGCGCCGTCGTATCGACCGCCAGGGCCGTCCCGTACTCCTCGCCGATCCCTTCGACCAGTCCCTCTAGGAAGGGACAGAACGGACGGGGGGACCGGTAGCGGACGACGACGCCCCCGGAGCCCGGACGCTGCGTGGATATTTCGGTCTCCTCCGGGTCCCCCTCCTTCGTGACCACCCGTGGGTAGAGTTCCTCCAGGCCGAGGACCGTTTCCAGGGCGTCCCAGTCGTCGTCGACGATGGCGTCGAAGGTCTCCAGCAGACTGGGCGCGAAGTAGCGACCGAAGTCCCGCCGGATCGCCACCTCGGGGTGGTTCGTCAGGTCGGCGACCGTCTCCAGGACGGCGGTGACCTCCTCGTCGGGGTACTCCGACACCGGCAGGTATAGCCTGTTCTCCACGCCGGCACGTTCCCTGACGGTCTCCCACCCGCCGTCGTCGGTTCGATCGGTGACGTACTCCTTGAGCGCCTTGTGGACGATCCCGTGCATTCTCGACCCGTTCTCGGACGTGTGTGAGGTCGTGACGCAGCGGCTTAATGGTTTGTTCCGCCGGAGTGGGTGTCCGGAATCCGGTCGTGACGCGAGGGGGGGCGTCCGGCTCCGGCTCTCGGGGTGTCCGGCTCTCGGGGTGTCCGGCTCTCGGGGTGTCCGGCTCTCGGGATGTCCGGATCCGACCCGGTCCGTCGGGGTTCACGGCCCGGAACGGGGGATCACTCGCCGGTCCGGAGCGCGTCGGCCACCGCGGGGGCGGCGCTGACGGCGCTGACGGACCGCTCGACGGTGTCGGTGCCGTAGACGGCCTCGACGCCGGCCCGCCGGAGGCGGACGAGCGCCCCACCGACCAGTAGTGGGTGGACGCAGGTCGCGTAGACCCGGGACGCCCCGGCCTGCCGGAGGTGTTCGACGGACTCGCTCATCGTCGACCCGGTGGCGACGATGTCGTCGACGATGGCGACGTCGCGGCCCGCCAGGTCGACCGCACCGGCAGTCACCTCGACCTCCGACCCCGAGAGCCGCCGCTTCTCGAAGGCCTCGACGTCGCCGGTCCCGTAGGCGTCCCGGGCCGACCGGGCCAGGTCGACCGCACCGTCGTCGGGCGCGAGGAAGAGGGGATCGACCAGGTCGTCGGGGAGCGGGTCGGCCAGCAACGGCGCCGCGTCGACGGAGCGGGCCGGGGCGTCGAAGAAGTCCCGGAGGAACTCCTCGTGGGGGTTGACGGTCACGACGCGGTCGGTCCCCGCCGAGACCGCCCGCGCCATCGCCCGGGCGGAAACCGGGTACCCCGGCGGACTCTCGGAGACGGTGTGGCCGGGCTTGGCCGGTCGGTCCTGGCGGGCGTAGCCCACGTACGGCAGGACCGTCACCACCTCCTCGGCGCCGGCCTCGCGGACGGCGTCCTGCAACTGGAGGGTCTCGACGTGGGCCGTCGCCGAGACGGTCGATACCACCACCACCGCGCGGTCGGCGTCGAACCCGGGCGCGGCGGCCAGGATCTCGCCGTCCGGGAACCGCTCGAACTCGACGGCCGACAGTTCCTCGTCGAGTTCCGCGGAAAGCGCCGCCGACAGCGCCTGCGAGGCGGACCCGCTGACGATCATGTGCGGGTGGTCGGGATCCGGGCTAATCCCGCTTTCGCTCCCGTCCGTCGGCGCGCGCCGACTATCCCCTCCGTTTCACTACGTCGGCGGGATCGACCCCCTCGTCAGTCGGCGGGGGAGTCCCCGATGACCGGGGACCGTGAGGGGGTCGCACGGAACCGAAGCGTCCTTGCCCCCGCGACGCGGACGGGGATCCGATGACGTTGCGCGTGACGTTCCTGGGGACCGGCGGGGCCGTGCCGACCACCGAGCGCAACCCCTCGGCGGTGTTCGTCAACCGGGAGGGCGACCAGTTGCTGTTCGACTGCGGCGAGGGGACCCAGCGCCAGATGATGCGGTACTCGACCGGCTTCGCCGTCTCGCATATCTTCGTCACGCACGTCCACGGCGACCACGTCCTCGGGATCCCGGGCCTGACCCAGACCTGGGACTTCAACGACCGGGAGGAGCCCCTGGCGGTCCACGCTCCCGCCGGGACGCGGTCGGTGATAGAGCGACTCCTCTCGGCGACCGGCGAGTCGCCGTCGTACCCGGTCCGGGTCCACCAGGTGCGTCCGGGGGACGTTGCGCTCTCGCGGGAGGACTACGAGGTCCGGGCCTTCGAGGTGAACCACCGCACGGACGCGGTGGGGTACGCGCTGGTCGAGGACGACCGCAAGGGGCGGTTCGACCGCCAGAAGGCCGAGGAGGAACTCGGGATCGAACCGGGACCGAAGTACTCGAAGCTCCACCGCGGGGAGTCCGTCGAACTGGACGACGGGCGGGTGATAGAGCCGGAGCAGGTGGTGGGTCCGCCCCGGCCCGGCCGGCGGGTGGTCTACACGGGCGACACCCGGCCGACCGAGTCGACCGTCACGGCCGCCGAGGACGCGGACCTGCTGGTCCACGACGCCACGTTCACCGACGAGCGGAGCGGCCGCGCCCGGGAGACGGCCCACGCCACCGCCCGCGAGGCAGGCGAGGTGGCCGCCCGGGCGGGTACGCGACGGCTGGCGCTGACCCACGTCTCCTCGCGGTACGCCGGCGACGTCTCGGGCCACGAACGGGAGGCCGCCGCGGGCGTCGCCGACCGCGGGGGCGACGCCGAGGTGTTCGTCCCCGACGACGGCGATACGATCGAGGTGTCCTACCCCGACGACTGACGACCGACGGGCTGCCCTACCCCGACGACCGATCTCTCGGGTGTCACCCGTGACGGTCGTGGAGGTGCCGTCCTCGTCGTCGTTCGTCCAGTTCACGTCGCCGTCGACGGTGCTGTCGCCCGAGAGGTCGACGACGTCGCCGGCGTCGATGTTTCCTGCGATCTCGCCGTTGCCCGTGATGTTCACGTCGCCGGCGGCCTCGACGCGCCCGTCGGACGTGGCGGTTGCAGCGTAGTCACCGTTCGAGGAGTTGTAGCTGTCGACGTAGGCCCCGGTCCCCGCCAGTTCGAGGCGTCCCGCACGGCTCGTGGCGGTGACCCCCGTCTCGAGTTCCCGCCCGCGGTTCGAGGTGAACCACAGGGTCACGGTTTCGTCCTCGTGGTCGTAGGTGACGGCGCCCGGGAGGTTCTCCTCGAAGTACTGGCCCCAGGCGTCGTAGTAGTCGCTGTGGACGGTGACGATCACGGTGCCGGTGCCGAAGGGATTGGTCCGGCCGTCCCGCGAATCGTCGAGGTCGGTGCCGCCGGAGCGCATGGGGTACTCGCGCTGGCGACCGTCGCGTTCGATCCGGGTCCGGCCGTCGAGTGCCGTGTCGCCGTCGACGACTCGGTCGCGGTCGTCGCGGGCGAGGCCCTCCCGACGGCGCTGGTGGAACTGATCGAGAACGCGGTCGTCCACAACGACGACCCCGAGCCGACGGTCCGGGTCACGGCCGACACCGGTCGGGCCAACGTGGCGAACGACACCGGTCGCTTCCACCCCCGGGACCCGGTGGTGGTCCGGGTCGCAGACGACGGCCCGGGGATCCCCGAGGACGAGCGGACGGTCGTCGCCGGCGACGCGGACGTCTCCGCGCTGACCCACAGCGACGGGCTGGGCCTGTGGACCGCCGTCCGGATCGTGGAGGCATACGGCGGGACGCTCGAAGTCGATGACCGCGAGGGCGGTGGAACCGTCGTCGAGGGCAGCCTGGTTCGCGAGGAGTGATCGGGTCCTGTGGTGAGGAGTGATCCCGTCCCGGAGTGGCGAGGTCCGATCCCGTCCCGGAGTGGCGAGGTCCGATCCCGTCCCGGGACGCTCCCGGTAGCCCCGCGCCGGATTTATAGTCGCCTCGCGCTTACCGGGTGACGTGAGTTCCCGCACGAGTGCGCTCGACGCGGTCGTCTACGGGGTCGACGTCCAGTCCGGGGACGTGCGCGGCGACTCTCCCTCCTACGCGCTCGCGGTGTTCGACGGCGAGGGCGTCGAGAAGGACGTCGTCAGCTACCGGAAGTTGCGCCGACTGATCGCAGACGAGGAGCCGGCCATCGTTGCCACGGACAACACCTACGAACTCGCCGAGGACAAGGACGACCTCGTGCGGTTCCTGGGGAGTTTACCGGACGCGACGACGCTCGTCCAGGTGACGGGCGCGCAGAACCCCGAACCCCTCTCCCGGGTGGCCGACCGCCACGGCGTCCCCTACTCGAAGGACCCGATGGGGGAGGCCGAGGCGGCGGCGCGGCTGGCGGCGGTCAACGTCGGCCAGGAGGTCCGGGCGTTCACCGACCGGACCCGGGTCAAGGTCGCCCGCGGCCGCTCGACGGGGTCCGGCGGGTGGTCCGAGGACCGCTACACCCGGCGGATCCACGGGGCGGTCAAGCGCCGCGCCAGGGAGGTGGAGTCGGCGCTGGACGACGCGGCCCTCGACTACGAGAAAGACGTCACCGAGAAGTACGGCGGCTACTCGCGGGCCGTCTTCACGGTGGAGGCCCGGCCGGACGACATCCCGGTCTCCCGCGAGCGCTCGGGCGACACCCGCGTCGAGATGGAGCGGGTCCGCCGGGACGGCATCGAGTTCCGGCCGCTGGCCAAGCGCCGCGACCACGTCGTCGTCGGGGTCGACCCCGGCACCACGACGGCCGTCGCCGTCGTGAGCCTCGACGGCACCGTCCTGGACACGCTCTCGACCCGGACCGCCGACACCGCCGCCGTCATCGAGTGGGTCGTCGAGCGGGGCCGACCGCTGCTCGTCGCCGCCGACGTCACCCCGATGCCCGAGACGGTCGAGAAGATCCGGCGGTCGTTCGACGCCGCCGGCTGGACCCCCGACGCGGACCTGCCGATCGACGAGAAGCAACACCGCACCCGCGACCACGCCTACGACGACGACCACGTCCGGGACGCGATGGCGGCCGCCCTGGAGGCACTCGACGACCACCGCGACCAGATAGACCGGGTCACCCGGAAGGTCCCGCCACGGGTCGACCGGGGCGAGGTGCTGGCCCGCGTACTCGGCGCGGACGACCCCGTCGAGGCGGTCATCGCCGACCTGACCGACGAGGGCGACGGGGAGGAGGAGAGCGAGGCCCACGAACCGGCCGAACCCTCGCCCGAGCGCCGGCGGATCCGCGACCTGGAGCGGCAGGTCGACCGCCTCCAGTCCCACGTCGAGGACCTGGAGGGGACCGTCGAGGAGAAGGACGGACGGATCGCCGACCTGGAGGACGAACTCTCCGAGGCCCGCCGGGAGGAGCGCCGCGAGGCCCGCGAGCGCCGGGAGGTCACCCGCCTGGAGCGGGAGGTGTCCCGCCTGGAGCGCGAACTGGACGCGGAGCGCGAGCGCAACGAGGAACTCGAAGGGAAGCTGGAGCGACTGAAGGCCCTCTGGAAGCTCGACCACTCCGACTTCAGCGACGTCTCCGCCGAGAAGGATGGCCTGGTCCCGATAAAGCCCGTCGAGGAGTTCACCACCAGCGCCCTCCGGGCGGCCGACGAGGCCTACGGCCTGGCCGAGGACGACGTGGTCTACTTGCGCGACGCCGGCGGGGCCGGCCGCTCGACCGCCGAGTTGCTCGTCGACGTCGGCCCCCGCGTCGTCCTCATCGAGAACGGCGGGCTCTCTCAGATCGCCGACGAGATCCTCTTCGACAACGAGATACCGGTCGGCCCGGCCGACGACGTGGCGATGCAGGAGGTGGACGAACTCGCCGTCGCCCGCGAGGACGACGTCGAGGCGGTCATCGACGACTGGCACGACCGCGCCGAGGAGCGGGAGCGCGACCGGACCGAGGAGATGGTCGACCGCCTGATCAGCGAGCACCGCGCCGGCGACGAGTCCGCCGACGGGCGGTCCTGAGAGCCCAGTGACGGCGAGGGAACTTTGTGGGTCCGTCCCGATCGGGGACCATGCCCGAGGACTGCGTCTTCTGTCGGATCGTCGCCGACGAGGAACCGGCCTACGTCGTCGACTACGACGCCCTGACGGTGTCGTTCCTTGACATCAACGCGGTCGCCCTCGGCCACACGCTGGTGATCCCGCGGGCCCACGTCGAGACGCTGACCGGGATGAACGCCTCCCAGACGGGGGCGCTGTTCAACTCGGTCCGGCAGGTCGCCGGGGCCGTCCAGCGGGCGCTGGACGCCGACGGGTTCAACGCCTTCCACTCCAGCGGCGCCGCGGCCGGCCAGGACGTGTTCCACGCCCACGTCCACGTGATCCCCCGGTACGAGGACGACGACATCTCCTTCGCCCCGCCGCGCCACCGCCTCACCGAGAAGGAGGGCAAGCGCGTCGCCGAACGGATCGGCGACGAACTCTGAGGGGCCCGAACGCCGGGGGTTTCGCCACCCCCTCCCCAGCCGACTCCCTCCCGTCTCCCGGGTTCCCGGTCCCTCCGGTCCCGGGGAACCCCGGTCGACGGTCGGTCGTCCCTCGCGCGTTCCTCGCGCGCCGGGGGGACGTTCGGCCGGTCGGATCCGGACGGTGCGTTCGGTCGGGTGGATCCCCGATCCCGGTCCCGATCCGGCGGGGTCCGGCCGGCCCCTCAGTCCTCCCCGATCGAATCCAGGAAGGCGAGCAGTCGGTCGTTCACCGGGCGGGACCGCTCGACGCCGACGAGGTGGCCGGCGCCGTCGTGGGCCGCGAACTCGCCGCGGGGGAGGCCGTCGGCCAGCCGTCGGCCCGCCTCGACCGGGACGATCCGGTCGGCCGTCCCGTGGACGACCAGCGCCGGGACGGTGACCTCGTGGAGACTGTCCCGTCGGTCGACGTCGGCCGCGGCGGCGGCCTGCCACCGGCACGCCTCGGGGTCGGCGTCGTCCTCGGATCGCCAGTCCACGACCCCGTCGACGACCTCCGGCTGTTCGTCCCGGAACTCCGCCGAGAGGAGGTTCGAGAGGGAGTCCCGGAGGGCCTCGGGGTCGTCCGGGTCGGCGCAGGCCGCGGAGAGGCCGGGATCCCCGGACGTGTCTTCCGCGTCACCGCTCCCCGCCAGTTCCGCGCCCGCCGCGGCCGTCCCGAACAGGGCGAGGCTCCGGGCGCGGCCGTACGCCAGGGCGTACCCCAGGGCGACCATCCCGCCCAGGCCCGCGCCGACGACGTGGGCGTGGCGAACTCCGGCGTCGGCCAGGACGGCCTCCAGGTCGGCCGCCAGCGCCGCGACGGAGTACGGCCCCTCCGGGGTCGACGAGCGCCCGGTCCCGCGCAGGTCCCAGGTGACCGCGCCGTGCCGCCCGGCCACCGCGCGGTACTGCCAGCCCCACAGCCAGGCCCCCAGCCCCGCGTCACCGACGAAGGCGACGGGATCGGCGTCCGTGGGGCCGTCTCGCTCGTAGTACAGGTCGACGCCCCGGTTGGTCGCGATCGGCATCGGTCGGTGCCGTCTACGACGGATCCGGGTTAGGGTCTTGGGGTCTGGTTCCGGATACTGTTCGGATTAAACGAGAAGCACCGACGTGACGACAGTGATCACCTCGAAAGCCCCCGTGCCGTTCGACCTGCCGGGGCTCGCTGCGGTCCTCGGACTCCGTCCTGCGGTCCTTGCGTCGCCCGGGCAGGGTCGAACGGCCCGGCCCCTTTCAGTCCCGCCAGATGCGGGATCCCCGGCCAGTCACCGCGTGCCGGATCCCCGCCGGCTACCGTGTGCCGGATCTCCGCCGGCTACCGTGTGCCGGACCCCGGGAGTCGGGTGCCTGCCCTTCCCCGGGTCGCACCCCTCGGGCCGGGGTGGCCCTCGGGGTGCTCCCGGCCGTTTACAGTATATTTACGGTAACTATTCCGGTCTTACAGTAATTCTACCGTAAGAGGCGGGTCGCGGTCGTCGGCCACCGTCGATCCTTTGGTGCCGGCCGTCGCAGGGGGACCAATGCGAGCGATCAAGGACAGCGTTCACGGGCACGTCGACGTCGGGGACCTGGCCCGGGACCTGCTGGACACGTGGCCGGTCCAGCGCCTGCGCCACGTCAAGCAACTGAGCACGGTCCGGCTGGTCTACCCCTCGGCCAACCACACCCGGTTCGAGCACTCGCTGGGGGTCTACCACCTGGCGCGGGAGGCCCTCGACCACCTCGGCGTCGGGGGCGCCCGCGCGGAGGCGGTGCGGGCGGCCGCCCTCCTCCACGACGTCGGCCACGGTCCCTACGGCCACCAGACCGAACCCGTCATCGAGCGCCACCTCGGCACCCACCACGACGAGGTCCACGGCCTGCTGGAGCGGACCGAGGTGGCCGACGTGCTCGCGGACCACGGGCTGGACGTGGCGGCAGTGGCCGACCGGATCGACGGCCAGGGGCGCCTGGGCCAGCTGGTCTCGGGGGAACTGGACGTCGACCGCCTGGACTACCTGGTGCGGGACGCCCACCACACGGGCGTCCCCTACGGCACCGTCGACCAGGAGCGCCTCCTGCGGGCCTACCGGTTCCGGGACGGCGAACTCGTCCTGGGCGAGGGCAACGTCCCGGCCGCCGAGTCGGTGCTGGTCGCCCGGGCGCTGATGAACGTCACCGTCTACCGCCACCACGTCTCCCGGATCGCCGGCGCGACCCTCGAACGCGCCTGCGAGCGCCTGCTGGCGGGCACGGACCTCCCCGCCGAGCGGTTCGCCCGCCTGACAGACGCCGAACTGCTGGAGCACCTCCGCGAGTACGGGGGCACCGCCGAGGCGGCCCGGCGCCTGACCGAGCGTGACCTGCACAAGCGGGCGGTCTGGGCGCGCCTGGAGTCGGTCCCCGACCGACTGCTCTCGCCGCCCGCCGACCGGGTGCGGGAGTACGAACGGGAGGTCGCCGACCGGGTCGGCGTCGACCCCGCCGACGTCATCCTCGACGCGCCCGAGGGGTTCTCGATGCCCGAGTCCTCGACGCCGGTGGTCGTCGACGGCGAGGTGGTCCGCCTGGAGGACCACTCACCGCTGGTCGAGGGCCTGGAGGCGATGGGCCGGGTCCAGTGGCGGCTCGGCGTCTACGCCCCCGAGGAACACGTCCCCGCGGTCGGGCGGGCCGCCGTCTCGGTCCTTGGGATCGACGCGGATCCGGTTGCTGGCACGCGGTGAAACTCCGGAAGTCGGGTCCGGGGGACCCCACAAGGTACTCACCCGTCCGGTCCCCAGCATCGGGTATGCCCTCCCCCACCGAATCGCCCGACGGTCTCCGCTGTTACGACTGCGGGCACCGCTACAGCTACCTCGGTCCCGGGGTCCACCCCGGCCGGTGCCCCGACTGCGGCGGCCGCGGCGTCTCGCCGGCCGGCACCCTGCGCGTGGCCGAGGATCCCTTCCCGGTCGGCAGGGGTCTCCGGGTCGACGCCATCGACGCCACCGGCCGGACGTTCGGCTACTGGGTCGCCTCGCTCTCGGACGGGATCCGTGCCCAGTTGGTGCGGGTCCGGGTCGCCTCGACCATCGTCGCGCCGTCCCACGACGCCTGGCCCGACGACATGGCCGAACTGGTCCCCGACGCCCTGGCCGACCGGGTCCGGGCCGCCGACATGCACCTGACCGCTCCCGCCTCGGTCGTCGGCTGAGACGGATCACTCCGCCCCGGTATCGACCCGGACCGCGGTCGCCGGCCCCGGATCACTCCGCCCCGGCGATCCGGTAGTGGACGCACGCCGCCAGCGTAATCGCGAGGCCGACCAGCGACAGCGACGCGAACTCGACGGCGGGTCGCAGAGCGGCCGTCACGCCGTCGGGCAGGCCGGCGAGGTAGCCCATCGTCGTCTCCGGGGTGAACGCGAAGGCGGCGACGACCGCACCGGCGGCGAACAACCGGCCGCTCCGCCCGTCCAGCAGGTACAGGAGGGGCACCAGCGGGTAGTAGAGGTAGACGAGGTAGACGAAGTACGACGGGAAGAAGAGGAGAACGGCGGTCACCGTGACGTAGACGGCGACGAGGCGGTCGACCGGGTCCTCGATCCGACCGACGGCGGCGACGGGGTCGATCCGACCGAGGGCGCCGGTGGGATCGGTCCACACGACTGCACCCGGGTCCGCGAGTAGCCCCCTGGCCGTCGCGACCGGGTCGGTCCGGGCGTAGGCGACGGCGACGACGGGGGCAAGGACCAGTGCCGCACCCACCGTGATCGTCCAACTCGGTGCGTCCGGGAGGAGGATCGACAGCGGGCGGCGGACGGTCACCATCTCCGCGCCGGGTGCCATCCCGCCCTCGTACAGCGACGGGTCCAGGCGGTCGAGCACCGCCGACCGGACGTAGGTCCGGTGGAGGTCGGGGCCGAACGCGAGGAGACTCGCCACCCCGACCGCCCCGCCGGTTCCGGCGGCGACGAGGGCCGGCCGCCAGGCCCGGTCCCGGACCCACCAGGCGCCGACCGGGGCGGGAAAGACCTTCACGGCCGCCGGGACCGCCAGGGCGACGCCGGCCACCCCCGGCCGCCGGGCGCCGTAGGCCAGGCCCGCGGCCACCGCCAGCGACAGCGCGAGGTTGACGTTCCCGAAGTACAGCGACGGGACGGTGTGGATGGCGGCGAGGACGAACGCGGCGACCAGCGCCCGGTCGATCCGGCCGAGTGCGACCCCGTGGCGTTCGGTTTCCCGGACCAGCAGCCACGCCAGGGCGAGGCCGGCGGCGACCTGTCCGGCGGTGTGGACCAGGAAGGCGACCGCCGGGGACGGGGCCAGTGCGTAGGGGAGGAAGACGGCGACGACCGCCGGCGGGTAGACGAACCGGTAGGCCGGGTGGTCCGGCGGCGTCACGGCGTAGAGGTCCCCGGCACGCCCCTCCAGGACCGCCTCCGCGGCGTAGTAGTACACCTCCAGGTTCAGCATGAACAGGTCCGACCCCCCTCGCGCGAGCCCCCACGATATCAGGAGCCCCATCACCACCCCGAACGCGAGTGCGATCCGGGCCCGGTCCGGCGGTCGCGCGGGGACCGACTCCGGCGATCCGTCCGGATCCCGGTCCGGCGACCCGTCTGGGGCCGGGGCGGATGGCCCGTCGGGATCCGAGGCGGGTGATCCGTCGGGATCCGGGTCCGACGGTCCGTCCTGTCCGTCGTCGGGGGACGCGTCGTCTGTCATCTGGCGGGCTTCGTTCCTCGGAGTGGGGGCGCGGTCGGCGGCGCGGGATCGGGCGGTCGGACGGTGTGGGTGATCAGGCGTTGCGGACGGTCCGGAGGACCTCGGGGGCCGCCTCCAGGGCCTCGTCGAGTTTCTCGGCGTCGGGGCCGCCGCCCTGGGCGAAGTCGGGGGGACCGCCACCGCCGCCGCCGACCCGGTCGGCCAGGCGACTGACGACCTCGCCGGCGTTCACCCCGACCCCGTCGGGGACGGCGACGACGAAGGTGGCCCCGCCGTCGCCGGCGCCGAGGACCGCTATCTTCCCCTCCTCTACGAGGGCGTTGGCGGTGGCCCGGAGTTCGTCCATGTCGCCGTCGATCCGCCGGACGACGGCGGTAGCGTCGCCGACCTCGACCTCCCGGCCGGCGTCGCCGCCGCCCGCTCGCATCTCCGCGAGTTGCTCCTTGAGGTCCTCTATCTCCTTGCCGCGCTCCTTCCACTCCTCGAAGAACCGGCGGGCGGTCCCGGGGACCTCCTGTGGCGAGACGTCCAGCGCCTCGGCGGCCCCGTAGAGGGCGTCCTCGGTCTCCTGGGTGGCCTCGACGGCGGCGGTGCCGGCCGAGAAGACCAGGCGTTCGACGCCGTCCTGGACCCGTTCGGCCCGGCGGACCTTGATCGCGCCCACGTCCCCGGTCCGCTGGACGTGAGTTCCACCGCAGGCCTGGACGTCGTCGGCGACGTGGATCAGTCGGATTTCGGTTCCCTCGGGGACCCCGCCCTGGTAGAGGTCGAACCCGTGTTCGTCCTCGGCGTCGCGGCGGTCCGGCCAGGTCTCCTTGACCGGGACGTTGTCCATGACGACGCCGTTGGCGACCCGCTCTATCTCCGTGACCTCCTCCCGGGAGATCCGGCGGTAGTGTTTCAGGTCGATCCGGGAGCTGTCGACCCCCTTCTGGGCGCCGGCCTGGCGGACGTGGTCGCCGAGGACCTCCCGGGCGGCGTCGATGACCAGGTGGGTCGCGGTGTGGTTGCGCATCAACTGCCGGCGGCGGTCGGCGTCGATCCGACCCCGGACGATCTCGCCCTTGCCGGGGTCGCTGTCGGTCCGGTGGAGGACCACGCCGTCGCGGACCTGGGTGTCCCGTACGTCCACGGTGGCCTCGTCGCTGGAGAGGGTCCCGGTGTCGCCGGGCTGGCCCCCGCCTTCGGGGTAGAACATCGTCTGGTCGAGGACGACGTCGTAGCCGTCCTCGCGTTCGACGACGTCCAGCACGACGGCCTCGAAGTCGGTACCGGACTGGTCCTCGTAGTAGAGGGGCTCGGTCTCGGGGAGGTCCGCCAGCCGGTCGTCCTCGTCGTCCTCGGTCTCCGCGAGGGCGTCCCCGCCGCCGTGGCGCTCGGCGACCAGCGCGTAGAAGTTCTCGGGCCGGTCGACCGCGACGCCCCGTTCGGCGGCGATGTCCTCGACCATGTCGGGCTGGATCCCGTGGGAGTCGTACAGTTCCACGAGTTCGTCGGTGGGGATCGGTCCGTCCCGCGTGGCGTAGTCGTCGGCGAGCTGTCGGACCTTGCGCTGGCCCCGGTCGAGGGTTTCGCGGTACTTCTCGACCTCCGTGCGGACGACGTCGCGGATGGTGTCGCGGTTCTCGTAGCCCAGCCGGTCGGCCTGCATGTCGACCAGTTCGTCCAGCGGGGCGTCGATACCCGTCTCGTCGACCAGGCGCTTGGTGCGCCGGAGGACCATCCGCGCGAGATAACCGGTCGCAACGTTCGAGGGAACGATCCCGTCCCCGAGCATGTAGGCCAGGGTCCGGCAGTGGTCCGCGATGGCGTAGATGTTCTCCAGGGGCTCCATCAGTTCCCGGAGCCGTTCGGTTTCGACGCCGACCTCAGCGGCTATCTCCTCGCGGGCGACGTCCATGTCCTCGACCTCGTCGATGTCGAGTTTCCCCGAGAGCTTCGAGGCGTGGTGAACGATCGCCCGTTCGTCCTCGTCGTGGTCGACCCCGGCGTTGTCCTTCAGGAACTCGATCATCTCGGGGTAGACCGCCTCGTAGACGGTCGGGGTGCCCTGGGAGAGCCAGGTCCACCGCTCCAGTCCGTAGCCGGTGTCGACGATGTAGGTCTCCATCTTCGAGTAGCGGTTCCCGTCCTTCATCAGGTACTCGCCGTCGGGGTCCTGCTCCATCGACATGAACACCAGCGTGGCGAGTTCGACCCCCCGGAAGATCACTTCCAGGGCGGGGCCGGCGTTGCCGCCACCCACCCAGGGGTCCTCGATGTAGACGACTTCCTCCAGGTCCACCCCCAGCGACGCCAGCAGTTCGTCGCAGTAGGCGACGGTCCGGTCCTTCCAGTAGACCTCCCCGTGGTAGGCGTACCTGTCCTCGGGGACGTCGTCGCGCGTGTTGAACGCGTGGTGGGCCATCATCTCGAAGGCCATCGTGTGCCGACCGGTCTTGCCGACGTTGTCGATGTCCTCCATCCGGATGCAGGGCTGGCTGATCGTCAGGGGGTTCGCCGGCGGCGGCGTCGTCCCGCTGGTCACCAGCGGCTGGAAGTCGGTGATCGATGCGATGGTCAACAGGACGTCGTCGCGCCATCGGTTGGCGGCCACGGGATAAGGATCGATCCGTTCGTGGCCGTGGTCTTCGAAGAAGGAGAGAAACGTCTCGCGCATCTCCTCCAGCGTGTATTCCTCGTCGAACCCCGGGTTGTCGAGAAACGTGTACTCCCCACAGGGAGGTTCGCCGCAGACGGTGCGGTCGTGGTCCCGCGTCCAGAAGTGCGCCCCACACTCCTCGCACTCCCGGCGGACGAAGTCGTTGTCCTCGAAATATTCGAGGCGGTACTCCTCCTCGAGGTCGCTCATCGGTGGTCCCATGTCCCCGTCTCTCCGGTAAAATAGTTCCGCACCGGCGGCGGAATCCGCCACCGCCGGAGTGTGCGTACGCGGGGATCGGATCTCTCGCTCCCGTGGCTACATTTAACGTCGAATTACGATCCAATTTGTTGCTTACCGATGTGTAGATATAATCAATTTTTAAGCCAGCCGACGTCGAATATACGTCAGACGTGACGCTAGGCAACAATTTGATTGAAATGGTGGCCGGAGCTACAAGGAATATATAGTAGTTATGGCCGACGACCGGGACGCCACGACGGTACTGTTCGTCGCCACGGACCGCGACCGGGTGGTAACGTCCGCTCGACGGACCGAGGACGAGGCCGACGGGATGGAGGTGGCGGGCGCCACCTGCACGGAAGGGGTCCGGGAGGCCCTGGAGACGACGGACGTGGACTGCGTCGTCTTCGGCGAGAACCCCCTGACTGCCGAGGGTGCGCAGTTGCTGGACGTGACCGACCTCTGTGAGACTCACGGCGACGAGGGGCCGGTTCCGGTGGTGCTGTTCACGGACGGGAGCTACGGTCCGGCGACGGCCAAGGCGACCGACGGCGTCGCCGACTACGTCCGCGCCGACGCCGAGGACGCCCACGCCCACCTCGTCGACCGCATCCAGTGGGCGACGACGCCCAGCGAGGACGAGGAGGCGGAGTGGTACGAGACCCTCGTCGAGTCGATGGAGGACGGGGTCCTCGTCTTCGACGGGTCGGGACGGATCCGGTACGGGAACAGTGCGATGACCGACGTTCTCGGTGTCGAACTCGATTTGGAGGGAGTTCCGCTCGGATCGCTGGCCGGCGAACCGGCCACCGTCGACGGGGTCGACGCCATCGAGGGGGCCGTCGAGTCGGTCGTCGCCGGCGAGGCCGAGGCCCCCGAGGTCGAGGTGACGGTCGACCCGCCCGGGGCCGAACCCCGCGTCGTCGAGTTCCAGGTGGTCGGCCTCCCGGGCGGCCGGGACGGCGCGCTAGCGACGGTCAGGAACGTCACCGAGTACAAGCAGACCGAGAGCGCACTCCGCGAGACCCGTACCAAGATAGAGCGACTCCACGCCGTCACCGGCGAGATGGCGGCCTGCCGGTCCGAGCGGGAACTGTTCGAACTCGCGGTCGACGCCGCCGACCGGGTGCTCGACGCCGACGTCTGTGGCATCGACGTGGTCGAGGACGAGACGTTCGGCGGCGTCGACATCGACGAAGGCGGGACGTTCGTCCCCCGGGTCACCAGCGGCGAGGAGTACGGTCCCTCGTCGGTCGAGGGCGTCGCCGGCCGGGCGTTCCGGACCGGCGAGTCGGTCCTCGTCGAGGACGCGAGCGACCGCACGGACGCCTCCCCCGTCGCCGAGGCCGGGTCGGTGCTGGTCGCGCCCGTCGAGAACGCCGGCGTCCTCCGGGCCGTCGCCCACGAACCGGGCGCGTTCGAAGAGCGCGACCGCGACCTGGCCGAGTTGCTCGTCGCCCACGTCGGCGAGTGTCTCACCCGGATCCGGGTCGGCGAGACGCTCCGGGAGCGCGAACGCGACCTGGTCGAGGAGCGCGAACGCCTGGTCTCCCTGTTCGAGAACGTGCCCAGCCCCCTCGCGAGCTACGCCTTCGAGGACGGCCGACCCGTCATCCGCGACGCCAACCCGTCGTTCGAGGCGATATTCGGCGTCGACGCCGACGACGTGGTCGGCGACCCACTCCACGACCACGTCCGGCCGCCCTCCGACGACCCGGCCGACGTCGCCGACCGCGAGGACGTCGTCGACCTCGCCGGCCTGGACGCCGAACTGCGCGAGGGCGGCCACCTCGAGACGGCCGTGCGCCGCGACACGGTCGAGGGACCGCTGGACTTCCTGTTGCACGCCGGCCCCCTCGTGGACGCCGAGACCGGCGAGGAGGGGTACGTCATCTACACCGACATATCCCGGCAGAAGGACCGCCAGCGCGAACTCCAGCGCCAGGGCGAGCAACTGGAGGCCCTGGCGGACGTGGCCGCCGGCGACATGCGCGACTGGCTCAACGAGGCCCGTGCCTACCTCGAACTCGCCGAGGAAACCGGCGACGAGGCAGACCTCGCGTCGGTCCGGCACGCCCACGAGCGCATGGCCCGCCTCGTCGACGACTTGGAGACCCTGGTCGACGGCGAGACCGACCTCGACCCGGAACCGATCACCCTGGAGACGGCCGCGACCCGCGCCTGGGCCCGGGTCGAGACCGGGGCCGTCAACCTGGACGTCGACGACGGCTCCGTCGAGGCCGACCCCCGGAGCCTGGAGGACCTCCTCCAGCAGTTGATCCGCAACGCCGTCGACCACGGCACGCCCGAACTCGTGGACCCGGTCTCGGAGGGCCTGGAGGCCGACACGGAACTGGCGGTGCGGATCGGGCCCCTCCGGGACCGCGAGGGGTTCTACGTCGAGGACACCGGCGTGGGCATCCCGCCCGGCGAGCGCGACCGGGTGTTCGATCCGGGCTACTCCACCGACGAGGACGCCGCCGGCCTGGGCCTGGGCGTCGTCAAGGAGGTCGTCGACCGCCACGGCTGGTCGGTCCGGCTCCGCGAGAGCCGGTCCGGCGGGGCCCGCTTCGAGTTCGTCACCGACCCAAAACTCCGGGCGATCCCCCGGGCGACCGAGCACACGACGGTCCCGGAGGAGTGACCGCGCTCCCGGCGTCGCTCGACTTCCCGTCCTACCCGCCGGGCCCCTTCGAAACCCTGGGCGTCCCGAGGTCGTCACTCGATTCGTCGAAGTACAGCCCCAGGGTCAGGAGGAAACTGACGGCACCGAGGATCACGAGGACGACGCCCGCCGTGGTGAGGGCCGCGTCGCCGGCCAGGACCAGCGCCAGGCCCAGGAACGTTCCCACCACGCTCCCCGTTCCGGTCGTGCGCACGCCGAGGTCGGTGAGGCGTTCCACTGGCATCGCCGGTGGATCGGCGCTGCACCCACGTAGCGACTGTCCCGAAGACGATCGGTTCCGGGGATCAGGTCCCTCCTCGCGCCCGATCGGGGGCGGTGCTCCCCTCCCCCAGCGAGTGTCAGCGCTCCTGCTCCGCCAGCGCCAGCGACGCGAGCAGCGCCTCTAGCTGGACGCGCTCGTTCGCGCCCTCGGAGATCCGGTAGTCGGCCTCCCCGAGCCGGTCGAGCACCCGGACGGCCTCCCGGTCGGTCAGGTCGAACTCCCAGACGGAGCGGTGGATCTGGTCCACCACGTCGCCGCCGGCGATCCCCCGGTCGGTCAGGAGTTCGTCCAGCGTGGCCCGGGCGGCCGTGAAGTCGCCGTCCAGGGCCCGCGAGACCATCCCCTCGACCTCCTCGGGCCGGGCGCTGGCGGTGATGGCGTAGACCGCCGACTCGTCGACCGTCTCGCCCGTGACGGCGGCGGCCTGGAGGGCGTTTATCGCCTTGCGCATGTCGCCGTCGGCGACGTAGGCCAGGGCCTCGACCCCGTCGTCGGTCACTTCGATGTCCTCCTCCGCTGCGATCCGGCGGACGTAGCTCCCGACCGCCTCGTCCGACAGCGGCGAGAACCGGAAGACGGCACAGCGGGACTGGATCGGGTCGATGATCCGGCTGGAGTAGTTACACGAGAGGATGAAGCGGGTGTTGCCAGAGAACTGCTCCATCGTGCGCCGGAGCGCAGCCTGGGCCTCGTCGGTGAGCGAGTCGGCCTCGTCGAGGAAGATGATCCGGTAGTCGTAGCCGCCGAACGACGAGCGAGCGAAGTCCTTGATCCGACCCCGGACGACGTCGATGCCCCGGTCGTCGGAGGCGTTGAGTTCGAGGAAGTTCTCCTCCCAGTCGTCGCCGTAGACGGCGCGGGCGATGGCGGTGGCCGAGGTGGTCTTCCCGACGCCCGCCGGGCCCGAGAACAGGAGGTTGGGCAGGTCGTCGCGCTCGACGTAGCTCTTGAGTTTCTCGACGACTCCCTCCTGGCCGGCCACCTCGTCCAGGGTCCGGGGCCGGTACTTCTCGATCCATATCTCCCGGGCGGGGGAGGCGTCCGCCTCGGCGTCGCCGGTCGCGGGTTCCCCGTCGGGGTCGGTCGCGGACTCCCCGTCGCTCCCGCCGGTGTCGGCGTCGCCCCCGGCCTCGGGGTCGGCGTCGCTCTCGGTCATGGGACGGCGTTCGCCCCTCCGGGGTATAAACCCCGCGAGTCGTCGCCCTCTCCCGGTCTGGAGCGGACCGCCCTCCGGTCGGATCCGCCCGGTACTGCGCCGGGGTCGCTCCCGGATCGCTTACAGTAATATTACTGTAAACGGGCGGCTCCGCCCCGGACGGTGTCGCCCGGTGGAGATCGCCCATTTTATACCCCGACTGTCCAACCTCGCAGGCATGAGCCAGAGTTCGGGCCGGGTGACCGGCATGTACAGGACGCTCGGGCCAGTGGGCCTGCTCGGGGTACTCGTGATGGTGGCCGGCATCGGGATCATCTCCTGGCGGGACCCCTACATCGGCGGCGGCCTCGCCCTGGTGCTCGCGGGGATCGGGATCGTCGTCCAGCGGATGATCACGAAGGTGATGGGGATGTTCGGGATGGGACTCTGACCGCGGGGACGGGCGCTTCGGTCCCTCAGAACCCCTGGATCAGCACCATGTAGACGAGGACGAAGGCCATCCAGCCGAGGCCGAGGGCGGCGACGACCTTGAGGTGGTAGAGGAACAGTTCGTCCTCTTCCTCCTCGGCGGCGAGTTCGTAGGCCGCGTGGTCCTCGGGGGTGAGTTCGTCGGGGTGGTCCTCGCCGACGTGCAGGTCCCTGGCGCGGCCGTCGTCGAACGGGCGGCCGCAGTAGGGACACCGGTCCGCGGGGTCCTCGTCGGTCGGGACCTCTACAGCGGGGCGGGGCGTGCGCGCGGTACGTCGGTCGTTGTCGGGGAGTTCGGTCATCGTTTCTCCTTTCCGTGGCTCTCAGACGCCCGGCGGGGCGACGTAGGGCTGTGAGATCACCCACATCGAGGTCATGGTGTAGAAGACCATCACGACGATGAAGGGGTACTGGCTCCGGATGGGCTTGAACGTCCCGGGGAACAGTTCGAACGAGAGGCCGTGGGCGACCCAGACCGCGAGCATGTGCCCGAGAACGACCAGGGCCAGCTGGACCGTCGAGTACCAGCCGGGGAGGACCGCGACCTCGACGCCGGCGGGGGCGGCGAAGGGGCTGGTCAGGGTCGCCGCGAGCGCGGGCGACAGCGTCAGGAAGTACCCGAGGAAGTGCGCGACGTGGTAGCCGGCGGCGATGGGGAGCAGCGAGGGGACGAACCAGCGCCCGATGGCCCCGGGAGCGACGTAGGATCCGGCGGTCGACCGCGACGTCCGGGCGGCCCAGCGGTAGGCGGCCAGGAAGAGGACGTAGCCGGCGACCAGGGCGGCGAGGTACAGCGCCAGCGCCAGGAGGTAGCCGGGAAGGCCGCCGCCGTCGGGGATCACTGCCCGGACGAACGCCGCCCAGGGGGGCGTCGAGACCAGGCCGTCGAAGGTGGTCACCCACAGGAGCGCGAGGACGAAGGGGGTCTCGTCCGGCCCCTCCAGGGTCTCCGTCTCGGTCAGGCCGGTGGTCGGCAGGCGGAGGCGGACGCCGTCCTCGGTCCGGTGGACCGGCGCCATCCGGCCGTACCACCGGAAGACGCGGGCGACCGGGTCAGGACGCCGGCAAGCAACCGCGGGGCCTCGGCGACGGGGGTGACGACCTCGACGTAGACCAGGGCCAGGAGGCCGACGACCGCCAGCCACGTCCCGGCCTCCGGGAGCGACCGGCGCTCGACCGACAGCAGGTCGGCGACCCGCCGCGCCCCGGCGGCCGGCAGGGCCCAGGGGTTGACCGCCGGCCAGGTGTTCCCGACGAGGTAGACGGTCATCGTGTACCCGGCCCACCACCCGGCCCACACGAACAGCACCGCGAAGTTCTCCGTCGCCTCCCGGGGACCGACCAGGGCGCTCGCCAGCACCACGGCCAGGACCAGCGTACCGAGACCCTGGAGGATCCGGGGCAGGGCCGCCCGGAGGGACCCGGGTGCCGGCAGCGACAGCCCCCAGCCGTTGACCATCCGGATCCCCTCGTGGTCGGTGATGAGCGTCGAGAACAGGAACGAGGCGGCGACCACGCTCCCGCCGGTCACGACGACGAACCAGAAGGGGATCGCACTCGACGTGCCGCCCGACAGCGCCCCGGCGTGGGCCAGCGCCGGGCGGGCCAGCGCCGCCGCTCCCGCGAGGGCGAGCAGCGCCCGGAACGTGGCTCGTCTCATGGGTCGTCTCTCCCCCGATCCGTCGGTGGTGAGATCGTTCAGTCCCCGGATCCCGCCGCCCGCGTCGGGGGCGAATCGCGAGACGCTAGGTCCCCGCCCGGTATCAGTACGTCGGTTCCGGTCGGTTTCGGGGCGGGAGCGTCGCGGCGGCCTTGGATCGCCGGGGCGGTGAGATCGACCGGCGGCCGTGACTTCCCGGGACCGGGCGTCAGGGCCCGACGATCCGGCTACCGTTGGCCTCCGGCCAGGTCTCCAGCAGGATCCGGTCGCCGTCGTCGGAGGTCCAGTAGAGGCGGGCCGTCGCGCCGGGGTCGGCCCGCACGAGGGCGACGTCACCCTGGGTCACGTTGCCCTCCCAGCCGGTGGTCCGTTCGGTGCCGTCGACGGTCAGGGAGAGGTGATCGGCCCGGGCGGCGTCCCCGCCGAGGTGCCCGACCTGGACGTGGCTGTCGTTGACCCGCACGAGCGTCCAGTCGGCGTCGGGGGCGCCGGCGTCGTTACCGGCGTTCAGCCCCGCGACCACGACCATCCCCGCCCCGACCAGGATGAACGCGACCAGGGCGACCCCCACGAGGTCCAGTAGCCGGTCGCCGTCGTCTAGCATCGGATCACTCGCCCGTCGCTTCGGGCTCGCGGAACTTCTCGGGTTCGATCCGCGACAGCCGGAGCGCGTTGGCGGTCACGCCCAGTGTCATGCCGGCGTCCCCGACGAGGACGGCGATGGCGACCGTGACGTACCCCAGGGGCACCCCGACTGCGAGCAGGGCCTTCGCCGCGAGGCTGGCCCAGACGTTCCCGCGGATGACGCCGATGGCGTCGTTCGAGAGTTCGTAGAGGTACGGGAGCTTCGAGAGGTCGTCGCCCATCAGCGCCACGTCGGCGGTCTCGATGGCCGTGTCGGTCCCGGCGGCGCCCATCGCGATGCCGACGGTCGCCGTCGCCAGCGCGGGGGCGTCGTTGATGCCGTCCCCGACCATCGCGACGCCGTCGTGCTCGTCCATCAGGCGCTCGACGGCGTCGACCTTCTCCTCGGGGAGGAGTTCGGCGCGGTAGTCGCCGACGCCCACCTCCTCGGCGACCGCGCGGGCGGTCCCCTCGTTGTCGCCGGTCAGCATCACGGTCCCGACGCCGAGTTCGTGGAGGCGTTCGACCGCCCGCCGGGCCTCGGGCCGGACCTCGTCGGCGACGGCGACGATCCCCTCCAGTTCGTCCTCGGTGCCGACGAGGACCACGGTCTTGCCCGCCCGCTGGAGGCGGGGGATCGTGTCCTCGGCGAGGTTGACGCAGTCGTTGCGTTCACAGCGGTCCCGGACCTCGCTCGCCAGTTCGCCGTCCCCGTCTGGGACAACGTGGGCGTGGGTGAGGTCGAAGTCCAGGCTCTCGAACAGGTCCGGCGTGCCGGCGTAGTGGGGGACGCCGTCGAGGTCCGCCCGGACGCCGCGCCCGGTGAGGCTCTCGAAGTCGTCCACCTCGCGGTCGCCCCCGACCGCCGCGGCCGCCGCCTCGCCGACGATGGCCTCGGCGATGGGGTGTTCGCTGCGCTCCTCCAGGCCGCGGGCACACCGGAGGACGTCGTCCTCGGTGTTGTCGCCGACAGGCACCACGTCGGTCACCGTCAGTTCCCCCTTCGTGAGGGTGCCCGTCTTGTCCATCGCCACGACGTCGACCGCGCCCATCGCCTCCAGGCGGTCCCCGCCCCGGATCAGCACGCCGTTCCTCGCGGCGCTGGTGACCCCCGAGACCACCGAGACGGGCGTCGAGATGACGAACGCGCAGGGACAGGCCAGCACGAGCATCGTGATGCCGGCGACGAACCACCACACCGGATCGCCGCCCAGGAACAGGGGCGGGACGGCGGCCACCAGGACGGCGACGGCGACCATCAGCGGGGTGTAGTAGCCGGCGAACCGGTCGACGAACTGCTCGCGCTCCGTCTTTCGCGCCCCGGCCGCTTCGACCAGTTCGACGATCCGGGAGAGGGTGTCCTCCCCGCCCGGGGCGGTGACCTCCAGTTCGAGGTAGCCCTCCTCGTTGACGGTGCCGCCGTACACCTCGTCGCCGGGGCGCTTCTCGACGGGGACGGACTCGCCGGTGACCGGCGACTGGTCCACGGCGCTCTCGCCCTCCCGGACGACGCCGTCGGCGGGGATCCGTTCCCCGGGCCGGACCACGACGGTGTCCCCGACGCGCAACTCGTCGGCCGGGACGGTCCGCTCCTCCCCGTCGCGCCGGACGGTCGCCTCGTCGGGGGAGAGTTCCAGCAGTTCCCGCAGGGAGCCACGGGTGCGGTCCATCGCGTACCGCTCCAGCAACTCGGCGACGCTGAACAGCACCGCGAGGGTCGCGGCCTCCGAGTAGAGGCGCGTCCCGGGCGCGACCAGGCTGGCGGTCACCGCGCTCACGATGGCCGCGCTCATCAGGAACTCGATGTCCAGGCGGAGGTTCAGCGCGGAGTAGTAGCCGCCACGGAGGATCGCGACGCCGCCGGCCGCGACGGCCCCGAGAAAGAGGACGTCGGAGACGAGGAACTCCTGGCCGGCGACGGCCCCGACGGCGGCGTTCGACCCGCCGAGGAGGAACTCGAAGACGAGTCCCAGGGCCAGGAAGACGGCCCCGATCCACGTCCGCTTCGCGCGGGCACTCCACCAGACCGACGCGGGGTCCGGAACCTCGGGGTCGGACCCCTCCCCGTCCAGCGACGCGTCCGCGACCGGGTAGCCGGCGTCCTCGACGGCACCCACCAGGTCCGACCCGTCGACGGCCCCGGGGTCGTACTCCACCTCGACGGTTCCCGCGGTCGGGCGTCCCTCGGCGTTCGCCACGCCGGCCTCCTCCAGTGCCGTCTCGACCGTGGTGGCACACGAGGGACAGTCCATCTCCGGGACCGTCAGCGTCCCCGTCGCCGTTCCCCCGTCGGTCACCTCGTAGCCCGCCGCCTCGACGCGTTCCCGGACCGCCCCGGCCGTCGTTTCGCCCGGGTCGTACTCGACCGTCAGCACGCCCGAGGTGAACCGGGGGTCGATCCCCCGAACGCCGTCGAGGGTCCCGACGCTCTCCTCGACGGTCCCGGCACACGAGGGACAGTCCATGTCGGGGACGGACAGGCGCACCGTCTCGACGGCCCCGCCGGTGGCCGGGCCGTCCGCGTCGGCCCCCTCCCCGGTCCCGGCACCGCCGGGATCGTCCGTCTCGTCCGTCGATTCACTGCTCATTACCTGGGTCTCGGCGGCCCGGACTTATCAATATCACTGCTACAGATCGGCGGATTCCTGTTACGAATTGTTATTCTGCTCCGGACGAATTATTAACTCCACCCGGCGGTCGGTGCGGTGCCCCGCCCACGGTTCCGACTCGCCGGTCGAACCGCGGGGATAGCGTTTATGGTCCACTGCCGAAAACCGGTCCCTCATGTCGGACGACGGACCGCGACCGGATCGACGGCGGGTGTTGCACGCTCTCGGGGGGATCGGGGTCCTCGGACCGGGGAGTTCCCGGGGGCCCACCCCGGACGATATACTCGGGTCACGCGCTCCGGAGGGGGCGCACGAACCGCGACGCGGCCACCGGACGGCGGACGACCGTTCGCCCGCCGGAACCTCTGCCCCGCCAGCGATCGAGTGGGAACGGCGGTTCGGCGAACGGGGCGTCGACCTCGTGTCGGAGGTGATCGTCCCGGACGCCGGCGGCTACGTGTTCACGGGCGTGTTCCAGGGTGCCGCCGGGCTGGACGCCAGTCTGGTCAAGGTCGAGGAGGACGGGACCGTCGAGTGGCGACGGCGGTTCTACGACAGCGAGAACGCGTTCTCCTACTCGGTCGCAGAGACGGACGACGGCGGCTACGTCCTCGTCGGGTCGAAGCGATCCGGGGAGGAAGCGAACGACGGGTGGGTCCTGCGGGTCGACGCGGAGGGTCGCGAACAGTGGCGACGGTCCTTCGGCGGCGACGGGGCGGACCGGTTCGCGACGGTGGTGACGACGACCGATGGCGGGTACCTGGCCGTCGGTAAGACCGGGTCCTTCTCCATCGAGGGCGAGGACGTCTGGACGGTGAAACTCGATGGGGACGGCAACGAACAGTGGCAGCGAACCCACGGCGGGGCCGCCAACTACTCCGCGGAGGACGTCGTCCGGACCGACGACGGTGGTTACCTGGTCGGCGGCCTGACGGAACCGTCTGGGGGCGGGAACCGGGACGCGTGGCTACTGAAACTCGACGATGTGGGCCGCCAGCAGTGGGAGCGGAGCCACGGGGGCACCGCGTCGGACGGGATGAACTCGGTCGTCGCGACGGCGGACGGCGGGTACGCGTTCGCCGGGTTCACGCGGAGTTACGGGAACGGGGACTCCGACGCGTGGCTGGTGAAAGTGGACGACCAGGGACGACAGCAGTGGCGAGAGACCTACGGCGGATCACGGCACGAGACGGCCTACTCTGGAATCGTGTCGACAGGCGGCGGGTTCCTGCTCGCGGGCACGTCCAACTCCGACGGGAACCGTGACGCCTGGGTAGCGAGCGTCGACGACGAGGGGGGTCTGCGGTGGGAGGGTACCTACGGGTCGCCGGAGTCCGACGGCCTCCTCTCCATCGTCGAGGCCCCCGACGGTGGGTACGTGTTCTCGGGGTGGACGGACCGCAGTTCCGAGGACGAACTCGACGCGTGGCTGGCCAAACTCTCGGAGGGAGCGGGGACCGACGAAGGCGCCGGGACGACCACCTACGGGACCGCCGGGACGACCACCGACGGGACCGCCGGGACGACCACCTACGGGACCGCCGGGACGACCGCGACACCGTCCACGACCGGGGATCGGGACCCCTCGACCGCGACCACCACGGCCGCCGACGGGTCCACCACCGACGGGGCCGGAGGGGGGACGGAGGCGCCGGCGACCACGACGGACGACGATGACGGGAGCGGGGTGGGCCTGCTGGTCTCGCTCATCGGGATCGGCAGTCTGCTGTTCCCGGTTCTCGCCCTCGGTGGGATCGTACTGTTGCTGGCCGTGTTCGTCCTCCGGCGTGGGACCTCCGACGACGATGGGCCCTCCGGTGCGGGCGACGACGGCGGTGCCACGGGTGGCCCGTCGGTCCCCGGGGGATCCGCCGGCAGGGGAACGCCGGACGGGTCCGGCGCGACGGGAGCCCAGGGTGGAACCGCGGGGGGTTCCCCTCCGGGGGCCGGGAGCGACTCCCTCGAACGGGCCCGAGGTGCCCTCGACGAGGCCGCGGACGCTCGCCGGGCCGGGGACCACGGGGCGGCGGTCGCCGCCCTCGTGACCGCGGTCGATCGCTACGGGACCGCCGTCGAGGAGGGGCTGGCCACCCCCGAGGACCGCGAGGCCGTCGAGTCGGCCGTCCTCGAGTACGTCGACGGCGTAGCGGACCCGGGACGGACGTTCGCCCCCGGGGTGGTCTCGGAACTCGCCGACCGGGACCCGGGGACCGCCGGGGCGGCGGAGGCGACGCTCCTCCGGGCGCTCGGTCGGGTCGATCCGGCGGTCCTCGCCGGGGAGCGGTCCGTGGTGCCGAGGGTGGCCGGGTACGTCACGGGGCCGGTCGCCGTCGCCGTTCCGGCGTCGGGACTGCTCGCGACCCTCGGGCGGGAGGACCCGGAGGGGTACCGGGGGACCGAGGTCGTGACGGCCATCGAGGCGGGGCTGACCCACGACAGCGAGGACGTGCGGGCGAACGCCGTCTCCGCGGCGGTCGCGGTGGTCGAGGCCGCACCCGCGGACGGCCGTCCCTTCGTGCCGGGACTCGTCGCGAACCTCGGTGCGGACGGAGCGGTCGGCGGGATGGCGGTTGCGGCCCTCTCGCGCGTACTGTCCGAGTACCCCGACTACGGGACCGAGGTCCTCCCCGAGATGGCGACCGGGCTCCGGAACGGGGCGACCGTCCCCGAGGACGACGCCGGTGCGGGGGTCGACGGCCGGACCGTCGCAGGGGTCACCGCTGGACTCGTCGCGGACGTGACCGACGGGGACGCCGGGCGCGGGACACCCCTGATCGGTCCGCTCGTCGCCCTCGCGACGGAGGGCGAGGAGCCCGACCGCGCCGCGGCGTTCCGTGCGCTGGCGAACCTCTCGGCCGAGTTCCCGGCCGAGGCGCGCGACGCCGTCCCCGCCGCGAGGTCGACGCTCGACGCGGGTGGCGTCCGGGAGCGCCGCAACGCCGCCAGGCTGCTGGCGAACGTCGCCGATGCCCACCCGGAAGCGGTGGCGGACGCGGTCCCGGAACTCGTCGTCGCCATCGACGACGACGGGGACCTCCGGACCCGGACGGCGGCGATGGAGGCGTTCGGCGCGGTCGGTGCCGCCGTTCCCGACGCCGTCGAGTCGGAGGTCCGCCTCGTCGTCGGCCGCCTCGACGACGACTCGACCATCGCCCGGGAACACGCCGCCGAGGCCGTCGTCCGCCTCGCCGAGACGGTTCCGGAGGTGGTCGAACCCGCCGCGGAGGCCTCCGACCGGCTCCGTCGGCTCCAGCGCGACCCGGCAGTCGGCGTCGACGGGGAGGTTCTGGAGACGGCGGCCGTCGCGGTCCGGACCGACGAGCCCATGGCCGACGTCGACGCCGACACCCGGGACGAGTCCACGCCGCCGACCGCCGCGGAGACTGACGACGACACCGGATCCGGCACGACGCGGGTGTTCGACCCCGGCGAGGGCGGCGACGTTCCCGGCGTCTGCCCGGAGTGCGGGATCACTCCCCCCGGGGACGACCCCTCGACCTGCCCGAACTGCGGGACGGAACTCGACTGAGGTCACCGGATCCCGCGCCCCACCGCCGGCCGGTGACCGCCCGCTCAGCCGGGGGTCGCAACGATGAACAGGAGCGCGTTGTGCAGGCCCGGCCCGAGACCGACCGCGGCGACGGCCGCGAGGAGGAGCAGCCCCGTCGTCGGGTCGTCCTCGACGGCGTCGGCCAGGAACCAGAGGACGCCGACGGCGAGGCCCGCCTTCACGACGAGGAGGAGCCACCCAGACCCCAGGAGGTCGGCCGTCGGGAGGTCGGCCGCGAACTCGATGATGATCCGCGAGAGGGGGGTGCGCTCGCCGAACCCGAAGACGTCGATGCCGATGGCCGTCAGCAGGCCGTCGAGCAACTGGCCGAACAGGGCGAGTGCGCCCAGGCCGCCGACCCGTTCGGTCACGTCCGGCCGGACCGCCCGGAGCACGGCCCAGACGACGGCGGTCCCCACGAAGGTCCCGGCGACGCCGGCCAGCGGCCAGGCGAGTCGCAGGTCGCCCTCGGCGGTCGACAGCACCACGCCCACCGCGACGGCCGCCGCGAGGATCCCTGCGACAGCGAGGGGGGTCTCCGTCGGGACGCCGGTCCGGTCGGCGACCAGCGCGGCGGCGACCCAGACGAGGGCGGCCAGCAGTGCCGTCCCCAGGTAGGCCGCCGACACCACCACCAGTTCGCCGCCGGGGGGCGAGAGGACGCCCGTCTGGAAGAGCGCGTAGACGCTCGCGCCGACGACGGTCCACGGGGACAGCGCCAGCAACGACCGCTGGGAGATTTCGATCCCGCCGGGGAGGCGTTCGCTCGACACACCCGACGGGGCACGTCCCTCGGGCATCAGGGTGTCGATCCGACCCGTCGATCACGCCCGGCGATCAGGTCCACCCGTCGAGACTGGCGGGTCGGCCCGGACTACCCGCCGCGGACCTCCTCTGCGACCCGCCTGATCGTCCCGAACTCGTCGTCGCTGTAGGCGATGAAGCGGACGTCCCGCAGGGTCTCCGGGTCGTAGTCGTCGACCACTTCGGCGATGATCCGTGCGCCCTCCGCCAGGTCGAAGCCGGCCACCCCACAGCCCAGTGCCGGGAGCACGAGCGACGCCGCGCCGAGGTCGTCGGCCGTCCGGAGGGCGTTCCGGGTGGCGTCCCGGATGCTCTCCTCGGTCGCCTGCCCATCGCCGTAGTGGGGCATCGCGGCGGCGTGGACCACGTACTCGGCGTCCAGGTCGTAGGCGTCGGTGACCGCCACCTCGCCCAGGTCGACCGGGCCCCTGGAGACGGCCTCCTCGTTGATTTCGGGGCCGGCACCCCGGCGGAGCGCCCCGGCCACGCCGTTGCCCATCTCCAGGCTGGTCCCGGCGGCGTTCACCAGGACGTCCGCGGACTGTGCGGCGATGTCGCCCTGCACGACGCTGAACTCCATGTCGAAATCTGCGACCGCGATCCGGTTAAAACCGGTGTCGGACGGTCGGTCACACCGGACCTACCGAGCGGGCGAAACGGTTTTTACAGGAATTTTACTGTAGCCTCCCGATACCGGTTGCAACGATCCGACCGCGGCCCCGGGTCCAGTGAGGCGCGATCATCCGGGATCCCCTCGACCCGACCCGAGGTTTAGGTCAACCGAAACCATTTTAACTCGGTCACCGCCTACGGGGAGCCAATGGCAGATAGCCGCCCGCGGAACGCTGACGGGGAGGCCGACGACGAACCCTCGGTTGCGGTCTCGGCCTGCGAGACGAGTCCGGGCCGGGTCGTGTTCACCGAGGAGGGCAACACCGACGCCTGGATAGCGACCGACCTCACCGTCGAGGTCGAGCGGTAACCACCCTTCTGCGGACCTCCCGGTTCGAGGTATCGATCCCCGGCCGACGCCGAACCCTCCAGTTCGAGGTATCGATCCCCGGCCGACGCTGCGTCCCCGGCCCGGCAGCGTCCGACGTACCGACCCCTTCGGCGGTCGAAACCGCTTAGTGCGATCCCCCCGACTCGACTGCCGTGTTCGGGGTCGACGAGGCCGGGAAGGGACCGGCGCTGGGGTCGATGTTCGCCGCGGCGGTCGCGGTGCCCGAGGAGTCGGTCCTCCCGGACGACATGGGCGACTCGAAGGGGATCGCACCGGCCCGACGGCGGGAACTGGCCGACCGCCTGCGGGCCGACGACCGGGTGCGCGTCGGGGTCGCGGAGGTGCCGACCGACCGCATCGACGACCCGGGGACGGACATGAACGGCCTGACGGTCGCGGCCCAGGCCGAGGCCCTCGGGAGGGTCGTCCGCGAGGGCGAGTCGGGGATGGTCGACGCCGGGGACGTGAACGCCGACCGGTTCGGTCGCCGGGTGGCCGACCGGGTGTCCGTCGACGTGACCGTCCGCGCCGAACACGGGGCCGACGAGTCCCACCCCGTCGTCGGGGCCGCCTCCGTGGTGGCGAAGGTCGAACGGGACGCCCACGTCGCAGAACTCGCCGAGGAGTACGGCGACGTGGGTAGCGGCTACCCGAGCGATCCGGCGACCCGCGAGTTCATCCGGGAGTACGTCCGGGACCACGGCGACCTCCCGGACTGCGCCCGGACCTCGTGGTCGACCTGCGAGGACGCCCTGGCGGCCGCCGACCAGTCCGCGCTCGGGGACTTCTGAGGACCCGTCGGATCGTTCCAAAGGTCTATCATTTTCCCGCTTCAACCAACGGCCGTGAACCGCCGACGGTTCCTCGCCGCGACGGCGCTGGGCGCCCTGGCCGGCGTCGCCGGGTGTGCGGGGGCATCCGAGTCTTCCACTCCGTCCGACGGGATGGACGTCGAGACGCGCCACTGGGTGACCGACGTTCTCGCGACTGACTACCGGGACCGTGCCCCGGACGGCGGTCCTGCCCCACCCGTCGTCCTCGCCGACCCGGCCGAGGCCCGGGACCGGATCGATCCCGACGAGGGGAGCACCTGGTTCGACGCCAGCGACGAGGTCGATCGGTTCGTCCGGGACACCGACTTCGAGCGGTCGTACCTGCTGGTCGTCCAGGACGGTGACTCCCACCAGCGGTACCTCGAACTCCGCTCGATCGAGCGGACCGACGCCCGCCTCGACGTCTGGGCGTCGTTCGACGCCGACGTCGGGTCCCCCGTCGACGACCTGGTCGTTCACTCGCTCGTGGTCCGCGTGACCGACGAGGAGGCGGGCGTCCCCGACCGGGTCGAGCTGACGGTGGCCGATACGCCGCCGTGATCCGGCGGCCGGGGCGCCAGGCCAGTCGATGCGGCGGGAGGGACCGTGTCTCCAGCGGATCCGGACGCACGGCCCTACCCCCGGGACTTTGCCGCTGGAACGGGTGGCCGGGGTATGGAGTACACCACGCTGGGATGTTCGCCTACCAGTTCGCCGACGCGCTCCACACCGCCGAGCGTCGCGGCCTCGACCGGTTCGTCTCCATGCAAAACCACTACAACCTCGTCTACCGCGAGGAGGAGCGCGAGATGCTCCCCCTCTGTGACCGGGAAGGGATCGGTGTCGTCCCCTGGAGTCCGCTGGCGCGGGGCTTCCTGGCCCGCCCGCTCTCGGAGCTGACGGCGACGCCGCGGGGCGAGCGGACGAGCGACTCCGACCGGATGTCGGTCTACCGATCGAACGGCGGCGACGAGACCAACCGGCGGGTCGAGGAACTGGCCGAGGACTACGGGCTCTCGATGGCCCAGGTGTCCCTGGCGTGGCTGCTCTCGAAGGACTCGGTGGACGCCCCCATCGTCGGGATGCGGTCGGTCGAACACCTGGAGGAGGCCGTCGAGGCAGTGGACGTCTCGCTGTCCGATTCGGACGTGGAGTACCTGGAGGAACCCTACGAGCCGAAGCCGGTCACGGGTCACTCGTAGAACCTTCGCAGGGGTCGGTCCGAGGGGGTCGATCCGGGAGCGGGATCGGGCCGGTAGCCCGTCCCGGGTGCCGATCACTGCAACTGTTCGCGGTACTGCCCGAACTCCTCGGGGTTGACCAGGCGGCCGGTCTTCTGTAACTCCCGGCGCAGGGCACGGACGACGTGGTCCATCTCGACGCGGTCGCTGTCGTCCTCGGCCGCCAGGAACGACGCGGTGAGGGCGACGTTCTTGATGTTGCCGCCGTTTATCTCGAACGACGAGAGGAAGTGAACGTCGAGGTTCCCGACGGGGGTCTCCTCGGGGAATATCATCCGCCAGATGGTCGCCCGGGACTCGCGGTCGGGCCGGGGGAACTCGACGTTCAGGTTGATCCGCCGGAGGAAGGCGTCGTCGATGTTCTCCTTGTAGTTGGTGGCGAGGACGACGGTGCCGTCGTGTTCCTCCATGCGCTGGAGGAGGTAGCTGACCTCGACGTTGGCGTAGCGGTCCTGCGAATCGGAGACCTCGGAACGCTCGCCGAACAGGGCGTCGGCCTCGTCGAAGAAGAGGATCGCGTCGGTGTACTCGGCCTCGTCGAAGACCTGTTTGAGGTTCTCCTCGGTCTCGCCGATGTACTTGCTGACCACGCTCGCAAGGTCGATCTTGAACATGTCCAGGCCGGCGTCGTTGGCGATTATCTCGGCGGCCATGGTCTTCCCGGTCCCCGACGGCCCCGAGAAGAGGACGTTCAGCCCGTTGCCCAGCGAGAACCGGTCCTCGAAGCCCCAGTCCGAGTAGACCGTGCCCTGGTGTTTGACGTGGGCGGCGACCTCCCTGAGTTGCTGGATCGTGTCGTCGGGGAGGACGATGTCGTCCCAGCCGTAGTTGGTCTCGTTCTTGCGCGCGAGCGACCCCAGGGTCTGCCGGGACTGGACCCGACAGCCGCGGTAGAGTGCGGTCTCGGTCAGGCCCTCGCCGTTCTCGAAGGCGCGGGCGGTGTCGATGGCGTCGTCGATCTGTCCCCGGGTGAGCCGGAACTTCGCGGCGATGTCGGCGGTGTCCAGGGCGTCCGGGAGCGCGTCCGCCCGGCGGTCCCAGAGCTCCTTGCGGCGGGCGAAGCCGGGCCGGGGGACGTGGAGGGTGGCGAACTCGTGGCGGTCGACGCCGTTCCGGAGCGTCCACTCCTCGCCGCCGGTCAGGAACACGTGGCCCTCGAAGCGGTCGAGTTCCCGCGCCAGGCGGTCGGCACCCTGCCCCTCCTCGCCCAGTTCGTGGACGTTCCGGAGGTGGATGGCGGCCCCGCGGATCCGGGCCTCGCGGACCAGCCGGTCCAGCGGGTCGGGCACGTCGGTGGAGGGGAGCCTCGCGGCGTCGGCCCGGACCAGCGAGGACTCGACGCCCCGGCACATCGCCTCGACGACGTCGCCCTTCCCCGCGCCGTAGGGGCCGTAGACGTACCGCATGACGGGCCCCGACGCGGTGTCGGGGGCGAGCCTGTCGACCTGGGCCCTGGTCCGGTCGTCGAGGGGCAACTGGTCGACCCGCGTTTCGGGTCGAACGGCGTCGACGGCCCCGTCGATGCTCGGGTCCACCTCGTCCGACCCGAGCAGGAACTCCGCGACCCGCTGGTCTGCGGTCACGACCCGCGAGAGCAGGGGGTCGTCGGCCCCCTCCAGGCGAACGAGGGCGTTCTCGACGAGCGGCGACGACCGCGAGAACAGCGACCGTGCACGCAAACGCTCGCGTTCGTCGTCGGCGAGGACCCGGAGGATCAGCCCCGCAGTCGGGCGCTTCTTCGTGATGTCGTCCTGGAGGTAGGCGTAGACCTTCTCGTACTTCCGGTCGAGTTCGGGGGCGACGCTCAACAGGAGCGCGTCGACCGCCCGCTCGTCCAGGCCGAACCGCTCGGCCAGGGCCGTCAGGCGGAGCCGCGTCCCCCGTTCGGCGGTCCGGGCGCGGCGGTCGGCTATCTCCCGGTCGACGGCCTGGATCCGCTCCCGGAGGCCGGGGTTGCCCGCCGCGGAGCGGCGCCGGTCGGGCCGGAGGAGCCGGTCGACCTCGGCGTCGGAGATGTACAGCCCCGGGGTGGCCTCCTCCTCGGGGTCTCGCTGGCCGCGCCACTCCTCCAGGTGGTTGAGCAACTTGAGGTCGATCCGCGCGAGTTCGTCCAGCAGGTGCTCGTGGCTGTCGGCGTAGGCGGTCATCGGCGTTCCCCTCCGTTCGTCGCGTCCGGTACCGTCCGGTGTCCGTTCGCTCCCGCCCCTGTGCGCTCTCGGTTCCTCCACATCCTCTCGGTCGGCGGTTCGGTTGGCGTCACGCCCATCTTATAAAAGTACGGACCAGACGGATCCGTGTCACTCCAGGGTGAAGTAGTGGACGGTTCGCGTCCCGGCCTCTATCTCGACCGGTTCGGTGACCGACCCGTAGTCGGGGTGGTGGACCTCCATGGTGGGGTCGTCGAGGTAGTCGTCGGCGCTGCCGATCCGGCCGCCGTTGGCGCCGTTGCCGTTGTCGTGCCCGTTGAGCTTCACCAGTTTCTTCCCGTTGTTCTTGTAGACGTTCTTCTTCTCGACGGGGACGTGGATGGCGTACTCGCCCTTCTCGACGCTCTCGACGGAGACGTCGAAGTCCGGGACGCTGACCGTCGCCCCGGGAACGGGGTTCCCGTCGGCGTCGTTGACGTGCCCGCGGACGTGCGTGACGGTGTACGGGAACCGGTAGGCGGGGGTCGGCGTGAAGTCGATCCGGACCCCATCGGTCGGGTCCTCGACGACCACGGTGTCCGGGTCGTCGGGGTCGTACTCCGCGCGGTCGGGCCGGAGCACTATCTCGCGCTCCTCGGTGAAGTACTCGCGGCCGGCGTCGACGGTCAGGTGGACCGTGTCGAGGTCGAAGTTGCCGAGGTTGGTGAACGCCCAGTAGCCACTGGGGGTTCGCACCGGGTCCGTGTCGAGTTCCGCCAGTTCGAACTGCGGCGTCTTGCCGAGCCTGTTCCCCGTAATCGAGTCGACCAGGATCACGCCGAACGAGAGGTGCGCGTCGCGGTACTCCGTGGCCCTCGGGTTGTTCCACTCGGTCACGCGTGCTCACCCCCGCTCGCGGGTGGCCCGCCGTCGGTCGCGGCGGTGACGTCCCCGTTCATTCTTCCTTGCTCTATTCCGCCGTCCAACAAAAACCTTGCTCAGCCTCGCCCCGGGCGCGAAGAAAACGTGGTCGTTCCCGTCACCGGGATCGGCGGTCCCGACCACTCCGGTCGCCGGATCGGTCCGGAACTCGGCGGTCCCGACCACTCCGGTCGCCGGATCGGTCCGGAACTCGGCGGTCCCGACCGTCCCGTCACCGGGATCGGCGGTCAGTCGGTGTGGAACTCGGCGTCGTCGACCCCGAGGTCGTAGACCGAGCGGTCGACCCGGAAGTCCGTGCGCCCGTCCTCGCCGGGGCGGACGACGAGACGGCGGTGGATCTCGCCCTCCCGCCGGGCCTCCTCCAGTTGGTCGGCCAGGGCCGCGTACTCCTCGTCGCCGTGGTCGCGGTAGCGGGCGATGACGCCCTTGACCCAGTCGTCCGAGAGGACCCGTCCGTCCTCGGTTTCCGGGAGGTCCTCGGCGGTGAGCGGTCCATCGGCGGGGTACGCCACCTCCTCGGCGAAGACGTAGTCCCCGGTGACGGGGTCCTCCTCGACGTCCGGGAGGTCTTCGTCGGGATCGGACCGCCGGATCACTCGCGTGCCGGAACCGGCCTCGGGCAGGAGGACGTCGGGGACGGAGGGATCCTCGACGGTCACGTCCAGGCCCTTCTCCCCGGCCAGCAGGCAGAGGGCGGCCACCCAGTCCTCGACGGTCTCGCCGGGGACGTCGTCCTCCTCGGTGAACCGGCCGCTGTGTTCGAGCATGCCCTCCAGTCCCCGGGCGAGTTCGTCGATGTCCCCCTCCGCGATCCCCTCGTAGACGAACAGGCGGAACTCGTCGGGCGGGTCGGGCCGGTCCCCGATGGCGGTGCGGTACTCGCGGGCGTAGCGCGACCAGTCGTCGTCCTCCAGCACCACCGCCGCGAACAGTTTCGCGGCGTAGTACGAGCGGTTGTCGTGTTCGACGAGGAAGGGCTGGCCCATCAGGACCGTCTCGGTGGCGATGCACTCCGCGAGGTCGAACCTGTCGGCGAGGACCGCCCGCTCGATGGCGTGGATGCACGTCCGGGGGTCGTCGTGGCGCTCGCGGGGTCTGAGCGTGCTCCGGCGCTTCTTGGACTCCCCGACGGCCGAGAGGTAGTAGACGGCCGCCTCGGCGTAGGCCTCGCGGGCGGCGTCGGCGTCCCCGAGCAGTGCGTGACACCGGGCGAGCACGTCGTGGGCGTTCGCGAGGCCGTACACCGCCGAGGGGATGCGTTCGTCGGGCACGACCCCGGCCGAGAGGCGGTGCTGTTGCTCGTCGATCCGGACGTCGAGTTTCCCGACGGCGTCCTCCAGTCGTTCGGGGGAGGTGACGGTCGGCGTCATCGTGCCTCGGCCTCCAGGACCACGAAGACCGGTTTGACGACGCCGTCCTCGTTGGCGATGAGCCGCGGGATGCCGGTCAGGTGGAGGGCGTCGGCCTCCCCGAGCAGCCTCGCCTCGTCGGTCCGGCCGGCGTACTTCCCGGTGGCGACGCACTTGAGCGTCCGGCTGGCGGTCTTGACGGTGAACGTGGCGACCCGCCGTCGGCGGGTCCGGGTGTCGTCGAGGACGACCTCGTTCGAGCAGTCCGGTTCCCCGCAGGTGTCGATGGTCCAGCTCCGGTGGATCGACTGGCGGAGGGTCGTCTCGTGACCCAGCGGGCACCGGCAGGTGAGGACCGCGGCCCGCGTCCGGCCACGTGGGGGTTCGGTCACGCGGGCGTTGGTCACGTGGGCGACGGTGTTGGCGTCGTCGACGGGGTCCTGGAGGTCGAAGGGCGGGTCGGTCGAGCGGCGAACCCCCTCGAGGTGGACCGGGAGCACCTCGTAGCCGTAGTCGTCGGTCGCCGGGCGGTCGAGGTCGCGGTCCGCGACGAACGACGCGAACGCCTCGCGGGCCGCACCGAAGGTCGCGTCCGGGCGGTCCCGGACGGTCACCGCGTCGACGTCCGTCTCCTCGACGAGGTCCTGGAGGCTGGCCGTTACCCACCGCCCCAGCGGGTCCTCCGCTGCCCGCTCGACCTGGACGTGGTCGTCCTCGTAGACCGTCTCCCAGTACCGGTACCAGTCGTCGGAATGGTCGGGTTCGCTCATAGATCCACCGTTAAATGCTTGTGGTTCCAGTTCGACCGGCCAATATGGTAAAAGCATCGCTTGGCAGGGTTGAAAACGAGGGTCACTCCGGTTTTCGCGGGTGTAAATGGGTCGAACCCCGCGATCCGAAGTTCGGGGGTACCACGGGGCGTGGCGGCTCCGGCTCGGGGAGGTGTCAGTGAACGATGAACCCGATGAAAATTCTGAAGAACATACAGAAGATCGGGATCTCCATCGCCGCTGGAGGGGTCGTATCGGGCATCTTCGTCGCGCTGATGGTCGTCGCCGGCGCCACCAGTATGATCGGCCAGCAGACCGTCCAGGAGACCAATACCACCCTCGAAGGGTGGATGGCCCTGCTGCTGGTCACCATGCCGCTGGCGATCGGTGCCATCGGCGGGTACATGATGATGCGCAAGCAGATATCGAAGAGCTTCGGCCGGACCGTCGAGATGTTCGGCGAACTCCCGGACATCGGGAAGGCGTTCGTCACCGCCATCCCGTTAACGCTCCTGGCGGGACTCGCCGTCGTCGTCACCGACATCCACGCCTTCTCGCTCGCGGTCGTTCCCATGCTCGGGATCGCGGGGGTGTCGTGGCTCGTCCAGGCGCTGTTCGTCTTCCAGCACATCCGCGGTGACCGGGAGGACCGGACGCTCGGCGGGGGCGCAAAGATGCTCCTGCAGGGGTGGGCGGTCGCGTCCGTCCCCGCCATCATGATCGCGGGACTGAACTTCTACCTGCTCGGCGGGTACCTCCCGGGGTACCTCCCGCTGGTCGTGTTGCTCACCCTGACCGGTATCTCGGCGGGCGTGATCGCCAAGGAGGTCTACGCCAGGGAGCGGTGGTCGCCCGACAGCCACAGGAAGAAGGGGTGGATCCTCACGCGGATCTCCCAGAAGACCGGCTTCGCCCAGCAACACCAGATCCAGTCGGTGACCACCTCGCTCGCCATCGGGTTCGTCGCCGCGCTCATGCTGGCAACGATGGTCAACCTGATCGTCTCCGGCCTGCTGATCCCGGTGATCTCCTTTTTCGTCTTCCTCGGCGTGTCTACGGCCGGCGCGTACCGCTGGTTCAACCGTGCGCGCGCCAGTCTGGACCTGGTCATCGTCGACGTCCGGAACCGGTCCTCGGGCGACCGTCGGCGCGAACTCGTCGTCCAGAACGAGGGGAACACCTCCATCGACCTCCGGAAGGCGAAGATCCGCGACACCGAGGGGGACCTCTTCCGGACCAGCCTGAAGATCGTCCTCCAGCCAGGACAGACGACGACCTTCGAGATCCCGCCGCAGTTCCTCCTCGCGCCGACCGACGAGGACATGCGCGTCGGTGGCTGGTCGATCCAGCGGGACGCACGGGTGCCGATCCTCGTCACCCGCGACGGCAAGAAGTACGAACTCTGGGAGCAGGAGGAAAAGCACCGCCGGGTCCGCAAGCAGAAGCTCCGCGAGGAGCAGGACGTCGACGACCGGTTCGAGGAGGTGACCGGCGTCGACGCCGACGAGGAGCGGACCGGCTACGACATCGACCTCAGCGACAACAACGCCAACCGCAGGAAGAACAAGCGCAGCAAGCGACGGCGGCGGGGTCACCGCCGGAGCGACCGGCGCCGCAAGCACCGCGACGGCCGCGGTGGCGGCAGCGGTAGCGACAAGGACCAATGAGCGACCGCGACCGCGCCGTTGAAAGGGCAGAGGCCGGCGAACGATAGACCGTGCCGGGCGACCGCGACGAACCGGACCTCTCCAGGGTCCTCCGGTCGATACGCCTCACCGCCGGTGGGACGGACCGCGACCGATCCACCGACGACAGCGGCGGCTCCGGCGACCCCGGGCGAGGGTTCGCCGGCGTCCTCGACCCCACGGTGGCGGGCCGACTCGAACCGTTCGGTCTCGGCGACTTCAGCGGGATGCTCTCGCTGGGAACCGTCGAGTCCGGTCCGCGGTTCGACCTGCAGTTGCGCGAACCGGTGCCGCCGATGGCCCCGGACCGGACGCCCCGCCGGGACGCGGACGACGAGGAGACGTCCGACCGCGGACGGGAACCCTCCCCGGAGGTCCGGACGGTCGTCGAACGCCAGGTTCACCGCCCGCGGATCGTCCACCGGGACGTGACGAACCGGACGGTCCTCCGCGGGGACGACGCCGCGCCCGGGGCCGGGTCGCGCCGGCCGGGGACGTCGGCGGGAGCCGAGACCCCGCGGATCGTCCACCGCGAGGAGACGGACCGGACGGTCGTCGACCGGGACGTGACGGACCGGACGACGGTTCACCGCGAGGAGACCGACCGGACGACCGTCGACCGGGACGTCGAGGGCCCGACCACGGGCGACCGGCCCGGTTCGGTCCCGCCGGCCGACCGTCGACGGTCCGGACCGTCGGCGGGTACCGCACCGCGACGGATCGTCCGGCGGCGGACTGCGCTCCCGACGGTACTGGGAGAGGGGCCGGGGGAGTCGTCCGGCAGCCACTCCACGACGCCCGGCCAGGATCCGACCGGCGTCGATGGTGCACCGGGGACGGGTCCCGGCGACACCCCGGGCGTCGACGCGCCGACGGTCCTCCACCGGGAGGGGTCGGACGGTGCCCCCGCGGTCCGGGACCGGGTCGTCGGCCGCTCGGTGCGGATGCAACTCCGTGCCGAGCGGGACGACGCGGAGCCGGACCGCCCTCGGCCCCGCCCGGACCGTCCACCGGGCCAGTCCGCCGACGCCACCACCTCCCGGCCCGGGGACGTCGCCACGGACCGGCCGGACGACGCCGCTCCCGGTCGATCCGGCGACGCGAGGTCCGGAGGTGCCGGCGACGCCACGCCCGATACTGACGCCGGCCGGCGGACCGGCGACGCGCCGGACCGGCGGGACGCCGGTACCGGTCGGCCCCCTCCGTCCCGGCGGGCGGATCGACCGCCTCGTCGCCGACCCGGACGCGGGGCCCGCGCCGACCGTCGACCGGCGGACCGGCGCCGGTACCGACCGCCGGACGGTCACCCGGATCGACCGGCTGACCGACGCCGGTCCCTCCCCGGACACTCCGGACACCGATACCGGTCGGGGCGGCCGGTCGCCTGTGGACCGCTCCCCGACGGGCGGGACGCCGACGGACCGGTCGCCGGCACTGCCCGGTCCGGACCGTACCGCCGACCTGGAGGGTGCCGGGACCGGGGACCCCGGGACCGACCGGGGCGGTCCGGCGCCGCCGTGGTCCACTGGTGGTCGGGCGGGTCGTCGTCCCCCGACGGTGACCGGGACGACTGGCGCCGGGGGCCGCCCCGGGGGGTACCGGACAAGGGGCGACCGGGACCTCCCGGTCCTGCGGACGCGGTCACCGGATCCCGCCGGGTCGCGGCCGGGTCCGGGGGAGCCGGGTTCGGGCCGGTCCGGTCCACGACCCGCTCCCGACCGCGCCGGGCGGGACCGCCCCACCCCGGCCGGCGAGGAACTGGGCGGTCGCCCCGGGGAGTCGGCGACCGACCGTCCCGGGGAGCCGGCACCCGATCGTCCCGGCGAGGCCCCGTCCCGCCGGACCGGGGACCGCTCGCGAGGCGCTCCCGACCCCTCGACGCCGGACCGCGCGGGGGCCGCAGTCAGGCCGGACCCGCCGTCGGTCGACCGGTCCCCGACCACGACCGCTACCCCTGCCGCCGACCGCGTCGACGACGGGGGGATCCGGATCCGCACGCGGGCCGACGTCACCGCCCGGGGCCGCGACGCGACCGTGCCCGTCGACCGGTCCGCCGCGACGGGGGAGTCGGCCGGCTTGTCCTCGTCCGGTACGCCCCGCCGGACCGGGGAGGGGCCGTCGAGGGTCGAGGCGTCCGGACCGGGGCCGTCCGGCGTGGCGCCACCGTACCCCGGATCGCCCGCGGGATCGGGCCCGTCGTCGGCCGACACGGCCGGCGAGCCGGGGGGACGGTCCCCCGCCGACGCGGTCCGCGCCCGGCGCGAGGTGTCGGTACTGGGGTTCGGTCCCGGCGACCGGGGGGCGTCCGGCCCCTCGGCGCGGGGCGGACGGACCGGCCTCGGTCGCGGTGCCCCCACACTCCGGATGCGCTCGGCCGACCCGGAGGCACGACCCCGTCCCGACCGCGGGGGCCGGCCCCCGGGACCCGGCCGGGCGGACGCGCCCGCGGCCGACTCCGACGCGTCCCGGTCCCGGGCGGGGCCGGCGGGCCGACGCCCTCCGACCGGCGACGAACCCGGGGGCCGGGACGGCCCGGTCGATGCCGGGCCGCCCCCGTCGACGGGCGAGGGTCCGGCGATCCCACCAGCCACGGACGGACCCGCGAGGGACGCCGGCGGACCGGGCGGCCGGCCGTCCCGGGTCGGCCGGTTCCGCGACGTCTCGGTCCTCGGGATCCGTCCGGACGGTCCCGGTGGCGTGGGACGGCCGTCGACGCCGGAGACCGGGACTCCGGGGGGCGGTCGGTTGCCGGACCTCCGGATGCGGGAGCCGGGACCGGCGGCGGGGGACCGGTCGACGACCGACCGACGAGCGACCGACCGGCCGGGGGGAGAGGGACCGGATCGGGCGGATGTGGATGCCTCCCCGACCGACCGGCCGGCGGTGGATGGACCCGACCGGCCGGGGGTTGACGGCCCGGCGACCGACCGACCCGGGGTCGACGCCCCGATTCCCGACCGACCGGCGACGGATCCGGCGGGTCAGGACGCGGCCGACAGGGGTCCCAGGCCCTCCGACACCGGCGGGATCCGCCTCGGGCACGACCCACCGTCGCTCGCCCGGTCCCCCGCCGACCGGCCGGCGGCCGGGCCCCGGGCGGGTGGGCGTACGACCGGCGCGACGGGCCGATCCGCCGCGGACCGACCGGTCGCCGGGACGGGCGTTCCCGGGAGTCGTGCGGGGCGTGACGTGTCGGTCCTGCTCTCGGGGCCGTCCACGGCTCCGGGAGCGCCCGGGACGGCCGGGTCGGCGAACGGCGGGCCCGCACCGTCGCCCGCCGGGTCGACCAGGCGGGTGTTCCGGCGGCCACAGTCCCCGACTCCCCCGGGCGTGGACCGCCCGCGGCGGGGTGACCGCCCGGACACCGGCGACCGTCGGGGGACCGGGGACGGTCCCGCGCGGACGCCGGATCGACCGGGGACCGGCGACCGTTCCGGCGGCGACCGTCCGCACCGGTCGAGGGCCGCCGACCGGGCGAGCGATCCCGGGTCGATGGGTGTCGGCAGTTCCGGCGGGGCGGGTGGACCCGCGGACGCCGACCGGACGGGGCCCGCGACGACGCTCGACCGCCTCGTGGCCCGGCGCAGCTACACCCTGGCGTCCGGTCCCGGGGGGATCCAGTCCGGGGACGGTCCCGGCGGCCGCTCCCCGGGCGTCGGTCGTCCGGGCGGTGACGCTGGCGGGTTCGCCGGCGGGGCCCGCAGGACGTTCGCGACCCCGTCCCTCGACCGGGTCGTGGTCGACCGCGAGTACGACCGGCCGCCGACGTCCGTCGGCGCGGCCGGCGAACGAGTCCACCGGAGAACCGGGGATCGCCGACCGTCCGGGATCGGACGTCCCGTCCGGGTCGGGGCCGGGGGTCGCCGGCGGGCCGGGGGAGACACCCGGTCCCCTCGACCTGCCCGGTACCGGGCCGGGTCCCGGCGGCTCCGCAGGACGCCCCGGCGGACTGCCGGGTCCCGGCGGCCGGGTGCGAACGACGCTCCGGCGGCCGACGCCGGACCTCGCGGAGTCGCGACGCTCGCGCGCGGCCGACCGCCGGCGGGGGAGCGATACCGGTTCGAGCGCCCGCCGGTCGTCCGGGGCGACGCTCCCGGAGCGACGGCGGCGGGCGAGCGACCGGGCGCCGGGGAGCGGTGGTACCCGGGCGAGCGGGGCCGCGAGCCGCACGGGACGGACGGGGATCGCGGGACGACCCGGGGGCGACGGTGCGATCCCGGGGTCCGGCCGTGGATCGGCCGGCGGGGTGCCATCGCCGGGTTCTACGCCCCGCCTGGTCCAGCGGTCCCCTGCGACGCCGGCGACCCCGGACGTCGACCGCGCGGTCGAGGGCGGGACCGGGACCGACCGGCCCGGCCCCGGCGCGGGGGACGGTTCCCCGTCCGGGGTGGGCGGCCCCGCCGACGACGGGGGGATCACGGTCACCGACGCGGGGGCGTCCATCTCGCGGATCGCGACGGGCCGCGACGGGCTCTCGGACGGCTCCGTGAGCAGGTTGGTCCGGGCGGGCGACTCGCCGGGCGGGGCGACGGCGCCGACGGTCCTCGCGACCGGTGCCACCGGACCGGCCGGTGTGGGCGACGGCGAGACCGGTCCCGGCACCGACGCCGAATTGGGGGTGCCCCAACCGGTGGAAAAAAGTAGTGGGAGTGCGCACGTCCCACAGGACCCCACAGGGGCCGTGTCCGATATGCCATCGCTCACCCTGAACCGCGACGCCAGCGCGGGCGACGACGGTGACCGCGTCGGTCCGCGCGGTCCCGACGCCGGCCCCGACGGCCCGGGTCCGGTCGGCGGAACCGGGGACACCCTCCCCGGATTCAGCTTCAACCGCGACTCGTCGGGCGGCGACCGCGCCGAGGCGTCCGGCGAGGAGGCGGTCGGGGAGGTCGACCGGACGGGGGGAACGACGGCCGGCGCGAGCGACGGCCGGACGGAGCGGCAGTCGAGGAGCGTCGATCCGGGCGAGGGGGAGTCCACCGAGGACGTCTCCCCGGGGGTCGACGAACTCCTCTCGCCCGAAGGGCCGGAACTGCTCGCGTACGACGCCGACGTCGACCGCGTGGTCGACAGGCTCTACCGCGAACTGGAACGGAAGATGCGGATCGAGCGAGAACGGAGGGGACTCTAAATGGTCGAGAAGGCAGAAATAAAGATACTCAAAGGCAAGCGATCCGGCGACGTGATAAAGTGTCGGTTCAATCCACCGGAGTACAGCGTCAAGAGTTCGGTCAACTACGAGGACAACAAGGCCTCACAGAACGAGAAGTCGGAACTGCAGTTCGGGAGCCGGGAGTCGGACCAGCTCTCGATGGAGCTGTTCTTCGACACGTCCGAGGAGCAGTCCGACGTCCGGAAGAAGTACGTCGAGAAGTTGACCTACCTCACCCGGGTCGACACCTCCTACAAGGCACCGCCGCCGGTACAGTTCGTGTGGGGCTCGGGTATCTGTTTCACCGCGCTCGTCGAAAGCGTGGACAAGACGTTCACGATGTTCCTGCCCGACGGGACGCCCGTCCGGGCCCGGGCCAACGTCACGTTCAAGGAAGTCAACCCGAAGAAGTACAGCGGCGGTGGTGGCGGCGGTGGTGGCGGCGGGTCCAAGACCCACACCGTCAAGGAGGGGGACACCCTCTGGTTCATCGCCGCCGAGAAGCTCGGCGACCCCTACCAGTGGGAGGCCATCGCCGACGAGAACGGCATCAGTGACCCGCGAGAGCTCGAACCGGGAACCACCTTGACGATCCCCACCGGGTGATCGGGATGCCGGAAGTCAAAGACGTCAAGCAGGAGTCGAAACCGCCCCAGCACCTCAAGTTCACCGTCGACATCGAGGGCACCAAGTACCAGGAGCAGGACCAGCGGATCACCGACCTGATCGTCGAGTCGGTCCTGGACGGTGCCGACCGGTTCGCCATCACCCTGAACTACAACTTCAGCCGGGAGCAGGACGCTTTCGAGGAGTTCTCGCCGGGCGACTTCAAGGCCGGGAAGTCGATCACGATCAAGATGGGCTGGCAGAAACGGAACAACGAGCAGAAGACGTTCACCGGGACGATCCAGAACATGCAGTCGGAGTTCGGCCAGGGACGGGGCCCGACGGTCGGCATCTCCGGCTACGGGCTGCTCCACGACATGATGCGGGGGACCCCCGACGACTCCTGGGAGGAGAGCGACAGCAAGAAGGTCAAGCTCAAGGACCCGGTCGAGGAGAAACTGGGGGAGTACTTCGGGGAGATGGACGTCCGGAAGGCGGACCTGGAGCGACACAAGATCGTCCAGCACGACGAGAGCGACTACCTGTTCGTCAAGCGCCTCGCGGACAAGTACGGCTTCCAGTTCTACACGGAGCGGGACAAGGTCTTCTTCATCCCGCGGACGGACCTGGGGGACAAGGGGCCCGTCGCGACGCTCGACCAGGACAAGGTCGAGAGCATCACGGGCGAAATCAACGAGTCCGACGAGGTGAAAGAGGTCGAGGTGCGGTGCTGGGACATGAGCAACGAGGAGGAGATAGTGGGGAGCGACAAGAAAAGCGAGGCCAAGAACAGCAAGAAGAAGGTCTACCGGATCCCCTGCGAGTCCAAGGCCGAGGCGGACAAGATCGCGGCCCACAAACTCGGCCAGCTCTCGAAGGAGCGACCCACCGTCCACGTCGAGACCAGCCGCGGCAAGCCGGACATCAAGGCCAACGAGGTGGTCAAACTGGAGCAGTTCGGGGACAAGTTCTCGACGGAGTACTACGTGACGAGAGCCACCCACCGGATCAGCGACTCGGGCTACCGGACCTCGTTCGAGGGAACGGAGGTGCCCTGATGGAGCGAACGGAGTTCTTCGGTGGCGAACCCGAGGACGACATCAGCAAGATCCAGGGGCTGATGGTCGGCCAGGTCGCCGCCAACAGCGGCAAGGAGGACCCCGAAACCATCGGACAGGTGAAGGTCACGTTCCCCTTCCGGGACAAGGACGACGAGAGCTGGTGGGCGCGGGTCGCCACTGAGATGGCGAGCAGCGACTACGGGACGTGGTTCCTGCCCGAGGTCGGTGACGAGGTGGTCGTCGGGTTCGAGAACGGCGACATGCGCTACCCGGTCGTCCTGGGGTCGCTGTACACCGGCAACAAGAAGCCGCCCTACAACAACGAGAACGAGGAGAACAACCACCGGGCGATCAAGTCCCGGTACGGTCACCTGCTGGACTTCCACGACAAGGACGGCAAGGAGAAGATCACGCTCAAGACGGGGGCGGACACCCCCCGGAAGCTCCTGATGGAGGACAAGGACGAGAAGATCACCCTCGACGACGGGACGAACACCATCGTGATGGACGGCAAGGGCGGGAAAATAGAGATCGACGCGGACAAGGAGATCAGTCTCACCTCGAAGAAGATCAAGCTCGAGGCGGACCAGAAGGTCGACATCTCGGCGAAGCAGGAGGTGAACGTCTCGGCGAAGACGAAGATAGAGGTCTCCTCGAAGGGGCAACTCAAGGTGAAGACCTCGGGGATGGGAAAGATCGAGTCGTCCGGGATCCTGCAAATAAAAGGATCTCTGGTTCAAATAAACTGAACAACAATGCCACCAGCAGCGAGAGTCGGAGACAACACGGCGCACGGCACCCCCCTCGGGCCCGGTCCGGGGAGCGCGAACGTGCTCATCGGCAAGATGCCGGCCTGGCGGGTCGGGTCGGACACCCACGCCTGTCCGATGACCACCCCGGCGGGAACGCCCCACGGGGCCGAGATCTGTCCGATGGGGAGCACCACGGTGCTGATAAACAACATGCCGGCCGCCCGGATGGGCGACACCCTCCAGGGGGCCGGGTCGCCGAACAGCATCGTTAAGGGGGAACCCACTGTCTTGATCGGGTAATAACACATGGCACGGGACTTTCTCGGAAGCGGCTGGAGCTTTCCGGTCGAGACCGACCACAGAGGGAACATCGAACTGACGACCGACGACACCAGCATCCACCAGTCGATCCGGTTCATCCTGGGGACGGCCCAGGGGGAACGGGTGATGCGTCCCGAGTTCGGCTGTGGGATCCACGAGTACATCTTCTCGTCGGTCGACCCGAAGACGCTGAACCTGATGGAGGAGGCCGTCTACGACGCGTTGACCCGGTGGGAACCGCGGATCGACGTCGAGGAGGTCGACGCCGAGGAGGACCCCAACAATCCCGGGCGGGTGCTCATCGAGATCCAGTACTGGGTCCGGAACACCAACAGCCGGGAGAACATGGTCTATCCCTTCTACGTCGAAGAGGGTGAGGGATGAGGAACGGGCCAGTCGTCGACGGTCGATCACGGGAGGAACTGCTCGCGGAACTCAGGCGGGTCGCCGCTAACTACACCGAGGAGTGGGACCCCCACACCGAGGACTCCGGGACGACGCTGATGGAGATCGCCTCCCGGTTCGAGACGGAGGTCGTCCAGCGACTCGACAGCGTCCCCGAGAAACACCGGGTCGCGTTCCTCGACGCACTGGACTTCGACAGGCGGCCGCCCCAGTCGGCGCGGGTGCCCCTGACGTTCGAGACGATAGACGGGACGGGACAGAACGTCGTCGTCCCGGGGGGAACGCAGGCGCTGGCCGAGACCGAGGAGGGCGACACGACCATCTTCGAACTCCCCCAGGACGGCGGGTTCGAGGCCACGCCGGCGGGACTCTCGGCGGCCTACGGCGTCGACCCGACGGCCGACCACCTGTTCGACCACCACGACACCTTGACGAGCGGCGACGACGAACGGACCACGCTGTTCGGGGGCGAGGACCTCCAGGAGCACGTCCTCTACCTGGGCCACGACGACTTGCTCAACCTCAACGAGGGGTCGACGATAACCCTGGACATACTGACGAACGCGACCCGGGGAGTCATCGACGACTGCATCGAGTGGGAGTACTACGGCGAGGCCGCGGACGCGACCGAGGGGGACCGGAACACCGAGGGGTGGCACCCGCTCCCCACGGAGACCAGCGAGACGCTGGACCCCGACGACGCCGACCTCGAGGAACTCACCGAGGCGGTCGGCGAACGGATCCGCGAGGTCGGCGGCGAGGTCATGGACGCGGGGGACAAACCGATCGAACTCTCCTTTACCGTCCCGGGGTCGGTCACCGCTCACGAGGTCGACGGCACCGAGAGCCGGTGGATCCGGGGCCGGGCGACCGGCGACGAGGAGACGTTCTTCGACATCGAGGTCGACGCGGTGTCGGTGAGCGTCGAACACGGCGACGAGGAGGCGGGGATCCCTCCCGACAACCTGTTCAACAACGACGTCCCGATCGAGTTCGACCAGGAGGAGGGCGAGGGGATGTACGGCGGGGACTTCTTCCCGCTGGGCAAGGTCCCACAGCCCCCCTCGACCATGTACGTCGCCTCCGAGGAGGCGTTCACGAAGAAGGGGTCGACCGTCGACATCCGGCTCACCCCTCCCAAGGGGAAGAACAAGCGCGAACGCGTCGTCCTCCGCGGCGAGGGCGCGAGCTTCGGCGAGGCGACCGGGACGGTCTGGGTCGTCGACGACCTGCAGGACGTCCACCAGATCCGCGAGGGCGACATCGTGGTCACGGACATGACGACCACGAACATGGAACCGGACATCGAGCGCGCGGGTGCGATCATCACCGAGGAGGGGGACCCGGACAGCCACGGTGCCAGGCTCGCCCGCGACCTGGAGATACCGGCGGTCGTCGGTGCGGAGGACGCCACCGAGGAACTGGAGGACGAACAGATCGTCACCGTCGACGGCGAGCGCGGCCGGGTGACGATCACCGAGTACATCGACGAGTTCGAGGACGACGAGACCGAGGAGGAGGCCGAGGACGACTGGGAGGAGTTCGGCGGTCAGATAGACCGCATGCCGGGGATGCTCGGGGGTCCCCCCGACATCTCCTGGGAGTACTGGGACGGCAACGGGTGGTCCCGGCTACCGCTGATCGTCGACGAGACCGAGGACCTCCAGGAGCCGGGACTGGTGAGCTTCGTCGTCCCGGAGGACCTGGACGAGACCTCCGTGGCGGGCCACGACAAGTTCTGGATCCGCGCACGACTGGTCAGCGGGGACTACGGCCAGCTCCAGTACGAGATGGGCGAGAACCTGGACGATCGACAGGGGTTCGACTCCCGACCGGAGCCGCCCCGGTTCCACGACATCTCCGTCTTCTACGGCCAGAGCCGCCAGCCCTTCCAGCACGTCGTCACCTACAACAACGCCGCGTACGACTGGGTCCCCGACCCCGACGACGGGCCGCGGTTTTTCGTGCCGTTCGAGCCCGCCAGGGACGACACCCAGACGGTGTACCTGGGGTTCGACGACCGGCTCCACGACGGACCGATCAAGTTGCACGTGCCCATGCGCGACGACACCTACCCCCGGAGCTTCGACCCGGACATCCGGTGGGAGTACTGCCCGGACCCCGAGGACGGCGACTGGCGGCGCCTGGACGCCCACGACGGCACCGAAGGGTTCACCGAACGGGGGATCGTCAGCCTCAACTTCCAGGAGGGAACGGAGGCGTTCTCGAAGTTCGGCGAGGAACACCACTGGGTCCGCGCCCGGGTGACCGGCGACGAGTTCAGCCCCGGCCCGACGGGGCCGGCCATCCGCAGGGTGAACGGACGGATCCTCGAACGCAAGCCCGAGGACCGGACCCGGGCCCAGGGGTCGACGACGCCGCCGGCCCTGGAGGGGATCCACCCGAACACCCAGTGGGCGCACAACTCCGAGACGATAGAGGAGGAGATACTCGGCTCCAGCGACGGGACCCACGGCCAGGAGTTCACCTGCTACAACACACCCGTCACCGAGATAGAGGTGTGGGTCGACGAGGTGTCCTCGCTGTCGCGAAAGGAGATGCAGGAACTCGAGGAGACCCGTCCCGAGGACGTCGACCGGCTTCCGGAGACGGACGAACCGGTCGAGTTCTGGGTCCGGTGGGAGGAGGTCTCGGACTTCCTCGAGTCGGACTCGTCGTCCCGCCACTACCGGGTCGACCGCACCAGCGGGACCGTCACCTTCGGGGACGGCCAGCGCGGCAAGATACCGCCCCGGGCGGAGAACAACCTCAGGGTGACCTACAAGACCGGCGGCGGGAGCGAGGGGAACGTCGACGCCGGGGCCGTCGGCGACCTCAGGACGCCCATCTCGCGGATCGACGAGGTCACCAACCTGCGCCCGAGCGACGGCGGGGCGGACGCCGAGTCGATGGACACGGTCGTCGACAGGGCACCGAAGCGGATCAGGAACAGGGACCGCGCGGTCACCCCGGCGGACTTCGAACAGGTGGCGAAGGCGGCCTCCCGGGAACTGGCCAAGGCCAACTGCGAACCCGAACGCGACGAGAACGGCAACCGCAACCCCGGGTACGTGACCCTGCTCATCGTCCCACGGGAGCGCCGGGAGCGTCCGACGCCGTCGACCGAACTCCGGACCCGGGTGCTGGAGGCGATTCGGGAGCGGGCGCCGGCGACGCTCGTCGGCCCCGAGCAACAGCGGATCATCGTCAGGGGGCCCAGCTACGCGGAGGTGTCCGTGGAGGCGGACGTCTACACCCACGGGGTCGAGAGCGTCTCGATGCTCAAGTCGGAGATCGAATCGGAGGTGGACGACTACCTCCACCCGCTGACCGGCAACGAGGAGGGCAACGGGTGGGAGTTCGGGGAGGCCCCCCGGCTCTCGCAGCTCATCTCGCTCATCGAGGACGTCCGCGGCGTCGAGACGGTCGAGGACCTGGTCGTCTCGGTCGGGACGCGGGGCCGCCGGATCAAGATCCGCGACGAGGGCGCCTCGCCGGACCTGGCCTGGGACACGCTGGTCTCGACCGGTACGCACGAAATCGCCGTCGACATGGCGGGGGAGCACGAGGTGCAGGTCAAGATGACGGAGGTCGAGGAATGACCCGGGCGGCCGGACTGGCAGGAGGTGACCGGCAGTGACCCTGGAGGTACCCGACCTCAACGACAGGGACTACGAGGAGCTGGTCGAGGAGGCACGGAAGCTGATCCCGGCCTACTCCGACGAGTGGACCAACCACAACCCGAGCGACCCGGGGATGGCCATCCTGGAGATGCTGGCGTGGATCACCGAGACCTACACCTACCAGCTCGACCAGGTGACCGACGAGCACCGCCGGAAGTACCTCCAGTTGATGGGCGAGCAGCCCCGCCCCCCGACCCCCGCCTCGGCGAAGGTCGAACTCCACCCGCCCGAGGGTGTGTCGGGGGCGACGGTCCCGGCGAGTGTCGCGCTGGTGGTCTCGGAGTCGGCCGACGGCAACTGGACCGACCACTCCCACGCCAACGGGGCGGACGGGATGTTCTACCGCGCGTTCGGGGACGACCCGTCGGCGGGCGACGAGTTCTACCTCGGGTTCGACGCCGACCCGCTGGCCGGCGGTGACACCCTGTCGGTGACGGTCGACTTCCACGACGACGACCTCCCGGAACCGGCCAGCCACGGCGACGAGGCGTCGATGTTCGACCCCTCGGTCGAGGTGGTCTGGGAGTACTGCCGGAACTACTACGCGCTGGACCACGAGGACGCGTGGGGCGAGTTCGAGGTGGTCTCGGACGACACGAACGCCTTCTACCGGGGCGGGACCGTCACGCTCGCGGCCCCCGACGAGTGGGACCCCGAGAAGTGGGGCGTCGACGAGCACGGCCTCTTCGACGTCGACCCCGGCACCGTGTGGATCCGGTGCCGGCTGGTGGAGGCCGGCTACGAGATCCCGCCGCAGTTCGACTCGGTCAAGGTGAACGTCGTCGAGACGGTCCACCAGGAGACGATCCGCGGGGAGGTACTCCAGCAACACCGCACCAACGAGGGACCCGAGAACCTCTCGGACCAACGCTACCAGTTCGAGCACGCCCCGGTGCTGGAGGCCGAGATAACGGTGGACGACGAGCCCTGGACCGAGGTCGAGGGGTTCGAGGCGTCCGGCCCGACCGACCGGCACTACGTCCTCGACCGCGCCGAAGGGGAGGTCCGGTTCGGCGACGGGGTCAGGGGGAAGATGCCCGACCCCGACCGGACGGTCGTCGCCGAGCGGTACGTCCGCGGCGGTGGTCGGGCGGGGAACGTCCCTGCGTCGTCGACCGTCCGGTTCGCGGACGTGGACAAGACGGTCGGCGACGACGTCCGGTTGCTCGACGTCGACCTCTCCCTGGAGGGCGACGCCACCGGCGGCCGCGACGCGGAGTCGATAGACGAGGCGTTCCGGCGGGTCAAGCGGGACCTCGCGACGCCGTACCGGGCCGTGACCGCCGACGACATCAAGTACGTTGCGACCAACACCCCGGGAGTCCGGTTCGGCCGGGCGACGGTGCTGGTCGACAGCAGGGAGTCGGGGCCGCCGGAGGTGAACGTCGTGGTCGTGCCGTACGTCCCCCCGGACGTCGGGCGGGCCGACCCGAGCGAGGGGTTCATCGACGCCGTCCAGCGCCACGTCGACAAGCACAGGCTGTTGACCGACCGGGTGACCGTCCGGGAACCCACCTACGTCGGCCTCGACCTGGAGGTCGACGTGGTCGCGACCGGCTGGCAACTCCAGGCCGAGGGCGAGGACGCCATCGAGTCGGCCATCCAGGAGTACGTCGACCCGATCCACGGGTACGAGGGCGACGGCTGGCCGTTCGGCCGGACCCTCTACAAGGAAGAACTGCTGGAGATCCTGGAGGACCTGGACTGGATCGACACGGTTCGCGAGGTGTCCGTGACCGCCCGCGGGAACGCGACCCTGGACAGCGAGGAGAACGTCAAGATAGGCGACGACTCGCTGTTCTACCTGGACAACCTCGTCGCGGACATCGCGACGATAAACCGGAACGGGAGGTGACACTGGATGGAGTTCTCTCACGTCACGACGCTGGACTCGGAAGAGTGGGACGAGTGGACCGGCCGCAACTTCGAGGTCCACGACGGGGGTATCGGCCTGGCGACCGAGCCACGGGTCTCCTACAGCGACCTCGGGTTCGAGGCCCTGGACGTCGACATCGACCGGGACGAGAACGTCTTCGCTCTGCGCCCGACGGGGGACCTGAACAAGTACGACGAGCAACGGGAGTTCGCCGAACGGGTCTGGACGAACGAGGGCGACGAGGCCGTCGAGGACCCCCGCGCGCTGTGTGTCGCGGGTGACCGGATCTACGTCGCCGACGGGGAGACCGGCGACGTGGTGGTCGTCTCGGACCGCCTGGGCGAGGTCGTCGGTCGCCTCGACGCCGGCCTCGAGGTCCCCGTCGACCTGGTCAGCGGCAACCGGAAGATCTACGTCCTCGACCGGGGGACGGGTCAGACCAGCGGCGAGGTCGCGACCCTCCAGCGCCGGGGGAACGTCCAGACGGTCCTCCGGGGGCTGGAGTCGCCCGAGGACCTCGCCGTCGACGACTCGGGTAACGTCTACGTCCTCGAACGCGAGGAGGACGGACCGCTGGTCAGCATCTACGAGGCCCGCTACGTCGAGTCGCCGAACGCATTCCCCTACCGGCAGACGATAGAGGAGTTCCCGGTCGGGGAGGACGACGAACTCGACCCCTCGGTGGTCGAGGCGCTCACCGAGGACGAACTGGTGATAAACGGCCGGCTCTCCGACGGGGACCCGGCGACGGTACACTACCTCTCCGACGGGGCGGGCGAGGGGACCTTCGAGCGCCGCTCCGGGGAGGACCGGCTCTACTCGAAGCTCCGCCGGGGCACGTACGCGGAGGGCGGCCGTCACCCGAGGTACTACGGGGTCGGATTCGAGGACGACCGGGTTTACGCCGTCAGGGAGACCAAGCGACACAAGCGCAACTCCGGCGGCACGCTCTACGACGCCCAGGCGTTCCGGCGGTTCGACTCGGGAGCGCTGGACACCGAGTGGCACCGGATCACCGTCGACTTCGAGAGCCTGCCCTCGAACACGCAGGTGCGGGTGAGTTACTTCACGAGCAACGACACCCAGGTCGTTCCCAACGGCGTCGAGGCAATCGAGAGCATTACCGACGAGGAGGCCGTCGACCTCCGGGTCGCCGGCATCGAGGCGATCTGGGACCTGATCGAGCACGACCCCGAAGAGATCGCGGACATCGTCGAGTACGCCAACGTCGACCGCGCCGAGGAATGGCTGGACCGGGCGTTCGACATCGTCGACGAGGAGTGGAGCGACCGGTGGAAGTCGGTCCGGACCTCGAACCCCCGTGACGCCCTCCTCGACGGCGCGTCCGGCCGGTTCCTGCACGTGCGCCTGGAGATGATAGGGGAGGTCGAGACCTCGCCGCGGATCGGTGCGTTCCGGGCGTACTGTCCCCGGAAGACCTACCTGCGGTACCTGCCCGAGGTGTTCCAGGGCAACGGGAGCAGCACGGCCTTCCTCGAACGGTTCCTCTCGACGTTCGAGAGCGGGTTCGTCGACATCGAGGAGCAGATAGAGACGATAACGCGGTACTTCGATCCCGAGGGGGTCCCGAGTGACTACCTGCCGTGGCTGGGCCAGTGGCTCGCCATCCAGTTCGACCGTGGCTGGCCCGAGTCGGCCAAGCGGGAGTTCCTCGCCCGGGCTCCGACCCTGTTCAAGAAACGCGGAACCAAGGAGGGGCTCCGGGAGATCCTCAGGCTGTACCTGAACCACGTCGACCAGCCCGACACCTCCTGGATGCTCGACTGGCACCGCGACCGGCTCCGCCAGCGGACGGAGGACGGGTACCTCACCGAGGAGGAACTGCAGGTTTACCTCGCCGAACTCGACGAGCTAGAGCGGGGCGACGAGGACGGCCACCTCCTCTTTTTCTTCGAGCACCTCGACATGGACGGCATGGACAGCGAGGAGGCAAAGCGCCCCTACACGACGAACATGCACGGCGAGCGGTCGTTCACCGTGTTCGCCGGCCCGTTCAACCACCGGACACAGAAGCGGGTGGTCGACCGGATGACCGCGACGGAACGGCCCGCCCACACCGACTACGGCGTCGTCGAACTCCGCCAGCACTGCAAACTCGCCGGGAACTCCTTCCTGGGGATCAACAGCACGCTCACGCCCCGGAGCTTCGCCCTGGGGCGTTCGACGCTGGGCGGGGACACCGTTCTCAAGGAGCGCGAACCCTTCTCGTAACGCCCGCTCCGGCGGTTCGGCCTCGTCCGTTCGGTCCGGGCCGTACGTCGCCAGCTCCGATTTCCCTGCAGGATCACGTACCTACGTATTTACCGCGAACACTTCCATCGAAGTTATATGAGAGCGTCCAGATCTTGGGCAACAAGAACCGCAGACGATGTCCCAGGACCAAGATTCACTCAACAGTGAGGGGGAGTTGAGTCAGTTCGAGAAGAACAAGTACTTCCACGGAAAGCTGATGACCGCTCGGGACATGCAGACCGAGCAACAGTACCACGCCGAGCGACTGCACACGCTCAACAGGTTCGCTATCGGCCGGGGGATCCTGTACGGAGTGGAGATCAGCGAGGTCGAGGAGGTCGACGACGAACTCGAAGTCACGCTGGAGCCGGGGGTCGTCATCGACGGCTACGGTCGACCGATCGTCATCGAGCACACGACGACCAAAACGCTCCCCTCGCCCTCCGGTGACGAGATCTACCTGTTCTTGCGGTACAACGAGACCGAACTGGAGTCGGTGCCGGTGCCGGAAGTGCGGGGGGCGAGCGACAGCGAGTACATGTCCAACCGGACGGTCGAGGCCTTCGAGTTGACCTACCAGGAGTCGCCGCCCGAGGAGTACGACGAGATTTCCGAGGTGGACACCGACATCGCGGACGCCGGCGACGACGACAAGACGCTCCGGGCGCTGGCCAACAGGTTCCACCAGCGACACCGGACGCCCGTCGAACCGGTCGACGACCCCTCCATCTTCATCGGCGCCTTCGAGCGAACCCGGGACGGGAGCTGGGTCAAGGGTGGCGAGACCGTTCGTCGGAACCTCGTCTACGACAACGACATGCTGTACGCCGCCCTCATTCAGCACATCACGGACACCGAGAACCCCCACAACTTCACGGGCGGGGCCGGAGGCGTCGGCGGCGACATGGAGGAGGTCGAGTCGATACAGCGTCAGGTCCGGACGCTGACCGATCAACTCGACACCGTCACGAGCTACCTGATGCGCAAGTCCCTCAAGGACAAGATCCGGTTCTTCGACGACGTCTCGGCCCGGTTCGACACCCACGAACCCGACGCGAGCCGGATCTCCCAGGAGATAGTCGAGAAGGCCAAGGACGGGATCAGACAGGGCGTCCACGAGGACGACGAGGAGTTCGCCGACCACGTCGGGGAGATGCTCCAGCTAGACATCAACCTGGGCGAGGCGCTCGACGAGGCCGCGACCGAGGAGAGCCTCGAACGGTACGTCAAGGCGGTCAACCGCCTCCAGGAGACCCTCGTCGGCGAGACTGACCCGATCCGGATCGCCGAGGCACAGGACGCCGTCTGCGAGGCGGCCGACTCCCTGGAGGTCCTCTACGACATCGTTCCGGAGTAACGCACCTGACCCGGCTACCGCTAGGGCCGTTCTCTCGCTCGTCTCGTCGCTCCCGACCACTGTTCCTTCGCGTGCGCGATTCAACATATCGAGTGGCGCTCGGCGGTCCCGGCGTCGCGAACCGCGTGTGACCGGTTCTCAAATGGAAACAATCGGGATCCGTATATTTACTGGCCGTCGGTGGATGCTCCGGATCGGTCGGTATACGGCGAAATCGTCAAGTAGGTCCTGAAACGGCTCTTTTTGGAGTCACGGAACGAGTGGTGTCAGAGATCACCGCCACGGAAGGAGTCACGTATTTGTGGTATTTATTTTTATTCTATAGGTCAGATACCGTTAGGATGCACAATCTTATATATGGCCGATTTATCTTCGGGGATGTTCGGTACTCGAACGAACGAGTGAAGAATAATGCCAGAGTACCTATCACCAGGCGTCTACGTCGAAGAAGTGGACGCCGGCGCCAAGGCAGTAGAGGGGGTCAGTACAAGCACTGCCGCGTTCCTCGGTCCGACGGAGCGCGGTCCAGTCGAACCGAGGCTCGTCACGAGCTGGGGTCAGTTCACCCGGATTTACGGTAAGAGTCCGGGCTCGAACCTCGACGTCGCCGTCGACGGGTTCTTCAAGAACGGCGGTGCCCGGGCCTACATCACCCGGGTGACGCCGGACGATCCCGACGACGTCGCGAAGGCGACGGTCACGGACGGGAGCGGCGACCCGGTCATGGACGTCGGGGCCATCGGCCCCGGCGACTGGGCCAACACCGTCGCCATCATCGTCGAGGACAGCGCGATGTACACGGAGGGCGAGAACCAGCTGTTCGACGTCACGGTCCGATACTGGTCGAAGGACCGCGACGAGATCAGCGAGCCGGCCTCCGCGGACCCGTCGCCGTCCCCGGACGCTTCCGCGACCTACGACGAGCTGACGCCGGATCCCTCGTCGAGTTCGCACTTCGCGAAGCAGATGGCCAACGACGTGCTCGTCGACGTCGAGGCGGCCGGCGACGGCCGTCCCGAGACGGGCATCACCTGGCTCGGCGACGACAGCGGCGGCAACAACTCCACCAACGGGTCCAGCAGCGACGGGGACGACGAGGACGGAATCCCCGACGACGACGAACTGGACGACATGACGTACAACGAGCTCCGCGACCTGGCGGAGCCGTACGACATCGACCGGACCCAGAAAAAAGACGAGATCAAGGAGGATCTCCAGCGGGTTCGCGACAGCGGCGAGGCCGCCACCGACGGCGGGACCGACGAACTCTCGCTGAGCGACTACCAGGGCCAGGACATCACCGGCGAGCGTACCGGTATGGCCGCGCTCAAGGAGCACGACAACGTCTCGCTCGTGGTCGTTCCCGACGAGAACGACATCCGCGGCCTGACCGAGGCCGTCGTCACCCACTGTGAGAACCAGGGCGACCGGTTCGCCGTCCTCTCGTGCCCCCAGAACGCGGGACGGGTCTCGAACATCCACACGCCCGTCGACTCCTCGTACGCGGCGTACTACTACCCGTGGATCGAGACGAAGGACCCGATCACGAACGAGGAGAAGGTCGTCCCGCCGGCCGGTCACATGGCCGGTATCTACGCCCGCAACGACAACACCGAGGGCGTCTGGGGTTCCCCCGCGAACATGGTCGTCCGCGGGGCGCTCGACCTCCAGCACGACATCACCAAGGGCGAGCAGGACGTGCTCAACCCGCGCGGCGTCAACTGCATCCGCGCCTTCCAGGGCCGCGGGATCAGGGTCTGGGGTGCCCGGACCTGTTCCAGCGACCCGAGCTGGAAGTACATCAACGTCCGCCGGCTGTTCCTCTTCATCGAGCAGTCCATCGAGGAGGGGACCCAGTGGGCGGTCTTCGAGGCCAACGACAGGGAACTGTGGGACCGCGTCGAGCAGTCGGTCCGGATGTTCCTGACGACGGTCTGGCGCGACGGTGGCCTGATGGGGACGAGCCCGGACGAGGCGTTCTTCGTCAACTGTGGCGAGTCCACGATGACCCAGGACGACATCGAGAACGGACGCCTGATCTGCGAGATCGGCGTGGCGCCGGTCAAGCCGGCCGAATTCGTCATCTTCCGCATCCAGCAGTGGACGGAGGAGGCCGCGCCATAACAGTTATATAGCGACCAACTGAGCATAAAACAATGGCAGACAGAGACGCCATCAATGCGCCAGCGAGGACGACCCGTTTCGAGGTCGAACTCGAACTGGACGGCGGAGCAGTACAGGGTTGGAAGACGATCGAGCTACCATCGGTGTCGACCGAGGAGGTCAGCTACCGGGAAGGTAACGAGCAGGTCGCCTACGACCACCCGCTGTGGGGGCGTCACGAGTACGACAACCTCACGATGACCCGTGGCGCGAAGACGGGCGAGACGATGCTGTGGGACTGGCGACAGAAGGTCATCGACGGGAACCTCGACGAGGCCCGCAAGTCGATCGCGGTGACCATCTTCGACGTCGCCAACAGCGCCTCCCTGCTCCGCTACGAGTTCGAGGGTGCCTGGCCGGTCAACTACAGCCCGCCCACTCTCGACGCCTCCGCCGTCGGCGGCGAGTCCGCCCTGGCAGAGGAAGAGATCGAGATCGCCTACGAGAAGTACGAGCGCTCGGCCTGATCCGGCCGGGGCTCCTCCCGAGGTTTCGCATTTTTCCCGCCGGACGGCGCGATATCAGGGCACCAGACACCGTAGGTATTACTTACCCAGACGTGAAACGGGTGGGATAGTATGGCAGGCAAACTCCAGACCGAATTCGAGTTCACGCTCCCGCAGGGGTACGTCGACGACGAGGGGAACCTCCACAAGGAGGGGCGCATGCGACTCGCGACGGCCTCGGACGAGATCGAACCGCTCCAGGACCGGCGCGTCCAGCAGAACTCGTCGTACCTGACTATCGCCTTGCTCTCCCGGGTCGTCACCCAGCTCGGGGACTACGAGGGATCCCAGGTGACACCGGCGATCATCGAGGACCTGTTCGTGGCCGACCTGGACTACCTCCAGCGGCTCTACGAGCGGGTCAACAACCGGGGTGCGAACGTCGTCGCGACCGCGTGTCCCGAGTGTGGCCTGGAGTTCGACGTCGACGCCGAGACCGGAGGCGTCCGCGAGATGTCCGCGATGGAGAGCGCGCCGGGCGGTGGCGGCGGTGGCGGTCCACAGGTGTCGATCGCCGGGGAGGACCTCACCGAGGCCATCGAAGGGGGGAACATGGACATCCCCGACCACGAACCGAACGTCCCCGACCGGGAACCCGACGTGGACGGTGATCCGGGAAATTAGACCCGATGATCGAGGTCTACCCCCTCGGACGGCTCTACGAGGAAATAGCGTTCGTCGCCTACCACTTCCAGTGGAACGAGGAGGAGATCCTCGAGATGCCACACTGGGTTCGCCAGCGTTGGTGCGAGGAAATAAGTAAGATCAACGAAGAACTAAACAAGGAAGCCCGCGAATCGAGCGATCAGGGGGGAACCACCACGATCCGCCTCGACGGTCCCGATTCGCCGTTCGGAGTGTGACAAATGGCAAAAAAGAACACGAAGTACTGGGGCAAGGAACCGACGAAGAACCCCTTCAGGAACTTCAAGTTCCGGGTCGAGCGATTCGAGTCCGGCGGCGGCTGGTCGGAGTTCGCCGGGTTCAACAGCGTCTCCGGGATGTCCGTGGAGATGGAACCCGAGACCTACGAGGAGGGCGGGGTCAACGGGTACGTCCACGAACTCCCGAAACAGATCTCCTACTCGAACCTGCAGCTCGAACGGGGGTTGACCCAGCAGACGGTACTCATCGAGTGGATGGAGGAAGTAAAGCAGGCGACGAGCGGTCAGGGGTCGAGCTTCCGCGAGTCGCCGAACATCACCGGATCGGCGCTGCACCCGGTTTCCGGCGGGAGCTGGGAACAGATAACGAAGGACGTCCCGCCGACGACCGGCGCCAGGAAGCACGTCCGGGTGGTCGTCGACGACCACCAGGGCAACATGGGCTGGGGCTGGGTCTTCGTCAACGCCTACCCCGTGAAGTGGGAGGGGCCCGACCTGGACGCCTCCTCGGCCGACGTGGCCAACCAGTCGCTGGAGCTGTCCTACGACACCTTCGCGAAGGGCGTCAGCCAGGAGCAGTAGGTCCCCCTCCGAATCAGGTGTCCGACGGCGTGAAGCTGACTTCCCACTCGCCGGTCCGCTCGCCGGAGGGGTACTTGGGGGTCTCGTCCTCGCCGCTTATCACCACGGGGCCGACGAAGTAGGTCACCGAGGGGTGGAGCGAGGCGTCCTGCATCGAGTGATAGAGGTCCTCGATCCGGTCGATGTCCTGGCGCTCGAGGGCGATGGAGAGCTTGTTGTCGCCCATCCCTTCCGGGAGTTCGTACTTGCCGATGATCGCGTTCTGGTGCATGACCTGCATCGCCAGCCCCAGGACGCGTTGCTGGTCGATGCTGTTCGCGGTCTGGTCGTTCCCGCCGGTGGAGGGGTAGGCGGTCATCAGGTACTGGAGGGTGAGCGCGAGCGGTCGCTCCGTCCGTCCGCCGATCTCCACTTCGTGGTGCTGGTCGACCTGGCGGTGTTCCTGGATCCCGTAGAGGTACAGCCCCAGTCTGACGTCGGACTCCGCGCCGACGTCGTCGGGCGAGACGAGTTCTATCTCGTTCCTGTCGACGTTGACGACGTCGCTTCGCTCGGTGATCCGGTCCCTGAGGAGTTCGAGGATCGCCTCGCTGGTGTGGGCGATCGTCGAGTACGACCCGTACTGCTTGCTCATGGCCGATCCCACGTCGTCCACTCCCTTCACTTTATTGCCGCCGGATCGCCCTCGGAATCGTGGTCTTCGATCCGGGCGGTCCGGGTTTCCGATCCGGGTGGTCGGGGTCTCCGGGTCGGCATCGCCGCCGGGGTTTCCGATCCGGGTGGTCTGGGTCCCCGGGTCGGTATCGCCGCCGGGGTCTCGATCGGGGATCGCCGCCGGGGTCACCCCGGCTCCGGGACGGTCAACCGGAGTTCGATCCCGTAGTCGGGGTGGACGGGTGCGACCATCGCGGTCCCGGGGACCACCGTCGCGGTCGGCGGCGCGTCGTCCGGGTCGACGTCGGGGTGCTGTCTCGCGCCTTCCTCGCTGAGGACCCAGGTCCAGTCGTCGTGTTCGCCGACGTAGGTGCCGTTGATGCTGTTGTCCTCGACGATCCAGCCGGCGTGGCTGTGCTCGAACCGGACGTGTTCGGGGGAGACGTGCTGTTGAGGGTCCGGCAGGACGACCCAGGGGACCTGTGCGTCCCCGACCAGTCGCCCCATCGTGTGGCCGTCGGTGATCGAACACTTCACGTTGGAGTCGAGGTGCGAGAGCAGGGCCCGGGGTCCACGGCGGGTGGCCTCCGCGACGGCGTCCCGGAGGGCGGGACCGTCCTCGTATCGCTCCCCGACGTCCGGGATGGTCGCCGTCCGGATCACTTCCGCCAGTTCGCGGGAACAGGACGCCCCGAAGTTGATGGGGTCGACGCCCCGGTCGGGGACGTGTTCGGTGGGCACCTTGGCCCCGGTCAGCAGGTAGAAGGCGAACTTCCCCCAGGAGTAGACGTCGGAGTGGGGGCCGGCACTGGCGGGGTCGCCGGTCTCGGGGATCAGTTCCGGCGGCTTGTAGTGGTCCGGTTCGAACAGGGTCTCGACGTCGTCGCGGGTGTCGACGGCGGTGTTGAAGTCGATGAGCACCGGCCGCCGGGACCGCTGGCGCAGGACCACGTTCTCGGGCTTCAGGTCGAGGTAAACCACGCCGTTGCGGTGCAGGAAGTCGAGCGTCTCCGAGAGGTCGATGACGATCCGTCGGCGCACTGCCGTTCCCAGCGAACCGGTCCCGAGGATCCCGGAGAGTTCGTCGCCGGGGAGGTACTCCAGGGCGATGTACCGCGGGTCCGAGCGGATGTCCTCGTCGAGGAACCGGACGACGCCCGAGGGCGTGATGCCGCCGGCGAAGCGGCCGAGCGTCTCGACCTCTCGCTCGAACCGCCTGTGGACCTCCTCGGTGTCGTGGGTCGCCAGGTCCGGGCACTTCAGGGCGACGTCGCGGTCGTACTCGCGGTCGTGGGCACGCCAGACGATAGAGAACCCACCCGTCCCGACCTGCTCCCGGACCTCGAACCGGCCAGCGACGGTGTCTCCGACGGATAACGTCATCGGTCGTTCCCACGAACGACCCTGATGCTGATAAACCCTGCTGGCCCGCCCCGCCGGGCCAGGGCGAGGATCCGCCCGTTGGATCGCCGGTGCACTCCAGGGTGGCCGGCACTGCGGGGGATCGCCGACCCGGTGGGGCGAGGACGTGGTCGATTCGGGGAACCTAGCGAAAGAATTTTTCACACCTGCGGTCGATTAAGAGGTAATGCCGGAGGACATCCCCGAAAACTCTCTGACGAAGACTTGTCCGAACTGCGGCAAGGACGTCAGGGTCGACGCGAACTTCTGTAAGTACTGTGCGAACCAGTTCGACGAGGACGAGGGGGAATCCGAGGAAGAGGATCCGATCGAGGAAGGGGACTCGAGCGAACTCGACGAGTGTCCCGACTGTGGGGCGGACCTCTCGCGGATCCCGTCCGAGCGACTCTCGGACTGTCCCATCTGTGGGACGGACCTCGCGCACATCCTGGAGGAACCGGAGGAGGCGATGCTCACCCCGGCCGACCTGGAGCAGTGTCCGGACTGCGCGGAGGACCTGACCTCCATTCCCGAGGACATGCGACTGGTCTGTCCCAACTGCCGGGTCGACCTCGAGGAGGCCATCGACGCCGCGATGGAGTCCCACGACGCCGGCGAACCGGAGGTCGGCACTGGCGGTGGGGGTGGGGCCGCCTCCGGCAGGGGCAGTACCGGCACGGGTGGGTCCGGCAGGGACGCGGGCGCCGGCAGGGGCAGATCCACCGGAGGCGGTACCGGAAGGGGTGGGACCGGGAGAGCCTCCGGGGGGTCCCGGCGGGCCGAGGGGGCCGCCCAGGAGGACATCGACGCCGCGGTCAACGACGTCGGCGGGGGTCGGCGTGCGGGCGGCGGGGTCGACCGCGAGCCCCGGGTCCAGCGCGAACCCGAGGAGATAATCTTCGAGGTCATGGGCCAGGAGATCCGGGCCCGTGGCGGGGACAAGGTCGGCCGCGAGATCCGGACTGCCATGGTCGAGGCGGGCGCCTCCGAGGACGACGCGGTCTACATCCACCGCGAGCACGCCCGGGTCGACAAGGAGGGGGACGAGTTCTACCTCGCCCGGATCGGGGAGAACAGCCTGAAGGTGAACGGAAAGCTCGTCGGCGAGAACCAGCGGATGCCGGTCTCGGACGGCGACCAGGTGGCGTTCTCGGAGGTCGTCACCGCGAACGTTCGCATAGTGTGACGGGCGGAACGCACCGCGGAGTCGGGGGACCGACCGGCTCCGCGAACGGGTGGACGGGTCGACGCCCGGTTCGAGGGTCCACGACCCTCGGTGCCGTCGCCACGACCGAACCGGATCGCTCGGGGGACGATGGTTGAGATCACTACCCAGGTCGACAGGCCGAACGTTCCACCGCGACGGACGGCGGTGAAGGCGTCGATAACGATCCAGCCGGGCGTCCAGCGGACCGACGTCGTCCGGCACGTGGCGCTGTGTGTCGACACCAGCGGGTCGATGACGGGCGAGAAGATGGCGCAGGTCCGGGAGGGGATACTCTGGACCTTCGGCTACCTGGACCCCGACGACTACGTCAGCGTGGTGTCGTTCGACGACGAGGCGGAGGTCGTGCTCCCGGCGACGAGGTGGGGCGACCTGGACCGCGACGCCGCCGAGGCGGCCATCGAGGGGATGGAGGCCAGCGGCGGGACCGACGTCATGGCCGGGCTACGGACGGCCCACGAGACGCTCTCGGAGTTGCCGACCGGCGGCGACGTCGCCCGGCGGATCCTTCTGCTGTCGGACGGCCGGGACGACACCCCGCCGGAGACGTTCGCCGACGTGGCACGCCGGATCCGCATCGAGGACGACGTGTCCATCCCGGCGGCGGGCATCGGCGACTACTACGACGAGGACGTCATCCGGGCGGTCGGGACTGCCTCGGAGGGGGAGTGGATCCACCTCTCCGAGCCCTCGGACATCGAGGACTTCTTCGGGCGGAAGGTCGAGGGCATCTCGACGGTCGTCGCGCCCCAGCCACACCTGGAACTGTCGCTGGCCGAGGGGGTCGAGGTCCGGGAGGTCCTCATCCGCCAGCCACAGGTCCAGGCCGCCAACTACGACAGCCACGACGACACCGTGCGGATCTACCTGCCGGACCTGCTGGAGTTCAAGGAACAGGAGGTCGTCCTGGAGGCCCGGACGCCCGCCTGGCGGCCCGGCCGAACGGTCGCCCTCGCCGACGTCGTCCTCCGGGCCGAGGGCCGGGGGGAGCGGGGAACGATCGTGGTCAGGTGTACCGACGACCCCGACGAGTTGGCCGTGACCAACGACGACGTCGGCGTCCGGCACGTCGAGACGAAGGTCCGCAAGGCGGCGGGCGAGGGCGACATCGAGGCCGCCGAGACGCTGGTCGACCACGCCACCGAGGTCCACGACGAGGAGAACCTCTCGACGCTGCGGACGGTCGTGGAGAAGGCCAAGCAAGGGGGCATCGAGCAACAGTACACGACGACGAAGGTGAAGGACAACTAGGCCAATGAGCTACCAACCACAGGATGGCGACGTCATCGCCGACAAGTACCAGCTAGACCAGTTCGTCGACGAGGGGGGCATCTCGAAGGTCTGGGTCGGGCACGACGTCTCCAGCGGACGCAAGGTCGCCATCAAGCACCCGAACTACGACTCGACGAACGACCCGGCGATCATCGACGAGAGCCTCCGGAGCGAACTGGAGATCCTGGAGTCGATCAGCGACGCGGGCGGGCACCCGAACGTGATGACCCTCATCGAGGGGATGGAACACGAGGACCTGCTCTTTCTCGTCGTCGACTTCATCGAGGGCGAGGACATGCACAAGGTCGTCGAGCGCCGCAACGGCATCACGGACCCGGGCGACATCCGGCGGGTCGGTATCGACCTCTCGGAGGCGATGTCCTTCCTCCACCAGAACGAGATCATCTACCGGGACCTGAAGCCGGACAACGTGATGTTGAAGCGGGACCTGACGCCGGTGCTGATCGACTTCAACACCGCGAAGGGGTTCGAACCGGACGACGGCGAGTCCGACGCCACCTCCGGGACGGTCATCCCCAACCCGACGTACAAGCCCCCGGAACTGAACAACGACCCGGAGCTCATCGGCTACCGGCAGGGGCCCTGGTCGGACGTCTACTCCATCGGGAAGTTGCTGATGTACATGCTCTCGGGCAGCGGCGTCCGGAAGGACGCCGTCGACCCGCGGGACTTCCCCGGCACGCGGTCGGTCCCGGCCTACCTCGCGGAGATAATCGAGAACGCCACCCAGAAGCACAAGGACGACCGGTACCCGAACGCGACGGTCCTGGCGCGCGTCCTGGAGAGCCGCGACCCACAGCCCCCGGAGGTCGGACAGTTGGTCCACCTCCAGGAGGGCGAGACCTACGAGATATTCCCCGGTGACACGGTCGGGCGCAAGGACGCCGACGGTCCCCAGGCATCGATCACGCTGGACGACCCGGACAACTACATCTCGGCGGTCCAGGTCCAGTTCGACATCGACGAGAACGGGGACTGGGTGCTCGACGACCGGAGCCTGAACGGGACCTGGGTGAACACGGGCGACGGGTGGAACCGGGTACTCGGCTCGGAGGGCCTCGAACGGCTCCTGGAGAAGGGCGAGGACCCCCGCGAGGACGGGAAGATGCCCCCGGAACGCATGGTGATAGAGGAGGGCGACCGGATCGCGCTGGTTCACCCGCGCTACGGGGTCTGGCTACGCTTCGACGGGTGAGAGACAATGCAGTATGCAACCGCATTCGACATCGGCAAACGGAAGCGCGAGCAGGGCGGGATCAACGAGGACAGCGTCGCGGTCGACCTGCTCAACGACGGGCACCGGGACTCCGAGCGCCGGGCCGCCGTCTTCACCCTCGCGGACGGGGCGGGCGGGGCCAAGGCCGGCGACGTCGCCTCCTACGTCATCACCGTGGAGGTGACCCGCCGGCTCACCGAGAAGCTCTGGAACACCCGGAGACTCGGCGAAATCATCGACGCGGGGTCGCGCCAGGGGGCCACCATGGGGACCCGTGGGCTGGGCGATTCGGTCACGAACGATCCCCTCGCCGAAATCACCGACGACGGCGTCCACATCATCATCGAGGAGGCCATCCAGGAGGCCCACACCCGGCTGATCGAGGTCATCAACGAGTACGACCTGGAGAGCGCCTACTCGACGGTCGTCGCCGGGATCAAGATCGGTGACACGTTCCACTACGGCTGGGTGGGCGACAGCCGCGCCTACGTCGTCAACACGGCCGAGGAGCGCGACGAGGACCAGCGGGTCAGCCTCCTGACCAAGGACCACTCGGTCGTCGAGCGCCTCGTCAACGAGGGCGAGATAGACGAGGTCGAGGCCTACGTCCACAGGCGAGGCAACCGCGTCACGCGGGCGCTCGGGGGCAACCGCGGCGAGGACCCCGAAGCCAGCCGGGTCGACGTCGACACCAACTCCATCCAGCTCTACGGCGACGACGTCCTCCTGATCACCAGCGACGGACTGATCGACGCCTACACCGGCGCGCCCGAACTCCACAAGCAGTACGAACAGGCCGACGACACCGAACAGATCGAGGAGGCCATCCTGGAGAAGTCCGTCACCGACGACGAGATACGGGACGTGATCCTCGAGGCCGCTACCCTGGACGCGGCCGCACAGGAGTTCGTCGACCTCTCGAACGAGCGCGGCGGGAAGGACAACGTCTCGCTCGTTCTCTTTCGCGACGGGAACCTCCCGCGGTCGCCGGTCGGCGGGTTGCCCGTCCGACTGTACGACCCCGACCCCGAGGAGATATACGACTGGGAGACGGTCCTGATGCACTCGGAGGACGACGCCGACAAGCCGGTCGCCTCCGCCGAGAGCGGCGGGGGCGGGACCGCCTCGGCTGCCGCGACGGCCGCCGAACCGGAGGCCGCCTCGGCGGCCGCGTCCCCCGACGCCGAGGGGACGACCGCCGACGTCGCCGCGGGTGCCGACGCCGACCCGGACGAATCCGTCGCGGAGGAGGTGGACGAGGACGCGGAGTCGGCCACCGAGTCCGAGACGGAGGGGACGGGCTCGGAGACGGAGGAGACGGACGCCGACACGGAGGAGTCGACAGCCGGGGACGACGGATCCGGGGATGACGAGGGTGGCGACGACTCCGGGCCCGATGCCTCCGACTTCGAGTTCTCGTTCAGTTCCGACTCCGAGTGACTGCCCGGCTCACCCGATTTCGGTGCCGCAGGCCGGACAGAAGGCGCCCTCGGGGTCGACCGGTTCGCCGCAGTTCGAGCAACTGACCTCCCCGGGTTCGTCGTTCTCGTCGACGTCCTCCAGGTCGACGGCCCCGGACTCGACGAGGGTGACCGCCCGCTCGGCGGCCGCACGGAGTCCGTCGGGGGCCTCCTCCTCGGCGGCCAGCCCCCGGAGGTCGCCCAGTCTGAGCCCCGCCGGGGGGTCCCGCTCGTCGAGGTTCTCAAGGATGCCGACGAGGCCGTCGCGGGCGGCCTCGACGTCCTCCGGGAACTCCTCGGCTAGCGCCGAGAGCGCCCCCAGCGAGTTGTGCCGGACCGCCCGGTCCTCGTCGGCCACCCGTCGGGTCAAAAGATCCACCGTCGGCCTGGGGGCCTCGGGGTTCTCCTCTGCCAGGTAGGCCAGCGCGAACGTGACGTGGCGCTTGACCCCGGTGTCGTCGTGGTCGAGTCGTTCGAGCAGCGACTGGGCGGTGTCCGCGTGACGGCCCGACGGCTGGCGGGTGGGGTACCCCAGCGCGTAGGCCGCGGCCGCGCGGACCTCCGGGTCGTCGTGGTCGGTCAGTTCGATCAACCGCTCGGCGGCGTCGAGGACGTCCTCCGGGGAGGCCACCCCCACGTTGCCCAGGGCGTAGGCGGCGTTCTTGAGGACCGCCTCGGAGTCGTCCTCGAGTCGTTCGCGGAGCCCCTCGCCCCCCTCGGCGACGGCCTCGGGGTCGGCACCGGCGATGTCGCCCAGCGTCTTGGTGACGTTGACCCGCACCTCGGCCGTCTCGTCGTCCAGGAGCGAGAACAGCCGTTCCAGTACGCCCTCCTGGGCCAGCGCCTCGGGGTCGGCCTCGGCGATGGACTCCAGGGCGTAGGTGACGTTCACCCGGATGGTCCCCTCCTCGTCGATGACCGCGACCAGTGCCGGCAGGACCGCCGCCACCTCCCCGGGGTCCTCGTCGGCCACGTTCCCCAGTGCCAGTGCGGCGTCGTCCTGCAGGTGGTCGTCGTTCAGACACTCCGTCAGCGGGTCGACGAGCGCGACCCCGTCCCCCGGATAGCTCTCGGTCAGCCGCACGACCGTCCGCAACGCCCGCCCCCGAACGTAGTCGCTCTCGGCAGTCAGGAGGTCCGCCAGTTCCGAGACGTGCCCCCGGAGTTCCGGAAGCCGGGTCTCGGCCATCCTCGCCAACTCGTCGGCCTTCGATCGCGCTTCGCTCTCGGCCATGTATTCGTCCGGTTCGACGGTAACACAAAAAACTGTTCGGGGCGCGGCCGAGAGGCCGGACGACGTGTCGCTCGCCCCGTGGATCGACCGCGTGGGGCCACCCTGTCCCGGTGAGCCGGGTCGACGCCGGTCAGGCCGCGGCCCGCGTGACGTCCCGGTAGTAGGTCAGCAGCGACCCGACGAGCAGTATCCCGGCCCCGGTCCGGACGATGGGGTGGCCGAGACCACGCAGGAGCCGTCGGATCCACGGCGGCAGCCACCGGGGGCCGGATGCGTAGTCCGGTTCGACCGGTCTCGCCACCCGGACGTTCACCCGGAACCTGTCGGCTTTCACCCGGCTCCCGGTCCAGTCCTCGACCCGGCGCTCGGCCTGGCGCTGGCTGGGCGGTGGCTCCCCGCGACGGTCCCTGTCGTTGGCCCACGCCAGGAGGTCGCCGACGGTCCTGTCGTGGTCGGACAGCATCGCCGCCAGCCGGGACAGCACCGCCGCCCCGCGGAGCCGGCCCGCCTCGGAGTCGGTCCCGTCGGCCAGCAGGCGGTGTTCGGTCTCGCCCCCCTTCGCGAGGACCCCGTCGTGGTCGCGCGGGGCCGCCAGCCCCTGTTCGAGCGCCAGCCGTACCGAGAGGTAGCTCGCGCTGGCCTCCCGGAACCACCCGAACTCCTCGCCGGAGAGGTTCCCCTGCCGGGTGTGGACGTACTCGTGGATCCAGACGTTCCAGGCCGCCGACAGCCGTGCCCCGGCGTAGACGACGAACTCGTTCGCCCGGGCCTGCCCCGCGACGGTGCCGTTGGGCAGCCCCGGCATCGCGAACACCCGCACGTCGCGGTAGACGTGACCCACGTCGAGGCGGCGGGCGCTCTCCGCCAGCGTCCGGAGGACCCGGTCCGGGTCGGCCAGCCGTTCCCGGTCGACGGCGTCCGGCACCACCAGCGTGATGGTCTGGCACCCGACGGTCGTCCGGTACCGGTCGACCCCGTCCAGCACCAGGAACCGTGCACCGATCACGCCCTCCCCGGCCGGTCGCAGTTCCACGTCCGGGCCGGTCCGGAGCACTCGCCCCACGAGGTGGTCCTCGCCGCTGGGGAACGGGAACGCCCGGCCCTCCAGGGTTCGTCCGGTCGTCCGGACCCGGACCCGGGGGTTCTCGGTCGACCCGTCCCAGGCGAACTCGCCGTCCCCGGTGGGCCCGAAGCCGTCGGCGGAGACGACCTCTGCCCCGGGAACGTCGCCGACGGTGAAGGTCCGGGACCGCGAGGCCGGGACCCGGAACTCGACGAGGTACACCGACCGGTTGAGCGCGGCCTGGCGCACGACCCCCACCACTCCGTCCCCCTCGGCCGCCGTCGCCTCCGCCCGGTCGTCCTCGCCACCGGTGAATCCCCTACTTTCGTACTCCGCCTCCGGGCTCCCGATGCACTCCTCCGGGGGACCGTCGTCGGGGTATCGCTCCTCGACGACGCCCGTGCCGGAACTGAGCGCCGGCGCGGCGACGATGGTACAGCAAAGGATCGCCACGAGGACGGGGACGGCCCCGGTCCGGAGCCGCCGGAGTCCCGCCCTGAGTTCGGCGCGGATCCCGTTGGGGGGTGTTCCCTCCTCCATCGACGGCGCTCCACCCGGTTTCCGGCGTGGTGCTTCCCCCACTAATGTCCGGGGATCTGTCGAGGGACTGTGGGATCCGACGGTGGAGGACGGCACTCCGTGGGGTGGTCGTGGGCGGATCCGCCAGGGAACCGTGGGAGAAAGCCAGTCCGTCGGGGGAGGACGGCCCCGGGAAACGGATCAGTCGTCGCCGTCGCTCGGTTCGGGTTGTTCGCTCTCGGTAGCGGCGTCGTCGGCGTCGTCCTCGTCCTCGCCGGGTTGCATGATGATGGTCTCGGAGGTCTCGTCGTCCTCGTCGTCGGCGTCGGGGTCCATGATCAGCGTCTCCGAGGTCTCGTCGTCCTCGTCGTCGCCGGGTTGCATGATGATGGTTTCGGAGGTCTCGTCGTCGTCGGCCGCGTCCCCCTCCTCGTCGGCGTCGCCGGCACCGGTCTCTTCGTCGGCGTCCCCGGCCTCGCTCTCGTCGTCCCCGTCGTCGCCGGGTTGCATGATGATCGTTTCGGAGGTTTCGTCGTCGCCCTCCGCGACGGCGTCTCCCTCGTCCCCGGCCTCGCTCTCGTCGTCGCCGGGTTGCATGATGATGGTCTCTGAGGTCTCGTCGTCGGCGTCGGCCTCGTCCCCTGCATCGTCGTCGCCGGGTTGCATGATGATGGTCTCGGAGGACTCGTCGTCGGCCTCGGGTTCGTCGCCCTCGTCCACTGCGTCTGCCCCCTCGTCGGCGTCGCCGTCGTCGTCGCCCGGTTCCATGATGATGGTTTCCGAGGACTCGTCGCCGTCGCCGGCGTCGGCCTCCGTCTCCGGGCTCTCGCTCCCGTCGTCCTCGTCGCCGCCGGGTTCCATGATCAGCGTCTCGGCGTCCTCGTCGTCTTCGTCCTCGGCCTCGACGCGGGTTTCCTCCTCGCCGACGGCGCCGAAGTCGAACTCGCCCTCGTCCATCTCGTCGAGATCGTCGCCGCCCTCCATCGGGTCGAACACGCGGGTGTCGCCGGAACTGCCGGCCTCGTCGGCGTCCTCGACGTTCCAGACCTGGGTCTCCTCGCCGGCGGGACCCTCGGGTTCGGTCCCACCGGTGGGGGTGCCGGTCTGGACGGCGCTGGCGGCCGACTGGAGGGTCTCGCCCTCGATGTCGACCGCGGGGTCGCGCTGGAGGCGCCGGAGGCGGTCCGAGGCCTCGGCGGCCGGGTCGACCAGGCCCGGATCACGCTCCGCGAGGGTCACGATGACCTCCGCGGCCCGCTCCCTGACGATGGAGGAGTCGTCGTCCAGGCGGCCGATCACCCGGCGGATGTCGGAGGCGATTGCGGCGGGTTCGTGGGCCGCGAGTTCGTCCAGGGCGTCCAGCGCGGTCGCCCGGGTCCGGGTGTCGCTGTCGTCGATGACGACCGCCAGGTTCTCCGCGACGGGTTCGACCGCGCTGGGGTTGTGGTCGGCGACGTTCGCGAGCACCTCGGCGGCGTTGCGCCGCACCCGGACGCTCCCCTCCTCAAGCGCGGCCGTGACGGCCGGGATGGCCTCCCGCGAGGCCTCGGGGAACTCCTCGGAGAGGTTCGCCAGCGACTGGAACACCGCCTCGCGGGTCGCTCCGCCGACGTTGCCGGCGATGTTGACCAGCGGTTCGATCAGGTTGTCGCCGCGGCTCACGCCGTGGTCGGTGACGTCGCCGACGAGTTCGGCGGTCACCTCGCTGACGTTCTTGCCAGCGATCATCGCGCCGGCGTACTGGCGCGAGACCGGGGTCGGGTTCCCCAGGCCGGCGGCCATCTCCGGGAGGACCTCGGTCCCGTAGCCGGGGTACTCGTCGAGGACCCGCGAGAGGCCGCTGATGGCCATCTCGCCGACCGTGCCGGAGGTTCCGAGGTTCAACACGAGTCCCTCGACGAACGGGCGGCCGTCGTCGGGCGAGGCGGCGATGACCGTCGCCGCCGCCGCGACGCAGTGCTCCCGGACCGTCTCGCTCTGGTGGGTCAGTCCCGACTCGATGGCGGTCATGACCCTGTCGTCGTGGCGCTCCTCGGGGTTGAACTGGATGAGGTCCTTCAGGACCTGCGCGGCCGGTTCGCTGACGGTCGCGTCCTCCACCGGGACGTACTCCGCGACGATGCCGGTCGCGTCGGGATACTCGGCGAGCTGGTCCGGTGGGACGAGTTCCAGCGCCCGCAGCAGTGCGGACTCGGCGGTGCCGGCGAGCGCGGAGTCCTGGTTGGAGAGGTGGGCGACGATGTCCTCGACGACGGCACCGCGGCGCTCCTCCGAGGCGGCCTCGACGAACGCGAACACCGCCTCTGCGGCCTGTCCCCGCGACTGCTCGTCGGGGTCGTCCAGCATCCCAAGCAGCCGGTTGGGGTCGATCCGGTTGGCGTGGCGTGACATCGAGGACTCCAGGACGTGGGCGGCCATGTACCGGACCAGCGGCTCGTCGCTCTCGACGCCCGAGAGTACCGTGTCCAGGCCGCTCGTCTCGACTATCGCCGTGTCGCTCGTCAGTGCGTACGCGGCCGCCGCGCGCGCTTCCCCGTCGGTGAACTCCGACCACCTGACCAGGTCGACCAGGATCCGTTGCTCGTCCTCGCTCCCCAGGACCGTCCCCAGGTCGGCCCGGGCGTACCGGCTCTCGTCGGTGGCCCGGTGGGCGGTGTACCAGAGGCGAGCGAATGCCTTCACGACCGAACTCGTCAGGTCGATGTCGGCGGGTTCGTCGCCCAGGATCTCCTCGATCCGCTCGATGGGGAGGTCCTCGACCTCGTCCAGTGGCGGGCGCTCGACTTCCTGGCTCGTGTACCCGATCAGCAGGATCCGGGCGTATGCTTCGACGCCCAGTTCGCGGGTGGTCCGGTCCTCGCCGTCCAGGTGCTTCTGGACGGCCGCGAGGACGGCCTCGTCGGTGAGGCGGTCGACTGTCTCCAGGGCGCGCTCCCCACGCAGGAGTTCGACGACGCCCATCAGGGCTGGCCGTGCGAACTTCTCGTCGTCGAGGTACAGCGCCCCGACGAACTCCTCCAGGGCCTCGTCCTCGCGGTACAGCGACGCCCCGGCGGCGATCGCCAGCCCCTCGAGGGCCGTCGAGCGGAGGCCGTCGTCGCGGGCGCGAACGTACGCGAGCAGGCGGTCGATCTCGCCTTCGGTGATCGAGGACGGGTCCTCCTCGACGCGCTCTATCATCCCCTCTATCTCGTTCGTCTTGAGGACGCTGGAGACGCGGTTCGCGCCGTAGCCGAGCGGTAGCGCGACGACCGGCAACAGGAACGCCGCCCGGACGGTGAAGTCCTGGAGCACGCCGACGACGACGTCGAGGAGGACCAGGCCGACCATCACGTAGCCGCCACAGACGAGACCGACCAGGACGGCGTCGCCACCGATCCCGGGGATCGAACTGCCGGGGCCGCTCGCGAACCTCGTGGTCGCGCCCCGGGGGTCGACGGCGCCGGCGATGGCGACGATAACCGAGACGAACAGCATCAGGTGGAGGACCGCGCCTTGCGTGTAGGTGATCACGAGCACCGAGTAGAGGAGGAAGACGCCGACGGGAACGACCACGTTCCCGACGATGGAGGGGGTCCGGGTGGGCGGGTACAGCCCCCGGTAGCCGAGCACCTCCGGGATCGTATTCCCCTCGGAGTACTTCGCGTAGTGGACGGCGAGGAACGCGCCCACGACGACCAGCGGGAGCAGGTGGCCGGCGTCGACCGTCGGGGAGTAGACGCCGGCGAGGACGGGCGTGAACCCGTCCGAGGCGTTGACGTTCACGCCGATGGCCCCCCCGAGTTGCTCGGGGACGACCTTCCAGACGCGGTAGACGGGGTTGATGGAGAACAGGGCCGCCCACAGCAGGTAGACCGGGACCCTGGCGAGACTCTCCCAGAGGGCCGCTCGCCTCGCCGCGTCGTCGGAGTCGACCCCGATCAGGAGCCGTTCGCGGAACTGCGATCCCACGTACGCGACCGCGAGCGCCGGCAGCGCCAGTACCGTCCCGATGACCAGAAGCGGGAGTAGCTGGTCCGTCAGCCACTCGGCGGAACTCAGGTTCAGGACGAGTTCCTCCATGAGCTTCCTCCGCCGGTTCGCCCAGTCGCCCTGGAAGACGGTCACGGCCGCCGCCCTGGTCCCGACGTACAGTCCGACGAACGCGAGCGCCGACGCCCCGAGCCACTGACCCATCGCGAGACGTTCGCCCTCGCCCGTGTACGTGCCGATCCGGTTCCGGTGGTAGCGTAACTTGTACCCGGCGTAGACGATGGCGAACGCCGGGAACACCAGTTCCCATGGGAAGAAGGCCAGTCCGAGCGCGATCAGGAACGCGATCAGGGCCCCCTTTACCGCTCTGACCTCAAGCACCATGCCTCCGACACCTCTCTCTCACCTCGTCGTTCCGGCGACCCGATACTGCCCCCCAGTCGGTAGCCCGGTATCCGATACGCGTCATGGTTATATCACCTGCTGTTCGCTTAATTTATGGCATCGATAGAGAGTGCCATCAAAGTTCCCCTTCGGCGTCCCGCGGGTCTCGCCATCGCGGTCCCCCGGATCCGGATTCGTCGCGTGGCGGGGAGTGCGCCCTGGACGGCCGGGTTCGGGACCCACGCCTCGCCGACGGATGGAACTGGACGCGACCGGTTCGAACCGGACCAGGTCGGATCCGGGTGACCCACCGGCACCCGTGGGCCGGCGTTCTCGTCGAGTTACAGTAAACTTACTGTAATTGTGCCTCTCACCGCCTGGGTGCTCCCACGATTGTCGGGGTTTAACTGGCGCGTCGGCGTACCTCCCGACATGTCGGATCCAGGGGACGACGCCGTCCGGGTGTGGCTGGTCGAACGGACGTACTCCGACGACGAGCAGAACATCATCGTCCTCACGTACGCCACCCCGGACGGCGGGCGGTACCTCCGCCAGGAACGAGCCCTGACGAGTTTCGACGACGCGCCGGAGACGCCCGTTGCCGTCGACGCGGATCCGATCAACCTCGGGACGGTGGAGGACGCCGACCGCCGGGAGCGATACGCCGCCGAGGCCCGGCGGATGGCGGCGGCCAACGACCCGGACGACGTGCTCTGAGGCGGGCCGGACGGGTCGGCGACGTGGGGAACCGCCCTTCGATGGCGAGCGGATCGTCGGGTGTCTGGCCGGCCGTCGGGTGGTGGAACCCCTCGTCCGGTGATGCGACCGGTCCCCGGATGGCGATGTCTGCCCTCCGCTGACGGAACCGGTTCGGGCGGTCAGTCGGCGTCGTCCAGCACTCCCGACTCGCCCAGTTCCACGAGGGCGTCGTCGAGGAGTTCGCGGACGACGAACTCCTCGTAGTGCTGGGTCTCGCAGTACTCGCAGGGCCGCATCTCCCTGGCGACGGCCTCGATGGCGTCGCCGTGGTCGTCGTACAGCGTCGCGACGAGTTCCCCGAGTTCCCCGGTCACCGTCGCCCGGGCCTCCGCGAGTCGTTCCTCGCTCCCCTCCGGGAGGTCGTACGAGAACACCCGGGTGTTCGACGCGTAGTACTTGCGGGTTCCCCCTCCGGCCTCCTCCAGGCGAGCGACCTCCACCAGGTCCGCCTCGCGGAGGACGTTCAGGTGGTGCCGGACCGTCGTCTCGGCCCTCGGGTCGCCGCGCCGTTCCAGTTCCGCCCTGATCTCCCCGACAGTGAGTTCCTCGTCGGCGAGGGCGTCGAGTACCTTCGCCCGCAGGTCGTTCTCCAGGGCCTTCGCCGTTTCCGGGTCGGTGGTCACGACCTCGCGGATGGGGACGTCGGAGTCGAACAGGGCCATCGGCCCCGGTCTACGTACACGACACCCGTAAGAGTACCGGTACAACTATAATAGTACCTGTATATCTAGAACGATATTCGTACAGATGTAGTATCACTACGACAGCTGTCGTAACAGTTACGTACCTGCCGCACCGAGTCTTCCCCGATGGGGACGACACAAGAACGGTTCGCCGTCGGCGGGATGGCCTGCTCGTTCTGCGCCGAGAGCATCGAGACCGCGTACGACCGGACCGAGGGGGTCGAGGCGGCCGACGTGAGTCTCGCCCACGAGGAGGTGCTCGTCCGCTACGACGACCAGCGGATCGGTGCGGTCGAGGTCAGGGACACGCTCCGGGACCTGGGGTACACGATCCGCGACCCGGACAAGGAGCGGCGGTACGAACAACAGCAGGCGGAACTCGCGGCCGCCAGGCGGACGCTCCTGTTCGCCGGCGGGGCGTCGGCCATCACGGCGGGGCTGATGCTGTGGATGGTCGTCGTCGTGGGGCGGTTCGAGTCGTCGTCGGTCGCGATGGACCTGGCCACGCTGGGGCTCGCACTCGCGACGATGTTCGGTCCCGGACGGTACATCACGGGGAAGGCCTACCAGAGCCTCCGGCGGGGGATCCTCAACCAGCACGTCCTCCTGGAGGCGGGTGCGTTCGCCGGCCTGCTGGGAGGGTGTCTGGGGTTGCTCGGCGTCCCCGGCTTCCCGACGGTCCACTTCTTCGCCGTCGCCGTGTTCGTCACGACCTACCACGTCCTCTCGGAGTACACCAGTCTGGTCGTGCGCACGCGCGCGAGCCGTGCCGTCCGGAACCTGCTCGACCTCCGCCCCGAGACGGCACGACGGGTCACCGGGGACCGCGAAGCGCGGAACGCCTCGGAACGGGCGAGCGGGCGGAGCCCGCCAGCGGAGGCCGTGGAGGAGGTGCCCGTCGACGACCTCGCGGTCGGCGACCGCGTGCGGGTCGAGCCCGGGGAGGCCGTCCCCACCGACGGGGTGGTCGTCGACGGCGAGTCGGCAGTCGACGAATCGGCCGCCACCGGCGAACCGATCCCCGAGGAGAAAACGGAGGGGGACGAGGTGGTTGGGGGGAGCGTCAACGGGACGGGGACGCTCCTCGTCGAGGTCACGGCGACCGGCGAGGACGCGTTCCTGAACCGGGTCGCCCGGGAAATCGAGGAGGCCCGCGCGGCCAAGCCCGGGATCGTTCGCCTCGCCGACCGCGTCCTCCGGTACTTCGTCCCGGGGGTCCTCGCCGTTGCCGCGCTGTCGGTCGCGTTCTGGCTGGTCGCGCCGCTCGCCTGGGGCGGCGACCCGGACCTCCGGCGGGGCGCCTTCGCCGCGCTCGCGGTCCTGGTCCTCGGCTACCCGTGTGCCCTCGGGATGGCCACGCCGCTCGCCCTGATCCGCGGGGGCGGTCGGGCCGCCAGCCGCGGAATCCTGCTGCGGTCGGGCGACGCATTCCAGGTCTTCCCCGACGTCGACCACGTCGTCCTGGACAAGACCGGGACGATCACCGTCGGCGACCCCGCCGTCAGCGAAGTAATACCTATTACAGATGAGGCGCCTATTCTGGATAAGGTAGATGGTGTAGACCAGGTGATCGGGACGGCCGCCAGCGCGGAGGCGTTCTCGGAACACCCGCTGGCGGACGCCGTCCTCGACGCCGCCGCAGACCGCGGCGTCGACTACCCCGATCCCCTGGGGTTCGAGTCGGTGACCGGCAGGGGCGTCCGCGCGACGGTGGACTGGGCGGCGCTCCCCACCGCCGACGGATCGAGCGACGACGGCAGGGTGCCGGGTGACACCGTCGGGGAACCGGGGGGCACGGACGAGGTGCTTGTCGGCAAGCCAGGGTGGCTACGGAGCGAAGGGATCGACCTGACCCGTGGCCGCGACGCGATCGATCGGCTCCAGGGCCGCGGTCTGACGGTGTCGGGCGTCGCCCGCGACGGGGTCCTCGTCGGCCTGGTCGGGGTCGGCGACGAGGTCAAGGACGACGCCGCCGACACGGTCCGGCGAATGCGGGACGCCGGGGTTACGCCGGTGATGATAACCGGGGACGACGGGCGGACCGCCCGCGCCGTCGCCGACGAGGTGGGGATCGACCGGGTGCTGGCCGACGTACTCCCCGACGAGAAGCGAACCGAGGTGCGCCGCCTGCAGGATGAGGGCCACCGCGTCGCGGTGGTCGGGGACGGCATCAACGACGCGCCGGCGCTCGCGCAGGCGGACGTCGGCGTGGCCATCGGTGCCGGGACTGACGTCGCCATCGAGTCGGCCGACGTCGTGTTGCTGGGCGACCGGATCGGTGGCGTGATGGACGCCTACGGGATCGCTCGGGAGAGCTACCGCACGACGCGCCAGAACCTCGTCACCGCCTTCTCGTTCAACGGCGTCGGCGTCGCGGCGGCGACGACGGGCCTCGTCCACCCTGTCTGGGCGATGATAGCAATGGTCCTGTCGGTGACGGCGGTGCTGGCGAACAGCTTCGCCGGGGGAATTCTCTCGGGGGAGAGCGTCACTACGGGCTTCTCGGTCGACGACGAGGACCGGATCGCCGACGGAACCGCGGACTAGGCCGCCACGTCGTAGCCCGCGTCCTCGATGGTCGCTTCGACGTCCTCGTCCGTGACGTCGTCATCGGCGACGACCTCGACGGCTCCTTCCTCGTGGTCGGCGTCGACCCTGGTGACCCCCTCGACCTTCCCCAGGGCGCTCTCGACGTTCTGTTCACAGCCGCCACACGCCATGCCGGTCACCCGGATGGTCCGTCGGTTCATGTGTCTCCCTCCGGCCTCGACGGCGAAGTCCGTTTCGGCTTCCGGGTCACGGGAGCGGATCCGCCGATCGGAGGCACCGATGACCCGTCCCCAGAACGGGGGAAGCGATCCCGGAGATTCGATATAGCGATATTTGGTTTATGGGGGTCGCCGATCCGGACGGCCGATTCCACGGAAACCGGTGCTCAGAGACGATATAACCGGTGAATTTCGAGAAGAAGGGGGGTGCTACGAGAGCTCCCGGACGGACGCGAACGCACCCTCGCTGATGGCCTCCGCGACGGCACGCTCGTCGACCTCGGGCGTCTCGTCTGGGTGCTTCCGCCGGAAGTACCCGACCGCGTTACTGACGTCCCGCTCTAAGAGTTCGCCGGCGTTCTCGTGGCCGGTTTCGACGGCCTGGGGCCAGTCGAACAGGGTGACGCCGTCGGGCCGGACGAAGACGTTGTACTCGCTCATGTCGGCGTGGACCCATCCCTCGTCGTGGGCGGCCGCGAGTTCCCGGAGGATCGCGTCGAGGACGGTGACTGCGCCGTCCTGGAGTTCGGCACGGGAGAGTTCGACGCCCTCCATCTTCTCCATGACGATCGCGTGGCGGTTGTGGTCGACCGGCCGCGGGACCGACACTTCGGGGTACAGCGACCTGAGAGTCTCGTACTCCCGTTCGGCGGCCTTCCTGGCGGTGTACACGTCCGAGACGTGCTCGCGGTCGGACGTGTAGCTCCGCCCGCGGCGGACCTCCCGGAAGTTGGTGATCCCTTCCCGGTGGTACTTCAGGGCCATCGGCTTGTACGAGCGGACCTCGTAGACGTCGGACTCCTTACCCACTCCGAGGGGTGCGCCCACCGCGTCGATGGTGTCCCGCTCCGAGAGCGTGTGTAGCGCGAGTGCGTCGTACCCCTCGAAGGTCAGCCGGTACCCCTCGTACTGGATGGTCTTCTTCTCTATCAGTTCGCGCTTGAGACACCGCTCCAGGCGGTAGTCGATGTCCTCGGGATCCAGCCCCGCGAACTCCGGGAGCTTCCCGCGGTCGACCCACTCCGAGAACCGCATCCCCTGCTCGACGCCCGACAGCAGGTAGAAGTCTCCCCCCTCGAGTTCCCCCATCAGCCCGGCGACGTTGTCGACCATACGATCCCTTGCCGGCGGGCGGGTTTAAGCCCCCCGCGTCCCGGCGATAAACCGTTATTCGCTATATGATCTGGTTCGACTTCGGTTCCGCTTCGGCCGCCTCCCGGTCGTGGCGACGTCGGTACTCGTGAAGAACCGGCCCGGCGCGGACCTGGGTCTTGCTTACCGTGGTCCGGCAGACCTGGAGGAGCGCCCGACGAGCATTGGGGAACACGGTTTGCGTGGGTGACCGCCGCGGATCACTCGTGCCCGGCCTCGCCGACCAGCCACCGGCAGGCCACAAGCGCGGGGAGCGCGAACCCGAAGGCGTTGAGGGTGCCGTGCCAGGTCACCATCCGTTCGATCCCCACCAGCCGTCCGGTCGCGGGGTACGCCGAGTAGCCGTAGGCAAGCGCGAGCGCCATGGTCGCGAATAACGAGAGGGCGGCCAGAGCCAGCAACGCGGCCGGCACCCCCGGCAGGTCGGGGACCACCCGGCGGAGGACGACCGCCGCGAAGAGCGCGACGGCGACGGTGAACGCCGCGACGGCGAGCACCTCGACCAGCGGGGAGAACGTTATCCCGACCGCTATCAGCCCGACGTTGACGACGATCACGAGCAGTGCCCCCGCCGTGAGCCGTCCCGCGGGACCGTCGCCGAACCGCCCGGCCTCGTCGGTCAGGTGCCGGGAGACGACACCCGCAACCAGCGGCAGGGCGAACCCGGCGTAGTGGAAGTGCACCGCCGTCAGCAGGACGATCAGCGGGTCGAACCGGAGGCTGATCCCGGCGGCGTGGAGGACCAGGGCGACCCCGGCGACCGGGACGTACAGCAGTGCGGCGTCGACGGCCAGTGCCGGGAGGGGCCGTGGTCCACGCGCCAGGAGGCGGGCGAGGCCCACCACCGCGAGCGCACCGGTGACGACGAGCCACGGGAGGACCAGCACCACCCTCGCGGCCGTCCCGGCGGGAAGCCCGAGGCCGACGACTGCGGCGAGTGCGGCAGGGAACTGTCCGACTGCGGCGACCCGGAACGCCTGCGCCGCCGGGAGGGCGGTCGATCGGCTCCCGTCGTCCTCCCGTCTACCGAAGCGATCGCGGGGGGAGAGCAGTCCCAGTCCCAGTGGGACCACCACCAGGACGGCGAGGCCGACGAACAGGTCCACCCGTCCCAGTGCCACGGTCCCGGAGGTGTCCAGGGCGGCGAGGGCCACCCAGACCGCTCCCCCGACCACCGCGCTCCGGTCGACGACCCACCGACTGCCGGGCGATCCCGACCGGGAGCGTTCCGGGTCGGTCGCCGTCGAGGCGTCGGATCCGCTCATCGCTACCCGTCCGGCAGCCGGACGCCCCCGAGCCTGGAGGTGGTCTCGCGGTCCGGCGACACCTCGCGGGACTCGCTCTCGAAGGTCCCCTCGTAGCCGAACACCGTCCCGATCAGCGGGTTTTCTATCTCGGCGGCGACGGTGAACCGCCCGGCCTCGTCGTCGTACCAGTCGTAGAGGGTGCCGCCGGCCGCCAGGGGGCCCGGGACGGGGACGTACCGCCCGCCGACCCGGAGCCACTGCCGGCCGATGGAGAGCGCCAGGCGGTCGCCCTCGCTCTCCAGGTGCACGTCGGAGACCATCCAGCCGCTCCGGCCGAACATGTCGGTGACGCAGTCCCGGTGGGGGTTCCAGCGGAGCGTGTCGACGAACTCTCTGGTACGGGCCAGTTCGAAGCGCCGGCGGAGGAACAGCGCCTCGTACCCCTCGTCGTCGACGAACGCCTCCGTCGTGATGGTGAAGGGGACGTCGGTTCCCGACTCGGGGAACACGAAGTCGTCGAACGTCCCGAGCCACAGGGCGGGGAGCGCCAGGGTGCTCCGTCGGAGCCGCGACATCTCCCCCTCCCCGACGACCTCGCGGTCGTCGCCCGCGACCACCCCGTACCGGTCGCGGATCCGGGGGTGGAGGTCGTCCCACGCGTCGCCCAGTGCCCGCTCGAACAGTCCCGACATGTCCCGATCCCTGGGGGCTTCGGAGCCGGGGGTAATCAGGGTTCGCCTCGTGGGGACGCCCACGGTGCCGGGCGGTTGGTCCGACAGGTCCGCCCCGGTGTCAGGGGGTCGCCCCCGACAGGTACTCGTCCAGCGTCAGGAGGTCGGCCTCGCCGATGCCGAAGGCGGCCACGTCGTTGTCCGCCACCGTGTTGTCCAGCGCGAACACCCGGTACTGGTCGGATCCGACGGGGCTCCCCGGCACGTACCCCGCGACGGCCGCGCCCAGTCTCGCCAGGGGCATCGGCACCGGCACGACGACGGCGTCCGGCCGGACCAGGCGCACCACTTCGGCCATGGTGAGCCGTTCGGGGCCACCGACCTCGTAGGTGTCGCCGGCCCGCTCTCCGTCCTCGACGCCGTCGGCGAGGGGCCCCGCGAGGTCCCCGACCCACATCGGCTGGATCCGCAGGTCACCGCCGCCGGGGAGCGGGACGACCCGCGCCGACGCGAGCCGTTCGACGAACGGGAGGAAGGCACAGCCGTCGCCGAACACGACCGACGGCCGGTAGATCACCCAGTCCAGGTCCGAGTCCCGGACGGCCCGTTCCGCGCCGCGCTTGGCCGCGAAGTAGGCGGTCCGGACTCCGCTGTCCACGCCCAGGGCGCTCATCTGGACGAACCGGTCGACGCCGGCCGCCTCGCTCGCCCGGACGAGGTGTTCGGTGCCCGCGAGGTGAACCGCCCGGTGGCTCCGACCCCGCGGCCGGACGTGCGATGGCAGGGCGACGAGGTTCACGACGGCGTCGGCCCCCCCGACGAGTCCCGACAGGTCCGGCTCGGTCACGTCGACCCGTACCGTCTCGACGCCCTCGGGCAGGTCGACTCCATCGGGCGACCGCGAGGCGGCGGTGACGTCGTGGCCTCGTTCGTGGAGTTCCCGGCACAGGGGCCGCCCGACGAACCCGGTCCCGCCGGCGACGACGACGTTCACGCCACCCGGTTCACTCTCCGGACCCTTGGGCCTGTGGGAGTGGGTCGTCGATCCCTCCGGGTTGGGCCTGTGGGAGTGGGTCGTCGATCCCTCCGGGTTGGGCCTGTGGGAGTGGGTCGTCGATCCCTCCGGGAACGCCGTGGTGTCGCAACCGCTTTGGAACCCCGGTCGCAAGGCGGGACATGGACCTGGCCGACCGCGAGTGGCGCCTGATCCCCGAGGAGCGACGGCCGGGGCCGGTGCTGATGGCCCTGGAGGAGGTGGCCGCCCGGACCGCCGTCGCGGGGGGTCCCCGCACCGTCCGGGTGTACACCTGGCCCGACACCCTCTCGCTGGGCTACCGCCAGGACCCGGCGACCGTCGACTGGGACTACTGCGAGCGCGAGGGCGTCGGCGTCACCCGCCGCCAGACCGGCGGCGGCGGCATCTACCACGACGCCCACGCCGACGTGTCGTACGGGATCACTGCCCCGGCCGACGAACTGCCGGGCGATCTGATGGCGTCCTACGAGCTGCTCTGCGAGCCATTGCTCGACTTCTTCGACCGGGCGGGCGTCGACGCCGGCTTCGCCGAGGCGGAACGGCCGGCGGTCCACCAGCCGGCGTGCTACCTGCGGGCGGTCCACCCCGCCCACGACGTCGTGGCGGGGGATCGGAAGGTGAGCGGCAACGCCCAGTACCGCCAGCGAGACGCCGTGATCCAGCACGGCTCTCTTTCCTTCGACCTGGCGACCGATCGCCACCTGGGGGTGTTCGGCGACCCGGTGTCCGCCGAGGAGTTCGAGGGGCGGGTCACGTCGGTCCGGGAGCACGCCGACGTGACCGACGAGGAACTCGACGCCGCCCGCGACCTGGCCGAGCGAAAGTACGCCACCGACGCCTGGACCCGGGACCGCGAGGATCCGGTCGAGGCCTGATCCGTCGCGGCCCGACGCCACGGGACCGGTCGGGTTCGGCGTCGAGCGGTCACTGCTCCGGGGGATCGTAGTTCCCGGACGCGACGACCCTCCGGCCGTCGGCCTCGGCCGAGAGGTCCGGGTAGCGCCGGCGGAGGAACTCCAGTTCCTTGACGGCCCCGGGGTCGGCGGCGTCGGCGTCCTCGAAGACCGCGACGAACCGGCCCCGGACCCCGGCGTCGGCCTCGAACCGGTTCTCGCCGAACGCGACGACGCCCTCGACGGGCGGGTCCTCGATGCTGGGCCGGCCATCGACCAGCATCCCGTCGCCCAGCGCCGAGACGAGGGCCTCGCCGTCCTCGCTCCGGGCGAGGTAGCCGTCCGCGGCCCCGGTCCCGACGTCGACCGCTCGCTCCAAGGCGGGGTCGAACCGAGTGCCGTCCTCGATTCCCTGCGGAACCCGGGCCTGGACGAACACGTCGTCGCCGACCGCCCACCCCCGGGCGGCGAAGCCGTCGCGGGCCAGGAGGGTGTAGCCGCGGTGGTCGCTCCGGACCCAGTCGTCGCCGAACTCGTCTGCGAGGGCCTCGCGGTCGTAGTCGACGCGGTAGACGCTCGCCGAGAGGAACTCGGACGCCGCCTCGGCCCCGGTGGCGACGGTCGTCTGTCCCTCGACGTCCTCCGGTTCGATCCCCAGGTCGCCGAAGTCCAGCGACTCCCTGACTACCTCGACCCGTCGCTCGCGAAAGGCCGACTCGTTGTCGAACACGGCCGGCGGCACCAGGTGCCCGAACCGGAACGACGCAGGGCCGCCGGCGTTCCTCGAGGACCTCGTCGGCCGGCGGTCGGTGGAGCCAGCGGGCGTAGCCCGGGCTGTCACTCCCGCCCGGGAGGAGGTCCCGGACCCGCTGGCATCCCGCGGTCGCGGCGAGGCCGCCGGCCGCCGCCGCGCCGCCCACCCGCCGGAGGAACGCCCGCCTCCCCGCCCGTTGGCTGCCGGACAGGTCTCTCCCGGCCATGGCCGGTCGTTGGACGGGGATCCGCCGAATAACTTTGGGCCGTCCGGGAAACCCGGGGCGAGCGTCCGGGTTACAGTAAAATTACTGTAACACCGGCCGGCCCGGAGGATCCCCGGGGTCGGGGTGCCGGTCCCGGTGCCGTGGCGGGACGCCGACCGACCTTCGGTTCGAAGGCCATTTGCCGGTCGCGGTCGCACCCGGTGGCATGAGTCTGCGCGTCGGAGCGCACGCCTCCATCGCCGGTGGCGTCGACAACGCGGTCGAGGAGCAACTGGACTACGGCGGCAACTGCGGACAGATCTTCACCCACTCGCCGCAGGTCTGGCAGGACCCGAACGTCGGGGAGGAGGAGGCCGAACTGTTCCGGGAGGGGACTGCGGCCAACGGGATCGGACCCTGGGTGATCCACTCCTCGTACCTGGTGAACCTGGCGACGCCCAAGAACGACCTCCGTGAGAAGTCGATAGCGAGCATGCAGGCGGAGGTCGAGGCCGCCGACCAACTGGGGATCGACTACGTGAACGTCCACCTCGGCGCCCACACCGGCGCGGGGGTCGAGGCCGGCCTCGACAACGCCGCGAGCGCCCTGGACGAACTCGACGTCCCCGACGGCGTGACGGTGCTGGTCGAGTCCGACGCGGGCTCCGGGACGAAACTCGGTGGCGAGTTCGAGCACCTGGCGGCGGTGCTGGACCGGAGCGATGCGAACCTGGGGATCTGCCTGGACACCGCCCACGCGTTCGCGGCCGGCTACGACCTCTCGACGCCCGAGGGGGTCGAGGAGACGGTCGCCGAGTTCGACGACGTCGTCGGCCTGGAGCACCTGGAGTGCGTCCACCTCAACGACTCCAAGCACGGGTGTGGCACGAACAAGGACGAACACGCCCACGTCGGCGAGGGGCTGATCGGGGGTGACGGCATGCGGGCCGTCGTCAACCACCCCGACCTGCGGGACCTGCCCCTGGTACTGGAGACGCCCACCGAGGACGGCAAGAGCTTCGAGTGGAACGTCCGGCGGGTGAAGGAACTGCGCGGGGACTGAGGGGCCTCGTTCTCCCCTCGGCCATCGACGCCAGTTTGACGGAGCCCACCCAGTCATCGACGCCAGTTTGACGGATCGCCGGAGCGGACACTCCGACATGGAGAGCGCGACCCGGCGACTGTTCCTCTCGGCGGCGGTCGGCGCGGTGACGGCCGCGACCGGGTGCCTCGACGGTGGGGACTCGTCGGGGGACGACGGCGACCTGTACGGCGGCGACTCGTCCGGAACGACCGTCGAAGACGGGTTCGAGTTCGTGACCGGTGCCTTCGAGGACGGCGGGACCGTTCCAGTCCGGCACACCTGCGACGGCGAGGACGTCTCTCCTGCCCTGTCGTTCGACGGACTACCCGACGCGGCCGAGACGCTGGCGGTGGTCGTCGACGACCCCGACGCCGGGGGGTTCGCCCACTGGCTGCTGTGGAACGTCCCCGCCGACGCCGGGTCGATCCCCGGCGGGATCGAACGCGCCGACACCGTGTCGGAACTGGACGGGGCCCGGCAGGGGACCAACGGCTTCGACGAGGTGGGCTACCGCGGTCCGTGCCCGCCGCGGGGGGACGACCCCCACACCTACCGGTTCACCGCCTACGCGGTGGAGACGACGCTGGACCTCGACCCCGGTGCGGAGAAGGGGGAACTGCTCGACGCACTCGACGGGCCGACGCTGGCGACCGCCCGGTTAACCGGCGAGTACGGGCGGAGCTGAAACGATCCGGGATCGCTACCGGGCTGGTGGACCGGGATCGCTACCGGGCTGGTGGACCGGGATCGCTACCGGGACGCGGAATCGAGAGTACTGGAGCGACGGCGTCGGGAAACGGTCGGGGATCCGCCCCGTCGGTCACTCCTCGGGACGGCCGCCGCCGTACTTGATGAAGGTGTAGGCCAGCGCCAGCGTCGAAACCATCGCGGCGACGGTGGCGACGACGATGGTCCTGGCGCTGTCGGTGACGGCGGGGCCGGTGGCCTCGCCACCGCCGGTGTCCTGGGCGACCTCGATGGATCCGACCATGCCGGCGCCCTCGTGGGGGATGCAGAAGTACTCGTAGGTCCCCTCGACCTCGAAGGTGTGTTCGTAGGTCTCGCCCCCTGCGACGACGCCCTCGTCGTCCCAGGCGCCCCGGGCGGCGGACTCGCTCTCGAAGCCGCCGGAGGCCCAGTCGCTCCCACCGCCGTCCTCCTGGGCGCTCGCGCTCCCCGAGGCGACCGCTACGGCCCCGGCGGCGGCCGCCGTCCGCATGAGGTCGCGCCGGGAGAGCCCGTCCGTCGCGTCAGTCTCGTCCATGTCGGTCGCTGGGAACCCCACGGTACTGAATACTTTGATTCGTGTCGGCGGGGATCCGCGATTCCTCCCGACCAACGACGGCCCCGCACGACTCCCGATACGGTGCCCTCAGAGCGTGTAGTCGTTCTCCCCGGTCTCGCTCTCCAGGAACGCCGTCAGCAGGTCGATGGCGGCCGCGACGTCGGCGTGGTGGGCGCTCTCGGTGACCGTGTGGAGGTACCGGGTCGGGATGGAGATGGCCCCGACGGGCTTGGCGCCGAACTGGTTCTGGAAGGCGGCGGTGTCCGTGCCGCCGGCGGGCAACACCTCCAGTTGGTGGTCGATGTCCTCGTCCCCGGCGACGGCCTTCATCCGGCGGTGGACCTTCGGGTTGGTGATCACGGAGGAGTCCTTGAGCTTGATCGCCGCGCCGTCGCCCAGTTCGGTGACGTGGTCGCCCGGTTCGAAGCCGGGGACGTCGTTGGCGACGGTCACGTCCAGCGCGACCGCGAGGTCGGGGTCGAGGTCGACCCCCAGCGCCCGGGCGCCCCGGAGGCCGACCTCCTCCTGGGTGGTGGCCGCGAAGTGGACCGTCACCTCGGGGTCGTCGATCCGGCGGGCGGCCTCCAGCATCGTGAACACGCAGACGCGGTCGTCCAGTGCCTTCCCGGTGACGTGTTCGCCGACCGCGGTCGTGCTCTGCTCCATCGTGACCAGGTCGCCCGGCGAGACGCGGTCCTTGACCTCCCCGGCGGGGAGGCCCATGTCGACGTGGACGTCCTCGACCTCCGGTTCCTCGTCGGGGTCGTCGAGGGTGTGGGGCGGGACGGAGCCGATCACCCCTGTCAGGTCGCCGTCCTCGGTGTGGACGGTGACTCGCTGGGCCTTCAGGACCCGGGGGTCCCACCCGCCCAGGGCGTCTAGCTGGACGAACCCCTCGTCGGTGACGTGGCGGACCATGAACCCGATCTCGTCCATGTGTGCCGCGACGGCGACGGAGTAGTCGGAGTCGCCCTCGACGGTGCCGACGACGTTGCCCATCGCGTCCGACCGTACCCGGTCGGCGTGTTCCTCGAACTCCCGGCGGACGACCTCGCGGATCCGGTCCTCGTAGCCGGGGACGCCGCTCTTCTCGGTCAGTTCGGCGAGCAGGTCGTAGTCGAACGCGAACTCGTCGGGATCCATGCCCGTCGGTGCGGCCGTCCACACCAAAAGCCTGCGGCTATCGGAAGCGGCGGGTGACCGGTGGGTGAAATCCGCGGAAAGAGGAGCCGGGGACGGAGGAGCGCGGTCGGGTCACTTCAGGCGTTCCTGGAGGAACGAGGGGTGGGCGGCGGTGACCCCGTCGATGTCGAGGATCCCTTCGCTGATCACGTCGCCGAGTTCGTCGCCGTCCTCGGCGCGGACCTCGGCCATCAACATGTGGTCGCCGCTGGAGGTGAACAGTGCCTCGATCTCGGGGAGGTCCTTGAGGTCCCGGGTGGCCTCGACGTACTGCTCGCTCGCGACGTCGATCCCGACCAGCGCGATGGACTGGCCCGGGAGCTTTTTCGGGTCGACGTCGGCCGAGTAGCCGACGATCACCCCCTCGTCCTCCAGGCGGCGGATGTACTTCCGCACCGTCGGCTTGGAGACGTCGGCCCGGTCGGCGATCTCGGCGTAGGAGGCCTGCGCGTCCTCTTCGAGAACCGACAGGATGCGCTCCTCCGTCGACTGCGTGCTCATACCGTACGATTTAACGCCCGTGAAAAAATACCTTTTGAACCCGAAAACGAAGGATCGGGGACCCGAACCCCGCCTCCGGTCGGTCGAACGAGGGCGAGGATCCGCCCGAGGACGGCGGGTATTCCGGCTGCCCGGATCCGTACGATGGCGGCGGGACGGGATCGGCGTCGGGGGTTCGCCTACCGGTGGCGGTGCATCAGGTCGGCCGAGCGCTCCCAGTCGGCGTCCTCGTCGAAGTACCGTTCCGCGGCCGGTTCCTCGGGGAGCGCGCCGGTGTCGCGCTTCTCCTGGGTGTACGACGGGCGGTCCTCGTCGACGTAGTAGCGGCCGGTGAGGACGGTGCCCTCGTACAGCGCGGACTCCGTCTCGTGCATCATGTCGGCGGCCTCGCGGCGGTCGGTCACGTCGAAATCGTAGTCGTCGGAGTCCTGGACGTCCACGTAGGGGACGTAGGACTTGGCGTCCTTGTTCCAGGTGGGACACTGGGTGAGGAAGTCGACGTGGGCGAAGCCGTCGTGCTCGATGGCCTCGGTCAGTATCTCCTTGGCCTGGTTGGGGTTGACGGCGGCGGTCCGGGCGATGTAGGACGCCCCGGAGGCCAGCGCCAGCGAGAGGGGCCGCACCGGTGCCTTCGCGTTCCCGCCGGGCTGGATCTTCGACTCGTGGCCCTTCGGGCTGGTGGGCGAGGACTGGCCCTTGGTGAGGCCGAAGACCTCGTTGTTGAACACGATGTAGACCATGTCGTGGTTCTCCCGGGCGGTGTGCATGAAGTGGTTCCCGCCGATGCCGTAGCCGTCGCCGTCGCCGCCGGCGGCGATGACCTCCAGTTCCGGGTTTGCCAGTTTGGCCGCCCGGGCGACGGGCAGGGCCCGCCCGTGGATCGAGTGGAAGCCGTAGCTCTCGAAGTAGCTCGAGAGCTTGCCCGAACAGCCGATCCCCGTGACGAGCAGGGTCTCGTCGGGGGTGCGGCCCACCTGGGGCATCGCCCCCTTGAGGGCCTTGAGGACGCCGAAGTCCCCACAGCCCGGACACCACGTCGGTTGCGGTTCGAGCCCCGGCGTGAATTCGTCCTGGTCTATCTCCCGTTCCTCGCCGATCGCGCTGAATGCACTCATTGTGTTGTCACCTCGTTAGTCCCCCGCAGCGGGTTCCGTGCGGGTGGTTTCGGGCGCCGCGCTCGCGTCGCCGTCGTGCTGTGCCTCGAACCCCTCGACGATCTCCGCCGGTTCGAAGGGGTTGCCGTTGTACTTGAGCAGGCTGGTCAACTTGTCGCCGTACCGCCCGAGTTCCCGCTGAATGTGCCCGCGGAACTGGCCGGTGGCGTTCATCTCGACGACCATCGCCTCCTCGACGCCCTCGATGAACCCGGCCATCTCCTCGCGCGGGAACGGCATGATCTGGCTGACGCCGACGGCCTGGACCGAGTGGCCGGCCGCCAGCAGTCGGTCGACGGCCTCCTCGACGGTGTCCTGCTGGCTGCCCCACGAGACGATGCCGTACTCGGCGTCCTCCTCGCCGTAGTAGGTCTGGAGGTCCCGGCCGTTCAGGTCCTCGCGGATCGACTCCAGTTTCCGGAGCCGGCGGTCGACCTGTGCGACCCGGAGGTCGGGGTCCTCCGTGATGTGGCCCGACTGGGTGTGCTCGTTGCCCGAGGCGAGGTAGCGCCCGCCCTTCTGGCCCGGGATGGACCGCGGGCTCACCCCGTTCTCGGGGTCGTACTGGAACCGGTGGAACTTCCCGGAGGCGTCGTGGGCGGCCTCGGCGAGTTCCTCCTCGGTGAGGGTGCTCCCCAGGTCCGGCGAGGGCTCCCGGTCGAAGAAGCTCTCGGGGACGGTCCGGTTCTCCGCGCCGAGCTTCTGGTCGTACAGCAGGATCGTCGGGATCTGGTAGTCGTAGGCGACGTCGAAGGAGATCCGGCTCTGCTCGTAGGCCTCGCGGACGTTCCCGGGGGCCAGCACCACCCGGTTGGAGTCGCCCTGGCTGGTGTAGAGGACGTGTTCGAGGTCGGCCTGCTCGGTCTTGGTCGGCATCCCCGTCGAGGGGCCGGCCCGCTGGGCCTCGACGAGCACCAGCGGCGTCTCGGTCATCTCGGCCATCCCCAGCGGTTCGCTCATCAGCGCGAACCCGCCGCCCGAGGACCCGGACATCGCCTTCACCCCGGCGTGTGAGGCCCCCACGGCCAGGGAGGCGGCCGCGATCTCGTCCTCGACCTGCTCCGAGATGCCACCCACGTCGGGCAGGTTCTGGGACATGATCGTGAACACGTCGGTCCAGGGGGTCATCGGGTAGCCCGAGATGAACCGACACCCCGAATCGAGGGCACCGTAGGCCACGGCGTGGGACCCGCTCACCATCACCTGCTGTTCGTCGTGTCCGCCCTCGGGGAACGACAGGTCGTGGGTGAACTCCAGGTCGGCGGCCGACTCGTAGGCGTCGGTCAGGACCTGCAGGTTCGCCTCCAGGACGTCACCGCGCATCCCCTCGCGCATTATCTCCTCGAAGGGGTCCAGGTCGGCCCCGAGCAACGCGGCCGTCGCGCCCACGCCGGCCGTGTTCCGCATCACCTCACGCCCGTGCTCGCGGGCGGTCCCCCGGAGGTCGATCCCGTAGACGTGCCAGTCGTTCTCCTCCGCTCGCTCGTGGAGGCCGACCTCCTCGACGTCCTCCTCGTCGAACAGGCCCGTGTCGTAGATGATCACGCCCCCCTCGCGGAGTTCGTCGAGGTTCTCGGCCAGCGGTTTGATCTCCTCGTCCCCGTAGTACGCTCCCTCCTGGGGGTTCCGGGCGAACGAGTCGCCGAGCGCCACCAGGAAGTTGTAGCCGTCGCCCCGGGACTTCACCGGTTCGGGTGCCGCACGTACCTCCACGTACATGTGTCCGCCCCGGATCCGGGACGGGTAGTGCTGGTGGGTAAACACGTGCAACCCGGACCGCATCAGCGCCCGAGCGAAGTTCTTGCTCGTCGAGTCCGCACCGTCGCCGGACCCCCCGGCGATGCGCCAGATGAGTTCGTCGCTCATGGTATGTCACGGCCCTCTCGGACCCTCACCCGACCTTACGCCGGAACTGACTAAAGACTTTGCTAGAGATTGGCAAGGAACGATCGTGAGGGTGTGGAAACGATCGTGAGAGTGCCCGAGGGACGGTGGGCCCGTCTGGTGCGGGAGGTGATAGACAAATTATGGATATACCTCACCTGTGGGTGGGTGGCCGGTCGGGACGGCCTCGCCCGGGTCACCCGCTGAGGTCGTCCCAGAGGGAGGCGAACCGCTCGGGGGCGTTCTCCTTGCGGTAGATCCGGACGTCGTACTCGTCGTCCTCGAGGCGAATGACGGTACTGTCGAAGTTCGACTCGTAGACCTCGTAGTGGTTCCCGTCGTCGGCGACGAGGGTCCGGGACTTGATCAGGTCGTTCTCCTCGAGGAGTTCGATCCGCCGGTAGATCGTCGGCAAGGACATCTCCAGTGACTCGCCGAGTTCCTTTGCCGAGTGGGGATCCTCGCTGATGGCCGCGAGGACGTCCCGTGCCTTCTCGTCCCCGATGGTGTCGAGGATCGCCTCTATCGGTCGCTCGTCGTCCACGTTCCTCACGACGGTGGTCCGGTTCTTAAGGTTTTCTCACGACCCGACCCCGGTGTCCCCCCCGGACCGGGTCGGTCGTGCTCGATTCACGACCCGTCCATCTCCGGCCTGGCCGTTACACCCCGATCCGCGCCGGACAGTAACCGGGAAATTCGCCCGGATAAGGTGGGAAGTAATCGATCCACGGGGGCGTTTTCAGAGCCAGAAAACGCTCAAGGGTAGTTATGTGAGTAGGCCCGTAAAGCGGTAGTATGGCAACGACCAGGGACTCATTCGACGGCTTAACCGAGTACTGCGAGGAGTGCGAGATGGAGACGCTCCACCAGGTTTCCGTCCAGATGCGCACCGAGAGCACGAAACAGGAGAACGCCCAGTTCTCCCGCGAGCCCTACCGCGTCACCGAGTGCCAGCGCTGTGGCACCCGGTCGAGCCAGCGGATGAACGACGTCTAGGCCACCCTCCCCGCCCGACCCCCGCCGGGGCCCCGGTTCTTCTCGTCCCCGAGTGACGACGTCGCGTGTCCCCCCTCGAACCTCCGAACCGATCCCCACTGGCCGGCCCGGTCGTGTGGGACCTCCGGACCGATCCCCAGTTGAGCGGGACCTCCGGACCGATCCCACCGGTCGAGCGGGCCCCCGAACCGATCCCCACCGGTTGACCCGGTCCAGCGCGGTGTACGCGCGGATCGATCCCCGCTCGTCGCTCCCCGGGGTCCGTCGCGAACGGCTTGGCGTTCCAACCGGGGTCGGTTCCCGGTTCCAGCACCACCCCGACGCAGTCGGGCGATAATTCGGCTAAACTCGGGTCAACGATCGTCTAATTATACCTTACTGCACCGGTAAGTAGTAGTTACAGGTCATGGCAACGACAGACGACTCATTCGACGGGATGTGCGAGTGGTGTGGTTCCTGCGACTCCGAGACGCTCCACCAGATTTCGATACAGATGCGGACCGAGAGTTCCGAGACGGAGAACGCCCAGTTCTCCCGGGAGCCCTACCGCGTCGCCGAGTGCCAGCGCTGTGGCGACCGCAGCAGCAAGCGGATGAACGACCGGTAGTCCGGTACTCGGGTGGGGGTCAGTCGCTCCGCGTCGTGACCTCACAGCCGTCCGGCGTGACGATGATGGTGTGTTCCTTCTGACTGACCATCTTCCCTTCGTCCTCCTTGAGCACCGGGTAGCCGTGGACGACGCTCTGGCTCTTCAGCCGCCGCAACGCCATCGACGGGCGGGGACCGTCGAGCCACCGGGTTGCGAACGGGAGGGTCCGGAACTCCTCCGTGATCTGTTCGAGGGCCGTGCGGGCCGCCCTGTCGCGGACGTTGCGTTCGTGCTCTAGGGCGAAGATCTCCTCCTCGGCGCCCTCGGTGACCTTGCCGGTCCCGTCGGTGGCGAACGGTTCGATGGCGACGACGTCGCCCACCTCCAGGGTCTCGGACTGCGCGACCGCACGGTTCGGGATGTTGGGTTCGGTGTGTTGCTCGTAGTGGCCCAGGCCGTGCCCCGAGAGGTTCACGACGGGGTTGAACCCGTACCCCTCGATGACCTCCTCGATGGCGGCCCCGACCTCGCCGGTCTCGACCCCCGGCTCGACCGTCTCGATGGCCGCCTCCAGGGCCTCGGCGCTCGCGGCCGTCAGTTCGTCGTGCTCGCCCGTCAGGTCGACCGTGACGGCGGTGTCCGCGAGCCAGCCGTCGATGCTGACGCCGAGGTCGATGTTGACCAGTTCCTCGCCGAACGTCGAGTCGTCGTCCGGGGCCGGGGTCGCGTGGGCGGCCTCCTCGTCGATGCTGATGTTCATCGGGAACGCCGGCTCCCCCCCGAGTTCGCGGATCCGCTCCTCGGCCCACTCGGCGAGTTCGAGGTGGGACGCCCCTACCTCGACGCGGTCGGCGGCCTCGTCGCGGACCTGGGCGAGGATCTCGCCGGCCTCGCGGTGCTTCTCGTACTGCTCGGCGTCCAGGTCGACGTCCGTCATGGACCGGGATACACGGGAGGGACCCAAAGGGGTTGCGTCTACCGGCGGACGCCGGGACGCGGTCTCCCCGGTCCGATCCCCGCCAGGCAACGCCCGTGGAGCGATCCCGGCGGATCCGGTTGCCGGAGCGATCCCGACTGGATCCGGCCGGAGCGGTCCCGACTGGATCCGGCCGGAGCGATCCCGACTGGATCCGGCCGGAGATCCCGACTGGATCCGGTTGCCGGAGCGATCCCGACTGGATCCGGCCGGAGCGATCCCGACTGGATCCGGCCGGAGCGATCCCGACTGGATCCGGCCGGAGCGATCCCGACGGACCCAAGCCCCCGGAGCCGAAGGATCGGCCGATGAAGGTCGAGTTCCTCGGCGGGGCCCGGGAGGTCGGTCGGAGCGCGGTCCTGGTCAACGACCGCCTCCTGCTGGACTACGGGATGGAGGCGAGCAACCCGCCGCAGTTCCCGGTGGGACGGGTCGACCCGGACGCCGTGGTCGTCAGCCACGGCCACCTCGACCACGCCGGGACGGTCCCGTCGTTGCTGTCGGGCGAGGACAGGCCGCCGGTCCACTGGACGCCGCCGACCGAACGTCTGACCCGGGTCCTCGCCAGCGACACCCTGAAACTCCACGGCGGGACCTACGACTGCCCGTTCACCGAGGCCGAGGTCAAGCGACTGACGGAGGTGTCGCACACCCACGGCTACCGGGAACCCTTCGAGGCGGCGGGCCACACCGTCACCTTCTACGACGCGGGCCACATCCCCGGCAGCGCCCACGTCCTCGTCGACGACGGCGAGACGCGACTGCTGTACTCCTCGGACTTCCACACCACCGCCCAGCGGATCGTCCCGGCCTCGACCGCCCGGCCCGAGGCGGACGCGGTGATAGTCGAGAGCACCTACGCCGACGTCGACCGGGAGGACCGCGCGACGATAGAGGAGCGGTTCGTCGACCTGGTCGAGCGGACCCTCTGGGAGGGCGGGACCGTCGTCGTGCCGGCCTTCGCCATCGGCCGGACCCAGGAGATGCTGCTGGTCTGTGCCGCCCACGACCTCGATCCCTACGTCGACGGGATGGGCAAGCGGGTCGCCCGGATCCTCCGGGAGTACCCCGGCTACGTCCGGGACCACGACGCGCTCCGGGGCGCCATCTCGAACGCCCGGTTCGTCACCGGCCGGGACGGCCAGCGCCGCCGGATCGCAGCGGAGAGTTCCGTCATCGTCACGACCAGCGGGATGCTCTCCGGCGGGCCCGCGATGACGTACGTGCCGGCGGTCGCCGGGGACCCGACGAACACCATCGCCCTCACCGGCTACCAGGTCGAGGGGACGCCCGGCCGGGACCTGGTCGAGACGGGGAGCGCGGAGATAGACGGTCGGCGGATCCGCGTCAGCGCCCGCGTCGAGCAGTTCGACTTCTCGGCCCACGCCGACCGCCCGGGATTGCGGTCGTTCCTCTCGTCGTACCGCGACGCCCGGGTGCTGGTCAACCACGGGGACCGGACCGAACGGTTCGCCACGGACCTCCGCGCGGACGGCTACGACGCGAGCGCACCCGCCGTGGGCGACGTCGTGGAACTGGACGGGTGATCGCGGGCGAGGTCGTTGACGGGTGATCGAGAGATCAGTCCCCGGCGGTGTCCGGCGGGTCCGCGGCGGGGAACGAGAGGGTCACGGCGGTGCCCCGTGGGTCCCTGTCCTCGATGGTGACGTCACCGCCCGAGGTCCGGACGGTCCAGTTGACGATCCACAGGCCCAGGCCGCTCCCGTGACGCAGGGGGGTCTCGGCACCCCGGGCGAGGACCTCGCGTTCCTCGTCGTGGATCCCCGGACCGTCGTCCTCGACCCGGATCCGGACGAAGTCGTCCGGTGCGGTCCCGCCATTCGGAGTCGCGGCCGGCGCGTTCTCCCGGGCCGCGGTGGCCGACGGATCCGCCGCTCCGGTCCCCGGGGCCGTCGAGACGGAGACGCGGACCCACGGCTCCGCGCTGTCGTTGTGCTGGATGGCGTTCTCCAGGAGGTTCTCGACGGCCACCTGGACGGACCGGGAGTCGACCGCGTCCACCCACGCGTCCGGGGGGAGGTCGGCCTCGACGGCCGCGTGCGGACGGACGTCCCCGACCGACTCGATGGCCCCCTCGACGGCGGCGACGGCGTCGACCGGCGTCCGTTCGGCGGGACCGTGGTCGAGGGTCCGGACCATCTCGCGGGCCTTCTCGCCGAGGTCCGCGAGGTGGAGGGCCTCGTCCCGGACGGTCACCAGGTCCTCCTGGGCGCCGTCCTCGACCTGCCCCTCCAGGCGCTGGGCGTAGCCGTCTATCACCGACACGCTGTTGCGGAGGTTGTGCCGGAGGAGGCGGTTGGCGACCGCGAGGCGTTGCTCGCGTTCGCGGATCCCGGTGACGTCGACCAGTCCGACGGACCGGCCGACGTGCCGGCCGCGGTGGTCGTCGATGGGGGAGACGCGGACGTCGTAGTACCGGACCGGCCCGCCGACGGCCGTCTCCAGGACGGTTCCGTCCAGTTCGTCGAGGGCGACGGGGAACGAGGCGTCCGGTCGCTCCCCGACGGTCGGCGCGGGGTCGAGTACCTGCCCGGCGACGTCGTTGAACTCGACGACGCGGTCCTCCTCGTCCAGGACGACGATGCCGGCGTCGAGGTCCTCCAGCATGTTCCGGCGGGCCACCGGCACCAGGTTCAGCAGGTCGAACTCGAACAGCGCCAGCCCGAACAGCACCGCCGTGACGGCGAACGTGAACGACGTGAAGTCCAGTTCCGGGATCGGACTCAGCCCCAGCGTGAAGGCGACGTTGGCCACCGTCGGCACGGCCGCGCCCAGCGCGAGGACCCCCGCCTGCTTCCGGTAGACCGACGACTGCCGGCGGTAGACGTCGAGGATCAGCGCGATGCCGCCCAGGATCAGCAGGTAGGAGTAGGCGACGTGAGCGAGGTAGAGCGGCTGGAAGGTCACGTCGAGGACGGTCGGGCCCGGCCCACGTGACAACCCATTGATCGTCCAGACCAGCCCGTGCTCGGAGTTGGTCCAGATCAGGGCGATCATGGCGAGCGGCTGGGCTGCCAGCAGCCCGGTCACCGGGCGGGTGAGGTACCCGTCGCGGCCGGAGTAGTAGAGCGCGACCACCAGCCAGAGCGTGGGGACGGTGTAGCCGAACGTGGCCGTGACGTTCGACCATAACTCCTGGGCACCGGCCGAGTCGAAGCCGATCTGGATCGCGTAGGCCAACGCCCACCCGGTCAGCCCCATCAGCATCGTCATGAACGGGACCGCGATCGGCCGGGACCGGTGGTGCCAGGCCAGAGCGAACACTCCCGCCGTTGCGAGCGCCGCGACCGCGGGAACCGCGGAGTAGACCGTCGGTTGCCAGCTCATGGATTCGACCGTCGGATGGGACGTGCCGTGGTCGATCCACCACCGGGAGTGGGGTCCCGACGTGGTCGATCCACCACCGGGCGTGAGATCGTGGTACGACCGTCGTCCCAGAGACGTTTCACGGTTACGGGAGGATCCGCTCTCCGAGGGGGTCCGCTCTCACCGCCTCGACCCGCGCCGGATCCACCGCGTTCCGCCGGATCCGCGGGGCCAGGGCGGGCCGGCGTGTTTCGACGTGTTTTTGGGCGGCGGAAGGTTCGGTGTCCATATGGCCGAGTTCACCGTCGTCGTCGGCGACCCCGACACCGGCGAGACCTACCAGCGCGACGTAGCGGACCAGAACGCCAACCGGTTCATCGGACGGGCGATAGGCGACGAGGTCGACGGGAGCGCCGTCGGCCTCGACGGCTACACCCTGGAGATCACGGGCGGGTCCGACCACACCGGCCGACCGATGCGCGAGGACGTCGACGGCAGCGGCCTCAAGGAGGTCCTCCTCACGGGCGGCGTCGGCTACCAGCCTTCCCGGGACGGGGAGCGAAAGCGCGTCACCGTCCGCGGGAGCGAAATCAGCGACGAGATCCAGCAGATCAACGCCACCGTCGCCGAACAGGGCTCCGGGTCGGTCGGCGAACTGCTCGGCGAGGACGAGGACTGAGCGCCCGCCCTACGGACGAGTGACTCCTCGATGACCGGGCTTCCAAGCGACCACCCGTCGGTCACGACCGTCCCCGCCCGCCTGGACGCCGACGCGACCGGCCGGGTCCGGGTGGTCGTAGAGCGGGATCCGGAGTTCCCGACGGGGAGCGACGGGACCGGCGTCGGTGCCGACGTCGTCCGGGTCGTCCTCGACGGGACCGACCGATACGCCCGCCCGCGTCGGGAACGGGCCGGCGACGGCGTCGTCGTTCCCGGCGTCTACGACGCGCCCGACGCCGCCAGGAATCCGGGCGACGCGACGGATCGCCTCGGCGAGTGGGTCGCCTCGAACGACCCGGGCGCGGGTGACCCGGTACTGGTCGACGTCCTCGACCCCGGGGCACGCTACGGTCTCCGGGTTCCGGGCCAGCGTGTCGTCTACGACGACCGCCAGGCCGTCGACGATTCGCTGGCGTCCATCGCGCGCGACCTGGACGACGGGTGACGCCCGGGGCGCCGGTGGGCGGGGAAACGCCAGCGCCAGTGGCGATCACGGTACTGTCCCGTACTACCGGCAACGGTTGCCTCCGGATACCCTCCGGCTTATTTTTACATAGTTGTATACATTAACAATAATATCGACATGGCCATCAACATTTTAATGACTCCTAGGTAGTTCACAATATGGAACGCCGACGACTCCTGCGGTTCCTCGGCACCGCCGGCCTCGCCGCGGGTGCCGGGTGCATCAGTGGTGGTGGGGGCGGAGGACAGGACACCACCGAGACGACGACGGAGACGCCCACGACGGCCGAGACGACCACCACGAGGACCACGACCGCGACCACGGAGACCACGGCGGGCCCGGTCGACCGGTCGATCGCGGACGCCCGGGAGAACCTCCGGTCGGTGGCGGAGCGGCTCTCGCCGTCGCCGACCCCGACCGAGAGCCAGCAGTCGATGGACTCGTTCACCGTCGACGACCTCAAGGGACGGATCGCGGCCGCGGAGGGGAGCCTCGACGAGGCGGCCGACGGGGGGCCGGACGAGGACCAGCGCGGACGGATCGAACGACTGCGTGCCATCGCCGACTTCCTCGGTGGCTACGTCGACTTCCTGGTGGTGGTCCGGGATGCAACCCGGGCGTTCAAGAACGCCACCTTCCAGGTCGAGTCGGGGGTGTACGACGACGCGACGTCGCTGCTGGAGTCGGCGAAGTCGAACCTCGAAACTGCCCGCGAGCAACTGGACGCCATCGACGCGAAGGCCACGGAGGTGGGGAGCTTCTACGACCCCGGCGAGGACGTGTTCGACGGGGAACTCCGGGACCTGATGAACGAGTCCGCCGAGTGGGACACCCGGTTCGACGTGTTCGCCAGCCTCGTCGACGGCGAACTCGGCCTGGTGACGGCCCTCCAGAGTTACTCCACCGGGGTCAGTGACTACTCGAGCGAGGAGTACGGGGCGGCGGCCGAGGCCTTCTCGACCGCCGAGAACGCCGCGTCGGATGCGGTCGAGCACTACCAGCAGGCGACCTCGTCCTCCCTGGTGATGAACTTCGGGATCGATCCCGGGGCCAGGGCCTGCCGCGCCGAAAACGTCGCGGAGGCGGCCACGAACTACCACCAGGCCGCGGTCGCCGCCGGGGAGGGCAGGTCCGGGGACGCCGGGGAGGCGCGCTCGGCCGCCGAGGCCGCCTTCGAACGGGAGTGCTGACGCGGGGGACGCCTCCGGCGCGGACGGTCGTCCGTTCCGATCCGGTCGCCGTCCTTCTGCCGCGCCCCGCCCCCGAGGCGACGGTCATTTCCGCCCCCGCCCCGAACCGGTCCCCGATGAACGACAAGCGATCGGCGTTTCTCGCCGCCGAGCGGCCCGACGACGTGGCGATCTACCTCTCGGACGAGGCGGTCGACGACCCCGAACGGCTCCGGTCCCACGGCGAACCCGTCGCGGGGGGCGTCGTCCTCGTCCTCGACGGCGAGCGAGGGCGGTCGGTCTTCCAGACCGCGACCGGCGTCGGCGCGATGGCCTTCGCCAGGGAAGCGATGGATCGGGACGGGCGAGTCCGCGCCGACCTGACGGGGGGCGACTGTCCGGCCGCGGGCGAGGACGACGCGGCCCACGCCGCACGGATCGTGTTCGCGTTCGTCGAACGCCAACAGCCGGACGACGACGACAGGTACGGGGAGGGCGACGTGGTCCACGCCTACGCGCGGTGTTCCTGCGGCGAGGCCTACTCCGACTGGTGGCACGCCGGGGACCGGGACGCGGAGTGACGCCAGCACACGCGACGGGAGCGATCGAATCGTGCTACCGGAGCTCCGCCCTGCCACCCTGCTCATTACTGGAGCTTCGGTCCGCCACCCTGCTCATTACTGGAGCTCCGGCCCGCCACCCTGCTCATTACTGGAGCTCCGGCCCGCCACCCTGCTCATTACTGGAGCTCCGGCCCGCCACCCTGCTCACTACCGGAGCTCCGGCCCCGTCACTGCCCCCGATCTCCGGCAGTCGAAAGGGACTTAAGCACAGTCGGCTAACGAGTCGGACGGACTAGGCCGGGCGGTTAGGCCCCGCTCGAAACCCGCGCTATGGTCTTTAGCGGGGGCCGAATCCCGGGTGCGTGCGGTCCGACCGGTCCGGGCCCCGGGAGTCGACGTGGAAGCCTCGTCCTCCGGGGACAGCGGTCCGCGGCGGTCGCCCGCAGGGGCGATTCGGTGCGGTTCGCCGGCGACAACGGGTCAGGCGCGGAAGCGAGCAGCCCACCGCCGGACGCCCGTCGCTCGGGGGGTCGCGGGGTGGAGTCGGCGACCGGGTCTCCCCGGTCCGGAACGCCGGGCAACCCCGGGCGTCCACATTCATGCGTCATCACTCCGACAGCCACCGGTCCGTCGCTCGTTCGAGGGGCGATCATCCCACGATCGTCTCCCCAGATCGGGTGACGGTCACGCCACCGTCGCCCGGTTCTCTCCACCGCCGGATCGAAGGAATTTTCCCCGCGTTTCCGAAGATCCGATGATGAGACGACAACGGATCGCAGTCCTGGTCGTCGCCCTGGGGGTACTGACCGCCGGCTGTGCCGGTCTCACGGGGGACGGCGACGGCGGGACGACGGCCGCCGAGACGACGGACGCGGGGGAGACGACCGACGCTGGGGAGACGACGGACGCTGGGGGGACTACCGGAGCGACCACCGAGACCGACGACCGCGGCCCGGCGGAGCTCCGTGACGACGCCGTCGCGGCGATGGACGACGTCGAGACCTACCGGATAGCGGTCGAACAGGAGGTCGTGGTCTCGGGCCCGGTCGCCCAGCGCCAGACCCAGTCGACGACGGGCGTCTTCGACCGCCAGAACCGCGAACTCCAGCTCGACACCACCGCCGAGAGCGGGGCGCGCACCAGCCAGCAGTCCATCTGGGTCGTCGACCGGACGCAGTACAGCAGGAGCGACCAGTACGTCCAGCAGTTCGGGTCGCGGTGGGTCGAAGTCGACGTCTCCGACAACTTCTCCCGGTACTGGAAGTTCCAGGACACGATGACCCGTCAGCAGGCGGTCCTGGAGAACGCCACGACGCTCGAACTGGCCGGGACGGAGACGGTCAACGGCACTGACGCCCGGGTCCTGCGTGCGGACGTCAGTTCCGAGGACTACAAGGACCTCGCTGCCGGCCTGTTCGGGGTCGACGGGGAGTCCCGGGTGAACATCACGGTCCACCGCGCGAACTTCACGTTCTACCTCGCGACCGGGACCGACCTGCCGGTGCGGACCGAGGCACAGATCAACACCACGCTCTCGACCCGGGGCCAGGAGGTCGACCAGAACGTCTCCATGACCATCGACTACCACGGCTACGGCGAGCCAGCGTCGATCGAACTCCCGGAGGAGGCGGAGTCCGCGGTCAACCTCAGCAACCGGTCGACCGGGTCGCCGGCACTGGCCGCGGGGGTCGACTCCGGCGGGTCGGCCCACGTCCCGGCCGCTGACGCCGGGAACGACCGGTGGGCGTCGCCCCCGGTCGCTGCCGTCCCGGAAGCCGTGGCGAGCGAGGCCGTGCGAACCGGCACCGCCGGGTGACCGATCCGTGTCGCGCCTCGCAGCGCTGGCCGCGACGCTCCTCCTCGTGACCGCGGGGTGCGTCACGCCGACGACCAACGACCCGGAGCGGACGCCGTCCGGCGAGGACATCGAGGGGGACATCGAGGTCGACGGGCCGCCCATCGGCGTCGACCCCGACGGCGTGTACGCGCGAGTGCTGGTCGTCCTCGACGCCGACGCCGACCCGCCGGCACGGATCCGCGTCTTCGACCCCGACGAGTTCGACGACGCTGACGACGACGGGACGGACAACGACAGTACGCAGGCGATCAGCCTGCGACCCTCCTTCTGGGAGGCGATGGGCGTCGAACGCGACCCGGAGGGGCTGGACGACCCCACGGCCATGGAGAGCGGTGCGACCAGCGCCCTGGGACAGGTCGCACTGTTCCTGGGCGACAACGAGACGACGGCGGTCCACTACGTGCTGGCACACGAACTCGTCCACTACGTCCAGTTCGCCCAGGACCGCCACCGCTCGGTCCTGGAGTCGGTCGACGCCGACACGACCGACGGGCAGTTCGTCTACCGGAGCGTCCTCGAGGGTGCCGCGGTGTACGCCACCGACGCCTACATCCGGCGGTACGTCGACACCGACGAGACCAACTCCGGGGTCTACCCGCGGCTGGCCGAACAGCTCGAACCGGGGTCGATAGACCGGTACGGGAACGACCAGTACGTCCTCGGTCACCGGTACGTCGCCGACCGGGTCGACGACCCGCGCGACCTGCCCGCCGTCTACGAGGACCCGCCCCGGACCGCCGAACAGGTGATCCACGGCCACCCGCCGGGCGCCGAGCCACCGCGGGACCTCTCGGTGACCGTCGAGGAGGGCGACTACTTCTTCCAGGGCACCGACCGGATGGGCGAGGCCTGGCTCCGGACGGCGCTTCGCAACGGGGTCGACGAGTCGGCGGCGACCCGGGCCGCCGAGGGGTGGGGCAACGACAGCCTCCTCACCTTCCGGCCCTCGTCCGGGGAGTCGTCCTACGCGTGGGTGTTGCGGTTCGACGACGCCGAGAACAGGAGCGGGTTCGACGACGTCTTCGCGGACTACCTCGACGCCCGGGGCGATCGAACCGGCGACCGCTGGGCAGTCGAGGACTACGCCGTCGACTACCGCCCGGTCGGCGAGGACACCGCCGTGGTGCTCGTCGGCACCGAGGCGTTCGTCGACGGCGCTACAGTGGAGGGATCGTCCGGAGAGGTGACCGTCGCGGCCCCCTCCGGGACGGACGACGGTGACGGTGCCATCACACCGGACTCGTCGATGGTCGGTAACGGACCGATCCCCGCGCCAGCGCCCTCGGTTGCGATGCCCGAGTGAGTCCCGTCGGGGCTACTCGACGGTCGGGACGGGAATCTCGCCGAGGACGGTCTCGATGACCTGCTCCTTCCGGACCTCGTTGACGGTGGCGTCGGGGGTCAACACGAGGCGGTGGGCCAGGGCGGGCCGGGCGACGCGCTTGACGTCGTCGGGGGTGACGAACTCCCGGCCCTCCAGGGCGGCCCGGGAACGGGCGGCCTCGAACAGGCGCTGGGTGCCACGGGGGGAGACCCCGACCTCGACCCGGGGGTCGTCGCGGGTCGCGCGGGAGATGGCCGCGATGTATGTCAACAGGTCCTCGTCGACCCGGACGTCCTCGGGGACGGCCCGGAGGGCCCGCACCTCGTCGGGGGTGACGACCTGGCCGACGGTCGGGACCTGGCTGTCCCTGGCGGCCCGGCGCTTGAGCAGTTCGATCTCGCCCGGTTCGTCGGGGTAGCCCATCGAGGTCTTGATCATGAACCGGTCGACCTGTGCCTCCGGCAGCGCGAAGGTCCCCTCCTGTTCGACGGGGTTCTGGGTGGCGATGACGAAGAAGGGCGTCGGCAGGTCGTGAGTCTCGCCGTCGACGGTCACCTGCCGCTCGGCCATCGCCTCCAGGAGGGCGGCCTGGGTCTTCGGCGGCGCGCGGTTTATCTCGTCGGCCAGGACGACGTTCGCGAAGATCGGTCCCTCGTTGAACTCGAAGTCCCGTTCCTGCTCGTTGAAGACGTTCGTCCCGGTGACGTCGGCCGGGAGCAGGTCCGGCGTGAACTGGATCCGCGAGAACGACAGCCCCAGCGCCGACGCGAACGCCCGTGCGGTCAGGGTCTTGCCCGTCCCGGGCACGTCCTCCAGGAGGACGTGACCCCGGCCGAGGATCCCCACCATCACCGTCTCGAAGAACTCGCGGTCGGCGATGACCGACTCCCCGATCTCGTCGAGGATCGCCCCACACTCCTCGCTCGCACGAGTGACGTCCATGTCCATGTTCGCCCCGGCGGGAGCAGTCGGCTTATGACTGGCGGTCTCGGGTCGCCGGTCCGACAGGTCCGGTCCGGAGTGGATCCGGCCGCCGTCTCTCGGCCAATTTACGGTAAAGTTACTGTAGGCGGTGTCGGATGCCGTCCGATACCGGTCGGACGGGGCGATCCCTCGCGCCGACGGTGGCGGTGGGATCGAGCAAACCGAAACCGATAAATCCCGGACGTTCCCGAGTTAGAGGTGAGCCGAGGTAGCCTAGCCCGGCCAAGGCGGTTGCCTCGAGAGCAACTGTCCGCAAGGACTCAGGAGTTCAAATCTCCTCCTCGGCGCTTTTCCCGTCACTACCCGGCGAGCGGCGCGTAGCGTCGCGGGCCATCGGACGGGAAAAGCGCCGTCGAGATTTGAACCAGAGAGAGCGCAGTCTCGCGAGCACCGCGAGCGAGGAAGCGATCGACCGTGGTTCGAATCTCCTCCTCGGCGCTTCTCCGCACCAGACCCGTGAGCGCCGCG